>NZ_QWUA01000046.1 GCF_003576525.1 Rummeliibacillus sp. POC4 | reverse complement strand
ATTATTAATAATATATTTCCTGGGGAATTTTAGTGCTTTTTGGCGAATGGTGTTTAATGTTCATGAGAGAATAACTTTGAGAAGATGCAAAAGATTAATTTTGTTTTGTTTTATCGTTGTTAGAGGCTTTATTTTCATCTCTTGTACAAATATATAGGGATCCATCTGGTTGTAGCTGTGCATAAAAGACATCTTCAACCTTTTGAATATTCTTCTTCTTGAGTTTCTTCATTAATGCCTCTTCAGTTAAATTCATTTCCTCCATTGATTTCCATATAATTTTCCCATCTCCTATTAGTTCTATTGGAATGTGAGGTGGAATGGATACGTCTGCTTTTACGTCTTGTTTGGTAGCTGATTGTTCTGCTGGTTTCTTTAATATACTTAATTGTCCATTTGTCTCTAATATCGCATAATGTATATCCTGAATGGAATAGACAGATTGTTCCCGAAGCATCATGACTAAATCATCCATGTGGAGTTTAGAAGTTTTTAAAGCTTGTACTGAAAGTTCACCATTTTTAATGATAACCGTTGGGCTTCCGTCTACGATATTCCTCATGAAAGACCATTTTAGGGTAATCACACTGGCGAAATATGTTAAAGCTGACCACCAAATGAGAGAAATGATTCCATCAAGAAATGGCGTTTCTTTTACGGAAGCAATTTGAGCAGCAGTGGACCCAATTGTAATACCGGTAATATAGTGGAAATAGGTTAGCTGACTTAATTGTTTTTTTCCGAGTAGACGGGCAAGAATGAGCAATACTATAAAAGAAAGTGTTGTTCGTAGCATCATTTCCCAAAAATTTATTTCTAAAAAGTCACCCATTATTTTCACCTCTCTTTTTATCGCACTTAGTATGAACATGAAAGAAAGGAATATTCTTTTAAAAAGATATTTGAATTTTGGAAAAATTGTTATAATAAATGAATATATTTCACCAAGATATAAAGGAAGTGTAAAGCTTATTATGGCAACGACATTAGTAAGAACGAAAAATCTCACAACGCCTATTTATCCTGTGATGGTTGCAATTGGTATTTGCCATTTATTTAATGATACATTGCAAGCTGTTATACCAGCGATGTTCCCGGTATTGGAAAAGGAGATTGGTTTAACGTTTACGCAACTCGGTCTTATAACATTTGTATTGAATATGGTATCTTCAGTTTTGCAGCCGGTAGTAGGGTTTTTTAGTGACCGTAATCCTAAGCCATATGCTTTACCATTGGGAATGAGTTGTACATTCATCGGACTAGCAGGAATAGCTATTGCACCGAATTACTGGATTATTCTTTTATCGGTTATCTTTTTAGGGCTGGGCTCCGCTATTTTTCATCCGGAAGGTTCAAAAGTAAGTTTTATGGCTGCTGGTTCAAAGCGTGGATTGTCTCAATCTATCTACCAAGTTGGCGGAAATTCAGGACAGGCATTAGCACCATTAATCAGTGCTTTTGTGCTTGTACCATTTGGTCAAATAGGGGCGGCGTGGTTTTTGATTGTAGCAGCTATCGGGATTGTTCTGCTATCTCGAATATCTAGTTGGTATAAAAACCAATTAGAAGAGGAGCGTTTGACGAATAAGAAAAAGACATTGATTTCAAACTTGCCCAATTTAACAAAAAGGCAAGTCGGAATAGCACTAGGCTTATTAATGGCTGTTATTTTTGTTCGCTCGTTTTATGTAACGAACATGACTAACTTTTATATTTTCTATTTAATGGATAAATATCAGTTAACGATTCAAAATGGTCAAATGCTTATTTTTATATTTCTCGGAATTGGTGCTGTTGGAACATTTTTTGGAGGTCCAATGGCAGATCGTATAGGTAGAAAAAATGTAATATTGCTATCATTTTTGGTTCCTATGCCATTAGCGTTGCTTTTACCATACCTTCCTTTGTGGATAGTTGTTGTATTTTTAGTGGTTATTGGATTTTTCATCATGTTGAGTTTTTCTGTAACAGTTATTTATGCGCAAGAACTTGTGCCCAGTAAAGTAGGGACAATGGCGGGCCTAACGGTGGGACTTGCGTTTGGCATGGGAGCAATTGGTTCAGTAGTAATTGGTATGATGATGGATTCGATGGGGATTTTTAATACAATGATATTCATATCTGTGTTACCTTTATTAGCAATTGTCGCATTTTGGCTTCCAACAGATCATAAAATAACAACATAGTTAGATAAAAAATACGGTGAAATCCTGTTTTCATCAAATTTTGTAGGTTCCAATAAAAGGGATACATTTTTTATCAATTTTGCAATACGCTAATCGAGTAAAGTACGAACGTTGCGTCTTGTCAATTCACTGTGTAAAGTCTGCTAGCAGGAAAGTCAATTTACTCGATAGGTTCCACGTGACAAGTTTTCAAAAGAAATAGCATAGGATAAGCATTATGAACAATATGGAAGGCGGAATGCTGTGTATTATCATAACATGCATCAAAAATCACCCGGAGTATCACGTATTATTTCAGTAACGGGGCATGGAAATGTATCTGCAACACCTGATTTTGTTCAACTACAAGTAGAGATAGTAACAAAAGGAAAAGAGGTAAGTAAGGCAACAGAAGATAATGCTGAAATAACGAGCCGCGTGATTGAATCTATATTGGCATTAGGAGTAGCGCGAGAGGATATTCAAACAGCTTCGTATATGATTTCACCCAAGTATGATTACATCGAAGGGAAACAACTTTTTAGGGGATATGAAGTAACAAATGCGATTAGCGTAAAAGTTCGAAATATAAGTCAAGTAGGTATGCTGATTGATACGGCGGTAAAAAATGGGGCCAATAGTATGTCTGGGTTACAATTTAAACTAGAAAATCCGGACTTTTATTATCAACGAGCTTTAATAATAGCCTATGATAATGCACAGATGAAAGCAAATACAATAGCAGAAACTATGCACTTACATATGCCTCCACAACCTGTAGAAATCGTAGAAGAAAGTATGGCAGAGCCAGTTTTATTCAAAACAGCTATGGCCAATCAAAACGTAACAACTCCGATTGAAACGGGGCTTATTACGATTAGCGCTGTATTAAGAGTAAAATTCCGATATTAAACATTGTTATAAGTTAGTTCTATATTTTTTTCTTAAGATTACACTATTCTATAGGATAGACTAATAAGGGTGGAGATGAAATGGCAAAAAAAATTGGCATAATAACGCTCATATTATCTGGAGTTTATGCCGTAGGAATGTACTTTTATATATTTCATAGTGGAAATGGTGAGATTCCAAATTCTTTAAAAGGAACGGTTGCCGATCCAGCGGTTTTTATGTCCAGTCATGAGCTATTGTTAAGTGAAGACTATTCAAAAATAAGGAACTTTCTTTTCTTCGTTGTAACACCACTTGAATGGTTGATTTATTTATTTATTTTACTTTTAGGATTGTCCCGCTTGTTTGAAAAAAAGGCAACTTCAAAAGCAAAATCAACACTTTTCCAGACAATAATTTATGTATTTTGGTTATCTTTGCTACTGTATATTGTAATGTGGCCAATGGATTATTATCGGTATCAATTGAGTAAAGAATATGGAATTAGCACACAAACTGTCTCTTCTTGGGTAAAAGATGGTTTAATCGATTTTGGAGTCAATTATATGATGTCTGTTATCATGATGTCGGTTATTTATTGGTTTATACGAAAGAGTACGAAAAGATGGTGGCTGTATACATGGCTGCTATCCATACCATTCTCTATTTTTTTAATGTTTGTACAGCCTGTCATTATTGATCCGCTTTATAATGACTTTTATCCTTTACAAAATAAAGAATTAGAAGCTAAAATTCTGGCGTTAGCTGATCAGGCGAATATTCCATCAGACCATGTATATGAAGTCAATATGGCTGAAAAAACAAATGCTTTAAATGCATATGTTACTGGTGTTGGAAGTAATTCACGAATTGTACTATGGGATACAACATTGAATCGGTTGACAGATAAAGAAATCTTATTTATCATGGCGCATGAAATGGGGCACTATGTTGAAAAGCATATCTACTTTGGGATAGCTGGCTATATATTATTAACATTTGTCGGTCTTTGGCTCACTTCTAAAATTATGGACTGGATTATTCTGCGATATGGTCAAGCGTTAAAGATAAAGAAGATAGGTGATGTAAGTTCAATACCACTATTTTTACTCGTTACTTCGTTTTTAATGTTTGCATCGAGCCCTCTGTCGAATTATGTTTCTAGATATCAGGAATCACGAGCTGATGAATATGCCATTAAACTAACAGAAGATCATGCAGCGGCTGTCTCATCATTCCAAAAATTAACAAAAGCAGGATTGAGTGAGGTTAATCCACCATTACTTGTGAAATGGTTCCGCTATACACATCCTCCAATGCTTGAAAGAATCAATACGGTTTATGAAAAAAATCCAAATATAGAACAAGAGAAAAAAGAAGAGCGGAAAAAGGGGAAATAGATAGTGAAAACTGTTCATGGGAATTATGATACTCATGAACAGTTTTTTTAGTTATTTTGCTGTACATTTGGGAATCACATTTTTGTCTATCGCAAAGCTCTCAATTATTTGTATTTCATGCATTTTTCCTTCATGCATAAATTTGAAAATACCATTGTCAAAGTCGGTACCAATCTCTTTGAAGAATATACCCGTATGACAGATTTCTTTTGGACATGTAAATACTACTTTGTATTGTTTTTCTTCACGTACAAGATAACCTCTTACACCCTTTTCATAAACTGTGTCTTCTTCATTATGGATAAAACGTTCAACAGATACAACGTGCATATCAACAAATGGGATTTCCCTTAAGAGTAAGTTCATAAAAGACCCCTTTGTAATTTCCTCCCATCGACTTTGGGCTGTTTGACCAATAATAACTTGTGTAATATTAAGGTTATTCGCAACCTCAGCTATGACCGATTGAATAGGCCTTTTTTCATTATCACGAATGATAAATTCTTCTACTTTGTATTCTTCACAAAGTTCTTTCCATTGTTCGATGTATGCGAGTTTTTCGGCATCTAAATCATCATAAGGAAGTGAGTCAACAGTTAAAATATAAAAAGGACAGTCTAGCATCTGAGCAATTTTATGTCCCCTTTTTATCAACCTTTCACCATTTGGTCCATAATAGACACATACTAAAATACTTTCATCCATACGTCCATGCAAATGTTTCACGTTTCTTTCCACCTTCTTTTTAACAATTTTATGACTATTAATAAATAAAAATAAGAAAATATGAGTTTTATAGGGCTTAAAAATATGAATTTAGAGAAAATAATGTATAATTTAAGTATGCGTAGTTTTATGCAACCCCCTTATTAAAGGTACTCCATGCTCCACGTCTTTTATTTTTTGCGTTATTTAGCTACTTATTATGATGGGACCACTAAATTTCGTCAAGCATATACTTATTTGTATTATATTCCCACATCTATTTTGAAGATAGGAGGAAGGTTTATTGACAATACATGTAGCAATTATATTGCCGTTTTTGATGGCGTTTATTATTTCGATAATAAATAAGAAATTCACAAAAATACATATTGGTTGGCTCGCTTTGACAGTTCCAATCATCGTCTTCATCATACTTGCTAGACTAATTCCAATCATAGCAAGTGGCAACCCTTATACGCATACTTATCAGTGGATTCCATCTTTAGACATCAATTTTACGACGTACCTAGATGGTCTTAGTATGATTTTTGGTCTTTTAATCTCTGGAATAGGGAGTTTGGTTGTTCTATACTCCATTTTCTATTTATCTTCAAAAGAATCCCTACAACATTTTTACTGCTATTTACTTCTTTTTATGGGCGCTATGCTAGGCGTCGTATTTTCAGATAATCTCATGGTATTGTATGCATTTTGGGAATTAACAAGTGTGTCCTCTTTTCTATTAATCTCATTCTGGCATCATAGAAAAGCATCTCGTGCGGGTGCTCAAAAATCAATGTTAATCACTGTTACAGGTGGAGTGTCGATGTTAGTTGGATTTATTATGCTGCATATGATGACAGATTCTTATAGTGTGCATGAAATCATCCATCAAATAGAGCATATTTCTGAACATGAATTATTTATTCCAGCGATGATACTTATTCTTTTAGGTGCATTTACAAAATCAGCACAATTTCCGTTTCATATATGGCTACCTGATGCGATGGAAGCACCAACACCAGTTAGTGCATATTTACATTCAGCGACTATGGTAAAGGCAGGGATTTATCTTGTTGCACGTTTGTCCCCAATTTTCGGTGGAGAAATGCTATGGTTTTGGATTGTAACGACGGTAGGACTAATAACTCTATTCTGGGGATCATTTAATGCTGTGAAACAGACTGACTTAAAAGCTTTATTAGCATTTTCAACAGTTAGTCAGTTAGGGCTTATTATGAGTTTGGTCGGTATGGGTTCTGTTGCATATGCACTCGATTTTGAAGCGGATACGGTTATTTATACGCAGGCAACTTTCGCAGCTTTATTCCATTTGATCAACCATTCTACATTTAAAGGTGCGTTATTTATGATGGTAGGGATTGTGGACCATGAAGTTGGTACAAGGGATATTCGACGATTAGGCGGATTAATGTCCATTATGCCACTAACATTTACTGTAGCTGTTATTGGCAGTCTTTCCATGGCAGGAATGCCACCATTTAATGGTTTTTTAAGTAAGGAGCTGTTTTTCGCTGCTGTACTCCATATAAAAGATCTGAATCTATTTTCTATAAGTAGTGTCGGAATTCTATTTCCTGTTATTGCTTGGATAGCTAGTGTGTTTACGTTTATCTACTGTATGATAATCATTTTTAAAGCTTTTTTAGGAAGACCGTTAATTCAGAAAGTAGAGAGGCCTGTTCATGAGGCTCCTTTTCCTTTACTTGTCGCTCCATTTATTCTTTGCATAATGGTAATTAGTCTATTCTTTTTTCCAAATACATTAGGAAAGTATATTTTAAAGCCAGCGATGGTAAGTATTTATCCTAATTTAGCACCAGCTCAAAAACTAACACCTGAAATTCATGCTTGGCATGGTATTAATACAGAAATACTAATGACCATTGCAGTCATTTTGATAGGAACGATATTGTATCGTTTGTTAGGAAAATGGATGGGGATATATCGTTTTTATCCACCAAATTGGTCTTTGAATGCGTTATATGTCAACGTTATTTCTGGTTCTGAAAGTCTAAGTAATAAAGTGACAAATAGCTATATGACAGGATTGCTAAGGCACTATGCTTTTTATATTTATAGTTTCTTTATTTTTTCGGTTGGGGTTTTCTTTTTCTATAGTGGTGCCTTTTCATTTAGCACAGAGAATAACGCATCTATTGAGTGGTATGAATGGATTTTGATTGGTGTGATGTTATTAGCTGCTATTTCCATACTATTTGTGAAATCACGCATCACCGCTGTTATTTTAAATGGTGTATTAGGTTTTGGCGTTACTTTCTTTTTTGTCTTATTTAGGGCACCTGACTTAGCTTTAACACAACTTGTTGTGGAGTCTGTTACGACCGTATTGTTCTTACTTTGTTTTTATTACTTACCGGAGTGGAGTACAGAGAAATTATCAATCTCTACGAAAATATCGAATAGTATTATTTCAATTACTGTAGGAGCATTAGTAGTGGTTATTTCATTGGCAGTACTAAACTTTGATAAGTTTGAGAGAATATCTAAATACTTTGAAGATGCATACAATCTAGCTGGTGGTGCAAATATTGTGAACACCATATTAGGTGATTTTCGTGGGTTTGATACTATGTTAGAAGTGGTTGTCCTCTTTATAGCTGGACTTGGTGTATATACATTGATCAAGTTTAAAGCGAAAAAAGGAGGGACCGATTTTGAAGACTAACGATGTCATTTTAAAAACAGTAACAAAAGTTGTTGTATTTATCATTTTAACGATGGCCGTCTATTTATTTTTTTCAGGTCATTATTCTCCTGGAGGGGGATTTATCGGAGGACTAGTATTAGCTTCAGCTATCGTTTTGATGTATTTAGCAGCAGGTATAGAAATAGTTCATAAAGGGATGCCTTTTGATTTTAAGATCATTGCTGCTATCGGTGTATTATTGGCAACTGGAACTGGATTTGCTTCTGTATTATTTGGTCAAGACTTTCTAACTCAAGCTGCGATAGCAGTACATTTTCCGCTTATAGGTGAAAAAGAGTTGGCAAGTGTAGTGCTGTTTGAAGCGGGCGTTACGTTAACGGTAGTTGGTGTTGTAGTAACAATCATTTTGAATATTAGTGAAGGTGGTGAGTAGTGATGGAGACAATGATGATTTTATTAATCGGTGTACTAGTTTCAGTTGCTACTTATTTAATTCTTTCAAAAAATGTGATTCGAGTTATTTTAGGGACTGCAATATTGTCTCATGCAGTTCATTTACTTATTTTAACGATTGCAGGCGTTAAAAAAGGTAATGTACCTCTTTTAAAAGAAGCAGAAAGTCCCTATACAGATGCTCTTCCACAAGCATTAATTTTAACAGCCATTGTAATTAGCTTTGCTGTGACAGCATTTGTGTTAGTTCTTGCCTTTAGAATTTATCAAACAAGTAAATCTGATGATTTTGAAAGTTTAAGGGGGCAAAAGTATGAATAATTTAGTTGTTATGCCTCTCGTTGTCCCTATTATGATAGGAATTGTTCTAGTATTTCTTAAAAATCATATCCGAGTACAAAGAGCTCTTAGTTTGATAACAATGCTGTCCCTTATTTTCATCAGTATTGTTCTATTGGAGAATATTCAAGCAAGTGGCATTATGCGTTTGGATTTTGGTGGTTGGCTACCGCCTTATGGTATTTCATTTGTTGCTGATTCCTTTGCCATTTTACTTGTTTTAATCGCTAGTATTGTTACATTAATTTGTTTAATATATGCCTATTCATCTATAGGGGAAAGACATGAGAAGATGTATTTTTACCCATTTGTTCTTTTTATGATTGCAGGGGTAAATGGTTCGTTTATGACAGGAGACATCTTTAATCTGTTTGTTTGTTTTGAAGTAATGTTATTAGCGTCTTATGCATTAATCGCACTAGGTGGTAACAAGAAACAACTTAGAGAGTCTTTAAAGTATGTCCTGATTAATGTCCTCGCTTCATGGTTTTTCCTTGTAGCACTAGCCTTTTTATATGGCACCTTAGGAACACTCAATATGGCTCATCTTTCTGTTCGCGTTGCTGAGGAGGGACAGGATGCACTTCTTACAACCATTAGTTTGCTATTTTTAGTTGTTTTTGCTTTAAAGGCTGGCTTATTATTATTCTTTTGGTTGCCAGGTTCATATAGTGTGCCACCAACTGCAGTTGCAGCATTGTTTGGAGCGTTATTAACGAAGGTGGGTATTTATGCTTTGATTCGAATGTTTACATTGGTTTTCTATCATAAGCCAGAAGTGACACATATATTAATCGAAGGAATGTCTGTAGTTACCATAATAGCAGGGTGTTTAGGAGCAATTGCGTATAAAGATTTAAGACAGGTTGTTGCTTACAATGTTGTTATTGGTGTTGGATTCGTTTTAATGGGTCTTGGGGTAGCAACAGATTCTTCGTTACAAGGTTCGATCTATTATTTAATGCATGACATGATTGCGAAGGCTATGCTATTTCTTATTGTTGGTACGATGATTAACTTAACAGGTGAGAAAAGATTTGATCGGATGAGTGGGCTAATTAGACATTATCCGTTATTCGGTTGGCTCTTTTTTATCGTTATGATATCGCTTGCTGGTATTCCACCATTCAGTGGATTTGTCGGGAAAATATTGATAGGACAAGGATTAATAGAAGCAGAATCCTATGTTGTGTTAGCCATTGCATTTTTTTCTAGTGTTGTTGTGTTGTACTCATTATTGCGTGTGTTTCTACAAGCAATATTTGGCGAAACTTCTGTTAGTATTGGTGACGAAAAACCTCTTCCAAAGGGGCAATTAATACCTATTTTGTTACTTGCATGTTGCACATTTGGATTAGGATTTGGTGCAGAGGGTTTTTCAAGTTTTGTGGAGGATGCTACTAAAACTATTGTAAATCCGGAAATCTATATTCAGGCAGTATTAGAAAAATAGAGAAGAGGTGAACGTGTGCCAACACAGTTTCTATTAAATATTTTTATAGCAGTACTTTGGATGCTTTTAAAGGATGAAAATGAAGCACATTTTACAACGTTCTTTACCGGATTTTTAATTGGAATTTTGATTTTATATTTAATGCACCGATTTTTCGGTATGCAGTTTTATTTAAAGAGGATTTTTGCTGTTGGAAAATTAGTATCGATATTTGTATGGGAATTAATCTTATCTAGCTTGCTTGTGCTACGCCAAATATGTAGCCCAAAACTTAATATTACACCTGGTATTTTTACTTATAAAACTGCTTTGCAAGGTGAGGGTGAAATTACAACATTAGCTCTTCTTTTAACATTGACTCCTGGCTCTGTCGTAATGGAAGTTTCACCAAATGGAAGGAAATTTTATATTCACGCTATGGACATTGAAAAATCGAAAGGTTCTGTACTCCGCTCGATAGAAAACTTTGAAAAGGTCATTATGGAGGTGACCCGAAAATGACAGAGAAAATCTTGATCTTATCTTTAGTGTTATTTTCAATCACGATTATAGTTGCCCTTTTTAGAATTATTAGAGGCCCTTCTATGCCTGATCGCGTTGTGGCGCTAGACATGATTGGCGTTACATTATTATCGATGATTGCAATTGTATCAATTCTACTTAAAACAAAAGCCTTTTTAGAAGTTATTTTAATATTAGGGATTTTATCATTTATCGGTACCATTGCCTTTTCAAAGTATTTGGAGAGGGGGAAAATTATTGAGCGTAAATCCGATTCTTGAATGGACAGGTGTTTTGCTGATTTTAGTTGGAAGTTTGATGAGTGTTGTAAGTGCGTTCGGAATTATTCGTTTACCAGATATTTATACTCGATCACATGCAGCAACAAAAAGTTCGACATTAGCTGTCCTACTATCCTTACTAGGAGCCTTTCTGTATTTTTGGGCGCATGATGGATTTTTTAGCATTCGAATTTTGCTAGGTATTCTTTTTGTTTTTTTAACAGCGCCAGTCGCAGGGCATCTTATATGCAGAGCAGCTTATCGTTCAGGAGTAAAGCTAGCAGAGGGGTCTGGTGATGATGAATTGCATCATGTGCTGTTTCCAGATAAAAAAGACGATGATAGTAGTAATCGTTCATCAACCATTACAAAAGAAGAGTCTCTTCTATAAGGGGAGGCTTATTTTTATAGCAGATTACTTCATAGTAAAAGACTTGCCTCAGTCGCTATTTTGTATAAAAGTACTTAGAAATTAAAATGAATGGACGATATTTTAAAGGTATAGGGACCTAACAATTTCTAGACATAAGAGTATAAAAATTTACATATATATTTCATCGCTTTTTATGTGCAAAAATCATTTTATTTGTAAGGAAAATGCTAAATGATAAAATAATGATTAGAATAAAGCTGGAAGGGGAAATTATAAAATGAGACTGGCTGTTTTGGGTGCAACGGGAAGAGTCGGTGGAGAAATTGTCCGAATGGCACTACAAGATGGACACAAAGTTACCGCTCTTGTCCGCACTCCTCGCACTCCGTCAAAACTAGAAGAACATAACCATTTAGCCATTTTGCAAGGAAATGCTTTGAGTATAGAAGATGTTGAGCAGACCATTATTGATGCAGATATCGTGATTAGTGCTTTAAATGCAAATGGTACAACCACATTATCTGAAAGTATTCCACATATTATTTTGTCCATGAAGAAACATGATATAAAAAGAATCGTCACTATAGGCACGGCAGGTATTTTAGATAGCCGTATAGAATCTGGAAAGTTTCGTTTTCAAACAAGTGAATCTAAACAGAAAAAGACATTTGCTGCAGAAGAGCATGCAAAGATTTTTCAAATGCTAAAGAAATCAGATTTAGACTGGACAATTGTTTGTCCAACATATTTACCGGATGGGGAAGAAACCGGAAAATATAGAATAGAAAAAAATCAGCTACCTCTTAATGGACAAAAAATTACAGTAGGTGATACTGCGAGATTTGCCTATGAAGAATGTTTTAAAAAACAATTTTTACACACAAGAGTAGGAATTGCATATTAGTGAACGAAAGCAAATGGGAATGAGGAAAACACATGAAAAAAAGACATAAAGCTGCAATGGTCGCATTGTCTTTAGGATTTGCCTTAGTTAAATTTACAAAAGATAAAGATACTAAACAAACATTATTGAATGCTGTTCATCAACAAGATGTATATGCGGTAAAAAAGCTAATTCGTTCCGGAGCAGATTTAGATCAAAGAAATGAAAGAGGACGAACTCCACTGATGATTGCTACATATAATAATGATGTGGAAATTGCTAAAATTCTTATTGCAACAGGTGCCGATGTGAATATTCAAGATGATATGCATAATACACCATTTCTATATGCCGCTGCAGAAGGTTATTTGGATATTCTTAAATTATCGACAAAAGCGGGTGCTAATCCAACCAGTACTGATCGATATGGAAACACAGCGCTAATACCAGCAGCTGAACATGGTGATATTCATGTTTTGCGTTGGTTATTAAATGAGACAACAATAGATGTTAATCACATTAATAACTTAGGATGGACAGCGTTACTAGAAGCAGTTATCTTAGGTGATGGCAGTAAGAAATATCAAGAATGTGTCCAATTATTATTGCAACATAAAGCAAATCCAAATATTGCAGACAAAGATGATGTCACACCACTTGAACATGCAGAAAAATTAGGATTTAAAGAAATCGAATACTTATTAAAAAATTCAGTTACTAAAAATATTTATTGATGATAAGAAAAAATATAAATGCCTCTTCAACAAGCTTATCTTAGTTGAAGTAGGCATTTTTTATTTAGCTGATATGTGGTTATATGTATGCAGAATAGTGAAAATATCGTGAAAATTGCTAGTTTTTTAATTTGAATGTATAAAATTCTCTAGTTTAATACAATAATTATTGATAGAATATCCATAATGATTAATAGATTTGGTCTGTAACATTACAAAGGGGGCCCTTACAAATTATGAGGGAACATGATCATTGGCCTTTATCTCCACTGTCTATCGATAAATTGAGTATCGAAAATGAAAGAACGAATTCAAATAGTAATTTAAATTTTGAAATAATAGAAAAACTAAAAGAACAATATAAAAAATATATTGAAAAGAAAAAACCTCAGCATTTCTCCGCAAATAAGTGGATGAAGGTTCAAGCACTCACTCAAAGTGAAATTGAAACGAATGGATTACCAAAGGATATATTTTGGAAGATGGTTGAATTTAATGTGAGTGCGCGAGGTGGTGTTTCTTTTGAAAGAATTGCCGCTATTAGCGAACATATTAACTATCTAGCATCTGAATATATTACGTATAAAGCAAGGATTGAACGTGATTTTGATGGTGAAGAAAAAACAACGCATCTTGAAAAACTAAATAAGATTTTTGGGCGTGGATTTGATCGCCTTTCAAATGCTTACGTAGATACAGTAGGTACGTTCTTTGAACTAAATGAAATTGATGGAGAAAAAGAATTACTTCGTCAATCAATTCGAGCTTTATATGAACGTAAGATTCAGCAATATGATCAGTTTATCAATATTAATCCAGATTATGCCTATATTCAAGGGACAAAAGATGAATGGTTGGAAAGAGATTCTTACTTTATGGGTGATATTCTACGTTTAGCCGTTTCAAAAATTTATACACAATGTATATACTTGCCTGAAGGATTATACACAACGCTAGATCTCGCAGCTGCAGGAGCTTTTTATCAATCAGCGTTTAGATGGCTCATTAACCAAAAATCAACGGCAATTAGCGAAGAACAGTTAGGGATAGAGCTAGGCTATTTAGGCATGAAATTAGAAATTTTGTTGCGTAAGGATGGATTATCTCCAAAGTTGAAAGAAAAACTTATAAAAGTATATCAGTCCTTTACTAAGTATAAGATTGAAGATATTAATAAACGACAAGAAGAGGCTAAGCATTATCCTTATTCACGCCAAAATACAAAGTATGCAAAGTTAGATGAAAATGTTGTTTTATATTGGGCGAATAGAATGCGTAGCCAAATACAAGAAGAGAATATTGAAATAATCTTTTTAGATGTAATACCGAGCGCTTTTGAAGAATTTCAAAAGAAGGTAGAAGCAGGAAGTTTGCTCGAACGTTATCAGGAACAAAATGATTGGGATGAATTTTATTTGGATGCAGAGTCTATTACGTATCCTGCAGGAAAACCTGATGTCTTCCACTTCTACACGATGATCGAAGATTGGAATCTTTTTATCACAAACATAATATCTGAGCCGTCCATGATTTTCTCACCAGGTAGTATAACTGACTAATCTAGGAGACAACGTTTCTATTTGAACTGTGAGTGCACAAAGTGTATTCACAGTTTTTTAGTATAATTGTACATGTACATACACTAATATCTGTGGGATGAAGAAATTCCCACAGATGAGAGGTTCACTTTACATTAATATTCTTATCATTTCTTCTAATAGTTCTTCAGCTGAAATAGTAGGTTCACCGCCACCTTGTACAAAGCTATCACTACCGCCACCTTTACCCTTGATGATTGGAAGAATCGTATTGGTGATTCTTTTCATACTATCAGTTGGCGCTGATTGTCCTTTTGCTGCCACGAATTGTACCCTATCTGTTTGCTCTGAAACGAATAACACTGTACTTTTTTCATCTGCTGCAACGATTGCGCGCGCCAATTGTTGAAGTTCTTGCACGGAGCGAGAAGTGAATATCTTATGGATTAGGTGATTAGATGCTAGATGTAATAATTCTTTAGCCTCGAAGGATAAAATTCTTGCATGTGCATCTGCTAATGACTTTTCAAGTGACTTTTGCGTTTGCAAAAGCTTTGTTACTGCTCGAGCTGCTTCTTCTTCTGGTGCATTCACGAGGCGAGCTGTTTCAGATAATTCTTTTTTTCGCCAATGAAGTTCTTGAAGTACACGACTACCACAGACAAAATGTACACGAGTCTTTTTCTTTTGTTTTTCAGTTGCTATTATTTTAATTGCTTGAACTTGTCCAGTCGAAGTTGGGTGAGTACCTCCGCAGCCGTTGTAATCATAATCAGGGATAATAACAAGGCGAATTTCCCCTGTGACTGCTACAGCTTTTCGTAACGTATAGTTTGCAAGTTCGTCTTGGGTTACCCATTTTGTTTTCATGGGGCGGTTTTCTAAAATGATTTCGTTCGCTCTTTTTTCAACAAAGGCAAGTTCCTGGTCAGATAGATTAGGTACATCAATATCGATTGTTACAGTTTCAGTTCCAAGGTGAAAGCTTACTGTTGGATAGTTTAAGATCTCAACAAAAGCCGCTGTTAAAATATGTTGCCCAGCATGTTGTTGCATATGATCAAAGCGACGTTTCCAATCTAATACGCCATGTACTTTTTTAGTACCCTCTGGTAATAGTTCATCTACATAATGTCGAATCTCATCATCAATTCTTTCTACATCAATGACTTTAACATTATTTAACATACCTGTATCATGAGGCTGCCCACCACCAGTCGGATAGAAAGCAGTATTATCTAAAACAATATATTTTCGTCCATCTACATCTATTTGTTGTGATTGAATAGTTGCGTCAAATTCTTTCATCATCACATCTTGATAATAGAAAAGCTCTTGCATCTTCCAACACTCCTTATCTTTTTGCTCATTTTCATCATAAAACTTTACTAATTGCCAATTTCCTATATTATAAAGTAATGAAAGATGTAAAAGACTTGTGGTATTAAGTCAAGTATAGGATTGATAAAAACTAGAGAAGAATTTCTAAAAAAGAGCGCAAGAAACTAAACTTCAGAAAATCGAACTCTTGTTCGTATTTCTGAAGCTACCTTGAAAGGATATCAAAAGCAGTGGTTAGCTTTTGATTTACACACTCCTTTCTGGCATGTAGAGTTGGTGGTTGCGTAGTAGCACATCCACCAGACGCACTAGTTTTCTCGCAGTTAAGACAAGGGCTCTTTTATGTTTGTATTTTGGAACTTCATCATATTTCTTTAAATAATACGAACGGTAAGTAGCTTCACGAAGTTGTACAGAGTTGGCAGCTTCAACCATGTAATAACGAAGATACTGGTTTCCCGTTCGTGTCATGGGTGTTCGTTCCGATTCAAAATTTCCAGATTGCGATTTTTTCCAGTAAAGACCGGTATATTTGGCTAATTGGGCTTCATTTTTAAAGCGTTCTATTTGTCCAATTTCCGCGATGATTCCTGCAGCGTATACGATGCCAATGCCTGGAACACTTGTTAAACATTTTGCTTCTGGAATAGCTTCGAATAAGGCGGCAATGCTTTTTTCTAACTCTTTGATTTGCTTTTTCAAGGTTTGAATCAATCGCACATAAGTGGCTAATACAACGTCTACAGAGTCTTGAACAACCTTACCTAGCCGGTAAGAATCACGTATGGCTTTCTTAATGGTTTTCGCTAATTGTTCTGGGTCACTAAAGCGGCCTTTCCCCTTTTTCTGAAGAAGGGTAGCGAGTGATTCCAGTTCCATTTCTACGATTTCGTCCAACGAAAGGGAGTCTGAAAGTATTTCCATCATCGTTGCACCAAAAACAGACGTATTTAACTCTTTCGATAGTGTATTACATTTGTAGTAAAGGTTTTCCAGAAAGTGTTGTTTACATTCTGTTAGTTGGTGAACGAGTTGATATCTGGAGCGTGTTAAACGTTGAAGGGCAACATATTTTTCCTCTTTGATAAGAGACTTATTATAACGCCCAATGCGTAAAAAATCCGCAATTCGAAAAGCATCTATTCTATCGGTCTTATCTTCTTCAAACAATCTTTTATACCGATGGATGGCCTTTGGATTTTGCACGACCACTTCAACATTTAAGTTCTTCAGTTCCTTATCTTCCGTTAGAAACATGGCAGGGTGAAAACTGTAGATGGAAGTAGACTCCATGCCAACGACAATTTTTTCATAATGGTACAACTGCTGAAAATGGAGAACATTTTCCTGAATGGCACTGGCCCCATTCACATCATTTGAAAGACAGATTTCTTTCAAAACGGTGTCATTACTATCAAGAAAACATACATCTAGTTTTTCGGAGCTTACATCAATACCTACGAATAGTTTCATGGAAAGGACCTCCTTTCTTTAGATGATATTTAGAAATAGCTTGGATACTGTGGGATTTCCCTAGAGTCCAAAACATACCACAACCTCGTGTATGAGTATTCAATGAAGACCTTCACCTAAGCTGCCCGCCCACTACTCTGAGAGGTAAGTGAAGGAAATCGATACAGCTTGTGCGTATGCAGTGCAGTATTGGGTCTGGGTCACAGTCTTTAAACGTAGTTAAACTACAGGAGCGAAAAGCATATTCCCGATGGATCCATTTCCATAAATCCATTATCTAAGGAAATCCCCCAGTATCCAAGACGAAAGTTTTCCATCTATCATTTTGGGATATAGCCTTGAAGATAAAAACTATTCAATTTTCAAGGAACAGTTATTAACTTAAAATTTATTATACGAGGAGCGATATTATTGGATATTTTAGCATATACAATGGAGGAAATCTTAGATCCGACTCATATAATTGAAGGTCAGCGTTATGAATTTGTTTTGGATATTAATGTTGATGATGAGGATGAACTTTATACAGAAGGTGGCCTTGAAATCCGCGTTATTATTGCCAAAAAAGATGAAGAAATTTCATTAGCTAATTACTTTATCACAGCTAAAGCAGATGAAAAACTATTAGACTTTGCATTGGAAGACGATGAAGAAGAATTGATTTTAAACTTTTGTAAAGATCGTATTGCAGCCGGAGAATAAAAATCAAACGGCTATATGCTTTAGTGAATAGACATTCGGGAATACTCAAGTGTAGGATTTCTGGATGTCTATTTCCGTTCAAATGTTTGTTAAGGGAGATGTAAGAAATGGATACGTATATCCAACCAATTTATGCAGCAATCATTGTGTTTGTTTTGTTGGCAGTTGTCATTTGGATTCCGTGGCTTATTTATACATATCGAAAATATGGATTTATGCCATTATCTACGACAATCATTTCATTTTCATTTGTTTTCTATTTTTTATCAGCCTTATTTCTCGTTCTTTTACCATTGCCAGCAATTCGTGATACTTGTTCGATGCAAGAGCCAGGAACACAACATTATTCATTCGTCCCATTTCGTTTTGTATCGGAAATTTTCGACAGTGGTAATATCGTTTGGTCTAAACCCGGGACGTACATGAACTTATTTACACAATCCGCTTTTTATCAAGCATTTTTCAACTTTTTGTTGTTAATGCCATTAGGCGTTTATTTGCGCTATTTTTTAAAGGAAAAGAAAAAATGGGGGAAAGCGTTAGGGATTACATTCCTTGTAACATTATTTTATGAAATAACACAGGTAACCGGCATTTATGGTTATTATAATTGTGCTTATAGAATTTTTGATGTGGACGATTTAATACTAAATACATTAGGTGGGATTGTTGGCTTTTTCATTGCTCCTGCAGTGTTAGCATTTTTCCCGTCAAAAGAAAGAATACATGAAAAAGCAGATCGCTTATTAAAATTAGATGAAGTCAAACCGATGGCTGTATTACTAGCAATGATTGTTGATTTGTTTGTCTCAGACTTATTGGCACAAACATTCTTGGATATTACGAGTACAAATGATATCAATGAATTTCTTATTCGGTCTGTCTCTTACTTTTTCTTCTTCTTTGTTATACCAATGATATGGAATGGTCGAACGATAGGAACATATATACTGCGTTTCCGATATGATAGTAAAATTAGTAAGATGACTACAATAAGCCGTC
This sequence comes from Rummeliibacillus sp. POC4, assembly GCF_003576525.1. Lineage (GTDB taxonomy): Bacteria > Bacillota > Bacilli > Bacillales_A > Planococcaceae > Rummeliibacillus. The sequence continues at coordinate 11,463 of NZ_QWUA01000046.1, read as the reverse complement.
TTTTTAAACGATTTGCTGCAATATATGTGACATTTTTTGTAACATTCGTGGTGAATGTCTTAAATCAATCACAAATCTCAATGGCATCACCTTATTATCATGTATCGGTATTCCTTCCACTAGGGATAAACTTATTGTATTTCATCTTAACGATTGTTCTATTTATCCATATAATGTTGGTTGTATTCGGAAAAGGAAAACGTCGATTTTATTTTGATGAGGCATCTGACTTGTACACGACCAGAAAAAATTAGTTCGATAGTTCTTACAAATATTGTATTTTGTATTAGTTGGTGCTACTATAAAAGCAGTTCTTTTTAAAGGAGGAATCTAAATGTCTGCATTATTTTGTAATGCATACTCTAATGCACGAAACTTCATGGTCAAGGAAATCTCCATCGAAGTTTTATAGAATATTCATGTTGGATCATTTCTTTAGGCCATAAAACCAAAAACAAAAAGCCTAAAAAATTGGAGTGATTTCAATGGAAAAACAAACAATTCAACCTTTCTTATCCGTAGCAAATTATCATTTAATCGAACAACAGATGAATAAGCTTCTAAATGCTTATAATACAACAAAGGATCGCAATGTATTACTTGCTGTTAAAGGGCTTGTTGAAACAGAAATTGAAAAAAATATTCAACCATCCGATGTTCAATTAACTGTAATTGAGCAATTATATAAGATGACAGATCGAACACAAGCTGAATTATATTTGGAGAGCTTAAAACCTTTTGTCATACCTTTTAAAAAAGTAACGACCAGTAATTTAAAGAGTCTTTTTAAAAAGGAAAAGAAATTAAAATTACCCAACATAGAATCTATTGATTTTCGTCATATATGTTATTTTACGTGGCACGATGCCAGCACACATCGAAAATATATCGTTGTTGAACAACAAGGCAAGCTAAAGGCTATTAAAGGCCAGGTAGAAGCAAATACGATTAAAGGAATTTGTGCAATATGTCATCATCATTCCGATGTTAGTTTGTTCACAACAACGAAAAAGGGGAAAGCTATCGATACGTTTAAAAAGCATAGTAATTATATTTGTTCGGACAGTGAAAGTTGTAATCGGAATATTGCCGATTATACAAGAGTCAATGACTTTTTTGAGCGAGTAACAGAGTGATATGCTTTAGCGTTTTAGAACAAGTAAAATTAGTATTAATAAGCGCTTGATCTCCGAAAATAAAAAAACAGGGCCCATGAAATGTTTTTCATGGGCCCTGTTCTTTTTATTTAGAATTATGTTAGGTTTTTGAAAAAGGAAAAGGCGGTTCCTATTATAGCTCCTAGGTAGATTAGACATAAATCATGAAGTTTTTAACTCTAATCTTCTTGCTACAATGGATAGAACGTAATTGACAACCCAGTACATTAATGCTGCAAGTATGAAAATAGGAATGATAAAGTTGACATTTTGTGCATTAATCACTTGTGCATTATGCATCAGTTCCGGTAGAGCGATAACCACTGCTAATGATGTATCTTTTAATAGTGATATAAATTGACTGACAATTGGTGGGACCATTCTTCGTAATGCTTGCGGTAAAACAATATGCCATAATGTTTGAACATAAGTCAAACCCGAAGAACGTCCAGCTTCAATTTGCCCTTTATCAATAGAGTTCAAGCCACTACGAATAATTTCTGAAATCATTGCAGCCTCAAAAATTGTTAGTGCCACAATAGCAGCCATTTCAATACTCATCTCAATACCGATTTCCGGTAAAGCAAAAAAGGTAAAGAAGATAATTAAAAGTAGCGGCAAGTTTCGAATTACTTCAACGATGACAGCGAACACTTGAGAAACCACAGGTATTTTCGTATAGCGAATCACACCAACAATTGCTGCAATAACAAAACTAGCAATAATTGATATAACAGCAATTTTTAAAGTAATTAGAAAACCATCGAACAAGAACTTTAAATGATCTGGAGTATAAGCACCAGTAAAATCCATAGACTCGCCCTCCTTTAATTGCTCTTTGCAAGGCGTTTTTCTAAATAGTTAACACCAGTGCTAAGAGGTATAGTTAGAACTAGATAAAATAATGCAACGAAAATGTAAACATCGAACGTAACAAAAGTTCTAGTAGAGATTAAATCAGCTTGATACATTAAATCCCCGGCAGCTAGAATTGTTAAAATAGATGAGTTTTTAACAAGATTGATAAATTGGTTACCAAGAGGTGGAATAACAATTTTAATCGCTTGTGGTAAAACAACAAGATTCATCGTTTGAATATATGTTAAACCTGAGGATCTAGCTGCCTCTGTTTGCCCTTTAGGTACAGATAAAATACCAGCTCGGACAGCTTCTGCTATAAAAGCAGATGTGTAAATAATAAGTGCTAACGTTCCCGCTTTAAAACCATCTAATTGTATACCAATTGTAGGTAGGGCCGTAAATAAGAAAAATGCAATAATTAATAACGGAATATTACGGAAAAACTCAACATAAATCGTTCCAATCCAATTTAAAGGTTTAAAAGGCGCGATTCGAAAGACAGCTAAGATCGTTCCAAATACAAAACTTCCAATAAGGCCAATTACACTTATATAAATCGTGTTTATAAAGCCTTCTATGTACATATCCCAATTTTCGGTCAAAATTGAAAAGTCGAGCATTCTGGTCACTCCTTACTCAATACGTGTAGTTTAAATTCTAAGCAGTAATACCAAGAAGGAACGGGCAGTAACAACCTAATATCTAATTACATCCATTAGAATAGGTGACTGCCCGTTAAAATTTTCATGGCCATATTTATGCGTCTTTTATAGAGCCATTAGTAAAGATTCTTTAATAAGTAAAACTTTATGAATGAATAGGATTAGTTACTTGTTTTAATCCACTTTTTATAAAGTTCATCGTATTTACCGTTACTTTGTAACTCTTTTAATGCATCATTAATCGCTTTAACTAACTCTGGGCTATCTTTTTTCACAGCAATACCATAAGGTTCATCCGTGAAGATGTCCCCAACCACTTGATAGTTCGGATCTTCGTCTACCATACCGTAAAGAATGGCGTTATCTGTTGTTAACGTATCACCTTGTTTCGCTTTTAAAGCGGTAAAAGCTTCAGCATAGTTTTCAAATTCTAAAACTGTTGCATCGGGTGCTTTTTCGCGAATATTAACAGCTGAAGTCGAACCCTTTACAGCAAGAACCTTTGTCCCTTTTTTAATATCTTTAATACTTTTAATTGGACTCCCTTTTTTAACAAGTAGAGCTTGACCCGCTTTGAAATAGACATCAGAAAAGTCTACTTCTTGTTTACGCTCTTCAGTTATTGTCATCGTAGCAACAATAGCGTCAATATCGCCTTTTTGTAACATAGGTATACGCGTCTTTGAAGTTACTTCTTTAAACTCCGCTTTGGATTCATCACCTAAAATAATCTTTGTGATTTCTTTAGCGATATCAATATCGAATCCTTCAATATTACCAGTTTTAGGATCCTTTAAACCAAATAAGCGGGTATCATTCTTTACACCAAATACAATTTTATCTTTTTCTTTAATGGCTTCTAGTGAATTTTTACTTTCTTTTGAACCACTACCACTGCCTGATTCAGAATCATCCTTAGTACCACAAGCTGCTAACATAAGAACTGAAAGCATTGCTAAAAGTAACACTGTTAATAAACTTTTTTTCTTTTTGAACATCCATTTCTCCCCCTCAATTTACATTAATGATTTAAAATCCGACTAAGGAATAACTTAGCGCGTTCTTCCTTTGGTTCTTGGTAGAACGTTGTCGGATTTGCATCCTCAAGTATTTGACCCTTATCGACAAAAATAATGCGATCGGCCACTTCTTTTGCAAAGCCCATTTCGTGTGTGACAACAACCATTGTCATGCCTTCTTTCGCTAAATGTTTCATAACATCTAGAACTTCCCCAATCATCTCTGGGTCGAGTGCAGATGTAGGTTCATCAAAAAGCATAATTTCTGGATGCATCGCAAGTCCTCGGGCAATAGCGACACGTTGTTGCTGACCACCTGAAAGTTGTGATGGATAAGCATCTGCTTTTTCTGGGATTCCTACTTTTTCTAAATAGGCTAATGCTGTTTTTTTTGCTTCTTCTTTTGATTGGCCAAGTGCCTTAACAGGTGCCAACATAATATTTTCTAGTACCGTTTTATGTGGATAAAGGTAAAAGTGTTGAAATACCATACCAATTTTACGACGTAGTTTGTTAATATCTGTTTTTTTATCGTGTAATTCGACACCATTAATCGTTAATGACCCATCAGAGATTGTTTCTAAACGATTCATACAACGAAGAAGTGTACTTTTACCAGAACCAGATGGTCCAATGATGACTACAACCTCACCTTTGTTAATAGTGAGATTAATATCTTTTAATACTTGGAAATCTCCGTAATACTTATTCACATTTTTAAACTCAATCATGGTGAATCCCCCTAACAAACGAAGACAGAATATTTCGATATTTTTTGGTAGTTCACGAACATATTACGAAAGTCCATCCACCTTTTACAGTATTTGTGTTTCTATAATCATAGCGTATTGTATATTTATAGCGCAAGGAAATTATATAAAAATATTTAAAAAATTGATATATTTTACTTTTTAGTAAAATGTGTAGTTTGGAGAATTATTGATAAATTAAGTGATTTATAGCAATTTTTAGAATAGATAAGAAGATATAAAATGTTTACGTAAAAGTACTATTAGCAAATTAGTGTATAACTATTAAAACTTAGAAAGATGATTTTTTCTTTTTTAGCAAATATAGAGGTGAATGTGTGTATAAATATACACTTGAACGAATATAATCAGCTTTAGAGATGTAAATATTTTTGAAGTGTAAGAGAAAGAGGGAATGATCCTGTGCATAACTAAAATAATCTTGTGAATAAAATCTAGTCCATACCTTGAAATTTGACTTTACAGTGAGGAAGAGAGAAATATTCTGTCAAGAAGTTATACTTTATACACAGATGACTAAAAACTTATGCACAAACTGTTCGTAACAAGTGATTAAAAATAAGTTAATCACTTGTTATCCACAATTTTTGAGGAGCTCTATACATTATCGAATTCTATATTGTGAATAATCTAACCGATAAATGAATAAGCTGAAAGTGTTTGATTTCTGAATCTTTTTTTCATGGGAGACGTAGATTTAGGTAAGAAACAATTATGAGGAGGAAAGTTTTATGTTAAAAAAATTAGCATCTGATGCCTTAGGATTATCTGATATTGGAATCGTCGTACCGAAAGAGGAATTTGATAAAACTGAATCTGATGATTTTGTTATGCATGAATCAGGAGAAGTTGTTTACTTCTTGATCAAAACAAAGTCAGATGAATATTGCTTTACAAACCAAGCACTCATCCATGTTGATGGAGATTCCGCTCTTAGTAAAAAACGTCTATTAAAACGTTATGATTATGAGCATAGTACAATTTCTGATGTAATGTTAGAAACGGCAGGTACTATAGATCTTGATATTGAAATTAAGTTCACCATTGATAACATACCTATGTCAATTGATATTCATAAAAAGTTTGATACCGAAATAAAAGATCTATATAAAGCATTGCATGCAATTTCAGTAGAGATGCTTCATAATAAGAAAAACCTTGAAATAGCGCAAAATAGCTTAAGTTACGCTGCGCAATCTATTGGAAAAATAGAAGCTAAAGATGTGACACCTGCACAATCTTTTGAACAGATTACAAAATTCGCAAACGATTGGGTTTTAAAAAACAAAGAACAATATTTGAGAAAAGATTATAGTGATGTATTTGAATTATATATTAATGAATAGCAGAAGAGATTGCCTTACCCGTAGAAAGTATTTGCCGCAGTAAGGACCAGTTAAAAAAACAAAGCATCAAAAATTTTACGATTATAAAATTTTTGATGCTTTTTATTTGCCAAAAAAGTTTTTTCTATAGCACTCAATATCTTTCTATAAAAAAAGAGCCTTCAGCTACCTGCTGAAGACCCAAAATTAGGTTTATACTCACACGAAGTTCGATATTTTATCTTTAAATAAAATACCGAACTTTTAGGATTCTAACATACTATTAAATAACGTTCAAGCTTTTTAATAATATTGACAAAACTTTAGGGGAAATTAACATTTAACCCATTGGATTTCAATTTACCTGGTGGTTTCACTCTTTGGTTTTTCATAACTAAATACAGCTACAATGATATAAAGCATTAAGAAAAGAATGATAGATCCACTCCAAGTAACATTAATTCGATTAAAGCCTGCAACAATAAATTTTTTGAAAATCATAACACTTACTGCGTATTGAGCAATAGAACTAATCGTATCGATAAATTTGGTTAATTTCAAATTAAAACTTGCGATGATAAAAAGACAAACGAAATCTAATAAAACAATCATAGAAAAAATTAATAATATAAACCAACCAAAATAGAAAAAGTTTTGATAGCCTTTTTCAAAGATTTCGATATTAGCTAGATTAAACTTAGCCATTATAGTATACAAGCCATAAAATCCGAAGTAAGGAACAGTTATAGCCAAAGTAAGGATAATACTAATAAGTGCTATAAGCAGTAGCAAAGCTGGCCATCCGGAAACGTGAACTTTAATTTTTTTATTTCTAAACATGGAAACTCCTTCTTCACCTATATGATAGGTTTCAATTTGTTCTTAATTAAGTAAAAGCCCAATATATCACATTATAGAACAGAAGAGACAACATTGCACCTGACAGTGTAACTCTATAGATTAACTGAAAATCTACATTTACTGTTACAAAAATTTAATAGGTTTGTAAGATAACCATTTTCATACTACATGTTACTATAAAAATATCAAAAAATTTCTCGAAAAATGTTGGAAATACACATAAAAAATAGTAATCAGGATCAGGTGAAGTTATGCGGAAATATCTGAAATGGTGGCTTCTTTGTATGTTAGCAGTGAGCATTGTAATGTTTAATGCACATGATACTTCAGCCTCAGAAATTAAGTATAAAGATGTAATGGTCGTATATAGTAATGATGCAGGAAAAGAACAGATTATGAAACTAGCATCATCTATTGAAAATCATTTTGAACAATTGAAAGTTGTGCAGGGGAATTTTACCTCAGATACTCTTATACGTTTAAAACAGTCCAAAGGTATTCAGGTGATTGAAAAAAATCCAACCACTTTAAAGACACAAGGTACAGCTTTAAGCAGTATTAAACCATTAGTCAATTTGCGTATGATGGGAATTCAAAATGCATGGAAACAAAATGTCACAGGAGAAGGTATAAGAGTAGCAATTTTTGATACAGGTGTTGCAGATATTCCTGCATTGGCAAACGTCAAAAAATACTCATTTGTTGAAGATGACGATTCGACCCAAGAAGACGAAAGCCTACCGACGGATTTTGATGGGCACGGTACTGCTGTAGCAGGTCTAATTGGGGGTCAAGTTAGTAAGCGTTTAGTTGATGGTTACTTGGTTGGTGTGGCACCAGATGTAGATATGTATAGTGTGAAGGTCTTTGATAATGATGGTGCTAAAATGGAGACAATTCTCAAGGCTGTTGAATGGGCTATTGAAAATCATATTGATATGATCAATATGTCCCTTGGTACTCCAAAGGATGACCAAATTTTGTATCAAGCTATAAAAAGAGCATATGAATCAGGCATTACGATGGTAGCTGCAGCTGGAAATGAAGGTAATCTTCAGCCAGTACAATACCCAGCAAATTATAAAGAAGTGATTGCGGTATCTTCGATAGATAGTAATAGAAGTATTTGGCGTAAATCTAATACTGGAAATCAGGTAGAATATACTGCACCTGGAGTTGATATAAATGTACTTACTCCAAATGACTCCATTGTGAAAATGACAGGTACTTCTATGGCTGCTCCACATGTTACTGGTATGATCGCGTTGCTTAAACAAAAATACCCAACATATACAACTAGTGAGTTGAGATCCGTTCTTAGAAATTATGCAATTGACTTGGGAGATACAGGAAGGGATTCTCTATATGGATATGGTTTACTAAACACAACTATTAAGAGCCCAAGTAATGTTAGTAAACTATCTGCATCAAGTATTAAAAAAACTTCAGCAATATTGCATTATGAAATGGCTAAAAATACAATAGTTCCAGTGAAAAAATATAGAGTAGAGGTAACTGGAAAGAAAGCAGTCACAACAACAAATAACAACTATACATTAAAAGGATTAAAACAAGGTACTACCTATAAAGCAAAAGTAACAACCATTAGTCCTCTTGGAAAAGAATCCACTGGAAAAACAGTATCATTTACAACAGTAAAGGAATCGGCATCTAAAATTTATGTAAGCAAAAATAAAACGAAGATTAATAATATCATCAAAAAGATTCGGTCAGGGAAAAAACTCAATTTTAAAAAAGAATTTTTGCCAGCATACGTAGTTTATAATGATTTAACGGCTTCACAAAAAAAGTATGTGAAAAAATACCGCTATAAACTTAACTTAACTGCAATTTCTACAACCAATAAGTCAAAATACGTAAAAGCAACAAATCTATCGAATATGAAAAAGAAGAAATATACGACGATTACCTTTAAAACAGCTATTAAATCTTCATCACTGAAGGTAAGTCATATTTATATCAATCATTCAGGAAATAGTATAGCCAGCTTCAAACTATCGAAAAGTAAAAACGGCAAAACGATTAAACTATCGACTAAAAAAAATCTAGCAACAGGTAAATATGTAATACTTATTAATCGAAAAGGTTTAAAGACATTAAAGGGGAGAACATTTAAAAACTCAGTTGCAGTGAAATTTACTGTGAAGTAAATCAATGTGAGATATACATATTTAAGTTAAGAGAATAGTAGCTTATAGAGAATTAGACCATCTACCATGCATTTAATTGCTTAGTAGGTGGTTTTTTTAAGACATTATGTATTCAATATAATTTTATTATTTAATTTTCTAATTATTTTTAAAAATAGTGTTCCAAATTCGTTGGAATGTGTTAACCTATATTTAAAATAAGTTAACAAAAGGGTGAGGTAAATGACAACAAATATTTCTAGAACAAAGAGCAAGCTCTCAACATTAGATATTGTCTATTGTGGATTGTTTGCCACTTTAATGATGATAGGGGCAAATATTACTTCTTTTGCACCGTTTTTAGTTGTTGGTGGGGTGCCAATTACTCTTCAACCATTATTTGCAATATTAGCAGGTCTTGTTTTAGGTAGTCGCTTAGGTGCTATATCAATAACGGTATATACATTACTCGGTTTAGTGGGAGCACCTGTTTTTGCAAAATTTAGCGGTGGTTTTTCTTCTATATTAAGCCCTACTTTCGGATTTATTATTACATTTATATTATCAGCATATGTTGCCGGAAAAATGGTAGATGTTCGTCGTACAAAATCTATGTATATTGCAGCAGCTCTTGTAGGTATTGCAATTAATTATTTGCTAGGAACAAATTGGATGTATTATGCATATAAACTTTGGGCATCTGCTCCAGAAGGATTTACCTACAAGATGGCATGGTTATGGATGGTTCCGCCATTTCCAAAAGACATTATATTAGCTGTATTAGCGGGTATATTTGGATTCCGCTTACAAAAAATCATAAAGGTAGGTCATTAAAATGGATTATGCTAAATTAGCTGAGAAAGTAATTGATGGTTATAAAATAAATGACCAAGAAGCAATGGCTATATTAGAGAGCCCAGATATTGAATTATTAAAGATTCTTGACGCATCCTATCAAATTAGACATCATTATTTTGGTAATAAGGTAAAGCTTAATATGATTATCAATACAAAATCAGGATTATGCCCTGAAAACTGTGGATACTGTTCACAATCTATCGTTTCCAAAGCACCTATTGAAAAATACCCCATGATGAAACAAGCTGAAATTGTTGCTGGTGCAGATCGTGCAGCGGCGTTAAATGTAGGCACATATTGTATTGTTGCAAGTGGTAGAGGACCTGTGAACAGAGAAATTGATATTGTTGTAGATTCTGTAAAAGCGATTAAAGAAAAGCATCAAGATATGACTATATGTGCATGTCTAGGAATTTTAAAGCCAGAGCAGGCAGAAAAACTAAAAGCAGCCGGTGTAGATCGCTACAATCACAATATCAATACTTCGGCTAGAAATCACTCTAATATTACAACATCACATACGTATGATGATCGCGTTCAAACAGTTGAACGTGCGAAAGCAGCTGGCATTTCGCCATGCTCTGGCGTAATCGTTGGCATGAAGGAAACAAAACAAGATGTTATTGATATGGCAAGAAGTTTACATGTGTTAGACGCAGATTCTATCCCAGTCAATTTTTTAAATGCAATTGATGGTACACCGCTTGAAGGTACGCATGAACTAAACCCTAGGCATTGTTTAAAAGTACTAGCACTTTTCAGATTTATAAATCCTACAAAAGAGATAAGAGTATCAGGTGGTCGAGAAGTCAACTTAGGATCACTTCAACCGTTAAGTTTATATCCAGCAAATTCTATTTTCTTAGGTGATTATCTTACAACTGATGGACAACCAGGGGATGCAGATAAGAAGATGCTTGAAGAAATGGGTTTTGAAATTGATTTAAATCCCCTTAAAGTATAAAAGGGGAGAGGATTGCAATCATTAGACCAAAGGAATTGTTTTTTTAGATGATAAGATTTTTTGAAGAAATTAGTATATAAATACGCATTTGAAAGTCCATCACTTTGTTATGAAAATTTGAATTTGATTCAAAGGGAAGAATATATTACTTATATAAAGAAGAAAGTCACTATTAATGCAAAAAGCAAAAATAGTGACTTTTTAGTAGATTGAAATAGTTAAATATGGGAGTTAATGGGATTTAAATGCCCGTGTACGTTAAGATGAAGCATCTGAAATCCTGACAATAGTAATAGATGCAGAAACGGAATCCCTGCAAGAAATAATTGTTTCTTCATCCTTGCTTTTTAGCTTTAATTTTAAGCTAGAGTTAGCAGGTATATTCACAATGACGGACATTGTAAAACCATCATCTTGAGAAAACAGAGTGGAAGGAGTGAGCTCTTGACCATTTAATTCTAATACAAAAGCACTTGTACCTTTAAAATTAACAAAAGCGTTTATGAGGTAGAATCCTGGTGTAGTGACCTTGATACTAGTAGGGTGATTAGAATTTATGTTAATGCCTGAAGAACCAAGGATACTTTTCCACCTAACATATGGGCAATTCTTTGATAAGATTTGTTTCTTATTTCGTCGAATATAAGCAAATGGAGAGTTTGACGAAGAACCAGTAGCGCCAGTAGCACCGTTACGCCCGGTAGCACCAGTAGCACCAGTAGCGCCAGTAGCACCGTTACGCCCGGTAGCACCAGTAGCACCAGTAGCACCAGTAGCGCCAGTAGCACCAGTACCCCCTGTACCACCAGTTACACCAGTACCGCCAGTACCTCCAG
>NZ_QWUA01000045.1 GCF_003576525.1 Rummeliibacillus sp. POC4 | reverse complement strand
CCGGTAGCACCAGTAGCACCAGTAGCACCAGTAGCGCCAGTAGCACCGTTACGCCCGGTAGCACCAGTAGCACCAGTAGCGCCAGTAGCGCCAGTAGCACCGTTACGCCCGGTAGCACCAGTAGCGCCAGTAGCGCCAGTAGCGCCAGTAGCGCCAGTAGCACCGTTACGCCCGGTAGCACCAGTAGCGCCAGTAGCGCCAGTAGCACCGTTACGCCCGGTAGCACCAGTAGCGCCAGTAGCACCAGTAGCGCCAGTAGCTCCACTACCCCTGAATCCCCTTGGTCCTCTTTCACCTCTTGGTCCAGTAGCACCGGTAGGCCCTGGTAATCCATCCTCGCCTCTTGGCCCTCTGGATCCTCTTGGCCCTTTATTTGTAGTTTCGTTAGAATTACTACAATTACATAAATATCTGTGACAACTAGAACATTTTTTCTTTTCCAAAATCAATTCACCTCCAATCTTAGTATCATATTCAAACGGAAAATATCTATATGAGACAACTATCTATATCTAAAATAAATAATAGATTAGGTGAATAAAATAAATTAAAAAGCCGACACATCAAGTGAATTGATGTGTCGGCTTAATTTTAGGGAGTATTTAGCTTAGTTTTTTGATGAACACGACTTTTAAATAATTAAATTCTGGAAAATCGCGATTTGCTCTAAAGTCTTTAGGGAGTCCATATTGATCAATAATTTTATATTTAGTTTTAGTTTCTTTAAACGCTTTATCTATAAAGGTTTTAAATTTTTTCATAAAAGCTTGCGTTATTAGTAGAAGCTACAATCACACCATTTTTTTCAGTAATCGCAATAGTATCTGCCAATAGTTTTGGATAATCCTTTGCCGTAGAGAAAGTAGCCTTTTTTGTACGTGCAAAGCTTGGTGGATCTAGTACAACTAAGTCAAATTTCAGATCATGTTTTTCCGCATATTTAAAGTAATGGAAAACATCCATAACTTTAATATCTTGAGCTTCATAGTCAATTCCGTTAACGCTGAATTGTTCAATTGTTTTAGCTAGACTACGTTTAGCTAAATCTACACTTGTTGTTTTTGTAGCACCACCTAATGCTGCTGCTACTGAAAAGGCACCAGTGTAAGAAAACGTGTTAAGCATATTCATATCTTTTGCATAATGATCTCTAATTGCACGTCTAACATCACGTTGGTCAAGGAAGATACCTGTCATGGCACCATCGTTTAGATCAACCGCAAAGTTCATGCCGTTCTCTTTGACGATAATAGGGAAGTCGCCTTCTGTTCCCATTACAAAATCATCCTGGTCGATATATTGTCCTTTTGTGTCAAAACGTTTTTTCTCATAAATTGCTTTATATTCAACAAGTTCGTTAAGTGCTTTGTAAATATATTCTTTAAATGAATAAATGCCTTCACTATACCAACTTACCATATAATATCCATCAAAGTAGTCAATCGCTAAGCCACCGATACCATCGCCTTCGCCATTGAAAACACGAAAAGCAGTTGTTTGGCTATTTTGGTAAAAATCTTCACGATGAGATAAGGCAACTTTCACTTTCTTTGTAAAGAAAGCTTGGTCGATTAATTCATGTTCTTTAGTTGTTAATATCCAGCCAATCCCTTTGTTTTGATGACCATAGTAACCTGTTCCGATATAACGGTTATGTTGATCAACTAAGCGAATTAGTTCACCTTCTGATTCTAATAATTCTTTGTTTTGGATTGCGTCTTTTAAGATAAGTGAATAGCCACGGTTTAAATCCATAGTATATTTAGGGTCCACTCGTAATGTAATCATATTTGTCATCGTGTCATCCTTAATGTTTTACACCATTATCGCATTTTTTTAGAGAAATAAGAAGCAAAGTGAAATGAATTATATGATATTTATTCTGCAATTTACAATGACCTTAAGCATATTATATTGTATAGGCTCTGGTAGAGATTACATTCCTTATTAAAATTCATTGATGCAAGCAACATAAAAAGACAATCAAAATAGCCTTTGTCTTTTAGAGTATCCAACTGACCAAGGTGGATATTTCTTTTTGGAGCCTAGTTGCTATCTATAAAGGGGCGTATACGGATGGAATCCTATATGCCCCTATATTTTGAATTTGAAAATAAGTTGATAATATATTCTAAAAAGTTATAATTTTTATAATAATTAAATCACTAGGGAGTCTTTTCATGGGAAAATATGATGTAATTGTAATTGGTGCAGGATCTATGGGAATGGCAGCTGGATATTTTCTTTCAAAGAGTGGAAAGAAAACATTGTTACTTGATGCATTTAATCCGCCACATGACCATGGTAGTCATCATGGAGAAACAAGAATTATTCGCTATGCGTATGGTGAAGGTCACGAGTATGTTCCTTTCGCATTACGTGCAAGAGATTTATGGAAAGAACTTGCTCAAAATGTACATAAAGAGCTCTTATTGGAAACAGGAGTTATTAATGTAGGGGAAAAAGATGATCCATTTATAAAGAATGTTATTTCAAGCGCCGAGAAGTTTAATTTACCTTTAGAGGTTTTATCTGCAGATAAAGTACATAAAAAATGGTCAGGGCTAAAGATTCCAGAAGATTTTGTTGGATGTTTTGAACCGACTTCAGGGGTTTTAAAAGTGGAGGAATGTGTGTCAGCTTTTCGTGAAATGGCGATGAGAGAGGGAGCAGAAATTCGAACAAATAGTAAAGTAACGAAAGTCGATGCCAAAGAAAATGAGGTAACAATTACTATTGCTGATGGGACGAGGTTTACTGCGAATGCCGCCATTTTTTCTGTGGGAGCTTGGGCACGAGAGTTATTAAAGCAATTAGATCTCGAATTACCATTAAATCCAATTCGCAAAACATTTGCTTGGTACGATGTAGAAGAAGATTTATATAGTTCAAATAATTTTCCAGCCTTTGCTTTTAAATTACCCGATAGTTGTTATTATGGCTTTCCAAGTATTGATGGAACAGGATTGAAGGTTGGAAGACATGATACTGGGGAGTCAATTGACCCTAATAAGGACAAGCTTCCTTTTGGCGAGGTTAGTGGGGAAAAGGAAGATTTGGAAAACATCCTTGATAAGTTTATGCCTCAACAACAACATACATTAAAACACGGAAAAACTTGTATGTATACAATGACGCCTGATGAAGATTTCATTATTGATCTTCATCCAAAATATAAAAATATTGCAATTGCAGCTGGTTTTTCAGGCCATGGGTTTAAATTTGCAAGTGCTGTTGGGGAAACTCTAAGTAATCTTATTTTAAAAGGGAAAACAGATTTAGACATTAAGCCATTTTCGTTACAACGCTTTTTATAGTAGAAAATGAATTGAATTTTTACTACGACGAACCAATGTTAGCTTTCATTGGTTCTTTTTTTATGCTATTTCCATCCAAATAATAGAAGTGACTATCGATTAAAAGGAAAAATATTCCATATTCATTACTGAAATATTAAAAATAACGTAATTACCAAATACTTTGTATTATTTGTAATAAAAAGTAATGACTTTGTAAATGAAATCGCATTGTTTCTTCATCAGAATTTCAATAAGATTAATACATAAGTTAATAAGAATTTTATGAAATACATCGAATATATCAAAAAAAAGCTAAAAACGGAGGTAAATAATCTTTATGAATATAAATAAAAAAAGGTTTTTGAAAGTAATTACAGCTAGCACGTTAACCCTGTCATTAGGACTTGGAACAGTATTAGGAGCAGCTCCTGAAGAACAAGCCCAAGCTAAAGCGAAAACAACAAACATAGAAAAAACTTCAACTATTACAACTGTATCTAGTTCAAAGGCTGTTAAAATTTCAGGTAAATATAAAACTAAAGCAGCGCTTAATATGAGAAAAGGTGCTTCAACAAAATACAAACGAGTTATGACACTAAAAAAAGGTGCAGTTGTATCAGCTACATATAAGAAAACAGTAAATAGTAAAAAGTGGTACAAAGTAAAATACAAAGGCAAATCTGGATGGGTTTCCGCTTCATACGTTAAAAAGTACAAAAAAACAAAAAAAGTTTCTAGTGCAGTAGCAGGAAGTAAAGTTATTAGTGTTGGTAAACAATATTTAGGTGTACCCTATGTTTGGGGAGGCATGTCTCCGTCAGGATTTGACTGTTCAGGCTTTACAGCATATGTTTACAAAAAAGCAGGTTACGGTACATTACCTCATAGCAGTCGTACACAGTATTCTGTCACAAAACGAGTAAGCAAACCGGATGTTGGGGATTTGATCTTCTTTGGTGCAACACCTGGGAGTGGTTCAATTACACATGTAGGTATTTATGCAGGGAATAATCTAGTATTACATGCGGCAGGAAACAAAGTTCAAATTCAAAGTGTTGCAAAAGGAAGTTACTGGGCTCCACGTATTATTGGTTACGGCTCACTATAATTATATATTAAATAACGCTGATAAAAGAAAGTCACACACATCTAAATTCAGATGGAAGTGTGACTTTTTTTATGTTTAAGTTTATCTAGAGTTGGCTATTGCTGAATGTAGTAAAAATTAAGGAGGAACACCAAATGAATATCAATCAACAACAAAAGGGTGGCCAACCTGCTCAAACACAGGATAAACAGCCAGGTAAAGAAAGCCTTATGAATCCTTCTCCCATTCAGCCATTCGATTATGTGGGTAGTGGCAAACTTAAAAATAAGGTAGCTATTATTACAGGTGGTGACTCAGGCATTGGACGTGCAATAGCAATTGCTTTTGCTAAGGAAGGTGCACATATAGTTATCAATTATTTAGACGAACACGATGATGCAAGTGAAACGAAGAAATTTGTTGAGCAGGAATCGGTAAAATGTCTGCTCATACCAGGAGATATTTCGCAAGAAGCAACAAGCCAAAAAATTATTGATCAAACAATTACAGAGTTCAATAAAATAGATATTGTAGTAAACAATGCAGCGGTTCAATATCCAGTGCAAAACTTAACGGATATAACTACAGAACAATGGCATAAAACATTTTCGACAAATATAGATTCAGTGTTTTTTCTCAGTAAGTATGCGATGCCCCATTTAAAAGAAGGGAGTTCCATTATTTCAACAACTTCAATCAATGCCTATAAAGGAAACAAACAGCTTATTGACTATACAGCAACAAAAGGAGCAATAGTAGGATTTACAAGAAGCCTTGCTGAAAATTTAGTAGGGAAGGGGATTCGTGTCAATATGGTAGCACCCGGTCCTATATGGACCCCACTCATTCCATCTTCTTTTGATGCACAAAAAGTAGCAAAATTTGGAGCTGATAATCCCATGATGCGAACTGGCCAACCACGTGAATTAGTAGGAGCTTATGTACTACTCGCATCAGATGAAGGGACATATATTACTGGACAGTGCATCCATGTAAATGGAGGAGAACTCATGAGTTCATAATAGCGGATAGATGGCTAATCTATGAGTAAATGGGATGTATAATATCAAAACATAATGAAAAAATCTCTAGTAGTTATAACTTACCTTTTACTAGAGATTTTTAGTTTCTATATAAGCTTTTAGAGCGGTGTTATGCAAGACAATCAATTCTATAATGCAAATGAACGAAAAAAAGCATAGTAGTTTTTAACGGCGATTGACTAAAAAATATATTACTCAACAACCATAGAGTGAATGCTTAAAAAACCGTCGATTGCAAACGCTGCAGCTCCTATTGCTGCTGAATATGTTGCTAAATCAGAGAAAACAATTTGCACAAGTGATTCATTAAACCATTTATTATTATTGGAAACAGTTTCTTGAATAGGGCGTTCAATATATTTTCTTGCAGTAGCCAACGCAAAAGTTCGAAGAGGATCATTTGAACCGGACGATTTATTTTAGGGACACATTGCAGGAATGGATAGTTTTGCAATCGGTTTAAAAGTAGTCCAAAAGTTAAAAGATGATAGAGTAATAGAGGATTTTATCAATCAGCGATACAACAGTTATTCGTCGGGTATTGGTCAAAAAATTATCTCAGGGGAAACTTCATTAAAAGAACTAGAAAATTATGCATTAGATTTAGAAAATATCCAAAACACATCAGGAAGAACAGAATTACTTAAATCTACGATCAACCAATATTTATTAACTGTCCTTTCAGAAAAGGTTAATGCCTAATTTTAATCGAATCCATACAGCAAAATAGTTGTTAAAGGGGTATTCAGTCTATTTTAAGCATACCTTTTTAATGAAAGGGGTATTTTCTTATGAAATATGTAATTGGTATAGATTTAGGCACCAGTGCAGTTAAAGTTCTTTTAATGAACCAAAATGGAAAAACGATAGCAGAGGCATCAGAAAATTATCCATTTATACAAGTAGCTAATGAACAAGGTCCTGGCGTTGGCGCAGCTATGATTGCAGCAATTGGCTTAGGTTGGTATAGCTCTATAGAAGAGTATGCTGAGCATTTTGTGAAAGTAGAGGCTTATACTGAGCTGTATCAAATTTATCGTCAGATATATACACAAATAAAACAGTTGAATCAGAGTTTAAAGAAATTTAGATGGTGAAGATGACTGTTAAAGGGGGACTAAATAATGGTGAAAGTACGTTGGGGAGTATTAAGTACTGCTAATATCGCAAGAACTGAGGTTATTCCAGCAATTAAACGTGCAGAAAATGCAGAGCTAGTTGGTATAGCAAGTCGTGATGAAAGGGTTTATCGCGTAGCGAAAGAACTTGACATACCAAGGGCATTTGTTTCTTATGAAGAACTCTTAAAGGATGATGAAATTGATGCAGTTTATATTCCACTTCCAAATCACTTACACAAAGAATGGGTTGAAAAGGCAGCTCTTTATGGAAAGCATGTCCTATGTGAAAAACCCGTTTCTTTAAATGTTGCTGAAACGGTTGATATGGTAAACAGTTGTGCTAAAAGCAATGTGAAATTTATGGAGGCTTTTATGTACCAATTTCATCCTCAACATGAACGAGTAAGGGAGCTAATAAGTGAAGGAGCAATTGGTGAAGTTAAGTTATTCAAATCTAGCCATTCTTTCCATTTAGTAAACAGGGTAGGAGATATTCGTATGGATGCAGAGATGGGAGGAGGTAGTATTTATGATATTGGGTGCTACTCTATTCATGCTGCAAGATTTATTCTAAAAGCAGAACCTGAGAGTATACAAGGATTCGCGAATATAGATTCATCAGCAAAAGTAGATACCTCAGCCTATATTTATATGGTAATGGATAATAAAGTACCCGTTTTAATTGATTGTAGTTTCGATATGTTAGAACGAAATGAGTATGAAATAATTGGGACAAAAGGGAAAATATCAGTACCATTTGCATTCAGACCTGATCGAAATGGTGGCGTAGGAGAGATTATTTTAAACTCTGGAAATAGGAAAGTAACTGAAAAAGTTCCTGGTGATATTTATAAACTTGAAATTGAACATTTTACACAATGTATTTTACAAGATACGGATCCCCTTAACTCTAGCATGGACTCTATTAATAATATGAAAGCTATCGAAGCTTGTTATAAATCAATTAATAACGGGTAATCACGCTCAGGTTTATACTGAGCGTGTGATTTAAAGAATTTTTTAGAATTACAAATGTCTATATCCAGCAAAATGTTTTTTCCAATAAGATGAACTTACAGAGCTAATTTGAACCTTCGATCCGCTTGCACTAATAAATTTACCACTACCCATATAAAGTCCAATGTGGGAGATGCCAGATTTGTAAGTGTTTTTGAAAAACACTAAGTCTCCTATTTTAGGTGAACTTGTTGCAGTAGAAATAGAATAATAGCCTGCTGCACTTGTACGATAAACAGATAAACCAGCATTTTTGTATGCATAGTATACTAAGCCACTACAATCAAAACCACTTTTTGAAGATCCCCCAAACGCATAGCGTATACCTAGAACCGTCTTTGCAATACTCACGGCTTTTTGTAGTTTTGTGTTAGCAGAGGATGTAGTGACACTAGTGCTTACCTTTTTAGTAGT
>NZ_QWUA01000044.1 GCF_003576525.1 Rummeliibacillus sp. POC4 | reverse complement strand
GGCGATCTTAGAGAGTGTATCACCAGCTTTTACTTTGTAAGTCGTAGAAGATGTCACTTTGCTAGAAGAACTTGAACTAGTTTTAATTTTAAGTTTTTGACCAACTTTAATTTTCGTCGTTTTAAGATTATTCCAGTTCATAATCGTCTTATATGAAACATGGTATTTTGACCCGATTTTTGATAAGGTATCTCCGGACGTAACCTTATATGTAGTAGTTGCTGCAGAAGCAGTGAATGGACCTATTGTCGAAAAAAGCATAATTGAACTTAGCCCTACTGCCGATATTTTTAGTTTTTTCACTAGTATTAGTTCCTCCTTTTATTTTTCACACATGTTAATAGTATAAAAGGAAGTAACATCAATAATATGTTATTTTCATCAAATTTATATTACAAAAACCAGTTCATTTTACAATTTGGTAAAATTGTTACCTGAAAACAGTTAATATTAAATATAGATTGCATAAAAAAACCCCAAACCATTGAGGGGTGGCGTGGCGTTTTTTCTATCAAAAGGAGAGTCTTGACATGTGAGCAAAACAATCATTCAAAATTGCCTCACTCTCTAACACTCTGTGCTAGCCATTAGATAGAGGGAGGGTCTAATCCCAACTATTCTAATTGGATAATATTATAAAATGTTAGAATCATATTTGCAACAAAAAATAATTTGAAAATAGTGAAAAATCAAAAAAGTAAAGTGGGCAATCCATTGGAATGAATGATATAT
Organism: Rummeliibacillus sp. POC4; assembly: GCF_003576525.1. Classification (GTDB taxonomy): domain Bacteria; phylum Bacillota; class Bacilli; order Bacillales_A; family Planococcaceae; genus Rummeliibacillus. The sequence continues at coordinate 3,133 of NZ_QWUA01000044.1, read as the reverse complement.
AAATTTATAACTGAAATTATCGAGTGAACCGCTAAATTTTTACAGTGTAAATCCTTATTTATAAATTTTTTACTGTGCAATCGCACAATTTTTGCATATAGAAAGAGAATGACTGGAATATTAGTTTTATATTATTTAGAATATTTAGATATATAAAAGAGATAGATAGCACACCAAGAGGGGGATTTTATGCTAATGAGAATTTTAAACTTTTTGGGGTTTATAACAGATGATACAGATGAAGATTATGATGACACGATACATAGAAACTAAAAAATAGCTAAGCTGTGTCCAATTTTTCTTCTAGTTTAGTATTTTTCAATATCTTTCAACAATTCTTTTAAGTATTTGTTAAAATAAAAGAAAAAAGTGAGAACAAATATGAAAAAGTATCCGTTAAAACTGCAACATTTAATTATTGGGGTTGTGGCTTTGGCATTTATACTGACCATTTCAAGTAGCCTTTGGAGCAGTTATCGTATGAATAAACAGACTTTAATAAATAACACACTTGAAACAAATCGTGTATATGCAGAAAAGCTAGCGACTACTGCTACGAATTATTTAGATGAAACGCTTCAAACATTAACATTAAGTTCAAATACAATTGCAAAAAAGATGGATAATGAAGAGATACTTCTTGAAGAAGCTGAGCGTTTACGAATGCAGACCAATACCTTTAATTCAATATCAATTGTAAATGCGAAAGGAAAAGTACTCGCCACATCTCCACAGACAATTGATATTAAAGGGAAAACATTAACTTCTAATGCTATTAAAAAGGCCATTAAAGAACAAAGGCCGATGATATCTGATCCATATAGAGCTATGACCAATCGTGAAATTGTCTACATATCAGCACCCATCTTCAATAACTCAGGAAAATATTTGGGACTAGTAGGTGGTACAATTTATTTGGAAGAGCAGAATATTCTACATGAGTTATTGGGGAAGCATTATTATGATGATGGTTCATACGTTTATGTAATAGATTCTAATGGGAAAATTATCTATCACCAAGATCAATCACTTATTAATACAGTGGTAAAGGATAATGCAGGTGTCCAAAAGATAATAGCCAGCCATGAAAGTGGCGCACAAAGAGTTATAAACTCAAACGGACAAGACATGCTTGCGGGGTATGCAACAGTTGACAAGGCAGGTTGGGGAGTGATATCTCAAAGACCAACAGAAAAAGCACTAGAGCCATCAGAAAACATGATGAAAGAGATGCTTATTACAGCCTTGCCTTTATTATTAATTTCCCTACTTATTGTGATTTGGGCAGCATTGAAAATATCTAAGCCGTTGCAAAGATTAGCTGAGTTAACTGAAAGTAGTATGGAGAAAAATGAGGAAAAGAATCTTTCAGCAGTTCCAGCGTGGTATTACGAAGTTAAACAATTGAAAAATGCACTAATTAAGAGCTTGAACTTTCTACATAAACAAGTCGATTATTTTATGGATCAATCGACTACAGATCCATTAACCGGGTTATCAAATCGTCGAACATTAGATGTTAAAATGGATGAATTGATCACTTCCAATACATCATTTTCTATTATTCTAATGGATATAGATCATTTCAAATTGGTTAATGATACCTATGGTCATGGTATAGGTGATGAGGTTCTACAATATTTAGCCCTTAGTATGAAAGCAGTCACTCGTTCAACCGATTTGTGTTGTCGTTATGGTGGAGAAGAATTTATCATTCTACTACCAAATACAACTATGCAGGGTGCTTTTGAAATTGCAGAATTTTTACGTATGAAGCTTGAAAATACATCAAGTCCTACGGGGAATGCTATTACTGTTTCTGCTGGAATAGCAGAATTCCCTACAACAGAGACTACTTCTGCAAAATTGATCGAGATTGCTGATCAATGTTTATATGAGGCAAAAAACAAAGGTAGAAATCAAGTTATTATCTCCCGTTCTTTGAACCCAACTGTTTAAGTTAGTTGGGTTTTATCTATTATGTAAATAGTTCTCATTTTCTCGTAGTGAGTAGTTATATTGTTGTAAAACTGTTTGTTTTTAAAACTAAAAAATGATTTATAAAACTAAATCAAATTGAGAGAAGGATAAAATTGAGAAGATGAGTTATTTAGGTTTAGTTTTCTTTCAAGTAGTTGCTCCTATTTTAGTGTTACTCGTTGTTGGTGGGATTATGCAACGTAAGTTTCAATTCAACTTAAAAGCTTTATCAAATTTAATCACGTACTGTTTAATGCCATCAGCAGTTTTTGTGAATATCTATGAAACAAATGTTAATCCAGTTGTTGTAGGGAAAATTTTAATCTATTTATTTGCATATAGTATTTCTTTAATGGTTTTAAGTACAACCATTAGTAAGATCTTGAAGCTAGAAAAAAGGAAATCAGCTATTTTTAAAAATAGTATTGTGCTTATTAACTCTGGAAATTATGGCATCCCAGTGAGTCAAATGGTATTCCATGCACAACCATTAGGTACTGCCATCCAAATCATTACGGTAATTTTTCAAAACTTAACAACGTATACTTATGGTTTGTATAATCTAATTTCAACGACAAAATCAGGTTGGGAAATTGCAAGAAGCATAGTGAAACTTCCAATTGTTCATGGGCTAATATTAGGGATTGTTTTAAAGATAGCAAATATTCAATTGCCAGAGTTTTTATCTATTTCAATTGGACATATGGCAGATGCATTTGTTGCTATTGCATTACTAACATTAGGAGCGCAGTTGTCTAAAATACATGTCAGTACAATGTTTAACAAAATGTTATATATGAGTTGTATTGGAAGATTACTCATGGGACCATTAGTTGCCTTTGCTTGGATTTCAATTTTTGGTTTTCATGGAGTAGTGGCTCAATCACTGTTAATTGCTAGTTCATTTCCTACATCAAGAAATAGTTCTACTCTGGCTTTAGAATATGATGTAGAATCAGAACTTGCTGCACAGACAGTTTTATTTACGACAATTGTTAGTTGCATAACCGTTACAATAGTGATTTATGTGGCAAAACTTTTATATGCATAAACTTTCAATGTGAATTTTAAAAAGAAACTATTTAGAATGTGTTTTTCTAAATGGTTTCTTTTTTGTATAAATCTTAAGGAATTCTTCATTTTTTTAATATGA
>NZ_QWUA01000043.1 GCF_003576525.1 Rummeliibacillus sp. POC4 | reverse complement strand
ATTAAGGATTATCTCATGACTCAGTTCTATCAAGTATTAAAAACGTTGATATATCAAGGCTTTTAATATTTTTATATTATAAAGAACTATACATTTAGACATTTATGTGGGCAAAATGCGGGCAATGGGAATGATGTGATGTGGACAATTTTTTTGTTTAGTATATGTATTTAGCTTTAGCTACTTTTTTTACAATGAAACAACATGTTTAAGAAGAAATTAATAATGTCCTTTTATATATGAAGAAACTCTTAATTTCATCATTAAATCGAAATGCCTTTAAAACAAAAAAAGAACTGGCAATTAAGTCAGTTCTTTTAATATTCTCTATAATCAACTGGTGTAATATCGACCACATCGTCTAATGAATATGGACCGCAGTTGTTACCAAACGTATCTAAATAATAAAATTGGCGAGTTGTTTCGTTTAATCGGGTTATTACTCCACAATGCATTTCAAATTTACCGTTATTCCACAGCTTGTATTCAAGTTCACATTTCATAGCTGATGCAATGGTCATATTTGATTGCATGTCATCTAGTTCCCATTCTTCCAAATGAGGTTTAGGAATATATCCATCACGTTTGTTACGTTCCTTTAACATACTAACATGTTCAGGCATCATCATAGCCATGGACCACTTGATACTACCTCTATCTTTTTCTAAAGCTGACAGATAGACTTGATATTGTTGTTCCTCGAAACTCATATCACTTCACGTTCCTTATAGATTACTGGCAACACTGCAAGAACATTATCGATGATAAAAGTACGCTTTGAGTGCTTTAGAAAACAAAATGCTTGGAACTTATCACCACTAATTTTAAGAAGCTTTACTCGCCTTTTCGAGATTTCTCCCGATTTAGACATATACATTAATTCAACCAATTGATGATACTGCATAGCTTTTACTAACTGTTCTTTCATGATGTTACCTTCTCGATTA
>NZ_QWUA01000042.1 GCF_003576525.1 Rummeliibacillus sp. POC4 | reverse complement strand
CGAACGTTTGTTCTATTTTCAAGTGAATAAAAAGACCGAACTTAGATTGGTCCGGTCAATAACATTAAACAATCATTAATTTTCCTATCTGTTCATGTTCGCAGCTAATAACATTTTCATGTTTTTTTAATAGGCAAATATTTTCTTGATTAACCTCTAATATAACTCTATTAAGAATAGGAGATTGAAAAATAATTGATCCAAATTTTTCTAAATCCTTAATTTGTTTTCTGTCCCTGACCTTTAATATTACTCTGTTCATTTCTAAGCACCTCCACTAATTTGTATAAATTCAATAAACCAAATCCTTGGTGATGTTCCGGCATTCCTAAATCTGTAGAAGTAGAATACAAATACGACTTAGTTATTGATGAATTTTTATTTAGCATCGGGAAAATTGCTCCTATAACTCCTGAAATCAAAGGGGTTGCGAACGATGTTCCTGTAGCAAAAAAATCATTATTGTACTTAACCATTCCAGATGTCAATATATTTGGCTTTTTGATGCCTGGAGTACCTTTGCTTGAATAATCGGCTAATTGACTAGTATTTGTAGCATCAATTGCTCCAACAGTAATTGACTCAACAGCATTTCCTGGGCACTGTATAGAGTGCTCAAGTCCTATATTTCCAGCAGCTGATACAAATACTTTTCCAGCGTTTTCAGCATAAAAATTTACTGTTTCACAAATATGACAAGGATTATCTTTTGTACATGTAGGTATAGTGAATCCCAAAGACATATTTATAACATCAGATTTACTGACAGCTGCATCTAATGCCATTAAAAGATCACCTGATTTTATCTTTTCCGTTTGACAAATTTTATAGCTATTGATAATTGATCCTGGAGAATAATGTTTAATTATACTGGCAACAGTGGTCCCATGACTTATTTCTGGTACTACTCCATACCCCGTAAAGTCGTATTTTTCACTTATCCAATCCTCATTAACTCCTGAGTCAAGAACAGCAATAGTAACTCCCCACCCCATAGCTTGAAGGTTTCTTAACGGTTGAGTTGATACCGCTGGAGTCATGCTTATATTTGGAAGATTTAAAGAAGCTAGAGAACCTTCTACTTCTTGTAGACTTCCCTCAACCTCTTCCGTAATATAATACAAATTAAATGTTTCTTCTAATTTTGCTTTTACTTCTTCATTTACATTTGCATATAGTATGGGAAGTACCGGTGACATATATTCAACAGTTCCTCCATATGAGTTAATTAATTGTATAATTTGTTCTTTATCAGGATCTCTATACTTTACTATGTATGTTTTCATAATATGTATCCCCTTTTAATTTTCAGAATATTCTATATTAAATAAACCAAAACTTATTTATTATTAAAACCTATTTTTGTATTTTGTTCAATAGAACAAACCATTTTTATGCATTTTGTTTTATATTTCTCCTTGTATTTCCTGGTGTAAATATAACAAATCGATGATAATATAAATAAATTAAATTTGAGACTTAATTAATCTTGTTGAACATTATTCTACAAATACAAGTATATTCCTTCTTTATATCTCGAAAATAAAAAAGCCCCATCCTCCATATGGAAGACAGGGCATAATTAGTTATTTCAATTTTATTTTCTGACCAACATAAATTAGATTTTCGTTTTTAATCTTATTTAATGATTTAAGCTTTGCGACTGTAGTGTTATTTTTTGATGCAATTTTACTTAATGTATCACCGCTTTTAACAGTGTATACTTTATTTGCAGCTTTTGTAGTTGATGTTTTATTTTCCTTGGCTTTCGTTTTTTCTACTGTTTTACTTACTTGAGTTGTTGCTTTGTTTCCAATAAACCATTTGAGTGACTTATTACCATTCAATCGATTTAAGTCTAACTTACCTGAATATCCTGGTACTGTACCAGTCTCTGAATACTGCCATAAATCACAAGGATACTTTGGTTTAAGTGGATAACGCGGAATCCATAAGAAATCAGCTTTTACTTTGTTCATATTGTAAGGTTCGTAAAAATGGTGACCAGTATAAAGTCCAATTGGTCGCTTATCATGAGCTTGCAAGTAATCTATAAAAGCTTGAGTCGCCGGTAACATTTCTGCTTTTGTTTTGGTTGTTTGTTCCTCAACATCGACAACTAAGAACTTTGCCGATTTATCTGCCCTTGCTAGGAAATCTTTCGCTTCTTGTTTTGCGTCTGCAACGCTAATAAATCGAGCATAAGCATAATGCCCGAAAGGAATGCCGTATGCTTTTGCTGAAGCAACATGCTTTTTGTACTCACGGTCAATAGTTGTAGATCCGTATTGTACTCTAATAATTAATAAGTCCACATTCTTTGCAAATGTAGCCCAGTTGAATTTATTATTTGGTTGATGATGTGAAATATCGACAATGTATCCCATTATTTTAACCCCTTTTCTTTCAAATGTTGTTCTTGTTCACGCGCTTGTTTAGTTACGATATAACTGTTCTTCCACACTCCATAAATAACGATTACAAATGGTACTGCTGCTAAAAGAACATTTACAAAAGCATCGATTGATTCTTGGTTAAACCAATTGAAATAAAGTCCCAAAGTTTGCAAAAATAAAAGGACTGCTGATAGCAACCCTCCGAATAATCC
>NZ_QWUA01000041.1 GCF_003576525.1 Rummeliibacillus sp. POC4 | reverse complement strand
AATATATTGTTTTAATTTTTCTGTTGTCATTTTAATCATCCTTTTCCGTAAATTTTTCAATGCGATCCACACGAGTTTCTAAAGAAGATAAACTTCTATTTATCCCCTCTAGCGCAGTCGCCGTTTTTGCTTGGGATTCGTTTGAACGTTCTAAATGAGCCATGAGTTTATTTTCTCGCTGTTCAGAACGCCGCATTACATAAATGGTTAGTAGGACGCATAAAATCGCCCACACTGCTTGGTTTGTTGCTATTTCGCTTGCTGTTTTTACATCCATTGGCTACACCTACTTTTCTGCATAATAAAAACGCACCTGGATAGATGCGTCTAATCTTTATTTAATTTCCTTGCTTGCCTCTTCAATTTTAATAATATTGTTTTTAAACAATTCTAGAAATTCTTCTTTTTTTAAAATCCCTTTTTCTTCAAGAATTTCGATTGTAGTTACTAAAAAAGCTGCAATATACGAACCATCAGTTGTTTTGTCAGATCCTTCCAAAAAATCATCTATTACTTTTTCATTCATATTATTTCCTCCTTTACTTATTCAAATTCTATAAAAGGAAGAGTTAACCTTTAATAAATTTCAGCTATTTTTGACACTATATAAAAAGCACATCCTGTTCAGATGTGCACTGATCAATCATATTATTTAACGCGCGCTTTTATTTCTACGGAGTAATTATCATCTCTGGTTAATTGAGCTAATGTTATTCTGTCATCATTCATTAGTTTTTCAACTGATAGAACAGTTTCATGTGCATCTTGTTCATTACTAAATCCCATTACAATCGTATTACCATCAGCTTCTTTAATTCTTTCTAGCACTTGACTTTCATTCAAGGAAAACACCTCCTTTCTATCTACTATTTTCGACAGGAGGAAGGTGCTTCCTTTTGAAATTTTTGACTAATTATTGACAACTTACTGCTTAATTACCGGATTCATATTTTTGAACTGTCGCTTTATGAGATTCATGAATGTCGGCTTATCTTTGTCGAACACAACTTCAATACGCTTTGGATTCCCAGCTTCATAGATTTCTTTTACTTCGGTTATACGAGCATCCATGGTAATACCCCAGTTCTTATTCTGCTGAGTAGTAATATCACCTAAATCCCAATCTCGCTCATAAATGAATGGCGACTTTGTGAGGATTTGACCTTCCATGTAGATTTCTTGACTATGTTCAGATAACTTTTCATTACCTCGATCTGTTAAGTCTGTTTCGATTTCTTGTTGTGATCTAGGTGTTTCATTACCTTCATCGTCAGTATTTGTCTCCCCTACATCTCGTGCATCAACGAATAATTCATATCGATCTAATCCTGTTGCAGTATCACCAATTGTAATTACACGCCTATCCACCCCCTCTCCTTGTCCAGCAATGTAAGCCATGTTTTTGTAATCGAGATATGATTCCGTATAGCCCATACTCTTTAGACTATCGAACTCTGGACTAAAAATAACAGGAGGGTTATCTCGTTGTGTTGATACACAGTTAACACCTTCTACCACATCAAAGACAAACTGTTTATTCTTTATGTCTACACTAATATTCCATCCCAAACCACTTAGTTGTGATATTGTAATCATTTCATCCGAAAGGACATCAAACCTTGCAGAACGGCTAATTGTATCGCCTCGCTTAAGGTCTGGCGAAATAACCAGATTCAGTATTTTTCGCTTTGCATCCACTGGATTAACTGCACAAATATCAACGAAATACTTCATAACCGTTTCTGCTTTTCCTTGTTTATTAACATAAGCTGTGTGCGATGGTGGGAGAATCAAACGTTGTGATAACCATGATTTTAATGATTTCGCTTTGATAATCCAGTTCTCTGTTTCCTTTCCGTTTTCATCTAATTCGATTTCTCTGTGCTTAATCTGATAAACCTTATGCAATTGGTTATGCGGAAAGATAATTCTGTCCTTTCTTAACTGATCTGCACCTTTAACATATCTGTTAATTTTCAGTTCAATTTCACCGATTTCATGGTGTTTTCGTGTAAGTTGCAAAGATTCGTATAAACTGACTTCCTCGATTAATTTGAAATTTAGGTCGATAATTCTTAGTGGTAACATGGAGCACCTGCTTTCTTTAAAAAGGAATTCATTCAAATCTTGTCGAATTATATTATGAGGTGAAAATTTAATGAATGATAAATTATCGACAAAAGAAAAAATAGAAATTACAATTCAATCTGGATTACAAATGGTTCCGTATGTTGGCGGTCCATTAGCTACTGCGTATTTTGGAACTAAACAAGAGAAACGATTTAAAAGACTTGAATCCTTTTATCAAGAGTTGTCTGAACTGATTTCTAAATTGCAACCGCAAATACTTCCCGTTACTGAACATGACGAGAAGTGCTTAATTGCATTAATAGAAAGACTTAATGATGCCATTGAAAAAGAACATTCAGATACAAAAAGATCAATGTTTAAAAGATTCTTTATTAATTCTTTAAGTACTGCAACAATAGAAGCAAACTATGATGAAAGACAGATATTCTTAGATGCACTCGCAGAAATTACAGTCACTGAAGTTAAAGTTCTATTGGAGTATTACAACGACAAACCAACAAATTTAGACCTATCAAATCCTGTTATACTAGGTGCTAAAGCTCGACTAGAAATGCGAGGGTTTTTAGTCTCCAAACAGCACGCCATTACAACAACTGGAATAAGCCCCATAAATACTGTTACTAGAATTTCTTCTTTCGGAAAAAGCTTTGTAGAGTTTTGCACACAATAATATCTAGTTCATCCAAATTCTTCACAACTATTATCAATCTCATAACGATTACTGCTATGAGGTGATAAGCATGATTGAAATTAATATTAAAATCGATTTAAAAGTTAAAATTGATGTTACAAAAATTATGAAACAAATTTTAACTATTTCTTCTTTGACACAGTGGCTTTAGTCCACTGTGTTTTCCCTTCTTTGTGCATAAAAATAACGCTTATTCAGCGCTTGATTGTTCTTCATTATTTAATAAAAACTTGTACGATGTTTTCAGATACTCTTTTCATAACTCTATATCCAGTTTCAGATTTAGTAGCGATACCATCATCGTTTGATTTGCAGAAACCATTCACTTCACATGTACCATCATCACGAACTAATAATTTACCAACGATACCCACAGGCGACCACTCTTGTCGTTTTTCTCTTGGTATATATTCTACACTAGGGTCCCAATCTGGATTTTCTATCGGCTCCTGTATATAGCGTACAGGATATATCAATTCACCGTTTTCATCTCGCTTCTCGGGAATTTCTATGGTTCTGTACTGTATTCTTCCCCACTCATCGGTTACGTAACGGAAAGCCCATTCATCCTGGTAGCTATCCCCGATTACTGATGGGTTTATAGAAACGATACCAAGTATATATTCGTCGGCACTAGTTGCTTTGCGGATTGTGTCGTTCTCTAACGTAACAAAATATCCTTGTCTTTCTTCTCCGTCAGTATTTCCATCGAACCATTCAAAATACTCTGCATAATCAGCTCCAGTACTATTGAATGATGACTTACCGAATGTTTGCCCTGCTGCATTAACACGTAGAGAATTAGATAGACTTGTGTCAGATGTGCCATTACCTATAACAAACAAATCGTCTGTCGTATTTGGCAAATCGCCGTATCCATTCATAAGTTTGTTATATCTACCTAATGCTGCAGCACCAAAAGCACCAGCTATAGCTCTTGAACCAGCTGCAAAAGCACGATCTGCCATTGCGCGACAATCATATCCATGAGCAAATGAATAACCACCAGCTGAATTTGATTGGTAACCTCCAGCATGTGAGTAGTTACCTCCGGCGTATGTCGCTAAACCTTCAGCATGAGAAGCGACTCCATTGGCTGTTGTGCTGCTACCCTCAGCATGAGAATATAGACCCATAGCGATAGTAGACTCACCTTCTGCATGAGCACAAGTGCCACCTGCCACGGAGTAGGCCCCTTCGACGTGAGAACTATCTCCTCGTGCTTCGGTACCAGATCCCTCCGCATTCGCAGTAGTACCTGTTTGTATAGCATTATATGTTTGCTTATGCAAAAGAGCATTATTAACATGTGATGCCATTGTATCGTTATTGAAGTTAGGTAATATCTTACTTCCAGCCCAAGGACAAATAACATCTTTACCACGTTCATCAATTACATTAGATGCACTAATAAACGTCTGCCCACCAATTACCTTTACCTGTGCAACTGATATTTCATATAGGCTAGGTGTTTGTGTCAAGCTAGGTGCAACTGGACTGGTACTTGCTACACCTTTTTTAATAAATGATTTTACATGCCTTGCTTCTGTACTTAAATCAAGCCGTATGACAATTCTATCAATCCTATCTTTTCCCACAACTTCCGTGTCATGAGTGTGCGTTAATACACTATCATTTTCATAATAATGTGCTTCTACAAATGCGATGCCGGTATTTAACTTTATCTGCATACTAGCACCATCAGCACTTATACTTAACTGATTGCCTACACCTTTCATGATACCTGTTGTCACTAGTGCGCCAAAGTAATCAGTAAATTCTTGAGCGTTATATTCTCTATCATAAGTACCATCTTCATTTAACACGGGGTCAAAAAAGCTAAAATGTTCTGCCACGTAATAACCTCCTAAACGCTTAAATATCTATTTTGATATTCCACATAAACCTCTGGACGTCCTCCATCTGTGATAAATGAGAACTTATTCTCTCCGACTTCCAATTTAAAAAAGTCAGAATCTAAATCAATGTAATGCACGGCATTTTCTTCGATGCCATCTGGTGCTATAATTTTTACTTTTCTTTCCCTTTCGTCTGTATCAATGATTAACGTATAACCAGTCGGGATTTCCCGATTTACTTTGATAAATTTATCTGTTGTTAAGTTGGTGATTTTAGGATTGATAGCCTCACCTCGGAATGTAACTCTGATAGATGTCGGCACATCACCGTTATTGACCAGTATTTTTGAATCCCCTCGGCTTGCAAAACGCACTGGGAATTTAAAAGGGAAATGGAAATGTGCTACAAAATCTTCTAGTTTATAATTTTCTGTAGCGTTATCTAGCCAAAATGGATCGGGGGCAATAAAGGCTATTTTGCCTTTTTGCAAAACTTTTGTTCGTCCTCCGTTATCTGGATACACTGGTACATGTTCAGCAACGCAAAGAATCTTTCGTGTTACATGATCATTTTTGTACTGTAACACACCCAACCCTAGCAGTGGATTGCACACTCGACTAATAAGTGTACGAGCTTTCGATACATCCTCATAAGTTCCAAACGGGTAATTGATAATAAATTCAATCTCAATTTCTCTATCATCTAAGAGTGAATCTAAGTATGATGAACCGTCTAAATACGGACTTTTCTGCGTTTGAATGTTCGCCGATACCTCTCCTAACCCATCAACGTATTGCAAATAAAAAGGAGAGTCACCAAATTCAATGGACTCTCCACGACTATTCGTAAATATCACCTTTTCCAATGATGACTACCCCCATTCTTGTGCTAACTTTTGAGCTTGTTTTTTCATCAAACGAGCATTTTCAGATGGACTCAGCTCTTTAGGACTGTGCAAGTGTAATTCTTGATTGACCACACCTACACCTTTTCCTTTGCTTTCGCTATCTCCATCAACTTCAACTTTGACCTTTACATTAAGCTCTTTACTAATAGCACTTGTAGAAGATGCAGTGTAACCAAGTACATCATTTTGTACTAATCCACTGGTTAAGCTCGACTTCATTTCTTCTGCAATCTGAGTTGCTGTTGACACTGCTTTAGATCTCATGTTGCTCATACTTTTCACTGCTGCCGTAACAAATGACTTAGCAGAGTTTGCGACAACTTTTGATTTACTCACAATTCCGTTAGCATAACCTTGGCCAGTATATTCCCCAAGCTTTTTTGTTACTCGAGAAGGAGAGTGAATATCCATTGCTTTTTTAATTGTGCTGGTCACTTTACTAGCGAGATTACTTACTGCGTCAATAACCGCTCTGACTTTTGACTGTATCCCGTTTAACAAGCCTTGTATGATGTTAGAACCAATACTAGTTAAATCAATTCCATCAAGGAAGGATTTAGCTTTATTCCAACCTGTTTCAATAGCGCTTTTTACTTTATTCATAGCTGTTGATACAACTGTTTTAAATGTATTAAAAATGTTCGATACTACTGTTTTAATACCATTAACTAATGTGGATGTAACGCTTTTAGCTGTATTCCAACCGCTTGAAATGACTGACTTAACATTGCTCATTGCAGTTGAAACAACACTCTTAATGCCATTCCATATTGATGAAATGAGATTCTTGATTCCATTCCACACGCTAGATGTTTGGCTTTTAACACTATTCCAGACATTTTGAATTGTGCTTTTAATGCTATTAAATGAACTTGTCGCAAGTGTTTTTATGCCATTCCACAAGTTTGATAGTGTTGATTTAATAGCATTCCAAACACTTGAAGTTACGCTCTTAACATTATTCCACACTGTTTGTATTGTCGTTTTCACAGCATTGAATGAGCTTGAAGCTAAACTTTTCAATCCATTCCAGAGACTAGAAAGAGTGGATTTTATGCCATTCCACACAGTCGATGTGAAGCTTTTAACGCCTTCCCAACAGCTTTTCAAAAAGTTAGCTATTGCTGTAAAGATTGAAACTGCAGATGCTTTTATGCTATTCCAGGTGCTGGACAATGAAGCTTTGATTGTGTCCCAGTTTTTGTAGAGCATAACTCCGACACTTATCAAAGTTGTAATAATAGCGATAGCAATACCTACTGGACCTGTTAACATTCCGAATCCTCGAATAAGCCATGGAAGTGCTTTTGAAGCAAGATTAATTACAGTTGTTGCTACCACAGATATTTTTGGCCCAATACTCATTAAACCTTGCGCAAATGATGAAATAGAAGGAACTACCGATTTAAAACCAGTACCAACGCTCAATATCCATGGTAATACCGCCATAATAACGCCTGTCAGTGATGTAACAATTGCAATAACTTGCCCGATGACTGGATTACTAGACATCATGTTGTTAGTCCAAGATAAAAAGCTGTTTGCAAGTTCAAGGATTTTAGCACCTAACGGAGCCATCCCCACACCTAGATTGACTAGGAACGTTGTAAGATTTCCTATCAATGACATAACACTCGGTGCAGTTTGAACTACATAATCACAAAACTTCTGGAATCCTTGATTCTCAGAAAGAGATGCTGACCATTCTCTAAACTTAGACATCATACTTTGTAAATTGGTTAGCATGCCCGAAGCCATTGGACCAAATGCTGCAAAGGTATTCACTATGCCTACAATTGCATTTTTAAAAATATCTTTAATCTTCGGCATATTGGTTTGAACATAACTGATAAACGACTTGAATTTTTCAGACTTATCTAGTCCTGCTGCCCAATCTGCAAATGATTTTGTCATATCTAGAAAGCCTTTTGATGTGCTATCAGACAGTGGTGCGAATGCTGTAAGCATTGAAGCCAAACCTTTGAATATATTTCCGAATGCTTGTCCAAATCTCGTAAGCATTGGGGCTCCAGTGGTATTCAAGTAGTTTAAAAACTTCTGAATTGGTGGAGAATCTATATTCTTTTGCAAGCTAGACATCAACTTATCTACTGCTTGAGCACTACTCGTAAACAATGGTTTAAGTGTTGTAAGCAATGACTTTGTAATATCCATTGCCTTTGTAAAAGCACTTAGAACTGGTTTTTCAGTAGCTTTGACTAATTCATTATACGTAGCCTTCATGTTGTCAAAAGCTGACTTGGCTTTCTGTTGTTCCGTATTTAATTTTGCATTTTCAGCAAATAAATTTTTGATGGTTGGTATTGCTACTGCACCAAATGCGACTGCTGCAGATCCTGCTGCTGCAAATGCACCGACTAATGCAAATGTACTTCCCGCAACTGTTCCAATAACTGGACCAAGTGAGCCGATTAGTGCACCAATGTTAGCAATGATTGGTGAAATCGCCGGTACCACTGAAATAAAAGCACCTTGTAAAGACGTACTAACTATCTCTCCAAAGTTTCGTATAGATGTAGCAATCTTACCCATCATTTTTTGACCTGCTTGCCAACCTTCACGGAAATTATTCCAGTCAGCTTTGACACGAACTACAAGACTACTACTAGAAAGTGCTAGCATTTTAGCTTTTAACACTGCCATTGTTCTATTAAAGCGTGAAATATCTGCACTAACTGTAGCTTCAGACTTTGCGTACTCAACATTCCGCAAACTTTGACGTATAAGTGTCATTTTTGCATTGAAAGCTTTCACGTTTGCACCAATATCAGCATTCGCACCAGTTGCTGTCTTTTGCAGTGCCGAATGCACTTCTCTCATCTTCGCAAGAAAATTTTTGATATTTGCACCAACAATGGCGTTAAAGCGTTCTGTCATCTGTTACCCTCCAATCTTATATTTTTTCATTGCCTCTTTCGCTTTTCTGAATAGCGTAAAGTCTTTCTCTTCAGCAACTTGAGATTCATTATTTAGTATCTGTTTACGAACTTTTTCCGCATTAAATAGCTTTTTGACATTCACTCGTTTTTCATTTTGTGCTCGAGCTGTAAAGATGGCTTGTACCGCCATATCTTCATAATTCTTCACATCTCGTAACATAGCGCCTTTCATAAGATTGTTGTATTCTTTTGGAGTTAAGCTATAAAGATAATCTAAATCAGTGATATTCAAGTGCTGAATAGCATCAATCTCGAGTTGGTCGAAGTCTATGCTTCTATTTCTTTTTTCTTCGCCATCATTAGATCGTAAGCTGTTTTGTTTTTGGTTTTCTCTTCCTCTGTTTTCCCGAAGTCCTTCATCATTTCGAGATTCTTCCAGAACTCTTTGACCGTTTTCTTGAAAAAACCGCTATTCGTCAGTTCGTGATAAATTTCTTTCAATAATGGCTCTGCATCTTCATCAGCTTCGATACGTGCCTCTAAAGCTTCCTCAATTTTTTCAATTGATGGCTTATCTTTTAAATGTGCTGTAGCGCAATCCCAATACTTTGCTGCCGCTTGAACATCTCCCTCAATAACGCCTGATAAAATGTTCATTAATCCGCCGGTCATTTCACCCGTTTTCTCTTGAAATGTCCCATATTTAGAATCTGCTAATTTTAAAAACGCAAAAGATGGTTTTCCTTGTACTTCTTTATCTCCAATGGTTAAAAGTAATGACATATTCAATTCCTCCAATTAGTAGTTTTCTGTATTAAAAAAGAGAGGGATACCCCCTCCTATTAGCCTGCAGGTTGTTCTGTTTGTGTACTACCTAATTCTCCGCTCTTTTCACCAGGTTTTTCAAATCCATATTTACCAAATTCGATAACTTCAATTGGTAATGGATCTAGTTCTCCTTTCTGTGATTGACCAAGTACTTGAATTGTGCCTGATAGTTCTACAAATCCTTCTGTACCTGCTTTTTCTTCTGCCGATTCAAAGTAACCATAAGCAAATGTCGCATTATGTTTACCGTTCGCATTATGTGGTAAATCCACCTTCCATACTTTAATTTGCTCTCCGTTTTTTATAGCTTCTATGATGAGATCTTGCCCATCATCATCAGAGTCACCATATGCTGTAACTTCAAATGATTCCGATGTAGTTCCGGGTGCCACCACACGTCCAAATTTTGTTTTTTCGTCACTCATTTCAGTTTCGATTGAGTGCGTTAAGTCAGTTTGCTGTGCAATGACAAAAGCAGACTCACCAAGTGCTGCAGTCGCTTTTTGAATTAGTAGAATCGTATCTTTACCGTTTTTCAATGTCATTCTATACACGCTCCTTCTCTAAATTAAATTTCAATGTTAAAACGCCATGTCGTAGCACTCCATCGATGTCGTCAAACACCCGAGCGTCACTCCATGACGTGTTATTTACTGTGTAACCAGTTATATCTAACTTAATTAAAAAAGCTTCGTGACAGGCTGTTAGAATGTCATAAGCTTCTTTCTTACCTTTATAGTTACTCCAAATATGCAATGTAATAAAAACATCTACAATATCTGAATTTTTTACTGTAAATGGATCCGTTCTTGGCTCACCTATCACGATGTATGGATAAGGTGCATCATCTGGCACAAAATCATAAACGCCTTTGTACTGCTTTCCGTTAACTGTTTGATTAACAAGCTTTGTTACAGTATCAGTTGAAAGTAAACGACTGTAAACAGCTTGCTGAGTTGGTGCAAATGCTAGTGATGGCATACAATCACCTTCCCAACTTTTTCATTTCTTTTTCGTAATACTTTTTACCAACTTCAATAGCCGGAAACCAAAACGGTTTTGCTCTCATACCGTGAGTAAATACGAATTTCCCATGGTTTTCATCATAGAACACCCAAGGATCTTTCCGACCATTTCCATTCACCGCATAAATACCGGTACCGTACTCAATATAAATCCCATAATCAGCACCAACTGAAATAAGAGCCGTTAATCCATCACTAGACAAGTCAATTGTTATAGATTTACGTAAATAACCACTGTCTTCCGGTGCAAGGGCTCTTGCTTCACTCTGTATTAGAAGTGCAGTTTCGTGGATAATACGTTTTACTTCTTTTTCAATCTTGTCAGACCATTTATTCAGTGCTCGTTCAAGCTCTTTACTCCCAAAACGAGTAATACTCATAACTACACCTCTTTCAAAGCAATTCGCATAATTTCATGCATACCGCCCTGGTCTTCTGCTTTGGTTTCTGTTTCGTAAATAGTATCATCGTTTATCACTCTCATACCTGGCATGATATCTGTACGATACGGAAAATACATATAGCGATCTAGCTTATGATTCAACTGCATGGCGTTATATACTTCTTTAGCTGTTGGAGTATCGATAAAACATGCGAAATCTGCTTCCTTTTCAACCCAATCAGGTGGTTTTTCTCCACCCATTCCATCATCTATTCCAGATACATATTCTTTGATTACAACAGTATGAGGAAATTCATCATTCATACTACCACCTCACTTTCTTAAATGGCTTCAATGGCTTTAAAACACTAGAAGGTAATTCAGTTGCATAACTATAACTAACGGTACCCATTGAACGTGCAGTGAGGCCAGCCTTTTGAGTGTAATATTGAATAGCTTTAGCGATAAACACCTTCACATTTGAAATGTCTGAAGTTAACGCTTGATTACAGTACTCGTTTGCATAATCTAAATAGATTGGTGCAAGTTTTCGATAATGTTCGATTCTTACTGGTGTTGAAATATCGCTATTTATTAAGATTAATTCATTTACTTCTTGGTCAGTTGGAATCCACATTAGCATCACCATCTGGTTGTTGTGGATCTTGCGTACTTTCTTGTGGTACTTCTACTAAATAAGCAATCAATTCTTTTTTAGTATCATTGGACTTGTATTCAATTTCTTTTGAATCCAATAATGCTTTAATTTCAGGAACTTTCATTGCATCTAATTGCTCATATGTGTAAGTATCAGATTCTTTTAATTTCGCTGTCAAACGTTCTCGAGCTCTCCGAAAAGTATAAGCCCCCATATAATCACCCTTTCATAATAATGGAGCGCCTTAGCGCCCTGTTATTATTTGATTTTAAATTTAAAATCTACCATACGTACTGCTTTTGGTTCGTAAACGAGTTCCCAGTTAGTGCCTGTAGCTAATTCAGCATTAGTTGGGAAGTCACCAGCAACAGATGATTCGGTCCATTTCACACCGCGTGGATGAAGCATAAAGATATTACGATTGATTAAGAAGTCTTCACCAGATGAAGCCATAGTATCGCGATCTGTTTCAGTTTCAATGATGTTTGGATGTTTACCATTGCCCC
Organism: Rummeliibacillus sp. POC4; assembly: GCF_003576525.1. Taxonomy (GTDB): domain Bacteria; phylum Bacillota; class Bacilli; order Bacillales_A; family Planococcaceae; genus Rummeliibacillus. The sequence continues at coordinate 10,927 of NZ_QWUA01000041.1, read as the reverse complement.
AAGCTAATGCACCTTGACCAAAAATATATGTTTCTGCAGTGCCTGTTGTCGTGTCATAAGGCATACCATCATCAACAATAACTCTTTTACCCATGAAGTAAGGTATACGAACTGATTGACCTGCTGGCTGTACATATTCGATTAATTGTAACTTAGCAAGATACGTTTCAACTGCTGAGTGCATGGTAATAGCTGCTAAAGAATCTTTTGCATCACCCATGATTTGAACTGCATCCAAGAAACTATTTGCAGTGAATAATGCATCTGCACCAGTTTCAGCTGAAATATCATGGATTTTTTTAGCCATTGATGTTGAAGCGAAGACACCTTTAAGTGTTGAAAGTAACACTTTTTGGCGGTCACGTGCCCAGTAGTTTGTCACAAGGTTACCGATGGCTCCCATTGGATCAGCACCAGAAAGTAATGCAGATAAACCATTTGCTCCCCAAGCTTTGGCACGTCCTTGTTTTCGTGCTACATCTTTACTAGTACCAATTTTTCCTGGTGTTAATGAGCCATCATCTGACATTACTTCTGAGTCACCAGTAAGATCATTGAAGTATGGCATATTAACAAGGGTGTTAGGACCACTTGCTAAAGTATTGAATTCAGCATCATTTGTTGCGATACCACTATTTAATACGTTTGATAACTCCATAGTTCGTTGTGTTACATAGTTTGTAAATACTTCTGGTTGGATAATATCACCAATTCGTGTAGTCATATCTTACATTCCTCCTATTGCCCAGCTAGAGCTTTTAATTGGTTGTATAAATCGGGATTGTCACGTAATAAAATCCCTTGTTCCGTTAAATTAAACGTGTCCTTCGCAAAAGGATTCGGTTTGCTGTAGCCACCTGGTAGATACGGATTTCCTGCAGGTGGTGTTTTACCACCAAGTTTTTCAGATTCAAACAAATAAGCATCTGATTCTTTTAATACTTTTAATTGATCTTCAAGGCCTAGAAGCGTTTCTCCATCAAGTTTGATAGAGTCAATATTCAACAACGCTTTGACTGCTTTTGGATTCTTCGATTTCGCATCTCGAAGTGCACTTTCGAGTTTGTAATCAAAATCCTTCTTTTGAAGCTTTTCTTCGTATTCAGCAACAGTTGTTTTGTTTTGGTCTTGCAAAGTTTGAATTTGTTTTTGCAACTCTTCGTTACCTGCTGCCTTTGTTTTTAAATCTGCAAGCTGTGTATCACGATCAGTAATTTGTTTTTGCAAGTCCTTCACCTCTTGGATTTTGTCATCCAATCGGCTTTTGGGTACCATTTGGCCAAACCCTGCAATTACTTTATCTGCTTGCTCTTCAGTTAAACCTAATGCAATAAGTGCTTCTTTGTTCATCTTTCTTCCTCCTATTCGTTTTTTACGTGCAACGACACGTAGGCATAATAAAAAAGCCTGTTTAACGTCTAGTGCTTAAAGACGAATATTATTTATTTTCAGAATTAGATATTGTTTCCACCAACCAACAGCCAATTGCACAAATAAAAATTAAAGTCCAATATGGATGTTCAAATAATATTTGCATCTTCTTCTCCTTTCTATGCAACAAATTTCTTCTCCCACTCTCCATATGTTTGGAATGGAACAACAACATTCGGCGGTTTAACTTCTTTTTGTGCCTTCTTAAGAGCTTTAGCGTAAGTAAGACCTTGTTCCATGTATTTATCAATGCAATCAGCAAGCTTTTGTTGATAATTAGCATCTCGATAATCTCTACCACGACGAACCTCTGGCAACATACCATTAACAAGATAAATCACGATACAACGACAATTTATATCCATCTTAGCAACATGCCATTGATGTGGCCCTTTGGCTTTCAAACCATCATAGTGGAAGTAACCATCTTTATCTGCCTTATCACCATCTAATTTCCTATGAGCACTTCTAACATCATTATCTAGTGCTGACATCCAAACTTTCGTGACAGTTGCATATTTACTAGCCTGTTCAAAAACTTGTTCATCTGAAAGCGATAAGGAACGTCCTCCCTCAGTTCTTGCAACAGCCCTAGCCTTTTTCTTACTGAAGTTGACTGCATTTTCAATTCTCTTAGCCATTTTCCAGTAGCCTTCACCGGCAATTAGTGATTGTGAGATTTCGATATTTAATCTTCGTACAATCTCATTTCGATGTTTTTCTAATATTGATGGTAAAGTTAGATACTTAATTGTATTTGTTAAAGTCGTTTGAATCAATTCTTTAGCAGGAGGCGCAAAGCCCATTTCCGTACTGGTGAACACTTCAAATAGATATGCCATTTTCAAGTAATTCTCGACATATATATTTTCATTCATTTCGACTATCATGTTAACAATGTTCTTATAATCTTCAGTAATTTCTTTTGCAATTTTGTCTAGTTCCTTGGATAAACGATTATACTTGTTTAAGTCTGTATAGCTTGTCTCATCGCTTTTTACGAACTTCGCATACATTTTATTCAACTCATCTAAAATGCTCTGTAAACGTAAAGAAAAAACTAATTCAATATCTGTTTCAGCACGCTGAATAAGCTTTTCTATTTCTTGTTTGATTTCTTGTTGATTCATGGTTCATTACCTACTTCATCATCCTCTAATCCTCCTAATCTATCGCTATAAGCATCTTGTTCATCTTTTAATCTTCGCTGTTCGAGTGCTACATCTTTAACCCAAGGATGATTTTCTAAAATAGTAGTTTGAGATATGACATTCTGACTTTTTTGTGCCATATCAACAATTTCAGATTCATTCACTAAAATCATCTTGTTGAAAGTGAATGTAATGTCACGATAATTGAAATCACCTTTTTTACTCAACTGTGCATATTCTGCAATAAACCACATGAATTTTCGTAAAGCCTTTGTGAATTTGCGTTCAAGCATAGAAGCTTTAATATCTAGCAATGAATATAGGTTTTGTAATGCTACTCCACTTGGAGCATCTCCGATGATATCAGGTGAAGGATTTACACCTTGGCCAAATGAATAAATATCAGTGATGTAAGTGTCACGTTGAGTTTTATAGGCTTCGACAGGAACATCACCACTTAGAGTGTCAACACCAGAGCCTTCTTCCGCCTCAACTTTAATCGCTCTATACCGTTTCAACATAGTTTTGAATTCTTGAAGATTTTCACCTTCATAACCTTTCAAAACATAGATCAAAGCTTGAATATCTTCTAAAGTATCTTGAGTTGTACTTACTAAGTTGTCATATCCGTCAATTTGCTTTTTGTAGAAGATTAAATCAGAAACACCGAATTCATTGTTTTTAAATTCAATAAACGGTACATCTCCCCAACTCACGCCTTCATTTCCTTGATAAAAATGTGGTGCTGGATTGACATCTTCAGTTACATCGATAAATATCTCACCATTAATCATTTCATAATAAGTAACATCATCTGGAGTCCATAATTCCAATTTAATTGTATTTTCACTAACCTTATAGAATCGAATACCTGCAAGTAATTTATCTTTGTGTTTAGTGTCATAGATTGGAATAAATTCTTCTGCAGGAATTATAGTATGTTGAAATTCACCATCTTCATCTACATAAACATGAAGCCATTCCTTGCCTTTGTTTGAAGCATTCAGTATTAGTTCAGGCAATGTATCTTCAAACTCTTCGCCGATTAATTCCTCGATAAGTTCTAGTGCCTTTTTGTCATCGCTTTTCGAACCAAAAGAAAGAGGCTCCCCAGCAAGATAGCCAACCTTTTGGTCAACTAATATCTTGTGAAAGCCCGATGGTATTTTTGACGCTTCACTTGTTGCATCTGCATCTAAGACCTTATTTCCATTTTCATCATAAACATACACTTGTTTATTCGTGATGTCGTTCTCATTGAAATAATATCGAACACCTTCAAGGAATTGAGAAGGATTGAACGTAGTATATAGTTCTTTAACCATATCAATAACTTTTGGCTTGTTATTGTTGATAATATCAATAAATTCATCCGTTTGTGTTCTACCTAGTAACCAATGCACTGTAACACCTCCTTACTTCAATACTGATAAGCCACGTTTCTTCATGACTACTGTATTTACAAAATATCTGTCACCGTCCATTTGGTGGTCATTTTGTTTTACCGGTTTATCCTCGCCACGCTCTGCAGCCTTTTCATCCCATATGTAAGAAGAAAACTCTCGGAATGTTTCTTTGCAGCAATCGTTGTAAAGGATTAATCCATTATTTAATGCAGTTGCTACCTTACGAATTCCATCTAGGACATCATTTTTAGCTTTAATGACATGTAAACCATTTTTCTTTAATACAGCAATAAATGATGCTGCAGAAGGGTCAACGATAACCCCTTTAAACACTTTCACATTGCCAATGAACTCAACTAAGTCCTCGTAATACTCTTGGTCTGTCTTTTGCTTTGCCTTCTTACGGCCATCATAGTGATACTCTTTTGTCTTGTACCAAACGCCATCAAAATAGCCCCACAAACCAAATGTTGTAGGGTTCTGAGTACCATAGTCGATACTTACATAGTATTTGGAGTAATCTCTTTCAATAGTTTCAACGACATGCTTTTCTTGATTAAACATGTCATAAATAATGCCCTCAGCAAGTACCCATAACCCAAGGATAAACCGTTGATAGAATACTCCTGTATACATTCGTTTATATCGTTCTTTGATACGTTGAGATAATGAAAGGTTATCATCCATTGTGAAATGCAAATGAAGCATCCGTTTTTCTTCTAGTTGATCTAGGTATTCAAGTTTAAACCAATGATATGGTCCTTCTGGGTTACAGTTGAACCAAAACTTTGCACCATCAACAGAACATCGTGCAGTTGCTTGATTGACGAATGATTGAGGCATCAATGCTACCTCGTCAAAGAACATGCCAGCTAATGTAATACCTTGGATGAGGTCTTGGCTAGATTCATCTTTACCACCGAAAATATAAAAAAAGTTCATCCGTCCATTTTTAGTGACGGTGAACATGTTTTCTGAACGATATTCTTTTACTTTATATCCTCGGCTTTGTAGCATTCGTTTAAGTGGTTTAAAAACGTTACGACGGAATGAGCCAATTGTTTTACCGGCCATTCCTAAGTTTTCTTCTTCGAATGTTTCCATACCCCACATAACGAATGATAAGGACATCACTACTGTTTTACCAGCACGAATTGAACCATCACAAATGATACCATCTTTATCCTTATGTGGTGAATCATCTTGCCACCATTTAAGGACCTTCAATTGTTTCTTACTGAAAGGCTTGAATTTGAATAATGCAGGACGTTTCTTTTTAATCTTCATCCCAATTCACCTCAACGCCCTTTAGAGCATCCATGAAACCATCATCTTCAAACTCTTCTTGCTCTTCACCGTTTTCTTTACGGATAGCAATTTGGTTTCGTTCAATTTCAGTTTTCGTCTTATCGATATTTAGCTGCATTTGCTCAAGCTTCATTCGGCGTTCATCGTATTCATCTGATAACTCTAAGAATTGTTTTACAACGTTACGCCATTCAGATGTTAGTCTTGCTTCTGTTTTTACATATTCAGCGTATTGTTCAAATGCATAAACAACTTTACGACGTTCCATGCCGCCATCTTCACCATCAGAAACCATGTCAATTTCATTTAGAGTATCATCGCGGTTCTCAACAAACATAATTTTATGCAGTTGGATAAGTGAAGCGAATTTCGTTTCGATTTGAAACCACAAACGGTCAGCTAGTGTCATACCTTTGGTGTCCTCAATAATTTCTAGCATGTCTTGTGGTAGCCACTTACGATAGAAACCATGTTTAACCGAAGCTTCATTCCGTTTCGTGAATTGATTCTTAGGGTTGCTGCGGTAGGGTGCTTTCTTCTTCTCACCCTTTTGTTCATCAACATTTTTATGTCCTTTCCGTTTAGTAACGTTACCTTTCGATTGATTAGTAACGTTACCTTTCAAATGGTTATCCCATTTATCTTGATTCTTCCACTTTCGTATCTGTGAATCAGACTTACCTAGTTGTTCTGCTATATCTTTCAATAACATCTTTCCATCTGATTCTAAATACAATTCTTTTGCTTTATCCCGATTCGGATCGCGTGCTCTTGGCATTAGTCATATCACCACCTCATTTCTTAGAAGTTTCTTTTTCCTTCTTTCTAAGTTTACGAGCTTTCTTTAAGTTCTCGTATTCAATCCATCCACCATCAATATTGGACCACATGATTACATCTAAAGGTATTTGATAACGACACTCGAACATTTTCTTTCGTAATGGGAAATCTCGTGATATCGCTCTCTCGCTACCTTTGACATCAATCACTCTTGTGGTACCATCCTTTAAATGAACAATGAAATCAGGAGTAAACTTTATAGGCTGTCGTTTCTTTCCGGCAATAGAATAGCCCTCTAGTAATAAATACGTTTTTTGCATTTCAAACGATTCCACGATACCTTGTTCCTGCAATTGTTTCAGATGCAAATAATATTTACTTTCTAATGCTGAATCAAAAATAATACCATCGACCTCAACTTGTTTGTTTTTGTATTTATTACGAGCCATTTCAACACCTCATTTCTGCAAAATAAAAAGCACCCAGAAGGATGCTTTTCTATTTAAAGTACTCAAGTAATTTATTTTGCTTACTTTCTATCTTCAGTAGACTTTTATACAACGATTCTATTATATTTTTGTATCCATCATTATCATCATTTTCCGTTGAATTAATACCTTTCAGCATATTCCCTAATATCTCTAATTGTTAAATAAATCTCATAATCAATGCTTATTGATTTTAGTAAAAGCTTATAATCTTTTATTTCATTATATAAATTTGTAGCTACAACTCTTAGGTTTACTTTGTTATCAAAATGTTTGTATGTTTGAGAAAGTATTTTCGTTATAATTCCATTAATTTCTTCTAATTCTTCTAAATGGATAGAAATTTTCTCCATTTGTTCTTTTCTTCTATTATCTTCTATTGTCATTTTTACACCGATTAGAGTAATAGCACCAGATAAAACTCCACTAATAATAGTACCTAAGAATCCTATTACAGCTATTTCATTGTTTTTATCTTTTAAAAACATTAAGTCAACAATCTTAAAAGTAGCAAGCATTCCTATAATTGCTATCAAAATAATTAATAAGATATCTTTTAAATTCAGTTTCATAATTAACCTCCCACTAAATTATAAGTCTAGTAGGATGTCATGTATTTAATATATTTTTGATGAAAATCAAAAAGGACACCATAAAGATGTCCAATAAAGGGGATTTCCAAGTCGAGATATACTTCACCATTTGGCTTTGCATCTCATATAAACGAACAATACTGCCAAGCCTACATCACGTTTTGGATTCTCTATGCTTCGTATCATTCGCTTATATCAGATGTACTCCATTTTATCGGAGTATAACCAACAGAAAATATCTCCTTGGGTTGGTTGGTCGGTTAGTTGAAACCTTTTAAAGAATACTTTCAAACATTTTTAGGAATGCCGAAGGTATTCTTCTACCAGGAAACTTCTACGCCCCGCACCTGCCTCATAGTATACAGGTTGAATTATTGTGCTTGCAAAAAATGGTCTTTTTGTGCGTTTTGTGCGTTTTGTGCTTTCTGTGCGCTGACAATTACATCAATAATATGATGTTTACGGTCTTTTACATAAGTAACACTTACGTTTAATTCTTCAGCGATTGCTCTGTATGTCCATCCATCAAGTAAGCGATCATAGATAATATTTGTTGGTAAATCTGAAAAACTGTCGGTATAACTTTCTAGAATTGTTACTTTGGCACGTAGAACTAATAATCTATTGTGTTGTCTACGTTCTCTCAGGTCCATTTGTTTTAATTCAGCTTGGCTCTTACCACTTGAACCTTTCGGCATAGCTGCCTCGATACCGTATTGTGCTACTCCCCAGTTATCCATCGGAATGGTATAACCAAAAATGATTTTTTCTAATCTCGCAACTTCTCTTTTCATCATCATATAATCTTTAATCATTTCATTGACTTTGTTTGTTGTATCTGCAAGTTGCATAATTTTCACTCCTCTATTTTTGTCTAAAAGCTCCACCACGTTTTTCATACCGTGGTCTATACACGCCCATCAGTTCTTCTATTTCCTCTTTAGTTAGATTTTCAGTTGGTTTCTTATGCATGTTCTTAGCTGTTTTCTTTTCACTAGATACCCACTTAATCGCATCCATATAACTACCACCCTTTTAGGAAAATAAAAAGGAGCACCAAATAAACGCAGTTATTGCGTAAATTCAGTGCCCCCGGTTGTTCCAGTAAGCATTTCCATTTTAATTATAAAAATTTTAGCATACTAGCCATTGAATATACAATAAAACTTTTTATATTTTCTTTATTAAGTATAAAATATTGTATTTTTTATTTTTACAGTACACAAAAAACAAAGAAGATGTATAATAGTAATGTTGTTAAATTTTAGGTGTTCGGAGGTGTCACATTGCATATCGGGGATTATATTGTTCAAATATTAGTATTTGGTATACCCATTTTAATTTTACTTTCACTGTTCTATTTCTTGAAAAACAATAAAAAAAAGAATTAAGGAGTGCTTAGCTTTGAAGAAAATTTTTTCATTTTTATTAATTTTAGGAATAATGATTGGACTATCTCCTATAAAATCATCAGCTGAAACTAAAAATGAACAGTTGATGACGGAAAGTGAGTTAGAAAATATGAAAATTGAATTAATAAAAGAGGGTGTAACTGAGGATACTGCCGAAAAATTAAAAAATAAAATGGCAGATGGTAAATTATTAGATTCTATGATTTTAGATGAAAGTAAAGCTATTGATACTCAAACAATAAAAAATCCAGATGGTAGTGAGCAACAAACTTTAACATTCCCAGATGGATCTATCATTACTAAAGGGATAGAGTATGCTAATTTTAGCAATAACACCACAAATCCACTAATCACTACTTTTGGCACTGGTATAAGTGGTGGTTCTTGTACTTCAGGATCAGGATACAGTGTTTGTAAGAATAAAAAAGTCTACTATTCAAATCCTGGAGTATGGAAAATATATTTCCATGCAAATTATGAAATGATAAATGGTGGTTACGATAAAATCACTTGGGTAGGTAATGAAGGTACTTGGCTAAGCGCAGGTACTGTTTCAGACCCTTTAGTTCGTATTATTAAACGTACCGAAAATGCAAATGGTAAAGCACAAGCTCGCTATTCAGTTTATATGTTCTTAGGTGGATCATATGGTACTCTTACAAGAAGCGTTTCGCTTTATGTTGGTAAAGATAGCGCAAGTGTAAAAGGTAATACATATTATTAAACAAAAAATTACATTTATATTAAATAGGTGTTTAGAACAAGAATAAAAGAACTCATATTTTATAAATGAGTTCTTTTTCTTATCTTTAAAATTTTTGTTTATATGAGATTTCTGCTAATTTAGGTTCACCATTTTGCCAAAAAACCTCTTGTCTTCCATATCCAGTTGGTGGTGGATCAACTGCTTGAAGTCTTCCTTGACACACTACATACACAGCATTTTCATTTAAATCAATCTCAGCAATCATATCTGGATCCGTTTGTAATTGTCGTTCTCCCATACTACGCCTCCACTCTAATCTTGTTGTTATATGGATTCTTCCATGGCTTAGTTCCTTTCATTTGCCCTGGTCTTTCTTTTATCTTTCCACGCAAAAATCTATCTTGAGCAAGTAGCATAACTTCATTTTTCTTTCGTTGGAGTTTAAATGCTATTTCAGATACGGAACAGCCTTCATTCCACATTTTGTCGAATGTTTTAACTTTATTTTCAGTGATGGATAAATCAATTCCATCAATATCAAACATGATGTATTGTTTCGCTCTTCCTGACATCTTTCTCCCTCCAAAAATATTTTTATAAAAGCGAATCTTTTAAGATTTTAGACCGTATAAACTAATAACGAATTGTTAAAAATGGAGATAAGACGGTCCATGAAACCGTCTCACAAATTATCCCTGTTAGTTTTTGCACGTTTGAATAGCAGTTCATGCGTGTTTTTTATTTTCAAATTGCATTAATACTGCATATAGGCCACTATTTTTACATTCCGTTTGGATTTTACTAATTTGTCTCCATCCGCGCTTTTGATGTGCTTTGATTTTTTGCTCAACATCATACGGAGTGGAAGATCTAACTATCTTTCGATTGTTTTCTCTTCCCCAAGCCATTACGAAGCACTCCCTTTCGCAAACTTGTTATATTCGTCCTCCAAATGTTCATCACACCAATGGTTGTAATACCCTTTACGAGTCATATTGATATACTCTAGGTATTCCTCCATGGCTTTGCGTTCTTCTTTAGATAGCTTCGACTTAGATATCACTTATTCCGTCCCTCCAATTCCATCTTTGCCATGAGAATTGATCCTGCTATAACTGTTGTTGTAAGTAAAATATCAAAACCTGACAATCTACTATCCTCCTTTTATTAATCACCAAACACGTTGATATTTTCGCAATTGTGTTTCAGTCATTGTGTGATTGATTTGCAATGGATCATCACAATATTGAAAGTGCACATAACCGTCTTCATCCTTAAAAAGAACATAAATCAATTCTTCTTTTTCTGCGATTTCGTATAAACCTTCATGCAGCCTTTTTCCTGTTTGTTTCTCGGTTTGTTTTAGAACTGCACCCCAATCAACCAATCTACTATCCTCCTAATCTAATTTGAAAGTCGTCAACTAACTTGTAACCCTCACGTTTGAGTTGCTTGATATACGCTTTATCAAACGGTGTAACGACTGAGTTATGCTTGTCCAATTTGTGTATCATTTGAACGTATCTGTCATAGCGTTTAATGCTTTGTTTCTTTTGAACTCTCACTTTCACAGACTTATTTTTTCCGAATTTTCCGTCATCAATGATGATGCCATGTTTGTTAGTGACCATGTAGTGACTCCTTTGCTTCGC
>NZ_QWUA01000040.1 GCF_003576525.1 Rummeliibacillus sp. POC4 | reverse complement strand
ATTGCCGTTCCATTCCCTTAGCACGATTAGATCACCTTCATGAAATCCACGGTCATTCTTTCTAATTTCGAATGTTTTACGACCTTCTACAACTGCTGCAAAGTATTGTGGTAAAATCTTTAAGCTGTGAGTTATGGTCATGTTTCTTCACCTCTTTTATTACAAATACCGATTCACAAACTCATAGCATCCTGCAACATCATGAAAGATTTCTTCAAAATCAGAAGTCTCTACTACATAAAACTTTTCTGTGCGTTCAATTTGCATATCTTTCACAACTAATGCGTGCTCTGGTGTAAGCTCCATCAACTGTTGAAATACATCATCTTTTTGACGAATCTTTTCATCACAATCAAAAATGTTCAACTGAATAACCATTATGCAACACCTCTATGTTTGCTTTGAGCTGCTAAAAAGTTAACTGCATACTCCAAAGCACCTTCTCGATCTAAACCAGTTGCATCCATCAATCGAGATGTGAAATCCTCAAAATCATTTCCAAACTTTTCATCACGAAACTTCTTGTAGTTGCAATACGCAATAACGATTTGGTCGATGATGTAC
>NZ_QWUA01000039.1 GCF_003576525.1 Rummeliibacillus sp. POC4 | reverse complement strand
TTGATTTGCTGTGTTGGGTTCATTTGTTCACCCCTTCCACCTTTTTCTCTAAAATTTCAAGCAATTCCAATATTGCTTTTTGAGCGTCTGATTCATGAAATTCATTTTCTCCTGCATATCCATAAAAAAGTTTTTTAATTTTTTCCTCCTGCGTTTGTTCGACTTCGTAGCCATTTATAAGTATTTCAGCAAGTTCTAAAAATGATAAAGAGTTTAATGGAATACAATCATCACTCCAAGTATCAATATGTTCTTGTAAAACCTCATCTTTGCCTCCACAATATTCTAAAGCTGTTTCAATTGCTGTAGCTAACTCTCTCGACACCTTCACTTTTTCAGTCATTCCGCACCCTCCAATAGCTCTGGAATTTCAAATCTATTTCCAATGACTTCCCATTTAACAAAGTCATTCCATGAATCAAAATGGTTATAAACTCCATCTTTCGGATATTCACATACAAAACTTCCGCAACGATATTTAACAACGCATAACCAATTTTCTAAATAGGCGTTAGGATGAGTATTGTTAAATAACAAAACGTCCCCCTCATAAATCTCACGACCGTTTTTGTCTTTAAGACCTGTGTATTGCATAAATTCGTAACCATAATCATCTTCGTTCAAAATGATATTTAATGCTCTAACTGGGTTGCAATTGTATCCTATATGACCACATAACTCGTTGTTGTACACCATAACTTTTAAATCTTTTTCCCAAGCACGAAACTTAATCTCTCGCATTATTTAGCCTCCCTCATCTTCAAAAGTCTGTGATTCAAATTAATATCTTTCTTAATCGTCACTGTATAGTCGCTGCACATTTCAAAAATCCTTGTGCAAAGCGCTTCGTCAATTCCGAACATGTCATCGAAAGATAGTTCGCTTGATATGAGAAGTGGCTTGTTGTTTAAGTATCGATAATTGATAACTTCAAACATCTTTTCCACTTGCCACGATGTTGCTCTTGGTTCTTTGATTCTTTTGCCATTTATTGATGTTGTAACAGGTTTAAACAAGTCATCGATAAATAACACTTCAACTTCTTTTAAACGCTGTATTTTAGTTGCTAGTTGGTCAAAATCACTTCGTAAATCCTCTGTGCCTTCGATATACGGGAAGTAAAGTACTGGAACAAGTAAACTAGTAATCATTCCATTTGCAACTGCTGACAGTAAGTGCGTTTTCCCAGCGCCAGGTTGACCGATTAAAGCAATACTGTTGCGCCGAGTATTTTTAATTGAGATAAACGCTTGGCAATAATGGAATGCT
>NZ_QWUA01000038.1 GCF_003576525.1 Rummeliibacillus sp. POC4 | reverse complement strand
GTGTCGTACATTTTTTTGATTACTTCTGGATAACCTTCCCTTTGAAAATTAGCAAACGTCATTTTTTGAAATTCCGGTGTGATCTCGGACGACTTTAGTAGTCTATTGATCTTTTTTTGCTTTATACATGAGCATTCCACCCAAACTTGCTCTTTTCTAACAATACGGCCATCGCCAAACACATCAGCATCTCGCCATTCAATTGTTCCGCCTTGATCTTTGCATTTGGGGCATTTATACTCAGTCGCTGCAGTAGTCTCCGAAGATGGTAGGACGGTTATTCTCGCTTTGAGAGCTTCCATGACTTCCTCGATTGTTTTGGCCATTTTGTTCACCTCGTTTGTTAGATTCATAGATTTCAGCTTGTTGACGAGTAGTGACTAAGTTCTCTTTCCATTTCGTCAATATAGATGTTGCATATTTAATTGGATTAGTAACTTTAGGATTTGAGGCTGTAATTTCTAAAGCAAATAAAACTAAATCTGCTGTGAAATCATCCACCAACCCTCCAAGTTTTTCTCCAGTCATTGGTCTTACGATTGATATATTTTTTTCGTAGAAATCTATTACTTTAGCAAAACCATGATCTATGGTTGGTTGGTTAGTATTTAATTCATTAGTACTTAGTGAATCAGTAATTGGTTTATTAGTACTTAGTAGTGTCGGATTTTCCATCGATGGTTTTTCCATGTATGGTTTATCCATCAATGGATTTTCCATATGTGGTAAATCCATATATGGTTGAGGAATCTCATAAACAACTGTCACCCAATCGAAAGTACCATCATCATTACGTCGTTTCTCTTTTTTGATGTACCCAAGTTTCTTTAATTCTTTAAGGCCTGATAAGAATGCATCTTTCCCATCCTTAGCCCACTTGACCATTTCTTCGTTGTAAAAAACCCAATCGTCTGGTCTTGAAAGCATAAAAACATGTATTGCCTTCGCTTTCCATGACAAACGTTGATCTTGAATAGAAGTGTTATTAATAGTTGTATAGTTTTTATTCTTTTCTACACGAACTATGTTTTTATTATTATTTGCCATGATGTACCTCCTTAAAAATGCTTTCCTATAACAAGAAATTCATTAGGTGTGCATTTAAAAAAATTGCATAGGATTCTAAGTGTTTTTGTGCTAAATTCAGATTTTTCATGATAAATCTTTGTTAGAGTATTTCGTGAAATTCCTGTTTTCTCTGAGAGTTCTGTAATACTTAAGAACTGTTCTGCCATCAAGATACGCAAGTTATTATTCAAAAAATCACATCCTTTATCACGGGATATAAATCATCTTCCCTGTTAGCTTTGCGACTTCATTTCTTATAAGTTGTTCATCACTGTTGTTATCTGATAAATGGAGCAACCATATTTCTTGGACATTTGATAAATCATTAGCTTTTAAAAACTCGAGTAAGTTTTCCAAACTGAAATGTGACTTCATTACTCGATTTTTCAAGAAAACTGGTATTCTACCACTCTCAACATTTTCATCTAGTACAGATTGGCAATAATTACACTCAATCATTAGATGTGTGAGACCGTTAAACTTGTATTTGATGTAATAAGTATCAGTAGCGAATAGTAGCTTTTCGCCTTCCTGATTCTGTAGCAAAAAGCCAAATGGTTCATTTACATCATGCTGCACATCAAATGGAAGTATGGTCCATGTTCCAATCTGGAATGGTTGCTTGTTTTGAATAGCTTTTATCCTATGGTGTTCAATGCCTGTACCGTCTTTTGTGCCATGAGACATATAAACGTTTATACCTGCCTTTAGAACGCTCTGTAGACCTTTGCAATGGTCTAAATGTTCATGTGATACTAAACAGCCTTGTATGTCGCTTGTTTCGAAATTAAGAGACTTTTGGATGTTTTTGAATGATATTCCGCATTCAATCAGTAGCTTGGTAACGCCGTCTGTGACAACGTATGCGTTACCTTTACTACCAGTTGCTAGAGTATTAATCTCAATCATTAGAACCCTGGTCCTTCTTGCATATTTGCAGGAGGTTCACCAAAGATATCTTGTTGTTCAGTAAATTCGGCTTCAATTGGCTCTGGTTCTCGTTTAGTTTCTGTTTTAACATTTGTTGTTGGAATATCAATGATTTCTCGATTTGCATGTTGCTTAATCTCTTGTTGCACTTGTTGTTCAGGATTGACATCTTTTTTATTTAGATCTGCATCATCTTCCGTATACATCGCACCCAAGTTTTCTGGGAATGCTTCACGTAAAGCATTCACAATAGCTGATTTACGAATCATATTGAGAGGCATTTGCTTCCAAGTTGCTTGCCCCTTACCAAACTCATCAAGGCTAATTTTTGATACAATTGGCATTTCACGGTCTTTACGATAAACTTTGCACCATCCACCAATAAGTTTGTCTTTTTCAAGCTTCACAGCACCTTCGATTTCTACTAAATCACCGTTTCGTTCAACGATAATACCAGCTTCAAATCCTTTGTAATTTGGATTTGATTCTGCTCGTTTCATGAAAGCTTCTTTCGATACAATGATTTGAGATGGTTGTGAACCAAACTTGATTAAGTAAGCTTCATTTAAGAATGGATTTAACTTTTGAAACTTACATAAGTTGATGAACATCACAACTTCTTGTTCTGATACTGCACCATTACCTCTTACAAGGTATTCACGAACGGTGTTACCGGATAATTTCACCGGTTCACCATTTACTTCAAACTCAACTGCTTTAGTCATTAATTGATTTTCTGACATATTAGATAGCCTCCTTTAATTCGTTTCCTGGTACTTCAACACGTAACTGCTTGTCTTTTTCACTAACAACTAGACTGATAATTTGTGATTCACTATCGATTAGTTGCGTTACTGCCTCTGCGTTATCTACAAAGATAGGTGCTCTCATGCCATAGTGTTCAGATAGTGTATTGATGATGTCGATACCAACATTAATCTTCGCTGCATTGTTTAAACCTGAACTATATGGAACCCCTTCGAATAACGTTTCACAGCATTCTTCCAAGCCACCATTGACTTGCTCTTTGAATAATTTGAATCGAGCATATTTGAATTTGCTGTTGATTTTTTCTTCGAGCAATCGAACTTTTTCACGAATAAATTCTTCAGTTAAGAACAAATGATGTTCAAGAGTTTGGTACTCTTTTGCTAAGAAACTTTCACGTTCTTCGAGCTGTTTAATACGT
>NZ_QWUA01000037.1 GCF_003576525.1 Rummeliibacillus sp. POC4 | reverse complement strand
TCCAAGTTCCTTTCCTTGCTCCGTTACTTTTGCTAGTCGTTCAGATTTGCTTAAATTAAATGCTTCTAAAGCTGTTTGACGAGCTTGCTCAACTTGTTCAGCTGGTAAGTCTTGTTTACATGTTGGGCAAGTGCAATTATCTTCATAATGGAATTGTTCTGAATTGATTACGCCCCATTGATCGCGTAGTTGTTGTAGTTGAACATCCATATCAGATATTGCTCGTTTGTTTTGTTCTGCAGTTCGACTCATCATTTCAATTTCTTGTTCAGCTTGTTGAACTGGCTTTTGTATAATGGATAAATTGCCACGTTCTTCTTGAAGTCGAGCACCAAGTCTATAAATTTCATCTTTAGCGTTATATTCAAAATCACGTTTGTAATGTTCCATGTCGTTTTCTAACTTCATAAGTTGCTGTTCTTTTTCAACTATTGCTTTACCATTTTGTATATTGAATATGATTTGCTTTTGACCATCAATTTCTTGTTCAATAGAGACTAATTGTGATTTCAGACTTTCAACATCTATTGATAACTCTGGAATCATATTTTGATTCTCTTTAATTTGAACTGGAATTTTATCTAATTCCTCATTAATCTTTTTTCGCTTATTAGCAACAATCTTTTTGTATTCATCAACCGTTTTGCTTTGCAATATTGTTGGTAATTCTTTAAGTTTTGGATTCACATTGATTACATCTTGATCTGTGATATCTCCAACGATTTTAAGTAATTCTTTTCGTCTTTCTTGCCATTTAAGCTGTTCATTAAAATAGCTTGGGTTTGTTAATAATTTGAACGTTTCTTCCTGGATGATTTCATTTACTTTTGCTTCGTATTCTTTCTTTTTGACCGGTACTTCATCGATGTAATAATCTGTTGTATGGCCTGAAAATTCTTTAGTTGCTAAACCTCGTTTTTTGGTCCATTTTTCTTTAAATACTTTGCGTAGTGTAACTGGTGTTCCATTTACTAACAATGTAGCTTCAACTGCATGATCTTTGTTGTGAACCTCTTTACCATCGACTAATGTTTTGATGGAGAAGTCCTTCTTATTTGAAGAATCTTTATCGAAAAGTAACCAAGTGAATGCATCAAATACTGTTGTTTTACCAGTAGCGTTATCACCAAAAACTTTGGCATTACTACCATTTGTGTTTAAATCGAAACTTAGAATACCTTTGAAATAGCTCATTCCAATGTTTTGAAAAGTAACCTCTTGCATTTGTATTGCCTCCCTATTTGAATTTGTCAGGGCTATGTAATAAAATGATATAAATAGCTATTAGATAACCCCGAATCCACTGTTTGCGGCAGTGGATTTTTTATGCTGTTTTTGGTACAAATTTTTCATACTCCGATTGAGTTAATAAAGTTGAAAATTGAATGCCTTCAATTTCTACGATAGCTTTACTAATGAAGCTACTTCCTGGATCAATACATTTGTAATCTTCAATGTCGAAACTGTCGAAATGCTTAAAAAACACTTTTGGAACAGATATAAACACCTCTGTAAAATTGCCATCCACTTTTACGCTAAAAGTTGGGTTTTCATCGCAGATGGATTTTAATTCACCAGTTAAATCTGCAATTCTAGCAATTAAATCTGTCATCATTTCACCTTCTTTCTGATGCTTAACTCGCATCACGAAGCGCACAAGTTGTTGAGCTTTCCACACTCAAGAACATGAAGTTTCCTTTCACTCGCATTTGTAAATATACTGATATACAGTGTTTTACGATTATGCGCTTCGTGACGAGAATCAATTCACATCATGAAGTACACGAATGGTGAATAGTTAGCATGTAATTAGAGGCCTATTCACCTCACTTTTGAATTTTTCGTGTACTTCATGACAGGAATTAACCTGTCATGTTATAATGAATATTGGATATTTCATAATGCTTTTCTAAATCAACTGCTGATTAACTTCTGGACAAAGTTAGTCAGCTTTTTTAATGCCATAAACCGATTGCTCCGATTGTGATCATTGCAATGATTCCGCCATAGAACCAAAGCTTGTCCGATAAGCAAACATCTTCTGATTCAAAAAAGTATTTGTTCAATTTGCGCATCTGGTCACCTCTTCCGCTGGTATTCCAAGTTTGTTTAGTTTTTTGATTACTTCCAAAAATCTGTCATACTCTACTTTTCTTTGACGAAAATTTTCAAGTTCTTTCAGTGACTTATCTATGTCCTTAAGCAACTCACGCGCTTCTTTGTATTCCTGGCGTCTAGCATGTATCATCATTTGAACATTTAATGTATCGATGCAGTTGTGTTCTTTGATTGCTGCGTCTACATCTTGTGGTTTGAAATTTGATTTGTTCATCGTGTACCTCCCATAGCTAAGAAACCATTTGCTTTAAGTGATGTATAGTGATCGCCCCAAACATTTACATAACTAAAATCACCTTCCATGCAAGTTACAGCTACAAAATGAACCATTGAAGTAATTGCTTCTACAGCCTCACTAAGCAGATCTTCTGTGTCTTGCCTTTCATAAGGTGCCATTGCTCTAAATGGCTTAGAAAAATCAGCTTTTCTTAATTTTTCCAGGAACTCGCTGACTTCCTCGTCTGTTTTCTCTTTTACCGCTGATCTGTGTAAGTCCACATTTGGACCATCCAACCAAACTGGACCTGTGCCTGTGTATTCCTGTTGAAGAGTAATAGCAAATTTAGGATTATCAAACGCTTTATTTAGGATGCGACTTACATCTTTTGGAATCTTAGAACGACCATTCTCATACTTTGAAATCGTTTCTCTTGAAACATGTACTTTATCAGCTAATTTTTGTTGATACATATTTCCTCTCATTTCCTTTAGAACACGTGGGACTTTACTTTCCTTCACTTTGTTCTCCTCCTTGTTTTTAGGCGGTCACATCTCATATACAACTAATCTTTTAGTAGACCGCCGTATTTCGATAGATTTGATAGAATTAAATTACAGATTTAAAATATGTTGTATTTGTATCAACCCAATCGGTGTTTCGGCGAATCCATTCAAATAACATATCTGTCGGAATTAACAAACCAGCTTTTCGAAATGTTGGAAAATCAGGTCTACCAATTAATTCAGCTGCTTTTGTATGACTAATATGAAGTAATTCCATTAGTTCTTTTCTGGTAAGCAATGGTGGTAATTCTTTTAATTTCGTTTTTTGAAGAAATTCTTCTTTTAATTTTTCATTTTCTTCTCGAATGATTTGTCGAAGTTCACCAACCGTCATAGTTACGATCATGTCGTCGGGAGTTTTCATTTAATCACCACCAATTTGTTATTTGATGAATGCATAATCTTTGAACATTCATGGCAATAGAAACTTGTTGAAGCAAAATCGCCACCATCTTGAAAAATCTGAATAATATCTGTTGATTCAAGTTGAATTTCTTTACCACATTTCGGACATGCAGTAAAGATTTCACCTTCGTATAAATCAACTTTTATTTCGATGGAATCGTTAAGCTTTGTTTTAACGTAGAACATTAAGCACCCAACCCTTCTGCGTTTACTTGATGTTTGATAGCCATTTCTTTAACGATTGATAAATAAATCTCTGTCAATCGAACATCATCCGCAATTACGTCAAGTTTTGAAATTCGATTTACTTTTGACTTTGGAAGACCATTGCAAATCATTTCTTTTTTACGGTTGTTCAAACGTCGATTTAACAAACAATGAGCACGTTCTTCTAAATATTGATAGCTTTCGTTACGAACGTTTCGATACTCTTCGAAACCGCCACGCGATTCAGCTATTCGATTAAGAACTTTTGTAACTTTCTTTTTCCATTCAACTGGATTAAGCATTAGTATTTGTTCAATGTTTTCTTGTTTTCTTTCAACTTGTTGAATGCGATGATCTTGTTCTTTTTGTTTTAACTCGATTTTTGCTTGTGCTTCGAACATGGCACCAAACATTTGAAGTTGTGGGCTGAGTTGCGATTTATCAATCTCTTGTTGTTTTATGTGCTCTTCCATTTGGTTGAAACGTTCGATATATGCAACTGCGAAGTGAGTGCCTTTTGCTCCTGTCATTCGAGTTGAGTAAAGTTCACAGCCTTTCTTTGTTAATTTGTAACAAGGTTTAGTTCGATTAAGGTTATCTTGGTAAGTAGATTCAAGGAAATAGTTCACCACAATTTTGTGGTCATCTAATTGAGCAATGATATTATTGATATCGCGCAATACTTGGTCGTGTCTTCTTCCGACCATTTCAGCAACTTCTAAACTTGAGATTGTTCTTTCTAATTGATTCATTTGTTTCACTCCTTAGTAGGTATTTCCTCACTCTTTGTCGAATAATGACAAGAGGAGGTGATAGTAATGTCTGAAATCAAATTAAACACTTTTCCAAATAGTAAAGCTGATGCACTAACAATGCTCTATCTTGAAAATCAAGATTTAACAAATGTTACTCCTGAACAGTTAGTTGATAAATATTTAGAAGCTCATGAAAAAGTAAATAAAAGAATTAGAGAAAAACGTAGCAAAGATTCTGTTAAAGTTCTACGTTAAATTCTTCAAAGCTTTATAAATGTCAATCATTACACCAGTTATTGAGCTTAATTCATAGGGATCAAGATTTTGTTGCGAATATTCTGCTAACAGTTCCAGCTGTTGGCGGAGTATTTCCTCATTCGATAACTTATCAATAGTTTTTTGTTCCATTTGTTTCACCTACCTTTCAGGTTTTCTCTTGCACCCACCAATAAAGAATTAATGTCATGGCGATTGGCTATTGCTGCCGCTCCATTCCGAAACGAGGATATCGTCGCGTACTCCGCTCGATTAATTTCTTATTGGTAGGTGCAAAGTGTCAATGTTATGCATTTTTTAAAACTTTGATTTTCATCCAGTTCTCCTCTTTTGTGATCTATGTGGTAATATTTTCATAGATTGGAGGTGATAAGTATGTCTAAAGAAAAACATAAATTAATTGATCCTAACGAATTTGCACTTGCTGTAATATCATCTATTCCTCTTAAAGGTGACTCCCCAGAAACCATTGCAGAGGAAAAGTTGAACTACTATTTAGCTGCTTATGAGAAAGCTCTAGAATTTAATGATTCTTATAAGAAAAATGAAAATCTACTTGAACGTTACAAAAGACTAAATAATATTTAACTTTCTGTTTATTGGAGCTCTAAGATGATTTTTGCTATATTTTTCAATTCATCTAAGCTCCATCCTTTTTCAAGAGATAGGATTATTACATCGCCAAGATGATGGCTTACATCCATTACATTGTTAGTTAAATGAGTAAATTCAGAATCAGAATCATCATTTTCAAGTAACTTTGTTATTTTTTCTATTTGTTCAAGTGTCAATAAATTCACTTCCTTTCGTTTGGTAGGTGCAAAGGCGAATGTTAAACGATTTGTTTCATTTTACCTTTTGGTAATTCATTTTCAAAAATAAAAACATCTTCGAATGTTAGTTCAGGAAAATTTGCTAAAACACCAGCTATAAATTTACCACCTGGATTTCTTTTTCTATTCAATACTCTATTAACAGTACTATGTGCTACACCTATCGATTTAGCGAATTCGCTCTCAGAAAAATTATTCTGTTTAAGGTAATTGTTTAAAAAAATTGTATTTACTTTCACATTTAGTTGCATATTATCACCTCCTTCTTACCTTTTGGTAATTACCTTGTGGTAATAATATAACTTATATTTTACCTTTTGACAATACTTTTATTTAATTTTTTTTATAATTATTTCCTTTTGGTAATAAAAGTGTTTAAAATCTATATATACAAACATTTGGTGGTGAAGAAATGACTGAGTTTGGAAGATATATAAAACAAGTAAGAGAAGAAAAAAGAATGACATTAAACCAAGTTGCTTTGTATTCAGAAATTAGTGCAGCTCAACTATCACGGATTGAAAATGGTAAGCGTGGTGTTCCAAAGCCTTCTACAATAGAAAAAATATCTCAGGCTTTAAAAGTTGATTATAACGAATTAATGAGAGTAGCTGGATATATAGAAAAAGATAATTCTGATTTACCTAAATTAACAAAAAAAGATGAACGTGATGTCGCTAAAGATTTAGAAAAAATAATTTCTGGGCTTGAAGGACATAATAATGGTTACGCTCAATTCGATGGTCAAACAATCGAAGATATGGATGATGAAGATCGTGAGTTATTAATAGCATCATTAGAACAATCTATGCGCTTAGCAAAAAGATTAGCTAAGAAAAAATTCACTCCTAAAAAATATAGAGATAAAGAATAACAAAGGAGTTGTATAGATGTATATTGACAATATAATTTCAGAATTAGTAAAGAAATATAAAACTAATGACCCTTTTCAAATAGCAAAAGAAAAAGGGATTGTTATTCTTTATCAGGATTTAGGAAATACATATGGGTATTATCGTTCATACAAACGAATGCCTATTATACATATAAATAATTCACTGGATGAAAAAGACCAAAAGTTTACTTGTTGCCATGAATTAGCTCATGCAACATTACATCCATATATAAACACAACATTTTTAAAAAAGAATACTTTTTTCTCAGTGGACAAGATTGAAGTTGAAGCGAATTACTTTGCAACTCACCTTCTTTTATACAATCAAGATTTTGAAAATTGTGAAACCAAGATTGATATTTTAAGAGAAAACGGTATTCCATATGAGATGGAAAGATTTTTGTAAAAATCATTTATAATTTATGTTTTTATTAATTAATCATGGAGATGAAAATATGGTTATTCAAGATTTACAGGAACACTACAAAAAATTATTAGAACGATATAAAAATGCTAAAATACCTAAATACGAAATTATGGATTCTGATGATGAAAGAACATGTTCTCTATGCAAATCTCATCGAGGAAAAATTTACAAAACTAGCGAAGCTATAGTAGGAGTGAATTTTCCTCCGTTCCATGATAAATGTAGATGCACCATATATCCTATATTTGATTAATTGGAGGTACATATAAAAATGCCAAAAGTATTAAAGATTATAGGTACTATTATTTTATTAATCATTATTTCAGTTGT
Source organism: Rummeliibacillus sp. POC4 (assembly GCF_003576525.1). Lineage (GTDB taxonomy): Bacteria > Bacillota > Bacilli > Bacillales_A > Planococcaceae > Rummeliibacillus. The sequence continues at coordinate 2,420 of NZ_QWUA01000037.1, read as the reverse complement.
TACTATTACTATTTTATTCAGTAATAAATATCCTAACGATGAACCTGGTACAATTACAAAAGCACAATATCAAAGTCTAAAAGAGGATATGAGCAAAAATGAAATACAAGAAAAATTAGGAAAGCCCAATGAAAAAGATGATGATATAAATGAATGGGACTACAAAATTGTTGATGGATCTACCATAACTAGTAAAACAGTTTCTTTACACTTTGATCCATCTGATAAATTAGAGTTGAAATTGGACGATGATTATTTTAATCCAAACAAAAAAACGGAAGAAGATAATACTAATACTGATGAACAGGAAAAAACTAATTTCGACTATGAAATTTCATCAGAAGTATCTGTTGAGGATTCTGTAGGAAAAACAGTTAATTGGAACGGTGATTCTAAAGATGTAATTAGAGATGTACAGGTAAAAGGGAAAAAAGATGAGAGCAAATACATTACCCTGAAACTTAATGCACCTATGAATTTAACTAAAAACATGATAGAAACTCAAGTAAATAAAAATACCTTAAAAATAGTTAAATCGATAGTAGAAGATCCGAACTTTGATTCTGAAATAAAAAACATTACTTTCTTTTGGTACTTACCTTTAACAGATAGTTACGGAAAAGATAAAGAAGATGTAGCTTATAAAATAACTCTTAAAAATTCAACTATAGATAAATTGAATCTAGATAATTTAACTAATATTCAATTAAATTCTGTAGCTGATGAATATCAAGTTTTATTCAAGTAGCAAAAATAAAAATCTATCTATGCAAAGATAGGTTTTTATTTTATAATTAAAAGAACATATGTTCTTTTAATTGTGAGATGTTTTTTTGATTGTGAGTATTACAAAGCTATATATCAAATACAAGATACCTTTAATGTAGATGAAGAATTTGCAAAAAAAGACTTGATAGCTACTTAGCTACTGATAGATGTATACATAAATTTATAACGTTATGAGTAACTACCATTTGTATTTTAAAGAAATTAACAATTCATGATGAATAATTACAATTTTCACACTTTGGTTATAATAACGGTTCCTTATATGACCGTCATGAAATTGTTAAAGTGATAGGTTATTAATTAAGAGGTGGATGTACAAATGAGATGCGAAAAATTAAAATCAGGTATTTGGGAATGTTATGATGAAGGTCCACGTGATCCAATCACAAATAAACGAAATCAGATTAGAAGGCGCGGGAAAACTAAAAATGAAGCAAAAGAAAAGGTTAATGCTGAAATAAACTCACTAAAAGATGGCTATAACAAACGTGTTGGAAAGGCATTAACTTTTAATGACGTTGCTGAAGAATGGCTAAAAGTATACTCAGTTTCTGGCGTTAAAGACAATACCATAAGAAGTAGATTATGTTCGTTAAAAATTTTAAATAGTTATTTAAGAAATACGAAAATAGCTAATATAAATAGTAGAACATTACAAAATATCTTATTTGAAATGAATGACAAAAAGTATTCAATGTCTGCTATGGAAAATGTCAAAGTTACAGCTGGAATGATATTTAAATACGCTGAAATGAATAAATTCATTCGAGATAATCCAATTAAATTTGTTAGCGTACCTAGAAAACGTCTAACAATAGAAGAAATTGAAAACTCAAAAATAGAAGAAAGCTATTTAGAAAGAGATGAATTAGAAATATTTCTAAATACAACTATTAAAGACGGTTTACCAATGGATCAGGAACGTTTTTTCTTGATGGCATTCACTGGAATGAGAGTTGGAGAGGTTTGTGCTTTAAAGTGGAATGATATTAATTTTGAAACAAATGAAATTAGAATCACTAAAACTATGTATATGCCAAATACTAATATGCACCAATATAAATTGACACCACCAAAAACGAAAAAGGCTATTAGGACTATTGATGTTGATGAGGACATCATGAAAATGTTAAAGAAACATAAAACACATCAAGCTAAAATTCGGTTAAGTACAAAAAAACTATTTGATGATTATCATGATAAGAACTTTGTCTTTTGTCGAGATAACGGATATCCATTTTGCCAACGAAATGTTTATGATCGAATTACAAGTGTACTAAAGAAAAGTGGTTTAAAGAAAATTGGTGGCCCGCATATTTTAAGACATACTCATATTACTTTACTTGTCGAAGCTGGCGTAGACTTAAAAACAATTATGGATCGAGTTGGCCATGAAGACTCAAAAACAACTTATAACATTTATACACACGTAACAGAAAAAATGAAAAAGGATGCTCAAACAAAAATGAAAAATCGTTTTGGTGATTTAATGGAATTGTCTATTTTACCTAAAAAAAATACAGGAATGTGATAAATGTGTGATATTTCGTTGTTTCACACAAAATAAAACAGCCAGAAATACTGCTGTATCAGTACTTCTGGCTTCATATTACCCATTATGACGTTTGTAA
>NZ_QWUA01000036.1 GCF_003576525.1 Rummeliibacillus sp. POC4 | reverse complement strand
TTCCTATGTTTTTTATATGATTCATCCTAATTCCATTCACCATTATTGTCTATAATTCAGATTCAAATTTTTTATTATTTATTCCATTATGCTCACTTTTTTTCCGTTCAATATGTGATGTTTTTTGTGATTTTTATAAAAATAAAGATAGCGTTATGTTATAGTAAATTAAGGAATTATTTCTATATTTATACCATAGGAGGATTAGTTCGTGAAATTCAAAGCATTATATGCAGCACCATTGGCGCTTTCACTTTTATTAGCAGGTTGTGTTTTAGAAGAAGATTCATCAAATACAAAAGTAGTAAAAACTGAAAATAAATCTGCTGCTAAAAAAACTGAAAGCAACAAAGATCAATATTACTTTAAAGATGGTATAGTAAAAATTCATGACTTACAAATTGAAATTACAAAAGAAAAAGTTATAAAAGCTGGCGAAAAAGGAAATGAGTATGGAGAAAAACCTGTTTTAGCAATTTGGTATAAAACAACTAACCTTACTGATAAAGAAATTGACCCAACTACTGCTTGGATTGCTGTATTCAAAGCTATACAAGATAACAACAAAAACTCAGTAAATGAATTAGAAGTTGGTGGACTACCTGATGAACGTTTTTTAGATAGTCAAACAGAAAACATCAAGAAAAATGGTACTGTTGAAAATGCAATATCTTATGAGTTAGATGATCTGAAAACACCAGTGAAATTAATTGCAACTCAAGGAATAGACGGTAAAAAATTAGGCGAACAGATTTATAAAATTAAATAAATAATAATAACCCCTCTCCTATTATAAGTTGAGGGGTTTAATCTATTCATAATTTGATTATGGACTAATTTCTTTTGCTCCCAGTTCATCATATAACTTAACGCTCTTTTCTAACGATAGGTAACACTGCAAGAACATTATCGATGATAAAAGTACGCTTTGAGTGTTTTAGAAAACAGAATGCTTGAAACTTATCTCCAATCATTTAGATAAGCTTCACTCGTCTTTTTGAGATTTCTCCCGATTTAGACATATACATTAATTCAACCAATTGATGATACTGCATAGCTTTTACTAACTGTTCTTTCATGATGTTACCTCCTCCATTG
>NZ_QWUA01000035.1 GCF_003576525.1 Rummeliibacillus sp. POC4 | reverse complement strand
CATAATTTGTGAAAGTCGAATTTTTCTTATTAGGAGCAAAATCATTTAAAAATTGGTATACTGTAAGATGAACATCTCATCGAAGGAGAGTGAAAGATGAAGAACATTAAGACACTCACCGTAAATGAAGCACTACGTTTTGCTAACCATGACTTTCTAAATCAACTTCAACTGATTAAAATGAATCTTGATCTAGGTAGAACAGATTCAGCAAAGAATGCTGTAGAGGAAATTGCTGAACAAAGTAAAACCTTTTTCAATATCAATAAATTAGGACTTCCCAAAACAATTGAATGGATCCATACATTAGGATGGCGATACCCAAGCTTCCATGTTACGATTCAGAGTATAGTTGAACATGAAGTAGATTCTACATTAGATGATGCTATTTCTAATTATTTAGAACAATCCATCTTGCATATCTACCCATCATTAGATCCATTTACTGAACAAAATCTTTCGTTACAACTTTATTCAACAGAACAGCAATTTGAAATTGTATTTCATGCAAAAGGTCATTGGAACGAAAAAGAAGTATTCAAACAACCGTTAACTTCAAAGCTAACGATTGAAGATGAGCAATATTCAGAACAGGAATGGCAATATGTCATTTCGAGTCAGGAGGAAAGACTTTAATGTTTGTCGACCACGTAAAAGTGTATGTTAAAGGTGGAGATGGCGGGAATGGTATGGTAGCCTTCCGTCGTGAAAAATTTGTACCAAATGGTGGCCCTGCTGGTGGAGATGGTGGTAAGGGTGGTGACGTAGTATTCGTAGTAGACGAAGGATTACGTACATTAATGGATTTCCGTTATAAACGCCATTTCAAAGCTGACCGTGGAGAACATGGTATGAGTAAAAACCAACATGGTAAAAAAGCAGAGCCTTTATATGTTTCTGTCCCACCTGGTACAGTTGTTACCGAAGAAGAAACAGGTAGAGTAATTGCAGACTTAGTTGAACATGGTCAAAAAGCGGTCATCGCAAAAGGTGGACGTGGAGGCCGTGGTAACTCTCGTTTTGCTACACCTGCAAATCCTGCGCCAGAACTTTCTGAAAAAGGGGAGCCAGGACAAGAACTTAATGTTATATTAGAATTAAAAGTATTAGCTGATGTTGGTTTAGTTGGATTCCCAAGTGTAGGGAAATCTACATTATTATCTGTTGTTACATCAGCAAAACCGAAAATTGGAGCTTATCATTTTACAACAATTGTACCAAACTTAGGAATGGTACGAATTGATGATGGAAGAAGTTTCGCAATGGCCGATCTTCCAGGACTTATTGAAGGGGCTTCTGAAGGTGTAGGTTTAGGACACCAATTCCTACGACATATCGAACGTACTAGAGTAATCGTCCATGTTATTGATATGTCTGGTATGGAAGGTCGCGACCCATACGAAGATTATTTGACTATCAACAAAGAGTTAGAACAATATAATATGCGTTTAACAGAACGTCCACAAATTATTGTTGCAAATAAAATGGACATGCCTGATGCTGAAGAAAACTTAAAAGTATTCAAAGATCAACTAGCTGAGGATGCAAAAATTTTCCCTATTTCCGCTGTCTCTCGTCAAGGATTAAAAGAGATGTTATTTGCAGTTGCAGATTTATTAGATGAAACACCTGAATTCCCACTTCATGAAATAGAAGATGAAGAAACAGACGCAACTGTTCTATATAAACATGAAGCTAAAGGTGAAGATTTTGTTATCAGTCGTGATGATGATGGAGCTTATGTATTAACAGGCTATACAATTGAACGCTTATTTAAAATGACAGACTTTAGCCGTGAAGAATCAGTACGTCGTTTCTCACGTCAATTACGTGGTATGGGTGTTGATGAAGCACTACGTGAACGCGGTGCTAAAAACGGTGATACTGTTCGCTTATTAGAATTTGAGTTTGACTTTGTAGAGTAATTATAGGGGGGAAAAAGATGAAAAACATTGCAGATCAACGCTATTATTTAGTACGCGAAGATGTGTTAACAGATGCCATGCAAAAAACATTAGAAGCAAAGCACTTGTTGCAAACAGGTGCTGTTACTTCTATATGGGATGCTGTTAAACAAGTCGATTTATCAAGAAGTGCGTTTTATAAATATCGAGATGCTGTTTTCCCCTTTCACTCTATTGTACAAGAACGTATTTTAACAGTTTTTTTACAGCTAGAGGACCGAAAAGGGACGCTAGCTCGACTACTATCCACCGTAACAGATACACATTGCAACGTGCTAACAATACATCAAACGATTCCGATTCAAGGACGAGCAAATGTTACGTTATCACTAGATGTGACAGCAATGGATGTAGAGTTAGATGAATTATTACAGAGTCTTAAAAAATTAGACTTTGTAGAGTCAGCAGAGGTAATTAGTTCAGGCGCATTATAAGGAGGCATTTCGATTTGGCAGCTAGAGAATGGGAAAATAGAGTAGCTTATTTAGGTCCAAAAGGTACGTTTACTAATTTAGCAGCACAAGAACTATTTCAAAATGAATGGATGATTCCATATAAAACTATTCCGGAATGTATTGAAGCTGTGGCTGAAGAACAAGTTGAATTAGCCATTGTTCCTTTAGAAAACGCTCTAGAGGGTACTGTCCCGTTGACTATCGACTATTTATACCATGAAGTTAATTTATACGTTGTAGGAGAGGTATTAACACCTATTGAGCAACATTTAATGGTACATAAAAAGCAAGTAGAAATTTGGGAGAAGAATATCCAGGGTATCTATTCTCATCCTCATGCCTTAGCGCAATGTCATAAATATTTATATTATCGCTTTAAAGGTGTTCCTTTACATCAAACAACATCTACTGCAGCAGCAGCGAAGTTAGTTTCTGAACATCCAGATGATTGTATCGCTGCAATTGGAAATTTAGCTGCAGCCGAAACATATAATTTAGAAATTGTGCAACCAGGAGTTCATGATTTCCATTTTAATCATACTCGGTTCGTCATACTTTCCAAAAAGAATCGCCGTATTGAATTAGCAGAACGTGAGGCACAGATTAAAACAACGCTTATGGTTGAATTACCAGACGATCGTTCAGGTGCATTACATCAAATTTTATCTGTATTCGCATGGCGTAAGATCAATTTAAGCAAAATCGAATCGAGACCTTTAAAAACAGGTTTAGGTAATTATTTCTTCATCTTAGATGTGTTAGAAGATGAAAATGCTCCAATGATGAATGGTGCTATGGAGGAACTTGCTGCTCTCGGTTGCTCTGTTAAGACTCTAGGAAGCTATTACACTTACAAGCATCATTCCAAACAAGATATAAAAAAAGTGTCCAAATCATAAATTTGGACACTTTTTTATTTCTACGAAAGTAGATACCCTTTTTCTTTTAATAATTTTTCAGCTAAGTCTAGTTGCGCTTCGGATGGAGCAGAAATGGTATGGAGATGAGCGCCGTCTGTTAATGCCATTAAGGGACTTGCATTAGTTTCTTGAAGCTTTTTCAAAAATTGTTGTACATCAAATCGATTTTTAACCATAATATTAGCTGTTATTTCACCGTATACTGGATGTTCAACTGTTACGTCTTTTACCGTAATGCCTGCATCAACTAGAGTGTTTAATTCGTCTTCTGTTTGCTCTGAAGTATGCAAAGCTACAATTTGACGTTCGTAATTTTGTACACTTTCATGCTGATTAAAATATAGATACCCCTGACTAGTGGCGATAATTGGTTCATTTCTCGCTTTTAACAAGGCAATATCATTGACGATTACTTGTCTTGAAACACTTGCTCTTTTCGCTAATTCAGTTCCAGTGATGGCTGTTTCTTCTGTCTTTAATAAATTTAATAAAAACGCTCTCCGCTCTTCACCAAGTAATTTTTTCATATATAACACCTCAAAATACAAGCATAAATAGTACTTCTACATTCATAGTGTAACATGAAA
>NZ_QWUA01000034.1 GCF_003576525.1 Rummeliibacillus sp. POC4 | reverse complement strand
CGAATACATAAACCCGCATTATATCAATGCTTGAGGGCTGTTTTAAAACTATTTAGCCCCAGTTTTAGCCCCATTTAGTGCTTGATTGAATACTAAAACCGATTCTTTTTCTGTTTTTTTCATGACATGTCCGTATACATTATAAATCATTTGAACAGTGTTACCTAATCGATCCGCAATTGCTTTTACGTTAAAATCGTTATTCAATAAGATAGTAGCGTGAGTATGACGCAAACCATGAACATTTATCTTATGGATCCCTGTTCTTTTAATGGATTTTCTAATGATATGAATTGGAATATGTTCTTTAATCGGTTCTGGTATGTCACTTGAGATAAAAATAAAAGATTCACCGGTTAGTTTTTTACCAACCTTTAGCAACTCTTTTTTACACCATTTTTTATAGTTTTCAAGTTGCACCATAACGATTTCATCAACTACAATAGTTCTATAACTATTCTTTGTTTTGGGTGTTCGTGTTCCCTTATCATCACGAGTTCGTTCAACGGTAATTGTATGCTTTTTAAAGTCTATGTTTTGCCATTGAAGTCCCAAAGCTTCACCGCGGCGAATACCAGTATAAGCAAGTGTAAGAATCAAAGAATAGTTTGTGATATTTTCATTTTGTTTAACATCATTCAATAGGATATTTAACTCGGCGGGTGTGAGAAAGTTATTTTTCACATCCGCTTCTTTGTCGTTTAGTATTGCCACTTTTGTGAAGCGGTTGCGATCTAATATTTCATTTTCTACAGCAGCATTAATGGCTATTTTAAAAATCGTATGCCAAAGTCTAATGGTCCCGAATTTAAAATGACCTTCCACCTTATGAATAAATTCACGTTCATACGTCATTTTATCGAGTTTTTGCAACTTGAAGCGGCCTAGAAATGGTTTTAATTGGGTTCTGATAATCCATTCTCTTTGAATGGCGGTTCCATCTTTCCATTTCTTTTTATTGGACTCATACCAAATATCAAGCCATTGGCCAACCGTCATATTTTCATATTCCACTTTTTTAGATCCGCCACTTAATAACTCGGCTTTCACTTGGAGTAGTGCTTTGATCGCTGCTTTTTCGGTCGAATAGCCGCTTCCTTTCTTCTCTTTGCGTTCGCCTAGAGCATTGTAGTATTTATGGCGAAAACCCCATAGAGCACCCTTAGTTTTCGTTTCATAGCAATACACTTCTGCTTCTTTTTTTGATTTGATCTTTGTCACCTTTACCATTCCTCTCATAGCTTGGCGAGCGTGTGTGTAGGAATGGGTGAGTAGCAAATTAGTTTTCTTCTTGCTCCATAATTTTTGTTATTGCTTCAAAAATCGTTCTTCTTTGTTCAAATGATAAAACATTACCCTTGTAATTTACATTGGGGTTAAAAAGAATTAAATTACCTATTTCGGATTTTTTATAAACCTCGTCTTTCATACTAAACTGACTAATATTTTCACTATTTGTGGTTTGTGAAGTTTCATTTATCTCATCATTCGTATCGCTATATTTAAAATAGATGTCAGATAATTGATCTTTCGCTGCTAGTATTTTATTTATCAGTTCATCTTCGACACTATTGAGTGCTTGAATACCGTTAAATATTTTAATTCTTTCACTATCCTCTAAATATGAGTTAACTCCTTTTTCTATCATTTGAGATCTTGCGTCTTCTGTTAATCCGAAGTTCATTTCTGCATCCATTATAGATAGTCGAAGCAATTCTGTTATTGGTATTTCAATATCACTTGCTACAGTAAATCTACTGAAGGAAACTTCAAAAACGAAAGCTAACGTGACTATCTCTGAAATTGTTGGATTTTTACTTTGACCATTTTCGAATTCGTATAATCTTTCTTTAGGAATAAATTCAATGTCTTCATCCTCTAAGGTTTTTTCTGATAAATCTTCAATACTCCATCCCTTTTCTTTTCTAAGCGTACGAATAGTTTCACTTAAAGAAAGTTTTTGTGTATGTGTATATCCTGTCTTTTTTAATAAATCAATAATATTAATTTCTAAAGCAGTAGAGAGTTTTTGCAATACATCTATCGAAGGTATTCCATTTTTTCCTCTTTCTCCCCGTTCTAATTGAGAGATATAAGATCGAGACAGGCCAGTTTTCTCAGCCAACTGTACGATTGTTAGCCCTTTTTCTTTTCTTAACTTTCTTAAGAACCCATCAAATTCATTAGTAATAATTATCACTCCCAACATACGTACTATTTTTCCATTCCGTTTTGTACTTTTATTATACATTAATTCCGCATACAGCGGAATAATTAGTGGTAATTAAAAATAAAAAGTTGCACTTAGCGGAATTATAAACTATTATATAAAATAAACATTCCACATTTAGTGGAAAATTAAAATGGGAGCTGTGATATATGGATAAAATAACATTAAATGTTAAAGAAGTTTGCGGCGTATTAGGGCTAAGTAAAACAACCGTTTATAACATGGTTCGTATGAATGAGATTCCTTACATTAAAGCTCGCGGAAGAATTTTATTTAATCGAGAAGTCATTGAATCTTGGACTCGAGGAAAATATCAAGAAAAAGTTAAAAATTAAATAATTAGATATTAAAAGGAGTTGATGAAATGCTAGCAGCACAAGTAGAAGTTAATTTAGACAAGACAGCGATCAGACAATACATAGAGAAGCGACTTGATGAGGAAGTAAGAGAAGCTATTCTTCTTGTGGATTTAAAGAAAATGTCTGAAATGCTTTGCATGAGTGAACGTTTTATAACTGACGAGTTACTTCATGACCCGCGTATAAGAGCGTGTGAAGTGAGAAGAAATCGAAAACGTTGGTGGTGGTATAAACCATTATTAGCAGCAATAGAAGAAGTTACTTCTGAGTGGTAAATAAATACTCTGGCGAGCGTGTGTGTAGGAACGGATTACGAAAGGAGAAATGTAGATGAATTTAAACGTATTAACAGAACAAGAAGCAGCAGTTCTTAATATTCTTGAAGGAATGGGGCCAGGGGTAAAAATAAAAGGTGATAGATTACAAGAAAAAGCGCATATTAAAACAAAACGAGAATTCTATCAAGTTGTGAATTCATTAAGAAAAAAAGGCTTCGCAGTTGGGGCATCGAAAAAGGGATATGGAGGGTACTTCATTATCCAATCTGAAAAGCAATTGCTGGATTGGCACAGTTCTACACTTCGAGGAGCAACTCAAGAAATAGATATTGCAAATCATGTCGTTAATCACTGGTATAAAAATAATCCGAATAAAGGGGCATAAAACATGGATAAAACCTCCGCCTTCATGAATCGAGGTGAGTATATTTGAATAATTCGGACGGAATAAAACAACTTATTAGTACGATTACTGGAGAAGAAAATTACTATTTTACGGTAAATAGAATACTTGTTAAATTCATGGATTCATTAGAAGGCGGTATATTTTTAAATCAATTAATTTATTGGTCAGATCGTTCTATTCGTTCGGATGGATTCTTTTATAAATCAGCTAAGGAATGGTATGAAGAAATCCATTTAAGTGAGTATCACATTAACAAACATATTAAAAGGTTACGTGAAGCAGGAATTGTAGAGACAAAGAAATTAAAAGCAAATGGCGCACCTACAATACATTATAAGTTAAATATAGATGCTTTATATTCCACCTTAGAATCGTTTCTTAAAAATTTGGAAATGGAAACCGAAAAATTCGGAAATGGAAACCAAAATATTTTGGAATCCATTCCTAAAAATTTAGAAATGGAAACTCAAAAATTTGAAAATGGAAATCAAAAAATTCAAGAATCCATTCCTGAAAATTACGAAAACGATTCTGAAAAATTTAGAAATGGAAACCAAAAAATTTCGGAATCTCTAACAAAGACTACTACAAAGACTATCTCTAAGAATACAACAAAGACTTCACAAGAGATTACTAAAAAAGAATATAACAACAACTACCAACAGGGTATTACAACAAACCAACCACCCGCCCCTAATATATCTTATAGCGTAGATAGTAAGTACACAGAAAAGATAAAAGAGGTTGGTGGTGGTCGGTCAGTTCCATTTCAAGAACAGTTGGAGCAATTAGTAAAGTCTTATGAATTTGCTATAGGTCCTGTTGATGAAACTATATCAAAAAGTTTAATGGGATTTATTAAGTTATACAAAGATCATAGATTAATTGCTGAAGCATTAAAAGAGCTATCACAAACAGAGCCCCCTAATAATATTTCTGTAAATGATATACCAAAAGTTATTAGCAAATGGAAAAGCAATGGAATATATAACTATGACCAGCTTATAGCAAAACAAGAGTCTGATAACCTTGTAGAAAGTAGTTCTTAATCAAATATTCATCTTTAAAATGTTCAGAGCGTTCGTAAGAGGTGCTTTAAATAAAAAATGATGATTTATATGTCTGTGAAATAAAGCGTGTAAAAAGGTTATTAAAATCAATTTTAAAGGGTGTGACATTTATGGAAAAGAATATTCTGTCTTACAATCACCAGGATAAAGAAATCTCGAAGAATGATTTGTACTTGAATGCTTTTTTAAGAGTGATGGACGAGTATAAAGTCAATCAAACGGAAGATGTCAAAATCTATGTACCAAGAGCCATCTATTATGGCGTTAAGGTTGTAGTTACATATCCTAAGCCAGAGAGCCAACAAGAAGCACTATGGTATTTCGAATTTATTAGTGCGATCAAGGGAATGATGAGCCTTCTAACACCTAATGAGTTTATGAATATATTCCCTATTACTAAAAATTATGATGGGGATAAGTACGGTATGAAGGACTATTTCTATACAAGGGATTATATAAGAACATTAGGAACCAATCACTCTATTGGCGAAAATATATCAGATTTTTTATGGGAATATTGGAATTTAGACATATTGGATTTTAGTGTAAAGTATTTCAGTTGTCTTAGTGATTTAAGACGTTATGAAGGACATTTAGGAGTGTTTGAGGAGTTCATGGCATCACAAGGCCAAAAGACTACAAACACATTTAAAAATAGCAAAGGACAAGCATTTTATATTAATAAAAATGGTAAGCCAGTAAGAATTGCTATGAGTAATCATCCACATTTGAAATTAGTTAAATCGTAATTTGAATATGTGAGATTTGCGAGTCCCTAAAAAGAATACCGGCATTTCTGACACCCTAAAAAGAGGCAAGGCAAGGAGAGGTTACATGGAGTTAAATGATTTGCGAATAGATACAAACGGAGCCTTATATGTAAAAGCTGAGCAGTTAAGCAAAAACTGCATACTTATTGTTTCAAATGACAAAGCAAAGGTTATGCAGCTTCCTGATTATGCAACAGCAGAGGTTAAAACATGCGGTGGAAAAGTACATCAAGTGAAATGTACAGAATCAAAACTTTTTTAAAGCATGGATAAGTTTTCGGCTATTTCGGCTGTCCTAAAAAGACATTAAATTTGGCGCTTCCTAGTTTGGTAGAAGGTATCCCCAAAAATGGGGAAGCCCAAAATTACTTCTTGTTTCATGTATTTCAAAAGAGTAAAGGAAAAGGGGGCATAGCATGAATACTAAATATGATTGGGATTGGCCCCGCTCCTACTATGCACGTTCACAACGTAATGGCAGAACTACACTAAAAGATGTGAGTACGTTGTTTGGAATACCTTATCAAACAGTAAGAAGAAAGGCTGCTACTGAAAATTGGGTTGGTCATGTTGCGATCTTTCGAGATAAGATTGAGTACTTTCCAAATCTTGAATACCAGGAACGCTTTTTAGAATTAGCAAAACCTCTAGCTCATGGCAATATCGAAAACATTAGTGAAATGGATAAATTCGATACTTTTTAAATGCTACAAATGCTAACATTCCATCGTATATATGTTAAGAAATGTTAAGGTTCGTTATGGTATTTCATGGTATCAAATGAAGAGGAATGATGGGGATTATATGCTAGTAAATGCTAGTGCTACATTCTAAGAAATGTCTGGTGCATCGTGTGCCAGAGTAGTTATAAGATCACTTTTTGTGCAACGTTTTATTGCAGTACTACATTCATTTTGTTTGAAGTACTCCATTGTTTTTACGGAGTATTCCAAATAAAAAAATTGCACACAAAAGCTTAAGAAGTATACGTACAAATTGAATAGTAACGTTACCAAATGAAAAGGAACGTTACCTTTACTTTTACGAAACGGAACGCTCCAAACAAAAACGTCTATGAACCATTGATATATAAGGGTTTCTGAATGGAGTACTACGAAAAAACGTTACTTTTACGAAACGGAATAGCGTTCCAATGAAATATGACAAAACCTTTGTAATCAACTATTAGAAGCATTTGTTGTTTGTAGTACTCCGAACAGTACAACACAAAAATGCTTGGCTAGGAGGAAAAAGCTATGAAATTCATGGAAGGTAATCAAAAATTATTAAATAAATTTAAATTAGTTGAAATAACAAAATTTGAAAATTACAAAAGTGCTCCTAGATCGCAAGGGGTATATATTCTTTTAGATCAACTTTGTGAAGTCATTTACGTAGGGAAAAGTAATAATTTGCGTAAAAGATTAACTGCCCATTTTAGAGACTATATCAGTGCTCGGACATTAAAATCTAGTATTATCAAGGAACGAACAAAATACATAACATATTGCGAAATATTAGAAGCTTTTGAAACTGATATGTATGAAACGTGGTTAATAAGTCATTTTAAACCCGTTTTAAATACAGATAAATTATTTAATACATCAAGAGATACTGAAATTAGATTGGTTAATTTTGAAAATGAAATGAAGGAAAAAAATTACGATGATGAATTAAAATCCTTTTTAATTAGTTTCTTTAAAACTAATAAAAATATAGAAATCGGAATTCATACCGTAAAGATGGTTTGTGAAAATAATGGATTTTTGGAAAATGTAGTACCAACAACTATAAAATTATCAGAGGTAGAGGAAAGTAAAATCATATACCGAAACGGTAAATTTACGTATAAAGGTTAATTGCAAGAAGCCAGTATCATATTGCTACTAACTGCATTGAAAGGATGATTTAATGAGTGAGCAAGAATTAAAAAAGCTGTTTAAGAAGATAGTCCCTGCTGCTTATCAATCACTAAAAGAAGCGGAAAGTTTACCGGAAGGAGAGGTAAAACAATATAAGGTTGAAACCGCTAGTGAACGTATTTTAAAAGCCTTTAAAATTCTCGAACAATGTGAAAGTGTCTTAAATAACAAATATTTTATATGCTTTTCAATGTTAGCAGAAGGCGATTCAAAAGAGTATGTACAGAATTATTTAATAGAAATGGGACAAGGCAGTAGGAGTTTCGATAGTATTTTTGAAAGAGGAATTAAAGAAATGAGCTGCTACCTTTCAAAGCAAGAACAGGTAACTGCTACAGGAAATATATCTGCTTCCTCCATACAAGAACGTTTAAAGGCTAGAAAAGAACGTATGGAGGGTTGATAGTATGATTTCAGATAGTCAATTTTGGTGTTATTTAAACGCACAAAGAGAGATTGAGGAAGCCAATCGTATTTACCGAGCAGAAAGAAAAGAAGCCTACAGTAACATTTCACCAACTATAACTGGCTATGATATTGGAAGCGGTCGTCTATTTAAATTAGGTTGCGATGTTGAGGGAGCGGCTATTTACTTAGTGGAATTGAATGAGAAGCGACTAGAAAGAATACAACAAGTAAAAAAGAAAGCTGAAATATTAGAAGAAGGATTGACGTTGCTATATGACGATGAAAGGGCACAGTATGAAGCTTGGAAAGCAAATCCTAATACTTACTACCTTCCAGTCTTTGAAACGCTCAAAGGGTGTGTCGGTTACGTTTTAGAGCAACGACAGAAGCATGAACAAACCCAAGAGGAAATAACCATAGATGAATGGGATCAACAGATTGAAGAAATGAGCGAAGAAGAGCTGCTTCAAGATTATTGGGACAAAGATGGTTCATTCGATGAATGTCTTTTGAAGCGGAGAGCTTTAGTAAGACAATACGGCATAGTTGAATTATCAAAGAAAGACAAAAAAACGAATCAAAAATGAATGTAAAAATGTAGTTATCATTTCTATTTTTATAGTAACTTCAAAAGGTTGTGAGGGAATGTATTGTGTCATACAAAAGATTGAAAGGAAAAAGCCTAACACATACGGAGCATCTAAAGAATTAATAGCAGAAAGTTTTAGTATGACTATTAATGGAGAAACTCAGATAAAGAACACTTATAGATATAGCAATGAGCTTTTTGAAAGACCTATCAAAACAGCATATAAAATTAGTATTCATGAAAGTTACAGAGAAAACGGAACGATTAAGAAAAAACAATGGTCAATATGCACAATGGGTTACTATGATTTAGTAGAATTTAGTTTATTCGACTTCGCAGATAATCGTATTTGTACACTTTCGGATGAAATTGGTCTATCAGTAGAAGAGATTTACGATATTATTTATAAGAAACTGGATCCAATTATTGATGAGGTAGAAGCAGAATTTAAGGAAACTGAGGAATACAAAGCAAAAACAGAACAAAAAGCCATTATTTCTGCGTACCAGGAAACTAAGAAAGCATTTGAAGACGTATATGGACCGGATACCTATGATTATTGCTACGATCTATATGGCAACTTGCAAAATGAAAAGCAGTTAGAAAAATTGAAATCGGATAAAATAGCAAAAGATGAATATACAAATCGTAGTTATCAAGAATATTTTAAAAGTAACTACAGTGACTATTTTAATAATAATGGAAGTAGTTACTCGATTAATTCCAGTAGTAACTACAATGATGATGAAAAGAAAATACTACGTGAGATCTATCGCATGGCTTCTAAAAAGTTTCATCCCGATGTTTCAGGGGATGATGGTAGTAAAATGAAATTCTTAACGAAATTGAAGGAGCAATGGGGATTATAACAAACCCTAAATTTTCGAAGTGGCTACTATGATTAAAATAATAAAGTTCTATCGGAACAACCGAAGGACACCGATTTAAGAGTGCTAAAAGGCATTCTAAATTTGGTGTCCTTTTTATATCAAAAGATGTTGATGAAAGGGGAAATGCCTATGAGGGTTCTTTAAAGAAGAAAATTTTAAGAGCAGAAAAGGAGGAATAAAATGGCTAAATCACTGAGACAAACAACAATGAAGGTCAAGATTGATGTTGACGACAAAGGGCTGTCTCTTGCTAACAAAAAGATTAACGAAACCGTTAAGACAACTGAAAATCTTGAAAAAAACACTAAAAAAACAGGCAAAGCAGTTGATAATACAGGGAAATCCCTAATAGAAGCTTCAAAAGCAGCAGAAAAAAATTCTAATTCATTAAAGAATCAGAAGAGTAGTGCTGAAGGATCTGCAAAGGCAGTTGAAAGACTTTCGAAATCTAGTAATCTTTTAAAAGATTCATTATCCTCAATTGGAGCGGCTGCGGCAGTAAAAGGACTGTATAATCTTGGTAAGGCAGCGATACAAACTGGAATGGACTTTGACGAAGGAATGGCAGCGGTAAAAGCAGTTTCAGGAGCTTCAGCTAAAGATTTCGAAACTATGCGTAAACAAGCTATTCAACTTGGAGCAGATACCACCAAATCAGCAAAAGAAGTATCAGAAGGACAACTCGAATTGGCTAAGTCAGGTATGAGTGCTAAGCAAGCTATGGCTGCAATACCAGGAGTAATATATGCCTCCACTGCTTCTGGTGAGGATATGGCAGTTGCTACAAGTGTTATGACATCAGCATTAAACGGATTCTCTTTAAAGGCTAGTGAATCGGCACACGTAGCAGACGTATTAGCAATGGCCGCAAATAAATCTAAAGCGGATATCAATGATATGGGTTATGCCTTTAAATATGCAGCGGCCCCAGCAAATACATTAGGAATGAGCCTTGAACAAGTTTCAGCAGCTACTATGGTCATGGTTGATAGTGGTATGGCAGGAGAACAAGCCGGAACTTCTTTACGTTCAGCATTAATTAGTCTTGCTAGCCCTTCCAAAGAAGCTTCTAAAGAAATGAGTGCTTTAGGTTTAAAAATAACGGATGCTAAAGGGAATATGCGACCATTCTCTAAAATAATGGACGATTTAAGAGACTCTACTAAAGGAATGGGAAACGCTCAAAAATTAGCGGCAGTTTCAACTATCTTTGGTACAGAAGCGGCAAGCGGTATGGTTAAGATTATTGATAGCGCTCCAGGTACTTTAGATAAATATACAGAATCATTAAAACGTTCAGACGGTGAAGCGAAAAAAGCTTCTGATACGATGAATAATACCCTTGCAGGTTCTATGAAAAATTTAGAAGGTACTTTCGAAAGTATCAAGATTAATGTATCGGATGTATTAACTCCTTCAATTCGTAAAGGCGTAGATGCAGTAGCAGATCTAGGAGATGGCTTCAATGATTTATCACCTTCTGCAAAATCTATGGCTGTATGGGGAACTGTTATTGTTGGCGGTGTTATTCCGGCAAGTATAGCCATTCATAAGGTTCGTAAAGCTGTCAAATCAGTTCGTGAAGTAATGGGCGGTGCAAAGTCTTTCTTTACGAATTACCGTAAGGAAATGCAACTCACTGGCGCACAGGCAGCTACTACAGCAAAACAAATTGAAACTATGAATGCTGCAATGAATGGTGGAGGAACTACTACAAAAGGTGGAAAGAAAGGAAAAAGCGGTGGTTCAGTTGGAACTATGGTTGTTTCAACAGGAAAGAACGGTTTAGGAAAAGTAAATTCTAAAACTGGCATGTTGAAAAATACTCTCGGTCAAAGTGCCAAACTAGGTAAAAAAATACCTGTCATTGGTACTGCTATTGGTATTGGTGCGTTAGCCATGGGCGGAAAAGAAAACCTTGGATCCAATGCTGGTTCATTAGGTGGTGGAGCAGCAGGAGCAGCGGCAGGAGCAGCATTAGGTTCAGTCATCCCTGGTGTTGGTACTGCTATAGGTGGAACTATTGGGGGAATAGCCGGTTCTTATTTCGGTGAAAAGTTTGGTGCTAGCGCTCAAAAGTCACTCTCTAAAGAATCGGCTAAATATAAAGCTTCTGCATTATCAACTGGTATAGATTTTGGAAAAGGTGTTTCGAAAGGTACTTCAAAAGCAATCAACCAATATGAAAACCTTAACGATAAGGCGACAGAACAATTAAATTCATTGAAGTGGTCAGGTAAAAAGATTTCTAAAGATACAGCGAAATCGCTGAAAGATACTTACGGTAAAATGTCTGATAGTATTGCAGATTCAATGCAAACTAATTTCGGTAAATCATCCAAAATTATTTCAAAATCCTTGAAGAATTCTGGGCTATCTAAAAAAGAGCAAAACTCAATTTTAAAGGATATGAAAGAGAGCCATAAAAAGCAAAAAGAACAAGTTGAAAAAGCACAAAAAGAGATTAATAAAATACTTAGTAAAGCATCGAAAGAAAAACGGAAGTTAACTAAAGATGAACAAAAAGACATTAATAAATATCAAAAGCAAATGAATAGTGCGGCAGTTAGAACAATGTCTAAGTCAGCTAAAGAACAACGAACTATAATGACTGAGCTAAAAAATGATAGCGGAAAAATAAGTGCTAAACAAGCAGCAGACGTAGTTAAACAATCTAAAAAAGCTCGTGACGGTGCTAAAAAGGCGGCAGAAGATAAATACAGAAAAGTTTTAGCGGCTGCTGATTCTGAATACAAAGATCAAGGGGCAATTTCTGAAAGCCAATATAATAAGATTATTAAAGAAGCTAAGAAGACACGTAATGATGCAATTGACCATGCTGAAAAAATGCATGAAGGAGTAGTTAAACAAGCGAAGCAACAAGCCAAAGGTCATATAAGTGCTGTTGACTGGGAAACGGGTAAAACACTAACAGCCTTCCAACAGTGGGGAAGAGATGTTTCAAAGCAACATGAGACCGTAATTAAAATAATTAATGGAGTTTTAAAATTTGTTGGTAAAGATCCAATACCTTTATATTCTACCAGTGCAAAAGCATCCGTCCAAAATAAAGTGGTGAACAATAGAGGTAATTCTATAGCAAGTAATGCAACTGGAACTAACTATCATCCTGGTGGAGCTTCAGTTGTTGGTGAAGAAGGACCGGAACTTGCGTATACACCGTATGGTGGAGCTAGATTATTAGGACAAAACGGTGCTGAAATTGTAGACTTGCCTAGAGGAGCAAAAGTATTAACTGCTTCCCAAACAGCTCAAATGTTGTCCGGTGGTTTAAAAGGAACCATGCCAGGCTATGCAAAAGGAACCGGTACTTCATTAAAAGAAGCGGCTGGAGATGTAATGAGTTTCATTACAAATCCGATTAAATCAGCAAAAGAAGTATTTAATCGTTATGGTAGAAATATTAAGAATGATATTGGTTATGACCGAAATTTAGGGCTATCCATATTCCAAAAACTTGGTGGAGAAGTTGGAGCATCTTTAAAAGAAAAAGTTGCAGATTTTATGGACTTCGGGGGTGCAAGTGGAGCTGGTTCAGAGTCTGCTAAAAAGTGGATTCTTTCAGCTATGGCAATTACAAATACCCCTGCAAGTTATCTAAATGGATTAATGACTATTGCGAAACGTGAGTCAGGATTTAATCCGAAAGCTATAAACCTATGGGATAGCAACGCTAAAGCAGGGCATCCATCACAAGGTTTATTCCAAACGATTCCTAGCACATTTGCAGCATACCGTAATAAATCATTACCAAACGATATTACTAACCCAATTGCCAATGCAGTAGCAGCAATTAATTACATGAATAGTCGATATGGTGGTATTGGTAATGTTCCTGGTCTTAAAAATCTTGCGAGTGGCAAAGGCTACGTAGGTTATAAAAAAGGCGGTTTCAAAAACAATCACGATAAACGTGTTCTTGTCGGAGAAGAAGGCCCAGAGCTTGTAGATCTTCCTTTTGGCTCACGAGTTCATAACAATCGTAAAACTAACGATATTCTAAGAAATAATCAAAATAATGCTCCTATCATAATCCAAAACACTTTTAACATTGAAGGCGGCGGAAATAATACTGGATTAACCAAATCACAGGTTGAAAAAATGTTTAACGAGATGACGGAAAAAATGTTTAAGGATATGAGAGGACTATTTGATAGCGGAGTAGCGTACTAATAATCCTTGATATTAGTTTTTTAGGAGTGATAATTTAAATTAAAAGGCACTTAATCAATTACGATTAGTGCCTTTTTTCTTATATACGATCCCCATCTTCTAAGAAGAAGAATCCTTCATACTTTACATCCAACGCTTTTGCGATTTCTTCTAAATCCTTTTCGCTAAAATTATCCCTACTCATTTTTTTGGATAGGTTAGGCTGTGATGTTCCCATTATTGCAGCAAGTTGCGAAACATTCATTCCTTTTTTAACTAGAAGAATTTTTATTTTTTGAGACATTGCCATACTGTTTACCTCCCTTTATATAAACATTATATCATATATTATATACAAAATGTTATAAAAAATAACAAAATAGTTCATTTTTCTACTTGACTATATATCTAAAGTGGAATAAAGTATAACCATAGAGTTATAGAAAGGGAGCTACGATATGAACTGGAAAGATGAATTTGTTGCTTGTTCAAAAATTAATATAGGAGTTCAAATTGAAGTCGAAATGTCGATTTTAGTTGTTTCTTTTGGAAAGAGGATTCATACATTCAAAAAAATATGTAATTCAAGAGAAGAAGCTTTAGGTCTTATCGATGTATATAAGTCAGTAGTAATGAATGAGATGTTTTTAATTCAAATTGCAGCTAATTTTTTATGTGATTATTTAGGGATTGAAAAGAAAGGGAAGTCATTGCCACAAGTGGCAACAGAATTAAAAGATATTTTAAAACAAATGGAGGTATCATTATAATGAAAAATTTATTTACATTAGAAATCAGCAATACAAATAGTTTTCTTGGATTATTAGAAGGGGACGAAGTTATTGTCTCTGCAATGGAACAACCAAAAGGAAACGGTAAGGATTTAGCGGTATTTGAATTGTCTGGCGAACGTTTTGTTAGTACATTCACACGTTTTGGAAATCAAATCATGCTATTAGGTGAAAAAATACAAGTAGTAAGAGAACATCAAATAAAAATTATAGGTAAGGTAGTTGGCGGAAGTCATTGGAGCATAGAAAAAGCCCCTGCGGTAACAGGAGCATAATTCATACACTAATTAGTAAGTAAATTAATTATAGCATAAGCATTGGGTCTCCTCAATTTTAAGGAGACCTTTTTTATTATTTTCTTTCCTATTTAAAAAGAAAATTATTTTATAAGCAGTTTAGGAGATAATAAAAATTAAAAGCGAGATGGAAAAATAAAAATATGTTAGGGATATGAAATATGGAATTCGCAGAAATCAATATAGAAATTAATAAGAATGAAGTAAAAAACTATCTTGAGAAGATATTACATGACCAAGCAAAGCCACGATTGATTTTAGCTGATTTAGAAGAACTAATAAGGTTAACATGTATGGGAAAAACATTTCTTGAGAGTTACATTTTGAATGATCCGAGAGTAAAACGGTATGAAAGGAGACTGGGAGAACACGGTAAACGTTATTGGATTTATGAACCAGTTGAGAAAGCGATATTAGAAATCGTTGATGAATGGTAATAGAACAAATAAGTTTGTTCTAAATAAATAGGAAGTTTTTCACTATAGGAAGTACAAAAATTTAAGATATAATAATATCGAATATTTCTATATGAGATAAAGAAGTATTCATAAATAAAATTTATCGCAGGCAGGCGAAAAAATGAAAGGCTCATATTAGTGAGCCTTTTTACTTCCATTAAAATTAATATTACTTACCCATTCCTACACACACGCCGCCTAATTATTCATTGGTCCCAATTAGCCCCAATCAGCCCCAATCAGCCCCAAATAAATGTTTTTATATGCCTTATTTTGCATTATCTAAAATTTAAGAAATTAATAAGAACCGTTGATATAAAAGGATTTAAGAAATTATAAAAATCCATTCTACAATCATAATTTGGTACATAGTGTAACATGAAA
>NZ_QWUA01000033.1 GCF_003576525.1 Rummeliibacillus sp. POC4 | reverse complement strand
GGCGTAAACAAATAAGATTCGAGTGTCCAAATAATGATGCTTTTCATATTGTATAGAGACGGAAGGAGGAAAAACGTGCGCGTTCATACTGTCAAAAAGGGCGAAACTCTCTGGAAAATCGCAAGGCAATACGGTGTTCCTTTTGAGGACATGAAAAGATTAAACGCCCATTTAGCTAATCCTGATTACATTGTTCCAGGAATGGAATTATTTTTACCTGATGCGCCCAAAAAGGAATTACCTCAGAAACAGGTGGAAGAATCTTCTGTAGCGCAGCCGAAGGAGCAACCGGTAGTAAGACCAAAAGAACAACCGGTGGCACCAAAACCAAAGGAGCAACCAGTAGCAAAGCCAAAAGAGCAACCGATAGCAAAACCAAAAGAACAGCCGGTGGCACCAAAGCCAAAAGAACAGCCAATTTCAAAGCCGAAAGAACAACCAGTCTTACCAAAACCAAAAGAGCAACCAATTGTAAGACCAAAAGAACAGCCGATTAAAGTAAAAGAGCAACCAAAAGCACCTCCAAAAGAAATGCCTATACCAATTGAAGAACCCAAACCAATACCTCATATACATCCATATGAAGAAGCCCGCCCCGTCAGAGCAAGAATCGAGATAATAGAACAACATGAGGAGGAATTCTTTATCAAACCGGAACATGAAAATAAGCAGGAACCAATCTGTGAACCATGTACAAAGGAAGTCCAGATGCCAGCACCAATCCCGATCCCTACTCCACCACCAATGCCAATGCCAGTACCGGTGCAAATGCCGTGTCAACCAATGCCAATTCCATGCCAACCAATGCCAATCCCATGTCAACCAATCGTAGCACAACCACAACCGTGTGGCTGTGGTGGACATCAAATGATGCAGCAATGGCCTGCAGCAATGCAGCCGGCACAGATGATGCAGCAATGGCCCGCAGCAATGCAGCCAGCGCCAATGATGCAGCAATGGCCAACACAGAATATGGCTCAACAATGGTCCGAATCCATGATGTCACCAATGGAAGAAATGCCAATGGCTGTGCCAAACTGGAATATGCCAGAATCTACAAGAGAATGTGAATCATCAATATATGAAACTACTCAACAGCAACAAGTAGATGCGTGGCAGAACATGCCGGCGATTCCTTATGCACAGCATGCTGAATCTTGGAACTTTGCACCACCAATGTCTTATCAGCCAATGCCATACCAACATATGATGTGGCCTGGACATGGACATTGTTGTTCACCGTATCCACCAGTTCATCATTATCCACAACCACAACCATATTACATGCAAGATTTCCCGCAAGCAGGTAATGAGTGGTAATACGTGAGCAACTTCGACGTGAAAAAGAAGATTAAATCTAATGTCTGGCATTGTCAGTTAGATAAAAAAGAATTTGTTATGAAAAAGTACGATAATTTAGCGGTTGCTAAAAAAGTAAAAGCGATTCATGAAAGTCTTGCTGACATTCAGTTTCCGCATACGTTATCAGAAGTTAAGTTAGAAGATAAAAACATACTTATACAACCATGGATAAAAAATGCTAGAGCATTTAATTATCAATCCAGATTGGATCGTACAAATTCTCTAGCAATTTTACATCAGCTACATCAAACCGGAGAAAAAATAGATTGGTCAAAAGAAGAATTTCGTTTACCAACATATGATTTGAGACTTAAATGGCAAGAAAGGTTACAGAAATTCATGTTGCATTATACACAAGTATCTGTATACCTTGGTGCAGACAATTGTAATCAGTTAATCTTATATGCTCAAGAAGCGTTAGCAGGATTTAAACACCTAGAACCTTTAAAAAGTGAAAAGACATTACTTCATGGAGATATCGTACATCATAACTTTTTAAAGAGTTCGAATGGGAAAAACATTTTAATAGATTTTGATTTGGCTTCTTATGGGCACCCAGAGGAAGAACTGATTATGTGGATGCATCGGGTACTGCCAAACGTAAATTACAATTTAAATGCATTACTTAGAGAACAACCATCACTTAAAAGAGTACCAGAAACATACTTACAGACATTACGTTTTCCTAACGAGTTATTACGTGAATGGATGTATGTAAAAAACGTAATAACGGAAAGACAACAGGCATTTGTAGAAGAACTAATAAGCTTTACGGAAGTCGCGCTCTCTTCATGGCCAAAACTGTGGTATGATTGTGGTAAGTGAAAATAGTATAAAAGCAAGTTTTCTAGGATAGGCCGGTTTTGGCCTATCTTTTTTCACTATTAAAGTAGGTTGACGTTTTATGACATATATAAAATTATGCTATAATCGATAGCGTTGAACAAAAGGAGAATTGCTATGTATGACTACATAATGGGGACTGTTACTCGTGTAACGCCTGAATATATTGTGATTGAGCAACAAGGGATTGGCTGGCAATTATATACGCCAAATCCATTTGCATTTCAAGTGAATAAGGAAACAATAAAGGTCTTTACTCATTTACATGTACGTGAAGATGCACAACTATTATTTGCTTTTAAAACGTTAGAACAACGTGAATTATTCCGCAAACTTATTCAAGTATCAGGAATTGGACCAAAAGGTGCATTGGCAATATTAGCAAGTGGTAACCCTAGTCAAGTAATTTCTGCTATTGAACAAGAGGATGAAAAATTCCTAGTAAAATTCCCTGGAGTCGGTAAGAAAACAGCTAGACAAATGATTTTAGATTTGAAAGGGAAGTTAGATAGTTTACTTGGAGATATAGAATTACCTAGTGCTGACGACGAATTACCATTGTTCGGTGTAAATCCGAATAAGCATGAATTAGAGGAGGCGCTTTTAGCCCTTAGTGCTCTTGGCTATTCTGAAAGAGAGCTTACGAAGATTCACCCACAATTGGATGAAGATAATCGTTTAAGCACAACAGAAGAGTATATGAAACAAGCTTTGAAACTTTTGTTAAAACAACAGTAGATAGAAAGGAGGTAATACAATGGATGACCGTGTCGTTTCAAGTGAAGCTACAAAAGATGATGATCAGTATGAATTGTCGTTACGTCCCCAAAACCTTGTGCAATATATAGGGCAGGATAAAGTAAAAGAGAATTTGAAGATTTTCATAGAAGCTGCTAAAATGCGCGAAGAGAGTCTTGACCATGTCCTGCTATATGGACCTCCTGGACTTGGTAAAACAACGTTGGCAGCAGTTATTGCCAATGAAATGGGCGTTAATATTCGTATGACAAGTGGCCCAGCGATTGAAAGGCCAGGAGATTTAGCTGCTATTGTCAGTTCACTTGAACCGGGAGATGTCTTATTTATCGATGAAATTCATCGATTACCACGAGCTATTGAAGAAGTTTTATATCCTGCTATGGAAGACTTTTGTTTAGATATTGTAGTAGGGAAGGGACCTCAAGCACGTTCAGTAAGACTAGATTTGCCTCCTTTTACATTAGTTGGTGCAACAACGAGAGCTGGAGCACTATCTGCTCCACTTAGAGACCGTTTTGGTGTATTATTACGTTTAGACTACTATGATGAATATTCATTGACTGAAATTGTTCGTAGAAGCTCTGAATTGTTTGGAGTGAATATCGATAAAATTGCAGCAGGAGAGATTGCAAGGCGCTCTCGTGGAACACCGAGAATTGCCAACCGTCTTTTAAAACGAGTGCGTGATTATGCTCAAGTAATTGGAGACGGTGATATTACCCTTAAATTAGCACAAGACGCATTAGAACTTCTTCAAGTTGATCCGCTTGGATTAGATCATATAGATCATAAACTAATTGAGAATATGATTGAACGCTTCCGTGGGGGACCAGTAGGGTTAGATACTATTGCCGCAAGCATTGGAGAAGAATCGATGACTATTGAAGACGTATATGAACCATATTTAATGCAGATTGGTTTTATCCAAAGAACACCAAGAGGTCGCATAGCTACTGCACTTGCATATGAACATTTTGGCTTTGCTTATCCATCAGGGTCATAATTTGATGTGAAATTGGATATTTCTATAAATCCATTAACAAACCAAATAATAAGAAGGAAGTTTAACATGAAATTAGAAGATTTTGATTACTATTTACCAGAAGAATTAATCGCACAAACACCATTAAAAGACCGTGCTTCTAGTCGTCTTATGGTGTTAGATCGTGAAACTGGTGAAGTTTCCCATCATCATTTCCGTGATATTTTGGATGAATTACATGAAGGGGATTGCCTAATTCTAAATAATACTCGAGTATTACCTGCACGTTTAATCGGTGTGAAAGAAGAAACAGGTGCTCATATTGAAGTATTATTATTAAAACAAACAAGTGATGACCAATGGGAAACACTTGTAAAACCAGCTAAACGTGTAAAAGTGGGTACTGAAATCACTTTTGGTGACGGTTTACTAAAAGCAACATGTACTGGCGAATTAGAACACGGTGGCCGTATGTTTAAATTCGATTACGAAGGAATTTTCATCGAAATTCTTGAAAAACTTGGTACAATGCCATTACCACCATATATTCATGAACAACTAGAAGATCAAGAACGTTACCAAACTGTTTACTCTAAAGAACTTGGATCCGCAGCTGCTCCAACAGCAGGTCTTCACTTTACAGAAGAATTGTTAGATCAAATTCGTGCAAAAGGTGTAAAAGTAGCATTCCTAACATTACATGTCGGAATCGGTACTTTCCGTCCAGTAAGTGTTGAAAATATCGAAGAACACGATATGCATGCAGAATTTTATAACCTATCTGAAGAAACTGCAAAAGTGATCAATGATACAAAAGCAAATGGCGGACGTGTCATCGCAGTTGGAACAACTTCTACTCGTACTCTTGAAACAATTGCACATCGTAATGATGGCCAAATTGTTGCAGAATCAGGTTGGACAACTATTTTCATCTACCCAGGTTTTGAATACCAAGCAATTGATGGAATGGTTACAAACTTCCACTTACCAAAATCTACGCTTGTTATGATGATCAGTGCACTCGCAGGCCGTGAAAATGTGTTAAATGCATATAAAATTGCTGTAGAAAATAAATATCGTTTCTTCAGTTTCGGTGATGCAATGTTCATCCGACCAAAAGCAAAGAAAGGAAATTAATACATGTCTCAAGCAATTCGATATGAGCTTATTAAAACAGATAAGCAAACAGGTGCAAGGTTAGGAATTGTGCATACACCGCACGGCTCCTTTGAAACACCAGCATTTATGCCAGTTGGCACACAAGCAACAGTTAAAACAATGTCGCCAGAAGAAGTAAAAGGAATGGGTGCTGGCATTATTTTAAGTAATACGTATCACTTATGGCTTCGTCCAGGTCACGAAATTATTCGTGAAGCAGGTGGGCTACACAAATTTATGAACTGGGATCGAGCAATTTTAACGGACTCAGGCGGTTTCCAAGTATTTAGTTTAAGCGATATTCGTCGTATTGAAGAAGAAGGCGTTCATTTCCGTAACCATCTAAATGGAGACAAGCTTTTCTTAAGCCCAGAAAAATCAATGGAAATTCAAAATGCTCTTGGTTCAGATATTATGATGGCATTTGATGAATGCCCTCCATATCCAGCTACGTATGAATATATGAAGAATTCTGTGGAACGAACTTCAAGATGGGCAGAACGTTGCTTAAAAGCGCATGCTCGTCCAGAAGACCAAGGGTTATTTGGGATAGTACAAGGTGGGGAATTCGAAGACCTTCGTAAACAATCTGCGAAGGATTTAGTTTCTCTTGATTTCCCTGGTTATGCAATTGGTGGTTTATCAGTTGGTGAACCAAAAGATATTATGAATAGAATGCTTGAATATACGACACCATTGTTACCTTCCAACAAACCACGTTATTTAATGGGAGTAGGTTCACCAGATTCATTAATCGATGGAGCCATTCGTGGTATTGATATGTTTGACTGCGTTTTACCAACTCGTATTGCACGAAATGGTACATGTATGACTAGTCAAGGACGTTTAGTTGTGAAAAATGCTAAGTATGCTCGTGACTTTGGACCACTTGATCCTAACTGTGATTGCTATACTTGCAAAAACTATTCACGTGCATATATTCGTCATTTGATCAAAGCAGATGAAACATTTGGTATTCGTTTAACTTCATATCATAATCTATACTTCTTACAAGATTTGATGCGTCAAGTTCGTCAAGCAATCCGTGAAGATCGCCTTGGTGACTTCCGTGAAGAATTCTTTGAACAATATGGTTTTAATAAACCAAATGCAAAAAATTTCTAATTCTTGTATAATAAATGCTAGAGATAGAAAGGGGGATATAAATGCAAGGTTTACAAGGTCTAATACCGATGATTATTATTTTTGCGTTAATGTATTTTATGTTGATTCGTCCAGCTCAAAAACAACGTAAAAATACTCAATCAATGCAAAATAGTTTGGCAAAAGGTAATAAGGTTGTTACAATTGGTGGTTTACACGGTGAAATCGAAGCAATCGATGACTCATCAGTGTTGATCAAAGTTGAAGATGGCTCAAAATTACGTTTTGAACGTGCTGCAATAGGGAAAGTACTAGATGGAGCAACAGCTACAAAATAATTTAATAAATAATTATTATCGTATAAATAATATTGTGAGTTCAATACTATTTATACATTAAAAAGCCTTTATTTCTCTTGAAATAAAGGCTTTTTTCCATATTTGAAGAAGTTAATAGTATACCATTCTGAAGGGAAGCAGTGACGGTGTCTAAAAAACAACACAATATTCATAAGAAAATTGAACAGTTAGGATTTGATGATGATACGATTCATGCACGCTTGACTGCAAAACAGCGTATGTTTCAAAATCGTTCAGGAAGCAATCGTGTTAGAGTACCTACTAAACCAAAATGGATTCGCTCATTAGGGTTCATTGTTTTTATATTACTTATGTGTGGATTAGTAATAGTTGCAATTTCTCTTTTGTTATAATGCATAATTTTATGGGAAAGACAAAGGATAGAAGTTAAAAAGGGGTCATGATGTGAACGATTTTATAATAATCGCATTTCGTACGTTCTTCCTATACTTTGTCATTTTAATTATTTTCAAGTTAATGGGGAAACGTGAAGTTGGGGAATTAAGCGTAATGGATTTGGTGATTTTTATATTAATTGCAGATGTAGCTTCGTTTGCAGTGGATAACCCGAAAAGAAGTTTATTTGAATCCATTTTACCAATGATCATCCTATTAGTTATACAAGTAACTATTTCATTTATTTCCTTAAAAAGTAAGAAAGTTCGTGATAAAATAGATGGTGATCCAACAATAATTATTCGTGATGGTGTACTTTTAGAAAAAGAGATGAAAAGACAGCGTTATAATTTAGATGATTTGTTCCAACAGCTTAGAGAAAAAGACATAGGTTCTGTACAAAAAATAGCGTATGCATTTTTAGAACCATCCGGAAATCTGTCGGTATTTATGAAGGATAATTTACCGCCAATTTTGCCATTAATAGTAGACGGTGAGATTCAAAAAAGACATCTATTATTAATCAAAAAAAGCGAACGATGGTTAAGAAGTGAATTAAGTAAAATTGGACATGACGATCATAGTAAAATTTTTTACTGTTGTTTTGAAGATGGTAAGATCCATGTCCAATTGAAATCATAGTCTTTTTCTTAATGTCTTCGTTAAGTAACGAAAATCATTGATACGAATTTGATTGGTAAACATTAGTACAACAAATATGATCGCAAGAGTAATCGAACCATTTATCCATAGGTTAAATTGAGAAGTAGGAATAATGTATTCGCGAAAAACAACGATTAAAATGGAAGCCCAGTAAGGTATGATAAATAACTTAAACCCGGTATCGACATATTTCTTTTTTCGAATAGTTGCGATATGCAAGAAGGAAGTGATGAGTACACCAAAACCGATTGCAATAACAGCACCCGTTTCCGCAATTTCTGGTTGAGATGCGAGAGCGAGCATTACTAAAAGTTTGCCAACTCCGCCATATACAGAATTCATCATAGCAGCTTTTGCTTCATCTAATGCTTGCAAGATAGAATTTAATGGGCTCTGAATATAATAAAAGAAGAAAATAGGTGCTAATAATTTCATATACCCTCTATCTTCTGATAGATGGAAAAGCTTGGTTGCAAATTCATCACCATATAGATAAAAGAAAACAGCACTGAAGCAACCGACAATTGTAGATAATCTTAGAGCGATATGCACTCTCTCTCTTAGCAATGATTGATTGCCTCGGGCGACAGCATCACTTACTGCGGGAATTAGTACAACAGCTAAAGCAAAAGGAATAAATGATGGGAACAGCAATAATGGTATATGCACACCTGAAATAATGCCATATTGCTTTGTTGCAGCTGCAGCGGTTAATCCTGCTAAAGTCAAAGCTTTTAAAAATACAATTGGTTCTAAAAACCAAGTAAAAGATCCAAATAGTCTACTACCTGTTGATGGTAACGCAATATCTAAAATCGGTTTTGGAGAAGAATAACCAGTCGATGATAGCACGAGTCCTTTTTGTTTTGCATGTAAATATTTCCAATACAAATAGATTAGAGCAGCTGCTTCAGCGAGCCCTGTAATTACCATTGCGTAGGTTGCTGTCATAGCTGGGTTATCTTGTACAACGCCATATGGTAAAAGCCATGTAATCATTGCAATTCGAATGACTTGTTCGATTGTTTGGGACCAAGCTGTTTCTTCAATACGTGCAAGGCCTTGGAATAATCCTTTCAAAAGAGCAGAAGCAATTGAAAGTGGAACAGTGAACAATGAGACATATAAAAGCATTCGCACATGATTATCATGTAAGAGATTTTCAGCTAAATACGGGATGAATAATAGTATAAGTGGAAAGAAAATAAGTATAGATATATAGCTTAATAGTCTTGATGTTCGCATTAACTTACTAATTTCAACTCTTTTACCTTTTGCCTCTAGTTCTGCAACGATTTTCGCAATGGCAGTTGGTATACCTAATTGGACAAGGGATAAAAAGAATATAAATGCTGGATATGCTGTCATGTAAACTCCAACAGCGTCTTCACCAGCAACTCGCATAAATTGCATTCGATATAAGAATCCTAATAATTTAGAGAGTAGAACCGCTCCCATTAATAAAAATGTGCCATGGAAAAATGAAGTCATAAGGTCCCTTCTTTCTATATATACAATTTCATCGGAAGAATAAATCTTGTACGTTCAAAATACTGAAAAGGACGTGAGTATATTGGTAGTTCAATATGAGCAATTGTTTCAAAAAGTATTACCTGTCCTATCGATTAGAAAAGCTGATTTTAAGATGGAAGGTTTAAAACATATTACTGAACAAGATATTTGGCGATTTTTGGTTTCTAAAAAATGGAGAAAGATAGATGAATCCGATTTAGCTTTACATAAAGTAATTGAAGATATATTTTCTTTAACTGCTGCTCAGTATATGACTTTCACACAAGTAGAAGAACTAAAAAGTTCAAATTGGTTTGCTCCTATTAACGAAGAAGAATTTCAATTATTAATAGGTAAAGGAAACTCAAGCTCACAAGAAATTTCTTCATAAAATTGTAAATAGTATATGGGATTGATTTGACAGGTAGACAAACCTGTTTCATAATAAACGTGTTATGCAATAAAATGTAAGCTAGAATCAATAGAATTAGAATTATGTATTTAGAAGAATTCTACGCTTCATAAGGGCAATTCATGCTCGTAATTGGAAGATAGTTTACTGACTAGGACAACACTTCTATACAAAGTAGTGACAGGACAACTAGCTAACAAAACGGACATTAAGAATTGTCTACTGTCATTAGTAATACCGCGGTATTGTTTGAGGAGGAAGTTTTAATGAAATTAAAAAGCCGAATCGTCGCGTTCCTGATGATTGTCGTTGTAATTGGCGCACTTATGGGAACGACCGTTAAAGGCGTACTAAGTAATATTAACTTAGGCCTAGATCTTCAAGGCGGCTTCGAAGTTCTTTATCAAGTAGAACCGTTGAAAAAAGGACAGAAAATTACGGAAAGTGATGTTAAAGCAACAGCAGAGGCCATTAGTAAACGTGTCAATGTTCTTGGTGTTAGTGAACCAAGCATCCAAATTGAAAGCGGAAATCGTATCCGTGTTCAATTAGCAGGTGTAAAGGACCAAGAATCAGCGCGTGAAGTTCTTTCAAACCAAGCAAATCTAACTTTCCGTGACGTCAATGACAAAGTGTTATTAGACGGTAATGATTTGCAACAAGGAGGAGCAAAAGCAGCATTTGACCAAGAAGGTCGTCCGATGGTTACACTTAAACTGAAAGACCCTGATAAGTTTGGTCAAGTAACTAGCAAGATTGCTGCAATGGGATCACCTAATAATTTATTGGTAATTTGGTTAGACTTCGATGAAGGAAAAGATTCTTATAAAAAAGAAGTTTTGAAAAAAAATCCTAGATTTGAATCTAATCCACAAGTTACTCAAACAATCAATTCAAAAGATGTTCAAATCACTGGTAATTATACAGTACAAGAAACTAAAGATTTAGCAGGTATTTTAAATGCTGGTGCACTTCCTGCTAAACTTACTGAAATGTATTCAACTTCTGTTGGTGCACAGTTCGGTGATGAAGCTTTAAATAGTACAGTATTTGCTAGTATTATTGGTGTAGCGCTAATCTTTATCTTTATGTTATTGGTTTATCGTTTACCAGGTTTAATAGCAGATATTACACTTACTATTTTCACATTTATTGTTTTAGTATTGTTTGACTGGATTCATGTAGTCTTAACTCTACCAGGTATTGCTGCTTTAGTTCTTGGGATAGGGATGGCAGTTGATGCGAATATCCTTATGTATGAACGTATCAAAGAAGAATTACGTGTTGGTAAATCTGTAAAAGCTGCGTTCCATTCGGGCTCAAAATCGTCATTCACTGCGATTTTTGATGCGAATATTACAACGTTACTTGCAGCTGGCGTATTATTTGCTTTTGGTACAAGCTCCGTTAAAGGTTTTGCGACAACATTAATCATTTCAATCTTAGTCAGCTTTTTAACAGCTGTATGGGGTACACGTATCCTATTAGGATTGCTTGTTAATAGTGGTTATTTAGATGGAAAAGTTGGATTATTTGGTGTCAAAAAATCTCGTGTTCATAAGATTGAAGAGGGTGTTGATACACTTGATCTATCAACACATTTCGATCGTTTCGACTTTGTACACAATCGCAATAAATTCTTCGCATTATCAGCAGTCTTAATCATCGCAGGTATGATTATACTAGGTATTTTCAAACTGAACCTTGGTATTGATTTCACACATGGTTCTCGTGTTGAAGTTACATCTAATCATGCATTAACGAAAGATGATGTAGAATCTTATATTGATAAAATTGGTTTTTCTTCAGATGATATTGTCATTTCAGGAAACAAAAATGACCGAGCAGTCATCCGATATAAACACGATTTTTCAAAAGATGATGTTAAAAAGTTAAATGCTGAGTTCAAAAAAGAATATGGTGATACACCTAGTATTAGTACAGTTTCACCAACAATCGGTACAGAATTAGCGAAAAATGCTGTAAAAGCATTAGTTTGGGCAGCACTTGGTATCATTATTTATGTCGCTTTCCGATTCGAATGGCGAATGGGTATTGGTGCAATTGCCTCATTACTTCATGACGTATTCTTTATGGTAGCGATATTCAGTCTATTCCGTATAGAAGTAGACATTACTTTTATCGCAGCTGTATTAACCATTGTCGGTTACTCAATTAATGATACAATCGTAACATTTGACCGTATTCGAGAAAACTTACATCGCGTTAAGAAGATTAAAGATGCTGACGATTTAGCGCATATTGTCAATAAATCATTACGTCAAACTTTAGGACGTTCTGTTAATACAGTTATGACCGTAATTGTAGTAGTTGTAGCGCTATTAATCTTCGGTGCAAGCTCTATATCCACATTCTCAATCGCGTTATTAATTGGTTTAGTAACAGGTATGTATTCTTCTATCTACATTGCAGCCCAAATTTGGTACGTATTAAAAGTACGTGAAATGAAGAAAAAAGGGCATGTTGATGTAGATAAAAAGAAAAAACAATGGGGATCAGACGAGCCTGTAGTGTAATCTATTTCTCCAGTATTTAAAAAATGAAAAACCAACCTATTGTATTTCAGTAGGTTGGTTTTTATTTTAAAAAAAATAGTATAAATGTTACTGGATAGTATTAATAAAGTATTAAAATAGGCATAAAATTATGATATTATAAAAGTGTATAAAGTACTTAATATGTAATAAAATAAGGTTATTAGAACTACTTTTGCGGACGCGTAAAAATTTGGTGTGGTGGGATGTGCTAAATTTTAAAAGAAAATGGAGAAGTAAATGATGAGTACAAAAAAATGGATTATAGCATATTTGACAATGTGTATTATTTTCGTGATTTCCCCATTATTTTCTCAAGCAAAAGATGAGCAATATCAAAATGTGATGATTGTTTATAATGATGACGACGGTAAAAAGCAAGTTTTAGAACAGGCAACTAAAACGGAACATACATATGAAAATCTACATACAATTGAAGGCTCTTTTACAAAAGAAGCAATCGATTCTTTAAAGGGGACATCTGGTATTAAAGTTGTTGAAAAAAAACCAGCAACACTTCAAATCGAAAATACATCTAGTTCAATACTTACAACAATTACACCAAATTGGAATATCAATGCGGTTAACGCACAAAAAGCATGGGCTTCCGGTTTAACAGGGCAAAATGTAAAGGTAGCAGTCATTGATACAGGTGTGGCTATCAATAGCTCATTACCTAATGTGAAGCGATATTCATTTGTAGATGATAATCCAACAACTCGTATTGATGATAGTTCACCATATGATATAGATGGGCATGGCACATTTGTCTCAGGAATCATTGCTGCAAGTTTAACTTCAAGCCAATTATACGGCAATATTGTAGGGATTGCTCCGGATGCTACGATATATAGTCTAAAAGTATTTGAAAAAGATGGAGCAAGTATGGAATCTATATTAAAAGCACTTGAATGGTCGATTGAAAATAAGATAGATATTGTTAATATGTCGCTTGGAACTCCAGATGATGACCCAATCTTAAAAAATGCGATCCAAGCAGCTTATAACGCTGGTTTAACAATTGTCGCTGCTGCAGGAAATGATGGTATCGGAAAAAATGTAGAATATCCTGCAAGATATGATGGTGTGATTGCTGTTTCTTCAGTGGATCGTAGCAATCAGATTTCTTATTTTTCAAACACCGGTTCAAAGGTGGAATTTACAGCACCAGGAAGTGATATTTATAGCTTAGGAATTAATGGCAAATACGAAAAAGGTTCTGGTACTTCTTTTGCTGCTCCTCATGTTACGGGCATTTTAGCATTACTAACCCAGCAATATCCAGATTATAATAACGAAAAGCTTCGTAAAGTTCTCAGAAATTACACAATTGATCTAGGAAGTAAAGGAAAAGATCCATACTATGGATATGGTTTAGTGAATTATAATTTAACAACACCAGATGACGTCCAAAAGCTTGAAGTTCATAACATCACAGAAAATTCAGCAATGATTTCATTTGCGCCCAAAGAAAAATCTATAATACCTTCTGAAAAATATAATATATATATAAATAATAAACGAATTGCTACAACAACAGGACATGACTATACTTTTACTAATTTAAAAGAGGGTACTACCTACAAAGTTTTAGTTGAATCAGTGAGTGCTAATAATATTGCTTCAGCAGGTAAAGATATTGCCTTTACAACGATAAAACCAACTGTAGAGGAACAGTACATAAAAAAATATAGAAATACTATTACAAGTTGGATTTCTAGAGTTGAAAAAGGACAATCATTAACGTTCCAAACACAATTTGCCTACCTTTATTCAATAAGAGAAGGTTTATCAAAGTCTCAAAAAAAATTGCTCTCTAATTATAATAAGAAGATAAAACTAGTTATTATTTCTTCTACTTCAACATCTAGTTATGTAAAAGCATCAAACTTAAAAAGTCTTAAATCAAAAAAAACAACAACTATTACATTTGGCACAGCTTTAAAAACTAAAACATTAACAACAAGTAAAGTGTCGATTATTCATGCTGGTAAAAAAATAACTGGTTTTAAACTTAAAAAGGATACAAAAGGAAAAACAATTAAACTATCAACAACCAAAACGTTAGCGAAAGGAAATTACGTAATCTTCATAAATAACAAAGGTGTCAAAACTTCAAAAGGAAAACAATTATCTAGACCAATTGCAATTGAATATGTCTTAAAATAATTTAAAGAAACAATAGTAATGTAGAAGAAACTGAATAACAAACATTTATAATAACGAATTTTCCAAAATGGAAAGAGACGCTTTTTGTTCAAACTTAAACAGAAAATGTCTCTTTTCTTTGGCTATTCTATCTCTATCATCCACGCATTCGATTTAAAATAGTATTCTACTTTCAATAATGAGCATATATTTTGTATAATGAATTTCATGAGGAAGTGACATAATGACAGCAACTGAAAAAAGATGGCGTATTAATCGCCCAGATGAACAACTAGTGAAAAATCTTGTTGACGGACTTAAAATCTCTTCTATATCAGCAAAAATTTTAGTAGCACGTGGTTTCACAACAATTGAAGAAGCTCGTGCTTTTTTAATGATAGATGAGCATGCTATCCATGACCCATTTGAAATGCACGGCATGAAAGAAGCTGTTGAACGAATAAATAAAGCCATACAAAATAGAGAAAAAATATTAATATATGGGGATTACGATGCTGACGGGATTACAAGTACAACTGTGATGAAAACGGCGCTTCAAGATTTAGGAGCTGATGTCTCACATATGATTCCAAATAGATTTACCGATGGTTATGGGCCTAGTGAAAGATTATTTAGAGAAGCACATGAAAAAGGCTATCAACTTATTATTACTGTGGATAATGGGATTGCTGGAAACAAAGAAGTTCAGTTGGCTAAAGAGTTAGGGATGGATGTAATCATCACGGACCACCATGAACCAGGTGAAACACTACCTCCAGCAGATGTTATCATCCATCCAAGACACCCAGATGGACATTATCCTTTTGGAGAATTGGCTGGTGTAGGTGTTGCATTTAAAGTGGCACACGCATTATATGGAGAATTTCCAAAGCACTTATTGGAAATTGCGGCAATCGGGACTGTAGCCGATTTAGTTCCACTATTAGATGAAAATCGATATCTAGTAAAAGCTGGTATTGAAGCACTGCAATATTCTACGAGACCCGCTATTAAAGCAATAGCCAAAGTATCCGGTGTAAATCAACAAGAAATTGATGAAGAAACAATTGGTTTTGCTTTTGCGCCAAGATTAAATGCATTAGGAAGATTGGGAGATGCAGCTCCTGGTGTTGACTTCTTAATGTCTCAAGATATGTCTGAAGCGATGTCGATGGCCGAATATTTGAACGAGCAGAACAA
The DNA here is from genome assembly GCF_003576525.1 of Rummeliibacillus sp. POC4. Lineage (GTDB taxonomy): Bacteria > Bacillota > Bacilli > Bacillales_A > Planococcaceae > Rummeliibacillus. The sequence continues at coordinate 10,719 of NZ_QWUA01000033.1, read as the reverse complement.
AGAACGGCAAGAAATGGTTAAAAATATAACTGAACAAGCTATTACAATGGTTGAAAATGATGAAGAAATTGGAAATTCACAAGTATTAGTCATTGCAGAAGAAGGATGGAACCCTGGAGTAGTTGGAATAGTTGCATCAAGATTAGTAGAAAAATATTACAGACCAACTATTATACTTTCAGTTGATGTGGAAAAAGGGATTGCCAAAGGTTCTGCACGTTCTATAGAAGGATTCCATATGTATAAAGAGCTTGCAAAAAATAGAGATATCTTACCGGCTTTTGGGGGGCACCCTATGGCTGCAGGGATGACACTCGCAATGGAAGATGTTGACGAACTGCGCTATCGATTAGACAAGCAAGCTAGAGAATGTTTAACAGAAGAGGATTTAACACCTGTTTTAGATATTGATATACCGCTTACTCTTGAGGAAATTGATATACATGCAATCGAAGATGTACGTATGCTTGGACCGTTTGGCACTAGCTTTGCTAAACCTGTCTATGGAATTGAAGATGCTTCAATCCAATCAATGCGAAAAATTGGTGCTAACGAAGATCATATAAAAATACAAATAGTTTCAAATAATTATGAACTTGATGCTGTAGGATTCCATAAAGGGTATCTTGCTGACGAGTTAACATATGGTATCAAAGTATACTTTGCAGGCGATTTACAAATTAATGAATGGAATGGCAAAAAGAAGCCACAATTGATGTTACAAGATGTTCATACTGATGAATGGCAATTATTTGATCTTAGAGGAATTAGACAAGTTGCTAGGTGGCTCCAAACAATCCCACTTGAAAGTGCAACTTTTATAGCTTTCAGGGAAGAAACTTTAAACTATTATGAATCTTTAATACCTAAAAAAATTCAAAGTTATTCGGATGATATATCAGAAGAAAGTTGTATGAAATATATTGTAGTTTTAGATTTGCCACAAAATGTTCAAATGTTAGAGCAGCTTTTAGAAAATGTAAAACCAAGCAGAATTTATGCACATTTTTACATCCCAGATTCTCATTATTTTGATGGAATGCCTACAAGAGAGCAGTTTGTCTGGTATTATACTTTTTTAAGAAAAAGACAAGTATTTCAATTACGACAACATTTAAATGAGTTGGCAAAGCATAAAGGTTGGAGCCGAGATATGCTTATTTTTATGACACAGGTGTTTTTTGAACTTGGATTTGTTACAATAGAGAATGGACTCGCGAAAGTTGTAGATCATCCACCGAAAAAAGAGTTAACAAGTGCGAAAATCTATCAACAACGCGCGCAACAAATGGATTTAGAACAAACCCTATTGTATGCACCCTATAAGGATTTAAGAGAGTGGTTTGACCTTCGTTTAAATGGTCAATCAGTTTCTGAGGAGGAACAATAATAATGGATTTAAAACAATATGTGACAATCGTAGAAGATTGGCCTAAAGAAGGTATTTCTTTTAAAGATATCACAACAATTATGGATAATGGTAAAGCATATAAATATGCAACCGACCAAATTGTAGAATATGCAAAAAAAGTTGGAGCAGAATTGATCGTAGGTCCAGAAGCACGTGGATTTATCACAGGATGTCCGGTTGCTTATGCACTTGAAATAGGTTTTGCACCAGTACGTAAACCAGGTAAATTACCACGTGAAGTCATTACTGCAGATTATGGCCTTGAATACGGTAAAGATACATTGACAATGCATAAAGACGCAGTAAAACCAGGTCAAAAAGTATTAATCGTAGATGATTTACTAGCTACTGGTGGTACAGTAGATGCGGCAATTCGCTTAGTTGAACAACTTGGTGGGGAAGTTGTCGGATGTGCTTTCTTAATCGAATTAGAAGAATTACATGGCCGCGATAAAATTCAAAATTATGATGTCTTTACACTTATGAAATACTAATCTTTTAGCCCTCATTGCATTTGCATGAGGGTTTTCTTTTATGATTTTTAATACATATTGTGAATCCTTGAAGATATTGCTTCAAAACTATGTGAAATTTGTCGAATTATCAATTTTTTCGAGGAAATAGCCTTTACAAATAGGCTATTTTTTTTATACAATTAACTTTATACCTAATCGGAAAAATTATGAAATAGGGTGGGCTAACATGGCGAAAGATCAAGTGATGACAGTAGAAGAAGTTTTCTCAATTCTAACATCATATATGAATGAAGAACACGTTGCATTCGTAAAAAAAGCATATGAACTGGCAAAGGATGCACATAAAGAACAGTTCAGAAGTTCAGGTGAGCCATATATCTTACATCCTGTACAAGTTGCAGGTATTTTGGCGAATTTACAAATGGATCCAGAAACAGTTGCAGCAGGTTTTTTGCATGATGTCGTTGAGGATACACCTGTCACACGAGAAGACCTGGTTGAACAATTTAGTGAAGAAGTCGCAATGCTTGTAGATGGTGTTACAAAATTAGGGAAAATTAAATATAAGTCAAAAGCAGAACAACAAGCCGAGAATCATCGCAAAATGTTCGTAGCAATGGCGCAAGATATACGTGTCATTCTCATTAAATTAGCAGACAGATTACATAATATGAGAACGTTAAAACATTTACCAGTCGAAAAACAACGCCGTATCTCAAAAGAAACACTTGAAATCTTTGCTCCATTAGCTCACCGTCTAGGAATTTCAGCTATTAAGTGGGAGTTAGAAGATACTGCTCTTCGTTATTTAAATCCTCAGCAATATTACCGCATTGTCAATCTGATGAAACGTAAACGAGTTGAACGTGAGGACTATTTAAAATCTGTAATGGATGAAATTCATGTTCAACTAGATGATATCAGCATTAATGCGGATTTATCAGGACGTCCGAAACATATTTATAGTATTTATCGCAAAATGGTATTGCAAAACAAGCAATTTAACGAAATCTACGACTTGCTAGCTGTACGAGTCATTGTGGATAGTATTAAAGATTGCTACGCAGTACTAGGAATTATCCATACGCTTTGGAAGCCAATGCCGGGTCGTTTCAAAGACTATATTGCAATGCCAAAGCAAAACCTTTATCAATCACTTCATACAACTGTAATAGGGCCATATGGAGATCCTCTAGAAGTCCAAATTCGTACTAAAGATATGCATAAAATTGCTGAATACGGGGTTGCTGCGCATTGGGCATATAAAGAAGGCAAAACAGTAGATAATAATAAATCGAATATTGATAATAAGTTAACTTGGTTCCGTGAAATTTTAGAATTCCAAAATGAGTCTTCTAATGCAGAAGAATTTATGGAATCTCTTAAATTCGATTTGTTTTCTGATATGGTTTATGTATTTTCTCCAAAAGGTGATGTTATTGAATTACCATCAGGTTCAGTACCAATTGATTTTGCTTATCGTGTACACTCAGAAATCGGTAACAAAACAATTGGTGCCAAAGTAAATGGGAAAATGGTGCCTCTTGATACACCTTTAAAAACAGGTGACATTATAGAAATTATGACTTCTAAACAATCATTTGGACCGAGCCGAGATTGGTTGAATATTGCACAATCGTCACAAGCAAAGCATAAGATTAAGCAATTCTTTAAAAAGCAATTGCGTGAAGATAATGTCAACAAAGGTCGAGAAATGATTGAAAAGGAAATCATTGAACAAGGGTTTGACCCAAAAGAAATTCTTACATCTGAAAACTTTAAACGTGTATGTGAGAAAATGAATTATGCCAACGAAGATGATTTAGTTGCAGCTGTAGGATTTAATGGTATGACGGCTCTTCAAGTCGTTAATCGCCTTGCTGAGCGTGTCAGAAAACAACGTAGTCAAGAGGAAACTTTAGAGAAAATTACAAAAGAGATGAAAGCACCTTCAAAAGAAAAGGTTACTGAAACAGGTGTAATTGTTAAGGGATTGGATAATTTACTCATTCGCTTATCTCGTTGTTGTAATCCGGTACCAGGTGATAACATAGTTGGCTTTATCACAAAAGGTCGTGGTGTTTCTGTACACCGTGCAGATTGTTCGAATATCCAAACATCAGAAGATCGTGAACGATTAATCGATGTTGAATGGGGACACAATTTAGAACAACATAAATTATTCAATGTAGATATTGAAATTTCAGGCTTTGACCGAGTAGGCTTGTTAAACGAAGTGATACAAGTCGTTACAGAAACGAAAACTTCGATTAGTGGTATTAGTGCACGAACTGATCGTGATAAAATTGCTACCATTAGTCTAACTTTACAAATCAAACATATTCAACATCTATACAAAGTAGTAGATCGCGTAAAACAAATTCCAGATGTCTATTCTGTTCAACGTGTAATGCACTAAGATTGGAGATATTTTAATGAGAGTCGTTTTGCAACGAAGTAAAGAAGCATCTGTTACAGTGGATGGAAAAGTAACAGGGAAAATTGATCAAGGATATGTGTTATTAGTTGGAATTACACATGGAGATACAAAAGATGATGCAGATTACTTAGCAAAGAAAATTGTTAAAATGCGTATTTGGGAAGATGATGAAGGTAAGATGAATCACTCTATTAAAGAACATGGGGGAGACATTTTATCTGTTTCCCAATTCACTTTATATGCTGATACAAGAAAAGGGAATCGGCCAAGTTTTACAGATGCAGCCCGCCCTGAAGAAGCGTTTGGTCTATGGGAATACTTTAATAGTACTCTGTGTGCACTGGGACTTCATGTTGAAACAGGTGTCTTTGGTGCAATGATGGATGTAAAACTAACAAATGATGGACCTGTTACAATTATTCTTGAATCTAAGTAAACAAAAAACACCTGATTATAAATCAGGTGTTTTTTGTTGGCATTTCATTAGATGTTAATCACGACCATAATAAGATAAAAGACCGTTTACAACACCTTTTGCTACAGTTTCACGATATGCATTCGTATTTACTAATTTAGCGTCTGAAGAATTTGACACAAAGCCTAGTTCTAATAGTACAGAAACAACAGAATTATATCTTACAACGTAAAAGTCCATTGCTCTTAATTTACGATCGTTGTAATGAGGGTATTCTTCTTCAACAGCATCTTTAATACCGTTGTGAATGGCTTCTGCAAATTTTTTACTACTTACTTTAGCTGAACTTGAATAATAACTTTCATAGCCAGTAGCAGATGGACTAGCAGAATTGTGATGAACACTAATAAAGGCATTTGCACCTTTTTGTTTTGCATAGGCAGCACGCTGATCAAGTGTTAAGAACTGATCATCATTAGTACGTGTCATGTACACTGTTCCGCCAACTTTTTCAATCGCAGCCTGAATTTCTTTTGCGGCTTTTAAATTTAATGTTTTTTCTACAACCTTATTACCAGAAGCGCCGTTATCTTGTTTACCGTGGCCTGCATCAATGACGATTTTGATCCCTTTTAGAGAGCCTTTAACACTGTCAGAAACGGTTGTTGTTGGTTTCTTAGTAGTGATATTACTACTTGCGGTATTCGCTGAAATCCAACCTTTTTGTTTTGATGTATATTGAACTTCAACCCAATTATTATTAGACACTCGTAAAACTTTAAAGTAGTTTCCTTTCGAAACTTTACCAAGAGAAGGAGCTGCAGTAGTTGGTAAAGAGCGAACATTTAAAGTACCAGATTTCATCACAAAGTATTTTGTTTTAGATGGTTTTTCAGCAGTAAATGTTATGTTCTTTGTGGAAGCAAATCCATAGTAAGTACTACCGTTAATCCAACCTTCAATATCATCGTAATTGACATAAATCCATCCGTTACTTGCTTGTTTTAAAATTTGGACCTTTGTCTCAAATGGTACTTCTTGTCCAAGAGATTTAGCACTTGCACTATAATTATCTCTTATTGTTAGACCGGTTGGTTCTGTAACATAATAGTAGGTAGTTTCTTCTGGTACAACAACAGTGATAGAACTTGTAGTAGGTTCTTTAACTTTTTGAGTACCATACTTTGCAGAAACCCAACCTTTTTTTCCTGTTTGGTATGTTACTTCAACCCAATTATTACTAGCAATACGAGAAACTAATAGAGATTCGTTTTTCTTTACATAAGCTAAAAATTTTGAAGACGAATCTGGTTTTGATCTTACAGTTAAAGAGTTAGCTGTAACGACAAAGTATAAATTCTTTTTTGCATTTGTGATTTTAGGACTTGTAGTTTTAGCTTTGTTAGAAATTGTTACATATGTAGCGCTAACCCAACCAGTAATACTTGAAGTTTTAATCTTTACCCAACCATTTTTTTGTTGGATATATGTAGCAGTTTTTCCTTTGTTTAATTTTCCTAATGATTTAGAGTTAATGGAATTGGATTTTCGAATATTAAGGTTGTCCGTCTTAGAAGTAACAATTTTTGAAGTAGTTGATGCGGTTGAAACCGTTGTTTTGACAGTTTTTAAATATTTGGCAGAAGCCCAACCCGTTTTGTTTTTATACTTCACTTGATACCAATTTCCACTTTTCTTTACCTTTAGCAAAGTAGTATTCGTCTTTACAGTCGTCATGACTTTTGAACTAGTGTTAGGAGCAGTTCGAATATTAAGCGAAGTTGCAGTAACCTTTAACTTCGTATAAGCGGCATTTGCATTGGGAACTACTGCGAACATTGAAAAGATTAAAACTAGACAAATTGAGACAATAGTCGCTGTATTTAGTTTAATAGTATTCATTTTCTTCCTCCTTTCTTCCATTGTAAGATGAAAAGAGATAAAAAACTATAAGTTTTTTCAAACAGTTGACATATTTCGCTGAAATGTTATCATATGAAGTAATCTTTAAGAAAAAATGTATGCCTATGACCAAGAAAGTAACGATCAAAAAGTACTTTTTAGAGAGGAAAAGACGTGGCTGAAAGCTTTTCTATAGTACTGATTAGTGAAAAACACTTGAGAGGCTTTTCTTCGAACGATTTATCTAGTAGGGGAAAACGGTATCGGCCGTTATCCGATTTGAGAGGATTTAGTATTAGCTAGATCAACTAGGGTGGAACCGCGGAAGCTTAATAGCTCTCGTCCCTTGCGTAATGCAGGGGATGAGGGCTTTTTTATTTTTCTTTGGGATTTTAGACAATCTCAATTATTCAAACTATCCGAAATTGAGTTGGCAGCTTAGTTGGTTGAGCTATTAAATATAGAAAGGAGACTGTTATGAGTTTTAAAGTACCTAGAGGCACACAAGATATTCTGCCTGGTCAATCAGAAAAATGGCAAAAAGTTGAGGGAATTATTCGTCATTTATGCCATACGTATCGTTATGAAGAAATTCGTACGCCAATGTTCGAGTCTACTGAATTATTCCAACGTGGTGTAGGCGATACAACAGATATCGTTCAAAAAGAAATGTACACATTTGAAGACCGTGGTGGTCGTTCTTTAACACTTCGCCCAGAAGGTACAGCCGGTGCTGTTCGTGCTTATGTAGAACATAAAATGTTCGGTCAACCTGACCAACCAGTTAAATTATCTTATATTGGTCCAATGTTCCGCTATGAGCGCCAACAAGCAGGTCGCTATCGCCAATTCGTACAGTTTGGCGTTGAGGCTATTGGCAGTAAAGACCCTGCTATTGATGCAGAAGTTATTTCACTAGCGATGAATGTCTATCGTGCTGTTGGTTTAACAGACTTAAAATTAGTCATTAACTCACTAGGTGACAAGGAGGTTCGTGATGCGCACCGTGAAGCACTTATTAATCACTTCCAACCGCATATTCATGAATTTTGCTCTGATTGCCAAAATCGCTTAGAGAAAAACCCTCTTCGTATTTTGGACTGTAAAGTAGATCACGACAACCCATTAATGGCTACTGCGCCTGCTTTAACAGATTTCTTGAACGAAGAATCAGCAACTTACTTTGAGCAAGTAAAACATTATTTAGATGTTTTAGGAATCGAATATGAAGTGGATCCTAACCTTGTACGTGGTCTTGACTACTATAACCACACAGCATTTGAAATTATGAGTACATCAAAAGGTTTTGGTTCAATTACAACACTTTGTGGTGGTGGTCGTTATCACGGACTAGTTGAAGAAGTTGGCGGTCCTGATGTGGCTGGTATCGGTTTTGCGATGAGTATTGAACGCTTATTACTAGCTCTTGAAGCTGAAGAAAAGAGTCTTGATACAGATTCTTCACTTGATCTATTCATCGTCGCAATGGACGATGCAGCAAAGGAAAAGGCTGTAGAGCTTGCAAGTACTTTCCGTACAAAAGGTATTGCGACAGAACTAGATTACGCAGGTCGTAAAATGAAAGCACAAATGAAAGCAGCTGATCGTCAAGGTGCTAAATGGGTGATTGTACTTGGCGAACAAGAGCTAGAAGAAAATGCTGCAAGTGTGAAAAATATGGAATCAGGCAACCAAGAAAAAGTACCATTCCATGACTTGGTAAACTATTTACAAACACATTAATTGGAGGAATCATACATGGCAACACGCACACATGAATGTGGAGTTTTGCGCGCTGAAAATATTGGCGAGCGCGTCGTATTAAAAGGTTGGGTACAATATCGTCGTGACTTCGGTGGTTTAATCTTCATCGATTTACGTGACCGTACTGGTTTAACACAAGTTGTGTTCACACCAGAAAACTCTCAAGAGGCACTAGATCTTGCAGATACATTCCGTAGTGAATATATTATCGAAGTAGAAGGTGAAGTACGTCCACGTACACCAGATATGGTTAACCCTAACTTAGATACTGGTATGATTGAAGTTTATGTTGATAAAGTAACATTAATCAACAAATCAAAAACACCACCATTCCAAATTGAAGATCGTATCCAAGTAAACGAAGATTTACGTTTAAAATACCGTTATATAGATTTACGTCGTCCTGTAATGTATAAAACATTTAAATTACGTTCTGACGTAACAAAAGTTGTACGTAACTTCTTACAAGATGAAGGCTTCCTAGAAGTGGAAACACCTATCTTAACAAAATCAACTCCTGAAGGTGCTCGTGATTATCTTGTTCCATCACGTGTTCACGAAGGTGAATTTTATGCACTTCCACAATCACCACAATTATTTAAACAATTATTGATGGTATCTGGATTTGAAAAATACTTCCAAATCGCTCGTTGTTTCCGTGATGAAGACTTACGTGCTGATCGTCAACCAGAATTCACTCAAATCGATATGGAAATGAGTTTCTTAACACAAGAAGAAATTCTTGATATTAACGAACGCTTAATCCAAAAAGTGATGAAAGAAATTAAAGGAATCGATATTCCACGTCCATTCCAACGTATGAAATATGACGAAGCAATGTCTCGCTATGGTTCAGATAAACCAGATGTTCGTTTTGGTTTAGAGTTAATCGATTTAACAGATGTTGTTGATGGATGTAACTTTAAAGTATTTGCTCAAACAGTTGAAGCAGGTAACCAAGTTAAAGGTCTTAACATTAAAGGTGCAAACGACAAATATTCTCGTAAAGACTTAGATGAATTAACAAAATTCGTTGGCCGTTATGGTGCAAAAGGTCTTGCATGGATTAAAGTCACTGAAGATGGTCTTACAGGTCCTATCGGTAAGTTCTTCCAAGATGAATATGGTCAAAAATTAGTTGAACGCATGAAAGCAGAACCAGGAGATACATTAGTATTCGTAGCAGATAAAAAATCTGTTGTTGCTGATGCTCTAGGTGCACTTCGTAAAAAACTAGGTAAAGAATTAAACTTAATTGACGAATCACAATTCGCATTCTTATGGATTACTGATTGGCCATTACTTGAATACTCAGAAGAAGAAGGACGCTATACTGCAGCTCACCACCCATTCACACGTCCATTTGATGAAGATCTTGATAAAATGGAAACAGCTCCTGGCGAAGTTCGTGCTCAAGCATACGATATCGTATTAAATGGTTACGAACTTGGTGGTGGTTCACTTCGTATCTATGAAAAAGAATTACAAGAAAAAATGTTCAAAGTACTTGGTTTCACTCAAGAACAAGCACAAGAACAATTTGGTTTCTTAATGGATGCATTTGAATACGGCGTTCCTCCACATGGTGGTTTAGCATTCGGTCTTGACCGTTTCATCATGCTATTAGCTGGTCGCGATAATTTACGTGACACAATCGCATTCCCTAAAACAGCTTCAGCAAGTTGCTTACTAACAGATGCTCCAAGTTCTGTTGCAACCGCTCAATTAGATGACTTACACATTCGTACTAAAACTTTAGCCGACGAAGACTAGACTCATCTAAAAGCTTTTAAATAAGGGGATATCTTTATAAGCGTGTAATCACACTTATGGGATATCCTCTTTTTATGTATAGAAAAGGGAGATTTATTTTCAAATTTAACAGATAATTATCATTATTTATTTTGATTTTTCTGAACATTAATGTTAGTATTAAATCAACAGCAAATCCTGATATGTTTGTTGAAACTTAATCAGTTTTGACCGAACATAATATCGTTGGGAGTTGTCATTTTGGAATGGCAAACATGCCTGTAATGGGACTTTTAAAGTTTCAAATACGACACCCACCTGCAAAGAGTGCGGGTTCAAAGCGATTTGTAAAAACAACGGCATAATTGGGATTTGCTATTTAAAGAGACCATTAACCTCCAATTCTAATAGGATTGGAGTTTTTTTGGTGCATCATTATTAATATAAGGATACGGATTATTCAAAATACGAAAATCGTTTTATATAGTTAGATGCTAAATTCATAACGTCAGAATACATTAAATAGATAATAAGTATTTCTATAGCCTGTAAAAAAGGG
>NZ_QWUA01000032.1 GCF_003576525.1 Rummeliibacillus sp. POC4 | reverse complement strand
AATAACTAAAAAACATGAATTCTTAGAGTAAAAAGAAGCTGAATAAACGATGTATATAAGTATTTTATCAAAAACACTCTAACAAAATAAAAAACGCCTGAGTATTTATTTATATACTCAGGCGTTTTTTTATTTAAAATATTAAAGACTAATTTTTAGAATTTAATCATTTTACTTGGGACAACCCATTCGTTGAATTGTTCTTCTGTTAGAAGACCAGTTTCAAGTGCTGCAGCTTTTAAAGTTAAGCCGTTTTTATGAGCATGTTTTGCGATTTTAGCAGCATTTTCATAACCGATGTATGGGTTAAGAGCTGTAACTAACATTAGTGAGTTGTTTAAGAAGTGTTCAAGTTTATCTTTGTTTGCAGTAATACCCACTAAGCAGTGTTCATCAAAGCTGCGGATTACATCAGATAATAATTCAACTGATTGCATGAAATTGTGAAGGATAATTGGTTTGAACACGTTCAATTCAAAGTTACCTTGTGATGCAGCAAAGCCGATTGTTACATCGTTACCCATAACTTGTACAGCTACCATTGTAACAGCTTCACATTGAGTAGGGTTTACTTTACCTGGCATGATAGATGAACCTGGTTCGTTTTCTGGAATTGAGATTTCACCAAATCCAGAACGTGGACCTGAAGCTAACCAACGAACATCGTTTGCGATTTTCATCAAATCAGCTGCTAATGCTTTCATCGCACCATGAGTAGTAGCGATTTGATCGTGTGATGTTAATGCATGGAATTTGTTTGGTGATGGTACGAAATCTAAGCCTGTTTCTTTTGAAATTTCAGCAACAACCTTTTCATCGAAGCCATCTGGAGTGTTAAGACCAGTACCTACTGCAGTACCACCGATAGCAAGTTCGCGCATGTTTAATGCTGCTTCTTTGATCATTTTTTCAGAAGACTCGATCATGTATAACCAACCACTAATTTCTTGGCCAAGTGTTATTGGAGTAGCATCTTGTAAGTGCGTACGACCAATTTTGATCAAGTGCATAAATTCTTCAGATTTAGCTTTTAATGTTGCTTTAATTTGCTCTAAAGCTGGGATTAAATTTTTCTCAACAGCGATAGAAGTAGCGATGTGCATAGCTGTTGGGAATGAGTCATTTGAACTTTGAGATTTGTTAACGTCGTCATTTGGATGAAGGCGTTCTTCAGAACCTTTTGCTTCTAAGTATTCATTACCAAGATGAGCGATTACTTCGTTAACGTTCATGTTTGTTTGAGTACCTGAACCTGTTTGATAAATCACTAATGGGAATTGATCATCCCATTTACCTGCTACGATTTCATCAGCAGCATGAGCGATTGCTTCATATTTGATTTCAGATAGAGTACCAAGTTCAACACATACTTTTGCTACGGATTTTTTAAGGATTGCATAGCCGTGGATAAAATCGATTGGCATATGGTCAGAACCGATGCGGAAGTTTTGTTTACTTCGTTGTGTTTGAGCACCCCATTTGCTGTCTGCTGGTACTTTAACTTCTCCCATAGAGTCATGTTCAATACGGTATTCCAAGACATTCATCTCCATTTCTTTTGCTACGAGTTTTGTTCTCACTCTAACAATATGATAGCGTTTTCCCCTCTAATTGTCTGCAATTCTGTATTAAATTATAGTAAAAACCTTTTGAAAAAGTAAAAATTCTAATTACTTTACATTTAACCCCTATTCTAAGAAGTACTATGATGGCATAGGAGTTGGTGTTGGTGTTGAATATCCTTCTTTATAATCCTGATCAATTTGTTTGCGTATCTCTTTAAGTGAGGCACCTTCTTGTGCCTGTTTAATGGATTTAATCGCAATTTCTACACAAACAATACAACGTGTTCCATGATCATCCCAAACAACAGCACCATTGTCTTTTACCTCTTTTATAAAGCAATTTAAATTACTTTTATGATTAGCACTTTCTGCACATCCACAATAACATGGCATCCATTTTAAAATCTCGGTAGCTTGTCCAGCAGCTTTATATACAAGTTTTAAGTCTTCAGTTTGATTTTCTAAAAAGCTAGGTAAGATTTCTGCTGATTTTGTTTCTTCTTGAAGATCACCATTCGCTAGTTTGTGTTGATGATTTGCATGATTAGTATGCTCCGTTGTTTCAGTTGTCTTTGTTTGATGATGGTCATTATGATCTTCCTTTGACGATTCTCCTGAATTGTTTCCGCAGGCTGCTAAAAGCATCGTGCCTGCTAATAACACCGATAACCATTTTTTCTTCAATTTAAAACTCCTTTAAATACCTTTTTTCTTCATTATACCTTAGGAGGGTATTATATATAATGACAAATAGAAGACAATCTTCCACAAAAAATTGCCCGGCAAACCACCATTGGTCTGCTCGGGCATATTAATCTATTCACCTTCAATAGTTGTTGCAGCTGATGCATCGTCTTGTTGTTTTACATTATCCGCTAATCGCTCGATACTTGGACGTATTGTATATTTACCAGAATAATTCTCTAACAATTCCTTCATATCAATACCTGATGATGCTTTTAGTGTTTCTTGTAAAGTGGCCATTAAGTCAGTTGCATATCCTGTTACCTTATTTGCGCCTCCACCTTCTCCACCACCTGTATCAACTACTGTAATCTTATCGATGTTCGCTAATGGGCTAGCTACTTGTTTTGCATATTCAGGCATCATACGGATAATCATATCTAAAACAGCTGCTTGACCAAATTGCTCGAAAGCTTCTGCAATTTTACGTTTTGCCTCTGCTTCTGCAAGACCTTTCAGACGGATAATTTCAGCTTCAGATTCCCCTTGTGCACGTTCTGAATCAGCTTTTGCCAAACCGTCCAAACGGATTTTTTCAGCTTCTGCCTTTGCTTTCGCTTCGATGCGATATTTTTCTGCATCTGCTTGTGTTAATTGTTTCATCTTTTCAGCTGCAGCATTTTGTTCGATAGCATAACGATCTGCATCTGCTTTTTTCTTTACCTCTGAGTCATATTGCTTTTCACGACGTAAAATTTCTTTTTCTTCCAATTCAATTTGCTTTTGACGTTCAATGATTTGAATTTGCATTTCTTGTTCTGTTACTTCTTGTTTTGCACGAGCAGTTTCAAGCTCGTATGCTTGGTCAGCACGGGCTTTTGCAATATCTTGTTCACGACGAAACTCTGCTACTTTTAGTTGATTTTCTTTTTCAGCTTCTGCAATCTCAGTTGCACGTTCAAGTTCTGCCTTTTGTGCTTCTTTATCCGCTTCTGCACGTTTAATACGAGTTTCCTTTTCTGCATCTGCTGTTGCAATATCCGCATCACGTCTAACCTGAGCTATTCTTGGTTTCCCAAGTGAATCTAAGTAACCGTTTTTATCTCTAACATCTTTTATCGTAAAGGATACGATTGTAAGGCCCATTTTCGCTAAATCTTGAGAAGCAACGCGTTGGACTTCTTGTGAGAATTTATCGCGATTTTTGTAAATTTCTTCAACTGTCATAGACCCAAGAATCGAACGTAAGTGACCTTCAAGTACTTCTTTTGCTTCGTTTTCACGGTCTTCTTTCGGTTTACCTAAAAACTGTTCTGCTGCTGTTGCAATTTCTGAAATTGAACCACCTATTTTAATAATGGCAATCCCATCAGCCATCACCGGTACACCTTGTTCTGTATAAACTTCAGGTGTTGTTACTTCTAGTTTACTGGATAGTAAACTAAGAGGTTCAGCTTGTTGAAATACTGGTAAAACAAACGTACCACCACCACGGATAATTTTAATACGGTTTCCACCTTCATCCGTATGTACGTTTTTAGACCCTAAATAACTCCCTGTCACAATAAGTGCTTCATCGGGACCTGCAGTTCGATATTTTGTTACATACACTCCGATTATAGCTAATAAAATAACCACTACAATTATCCCAACAATTAAAATCGGTGATGCTAAAAATGACATAATAATTCCCCCTATTTTTATATAAGTAAGCCATTAAAATAATGGTTCATACTCTCTGACATATAACGTTCCTTCTTTCACTTCTACTATGAGTACCTTTGAATCATATGGTATTGAAACATGATCATAACTTGTTGCACGTTTAGATATAATGCCGTTAACTGTCTCAACAACCACTTCACCAAAACCATCGATGGGAATAGGTACAATCACCTTTCCTACTTGACCACCCAAGGATTCTTCCGTATACGCCATCGATACTTCAGCTGATTTCAAAGGAACGAGGATGAAATAATACATCAGGATATCTAGTACGATTGAAAAAATGGCAGAAATAATGGCGATAACGTAACTGTTCAAGGAAGTAAATGTTTCAATAATAAAACCAGTTGCAGAGAAGAAGGTTAAAAAAGCTAGAATAACTGTCGGATTAAAAAATGGAATTCCTTCTCCAATCCCATCAGCAATGTCACCAAAAAAAAGATATAAAATCATACAAATTGCTAAGAATAATAATGAGTACAGATACCATTGTTCAATAGACCATAAATTCAGCTCAATCATCTTCACCCCCTTTTCTGTTAATTTGTTCCTTTCTTTCTATATGTTATACGTTTGAATACAGCGGAAAGTTTCAAATTTTTCTAATTATTACAAGCGTGATTTTCAAATGTTACGGGAATGTAAATTTTAAAAAAATTCACAGGATTATTGTATTGGTTTCTCGTACAATTTGTTATGATTATAGTTGCGTTCAAAAATAAGATAGTAATGATTTATAGACAAATTAGGAGGCTTTATATGTTTAGCTCAAAAAAAGAAGACCCTTTCTTTACTGCGCTTTTGAAAGTTGCTAAAAATGTAAATGAAGCAGCTCATTATGCTGATGATTTTAAAATAACAGGCGTTGCAGATTTGAAAGAGCTTAGCGTAACACTTAAAAAATATGAAACAGATGGAGATTCGTTAATCCACGAATTAATCCAAATGCTGAATAAATCATTTATGACGCCAATCGAACGTGAAGATATTTTGGAATTAGCTGTACGAATGGATGATATTTTGGATGGTGTTGAAGGTTGTATTGCTCACTTTGAAATGTTCTCACTTACAGAAGTAGATGATTATATGAGAGATTTCTTAAAATATATTGTGTTAAGTACAGATGAAATCGCAACTGCGATGGAACATTTAACGAATAAAAAATTAATCAACATGCGCGAACATGCCATTCTCATTAAGGATTACGAACGTAAATGCGATGAAGTATTACGTACTTCAATTAAACAATTGTTCTTACATGAAAAAGACCCTATCCGCATTATTCAATTTAAAGATATTTATGAACAACTAGAAGAAGTGGCTGACTACTGTCAAAATGTCGCCAATTCAATGGACACTATTATAATGCGTAATGCATAGGAGCTGTAGAAACACATGAATACTTTAATAATCGTAACTGTTCTAGTAGTAATATTCGCATTACTATTCGACTTCATAAACGGTTTCCATGATACTGCAAATGCTATTGCTACTGCAGTTTCTACCCGTGCGCTTTCGCCTCGTGTTGCTGTAGTTTTGGCTGCATCAATGAACTTCATCGGTGCCGTTACATTTACAGGCGTCGCTAAAGCATTGGCAAAAGATATTGTTGATCCATTTTCACTTACGAATGGTTCATTCATAATATTAGCTGCATTAATATCAGCAATTATATGGAACTTGATCACTTGGTACTTCGGTATACCTTCAAGTTCATCACACGCAATTATCGGTTCTCTAGCTGGTGCTGCCATTGCTGCTGCAGGTTTCTCTGCTATAAACTATAACGGCTTTCTTAAAATCATCAAAGCCTTAATCTTTTCACCATTTATCGCAATTATTGTCGGATATTTGATGATGTCTTTATTTAAATTACTATTTAAAAACTTAAATTTATATCGTACCAACAAAAGCTTCCGACGAGTACAAATTGCTACAGCCGCACTTCAAGCATTTACACATGGTACAAATGATGCCCAAAAGTCTATGGGGATTATTACTATGGCTTTAATTTCTGCAGGATTTTTAAGTGGCAGTGATGGTGTACCTTTATGGGTTCGTATTGCATGTGCTGTTGCAATGGGTCTTGGTACTTCGATTGGTGGATATAAAATTATTAAAACAGTTGGCGGTAAGATTATGAAAATCCGTCCTGTTAATGGTGTCGCAGCTGATTTGTCTTCTGCACTTATTATTTTTGGTGCTACACAAATACATCTTCCAGTTTCTACAACTCATGTTATTTCTTCATCTATCATGGGTGTTGGTGCTGCACAAAATGCTAAAGGGGTACACTGGGGTGTTGCACGGAGTATCGTTATCACTTGGGTGATTACATTACCTATATCTGCATTAGCTGGTGCCGCCATTTTCTCTATATTTAAGTTATTTTTATAATTTGCAACCTGAAAAACTGTTAGAATTCTAACAGTTTTTTTATATGATCAATTTATTATATGGTATTTAATTTAGTCAGATTAACATAAAAACTCACTTCACAAATTGAAGTGAGTTTCTTTAATACGGGGATTTTAATGTATAAATATTGTTCTTGATAAAGTTCCTTGTGTCACTTCTGTTGAAAAACCTAATGATTGTTGGTTTGGTTGATGAGGGTTATTTTTATAAAAAGCTGATATCGAAATATAAACAAGTAGCAAACAAATAAGGACAATACCAACAACGATTAGTGCCATTCTTTTACCTGACATCTAGATCCACCTCTTCCTTTCAGAGTCCAAACTATTTGTTAGAAGGTTTAAATCCTTCCGCCAATAGATACTCTTCAGCATCTGAGCGTGTACCAAAGCTTTCTTCTAAGTTAAATCCATGATAGATATTCCAGAAAGGCTCATCATTAACAAGTAGTAATTGATCACCTGTACGATTGCGCCATATTTGTTCAATTTTCACTTCTTCAACGGGTTCATCTACTTCTGATAAATACATAATAGAATCTTCAATTACTTCGCGCAATTCTTGTTCAGAGAAGTCACGAATATTGACTAGTCCCTTTTCATCTGCCTTATAGCGAAGTAAATCTCCAACATAAACGAAGCCATTGCCATTAGGATGTAGTTTTTCAACTACAATTTTCTTATCATATTGACTACCTTCAAAATGGTAGTTTAAACGATTCATTGAAATTTCTTTACGTGTTAGTTCAGGAAAACTTTCAATGATTTGTTGTTTTTGTTCAAATGTTAACATAGTGATCTCCTTTGTCTTTGACAGTCTTTATTAGTATAGCATTTTTTGTCACTCAATCCTCTAAGACTAAAAGAACGAAATGAGTTGATATTCAAATCTCTCAACTCATTTCGTTATTATTCTTCGTCATTTCAACATAAAAATACTTATAAAAACCTTTTCTTTAATATTGTTGTTAATAACGTCATATATTTGTTATTATAACGAACAAAATCGCTTGGCTTAGCATCTAGCGTGAAATTTACCTTTTCTCCATTTTCAAGAATCTTAAATCCAGTTAGGGGAAGCAATGGTAGATCTCCTTCAATAAATTGCACAACATCCATAAGCTTTGAACATACTATACCTGCAACTTCCTCTACTTGAAGATGAAAATCAGTGAATGCTCCTTTTTGAATGGCCAAGAATACATGAGCAAATTCTCGATCAATCATTAGAGGCTTCTCAATAATACATGGTATAACGGCAATTTTCTCTAAATCCTCTTTTAACAATGATAAGCCCAGTTCTTCTCTCAATTCTCTAATACCGTCCTCAGGACTTTCTGTTGCCAATAAATGACCTGCAGCTGTAATATCAAAAAGCGAAGGATAGTCTTTTTTATCTGCACTTCTTAACTGAAAGTACAAATAATACTCCCCGTTCACCTGACTAATTAGCCAACAATGGAATGTCTCATGCCATAATCCATTCGCATGTATTTCCGCTCTTGTGGCAACACCAGTTTGTTTATGATTTTCATCAAAGGTTTTTAAAATCTCTGTCTCCACTAATTTCACCTACACATTTTTAGTTGCAGTAGTACGAATCTCTTTCCAATGTTGATAGACATTTTTTACAACAACTTTACCTACAGCATATAATGGAACTCCTAATAGAATACCTACAAACCCAGCAATATTACCTGCAGCTAAAATAATCGTAATAACAGTTAGTGGATGTATATCAAGAGTTTTCCCCATTACATTTGGTGTAATAAAGTTACTATCAATTTGTTGTGCAACTAGTGTGACTACACATACCCAAACAGCTTGCATAGGGTCATGTATAAGACCTACTATTACTGCAGGAACCAACGCAATCCATGGTCCAATGAACGGTACCATATTCATAAAGAAGGCAAAGAGAGCTAACAGTAATGCATATTCTAGTCCAATAATTTTATAGCCGATGAAAATAATAACTGCCAAGATGAAACTTATCAATAATTGACCTTGAATATAATTTCGTAAAACATCATCAATTTCTGATAAAGTTTTCTTAATCCATGCACGTCTTGATCCAGTGAATATATTATAAATTGTTGGAGCAAACTTTTCGTGGTCCTTTAGCATGTAGATAAAGAAAAATGGAACTAGTATTAAAACAAATGCTCCTGAAACAATACTTGAAATAAATTGCACTAAAAATTTACTTGTAAATACTGCGTAACCTTGAATTGAATTTGTTAAATTGTCTATCGTGTCATTTAGTTGTTCTGGAAGGTTTTCACGGTTTTTCAAGACATAATCGACCATATCTGAAAGTTCGTTAGCCAATGTTGGCGTTGCTTTCACTAAATTATTAATCTGAGTATTAATCGGCGGTACAACAATAGCTATAAACCCATAAACTACAACACATAGTAGTACTATGATAGATAGTATACTTGCCCAACGTGGAAATTTTCTCTTTTCTAAAAAGCGTTGAATTGGCTCTGTTACATAGTATAATATTCCACCCGCTAATAACGGGATAAATATAGCACTCAAAATAACTACAATTGGATAAAAGAGAGATTTAATTTCAAGAAAATACTTCAAGATTAACAAACCTAGAAGTATACCTACGCCTGCTTGAAACCATAGTTTTTTTGTCAATTATTTGCACCTCATTCATAATATTACCGAATTGTTATTCTCATAGTTTAAGTATACGCTATACTCTAAAAAACAGGAAATAACAACATCCATAAAAAAAGAATCTACCTTATAGCAGATTCCATCTTACATATAAAACTATACTCCCCAATTTGACTAGATTATGCATATATAATCTTCGGCGCCTTGCGAATAGAAACTACCCAATTCGTACCCGTCCCAACATGGTAGGCATCTGCAAAAGAGCCTTGGTTAATCGCAATCCCTACATTATCCAATGAATTAATATATAATAGTGGCTCACCCACACGTAAATCTGCGAAGGAATGGCCATACGTCATAATACTTTGATAAATTTTGCGATTATCCGTACTAATCGTTACCTCAAAGGTATCTCCATATTTTTTTGCTAATCGTTTAAACAGACTACGACGAATATTTGTCCATAAATTTCCGAAAGGTTTATCCACAATATCGATAAATCCAGTAATAATGTCATCTTCTATCGTAGATTCTTTAATATTCAGTTCTACAATATCTGAAACTTTAAGGGCTGGGCCTACTTCTTCAAATGAAATAATTCCTGCAGCTAAGCGTGCTCCCGTATAGGCAAAGATATCACGGCCATGAAACGTATGAGATTCACCTGAATTCGGTAGACGGTTAATCGTTTCATCGATCTCACGAATTTCCGCAATGCCATAGTAACGCTTTATATGAGTTAATGTCCCATTATCAGGTGTTACAATAAATTGATCATTCACTGTTTTTACAACAACTGCTTTACGGTCTGAACCAACCCCTGGATCCACTACAGACACAAATACAGTTCCTTCTGGCCAATATTGCACTGTTTGTAGCAAACGATAGCTTCCTTCCCAAATATTAAATTGTGGAATTTGATGTGTAATATCATATATTTTAATATCAGGATCTACACAATGTGATACACCATACATCGCACTAACCGCACCATCACTAATACCAAAATCTGATTGTAATACAAGTAACCCTTTTCCCATTTGAAACATCTCCTTATTGAAAATATATCTACCTAGGAACATTAGAAGTAAACGAGCTGATCATTCCCAATAAAAATAAAAACTCGTCCCCTCAATCATTTTGATTGTTAAGGACGAGTTGTATACTCGTGTTACCACCTTTTATTTGCCACTTACTCACATAAGTAGCCTCCATCAGTACAGAATGCAAAATAGCTTCTAGACTGTGATATAGGTAACGGGTATCAAATCCCGCTGTATCCTACTATTGCTTATTGCAAGTTCAGAAACAGAGCTCAGAGGCCATCTTTCAATTGATCAACTCCTACTTCTTTTCAGCTACCGAAGCTCTCTTTTAAGAAATACAATCAATTTACTTCTTCTCATCATCGCTTTTCATATTTCAACTATTAATGTATAGCTAATTAGTATGGATGTCAATGAATTGTTTGAAAATTTTTTATAGTTTATCATCTTGTACTGCATCTAAATATTCTTTAATTGCTTCCATAACAGTTTCTACGCATCCTTCGTTGAATGGTGATTCAAGATTTGCTTCAGCTACTAGTTTTGTAAATGACATTTTACCGCCTAATTGACATAGGTGGATATAATCCTTCCACGCTTCTTCGTGATTTTCACGAGATTTCTTCCAGAATTGGAATGCACATACTTGAGCTAATGTATAGTCAATATAATAAAACGGACTATTATAAATATGTGCTTGACGTTGCCAGAACCCGCCGCCTTCTAAATAATCAATACCATCATAGTCACGATGTGGTAAATAGGTCTGTTCGATTTTCTTCCAAGCTTCTTTACGCTCTTGGGGTGTCATTTCTGGATTTTCATAAACTACATGCTGGAATTCATCTACCGCTACACCATATGGTAAAAATAATAAGGCTTCACTTAAATGAGAGAATTTATATTTTTCTGTATCTTCTTTAAAGAATAGTTTCATCCAAGGCCATGTGAAAAATTCCATACTCA
Organism: Rummeliibacillus sp. POC4; assembly: GCF_003576525.1. Lineage (GTDB taxonomy): Bacteria > Bacillota > Bacilli > Bacillales_A > Planococcaceae > Rummeliibacillus. The sequence continues at coordinate 35,431 of NZ_QWUA01000032.1, read as the reverse complement.
TTGAATGGATTTCACAAGATTCGTATGTTGGCCAAATATATTCTGGAATGCCAATATTACGACTAGTATATACCTGGAATGCGTGGCCTGCTTCATGTGTTAATACATCAATATCACCTGATGTTCCGTTAAAGTTTGAGAAGATAAATGGTGACTGATAATCTTCGATAAATGTACAGTAACCACCGCCTTCTTTCCCTTTCTTTGCAACCAAGTCCATAAGATCTCTATCAATCATAAAGTTAAAGAATTCTGCTGTTTCAGGAGATAATTCCTCATACATTTTCTTGCCGTTTTGAACAATCCACTCAGGTGTTCCCTTTGGTATGGCATTACCACTTAAGAATTTTAGACCTTCATCATGGAATTTTAGTTGATCTACACCAATTCGTTTTGCTTGTCTTTCGCGTAATTGTGTCGCATATGGTACTACAACATCTCGGATTTGATCTCGATAATTTTTCACCATTTCTGCATTATAATCAATGCGATTCATCAATACATAGCCGAGTTCTACGTAGTTTTTAAAACCTAGTTTAAGAGCCATTTGATGACGCACTTTAACTAGTTCATCATAAATACGGTCGAAGTCTTCCTCATGTTCTTTAAAGAAGCCAAAACGAGCTTCTGTTGCAGCCTTACGTACATCTCGATTTGTAGACTCTGTGTAAGGTCCTAATTGTGCTAACGTTAACTCTTTGCCATCAAAAGAAATTTGAGCCGAAGCTACAAGTTTAGAGTATTCAGAGCTTAGTTTATTTTCCTTTTGCATGAGTTCCATAATTTCAGGTGCAAAACCTTTAATTTGATTTTCAGCTAAATCAAATAATTGAGCACCCCACTTATCTTCTAATTCATTGCGGAAAGGAGAAGCTAAGAGCGCTTTATAATACTCTGTTGTCAGTTCTTCCATTTCAGGCGTTTTTTCATCTAAAAAATCTCGTTCTTGTTGATAGAATTCATCGTTAGTATCTATAGAAGCACGAATATATACTAAGTTATATTGAGTTGAAAAATCATTACGAAAGGCATTAATTTTTTCAATAACTTTACTTTGTTCGTCAACTGACTTTGAACTATTAAACTCCTTTAAAAGCTCGTAGAAGTATTTTTTCCCTTCTTCAAGATTCGGACGTTTGTATTCATAATCTTTGAAAGTAACCAAAGTCATTCCCCTTTTCTTATATTTTTCGAAGTTCGAAGTATTAGGTTAATTATTTATTATATTCTGATAAAATGCAACTGATGATGTGAAATATGCGCTATTTTTTTGGAAATAACCCCTTATTTCAAAATAGTATAATGAAAACACTTATTTTTTTCACGAAATTGTGCTAACCTAATTTTATGCCCAATTTTTAAAGAGAGGTGCTTTACATTGGTAGGTCGTAACGATCCTTGTCCATGTGGCAGTGGCAAAAAATACAAAAAGTGTCATGGTAAAAATGCGCTAGGCGATATCACTACGATTGTTAGTGAAGAAATCGATCGTATTGTAGAAGGATTTGTCAAGGAAACTTTCCATTCTGCAAATTATCATGAATTAGAAAAGAGAAATCATCTTTGGCAAAACACTTTGCATCATGCATTTACAGATAAATTACTTGATACAATAGCAATGGAAACATATATTTACATTGATCACCCAGAGCTTTGGCAAAATTATATAAATAAACAAATAACTAAACAAATGCGCCAACAAGTAAAAGACATATTACAATCATGGTTACAACCTGTCTTTATGCTTGCTAGAGTCGACTCCCAAAGTCCTGAAGTAATAGCTATTACAGATATTGTGACAAATAAAAGCTATGTAATGAACGGAACACCTGCTAAAACGTTCTCAGGTAAATGGTTGTTTGGTATTTTCATGCCAGATGCACGTAAAGGTGAAAATGGACTAACTGCAACAAGTAGTGTAGTTTTCTTGCCAAATGAAAAGGAAAACATCGTAGAAGCTTTACGTCTAAAACTTCAAAATGGTTATGCCGATTCAATGGATTTATACAAAACATTTTTAGAAGACAAAAACGAATCTAATTCTAAAGTAAACGAAAAACCAACAGATCCTACAAAAGACGTTAAGGATGAAGTTGCAGCAACCAAAGAAACTTCAACTGAAATGGCTCCATTTACTACAGAAGTACTAGAATTTGTTAACAAATATGTAAATGAGTATAAACTTGATGCAGCTGAATTCTTAGAATCTCTTACAAGTTTCTTAGAAAATACAGCTATTAAAGCGAAAAAAGCAGAAACAGTTGCTGCAGGTGCTGTTCTAGCTGGACAAGCAAATAGCGCCATTTCTGAAGGTGGTTTAACCAAAGTCAAAGATGTTGCAGCATACTTTGGAGTATCCGCATCATCTATTTCTAAATATCGTGATCAAATAACTGAATTTCTTGCTAAATAATGCCACAAAAAATGCGCCTCTGAGGATTCTCAGGAGGCGCATTTTTATATTTATCGAAATGCTCTAATTATTAATCTAGAATCTGTACTAAACATAGTTTCTATTTTCCTGTTACGAAAGATTTTAAAAGCGCGAAACGTTCTCGAAATCTCACTTTGTTTTCAATACTCTTAGGTGTTTTCGCCGAAATAACATCACATTTTATATGCAGTTCCTTAGAGAGCATTTTGGCACGAGCTAAATGATAATCGCTCGATACAATTGTTAACCCCTTCAATTCATCCCCAACAATTTCCTTTGAATTTAGTAAGTTCTCATAAGTAGACGTAGATTGATCCTCCACGATAATTTGAGATTCAGGAAAACCTCGATCGATTAAATATTGTTTCATAACGGAAGCTTCAGTCGCATCTTCGTCCGGCCCTTGACCACCTGAAACAATAATTTGGATGTCCGGATATTGCTTAGCATAATCTAATGCCGCATTTAAACGAAATGCCAATGCTTTTGAAGGAATGGCTCCCCTTTTCACTTTCGCTCCAAGAACGATAACATATTTGTACTTTCCATTTGCTTTTGGTTTTTCTCCATCTATTAACCATAAGGTTGTGATAGTCCAAAAGAATAAGATAGGTATACAAAAAATCAGTAAGATTACCATAAGCTTCTTCCTCACCTCAATGTCACCTTCTTTTTAATAGATACAATTACAGATCAAGCTATTTTATCTCAATAATAACTTATTACTTCTTTAAGTTTAATCCTTTCGAACAATTCCTAAAAGCTAACTTATCAATAGTATAAGTTATTAGTACTGGATATTTCCATCTACTTACTTAAAATTTTCAATATTTTTCTGAAAATTAGCCTAAAAAAATCCAGTGGACAAAACCACTGGATTTTAATATCTATAAATTATGATACGTATTACATTTCAACATTGTGATAAACTTGTTGAACATCTTCTAAATCATCTAAAAGGTCAATAAGTCTTTCAAATTTTTCAAGATCTTCGCCTTCTAGTTGAACTTCAGTTTGTGGTAGCATTGTTAACTCTGCAACACCAAATTCAGTAATACCTTGTGCTTTTAATGCTTCTTGAACCGCATTGAATTGATCAGGTTCAGCATAAATAATTGTTGAATCGCCTTCTTCGAAAACGTCGCGAACATCTACATCAGCTTCGATTAGAATTTCTAGAATATCATCTGCAGATTTACCTTCTAAAGCAAAAACTGCTGTTGCATCGAACATATATGCTACAGAGCCACTGACACCCATGTTACCGCCGTTTTTACCAAAAGTAGCGCGTACATCTGCTGCTGTACGGTTTACATTATTAGATAAAGCGTCAACAATAATCATTGAACCATTAGGACCGAAACCTTCATAACGTAGGTTATCGTAGTTTTCTTCGCCGCCGCCTTTTGCTTTTTCAATAGCGCGATCAATAATATGCTTTGGTACACTGTATGTTTTAGCACGTTCTAAAACAACTTTTAATGCTCCATTAGATTCTGGATCTGGTTCACCTTGTTTTGCAGCTACATAAATTTCTCGGCCAAATTTCGCATAGATACGTGCTGTTCCTTGGTCTTTTGCAGCTTTTTTCTCTTTAATATTATTCCATTTACGTCCCATTGGATTCACTCTCTTTCAATATAATATATATATAAATTAAGAATGGGTAAACACCCATATAGTTTAGGACATTAATTTACTGTTGTATTATACACTATAATAAAAATAATTTGTATATTTGTAAAAAGAGAAAACTGTCATAGGTAAGAGTATATTGTACTAAAAGTAATTCTAATTCTTACTATTAATCAATTAAAAAATACAATAATGTCTTCTACAGTCTACTTTACTTCTAACTTTCTATTAATGCTCCATATTATTATCTTCTTCAATTTTCTGCAATAATGCTTTACAGCCCTTTAAGCATAGCTGATAGGTCTCTTCAAAATCCCCTGTAAAATATGGGTCCGGTACATCTTTAGGAACATCTAACAAATCGAGCAAGCGAAAAACCTTTAAACTATCCTTTTGCCCTAGCATTGGTAATGCATTTTGAATATTGCTTTCATCCATACAAACGATATAATCAAATCGATCATAATCATTTCGTTTTAGTTCCCGACTATACATCCCTTGAGTAGAAATATTATGCTCAGCAAGTTTTTTGACTGTTCCTTGGTGTGGCCCTTCTCCTATATGCCAATCACCTGTACCTGCCGAATCGATAATAAATCGCTCTTCTATCCCACGTTCATTTACAAGATTACGAAATATTGCTTCAGCCATTGGTGACCTACAAATGTTTCCTAAACAAACAAATAACACACCTATTTGCATAATTAAGCTCCTCTAAAAACATTATTTATCATTAAATTTAAATGGATAAAATTGAAATTTGACTTCGCCTGTTACTGATGATTTTTTGATAAATCCGTATTCACGACTATCACTACTATTTTGACGATTATCCCCCAAGACAAAATAAGTATCCTTTGGAACTTTAGATTCACCAGTCACTTCTTTTAATGTGAAATCCTCTGTAAAATGATCCCCCATATCTTGATACTCTTGAATACCTTTTTTCAAGTAAGGTTCACTATATTTTTTTCCATTAATATATAGCTTATCATTTTTTACTTTAATCGTATCACCCGGTAGACCTATAACGCGTTTAATATAATGATCATCCTCTACAGGAGATTCAAAAACGATTATGTCAAAACGATCAATATGACTTGTCTTACTAATAATAATTTTATTATTATTTTCGTATGTAGGCTCCATTGATTCACCCTTAACAGTTACCGGTGAGAACAAATATTGTCTACATAAAACCGCAATAACGACCGCAATTAGAATTGGCCATATCCATGATAAAACTTCTTTACTGAGACTTCTTTTTTCCATTTTATTTCACCCTTTAATTTGTGGCTTCAATTTTTTATATAGCTATCAATATTATGCCACCCTTATTGGAGTTCTGTCATCGAATATTGATAAAATTAAATAAAACTGTGCTTTCATAAGCTAATAGCTAGACTTTTATGTATCTAATAATTGGTTGTAACGTGTTTCAAATCAACAAAAAAAGATGTCTATTTAGCTTAATATGCTTTAAATAGACATCCTCTTGAAGAAGATCACGCCTGCTATGTATTCGGCTGTTCTTTCAAAGTTTCTAAATGCTTCTCTGTAATACCCAAAACCTCATACACCTTCTGTAGAGTAGTTTCTCTCACTTTACTGTCTCCACGTTCAATTCGGCTTACAGTTTTTTGTGTGACATTCGCACGTTCCGCCAATTCTGATTGTGTTAATCCCACTGACATGCGCTGTTTAAAGATGATTTGACTACGCTTTTCCGCCATCACTTCCAAAGGAGTTTTCTCCCTTTCAACATTATCATCTTCCCGTTCAAATAAATCTACAGAAACCATCTAACCACCCCTTAAAAGAAATTGTGTTCTACAGTATTCTTTTATTTCGTTACTTTATAAAATAAATCATTGAACTTAGAAGAAAGTAATATTGCCCTAAGATACAACAGATACGAAAGAATTAATGTTCTTGTTGTGAAATTTTTTCTTCTAGCTGCTCTTTTAAAGTAACTAGTTGCTCCTCCAAGTAATGTGTAAATTCTTCCCTACCTTCTCTCCCTCTTGCTGTAACATAAAAAGGTTCCCCATAGATTAAATATCCTTTTTTACGTACAAAAACCTCTTTTGGTGAATTGGGTCCAATATAAGCTGCTGGGATAATAGGCGCTTTTGAAAGTTGAGAAATTGTAACAGCGCCTTGTTTCAAAGACGCGCCTTCTGCATTTCTTGTACCACTCGGGAAAATTCCTACGACTTTTCCTTCTTTTATCAACTTCATAGGTACTTTTAAAACACTGGGGCCAGGATTTTCACGATCTACTGGAAAAGCATTCATCTTTGTTATAAACCACCCAAGTAGTTTATGATCAAAGAGCTGTTTCTTAGCCATAAAATGAATTGGTTTCGGGTAAATAGAAACACCAAGATTCAAAATATCAATCCATCCAGTGTGTGTACAAGCAATTACATAGCCACCCTCTGCTGGCAAATAACGCTTATTATAAACCTTTACCTTATTAAATAAGCCTAAAAACTTTACAACAAATAAACCTACAAATTTATACACTTTCTTACTCCTAACTCTCAAGAATATATGAAACCATCCTGTTCTATATATTCTTGCTTAACCTATACATGTAAAATGTATCTTACTTAAATTAAAAAATGATAGATGATTCATATATGAATCTATTCTCTATTTCCCTTAATTTATATTGTAATCTAATTTTTCAAAATGTGTACCAATTGTACAAAATTTGTTAAAAAATAATTTGTTTTTTCAAACATTTTAAGTTAGTTAAGAAATACTAATAGGATTTCGAGCAACGATTATTGTTTATGTAGAAAAATACATGAAATTTACTAAAGGAACATAGCTATAATTCTTTGATTATGTCTACTGTGCGTGGGTAAAATCACAAATCCATTTAAGGGAATTATCTTATTTAAATTTGGATTTGGTTACTTTACTATCTGTTTTTGCAAGAAAGATCATCAGTGCAAATAAGCTTATAATATTTAATAAAGTACCTCCAATTAGTAATATCCACTGTATATTAAGTGGTATATCCTTTGTTACCCCAAAAGTAATACAAAGTGAACCAATTGCTATCAAAATCAAATAAAGTGGTAACCTTTTAAACAATGTTATGCACCTCTTTCCTTTAGAACTTTTAAACTAATCTTATCCCTTATTGTTTGAATCTTCAATATTCACCAAGCGTGAAGTGAGTATTTATCATCAATCACTTTCGGCAATAATATAAGTTGAATAGATTCAAGAAATTGTTTGTACTTTTTTTCTATAATATTATAAACGTATTCATCTGTCACAAAATAATATCGCCTTGTTGCTTTAGTCTTGCTTAGTAACCGACAGTCCTGAAAGAATATACTTCGCTGACTCGGATTAAATTCGGAAGATAAAGTTTCTGGAGTAGTATTTAAAATAGCAGCAACTTCTTCTCCATTCGGTGCTTGTTCTTCAAATATAAAAGTAAATTCGTCCTGTTTTTTAATCTGTGAATGAACTAATTTTAATAAGTGCTTTTCTATTAAGTATTGCTGCATCAATTGTATGGCCATGTAGTTAATAGCTTGATCAACTTTTCCAAAAATTCGTCGACATTCACATAACACTTCGAATTGAGATAATAATGATTCATCAGAAAAATGCCGATACCTATTTTCTTCAAAGAATTGTTGAGCACTATTCAATTTCTCCATAATATTACGAAGAGATTCACTCTCCCTATATGGTGTATCTTTCGTAGGAATTGTTTTAGAAATCAATGCCTCTCTAATTATCCTATTCTTCTTTTTTGTTAAGATTTCCTTTGATACTTTTACGAACTCAATACACCGACCATACTGTATAGTATCTACACGAAAACCAGCTTCAATCCATGCAGCTGCTTGAACATACGTGCCGCTTTTAGTATTTCCCCACCAAGCTTGATATTTGTATGCAGATTTCGGTAATTTTGCATGTATGATTTCTTCTATTTCTTCAAATGTGAGTACAACATGTTTCTCTTCCTGTTGTAAAAGATATTTATATAACGGAAAATATTTGCCTTGTACGTTATGTTTGGCCATCTAAATTACCCCTTCATATTGGAAGTTCTAAGTTGTTTTATTTTAACATTATTGTACTAAAAATTCTAAATATTCTTTCTGCAAAAAGAAGTGGAAGACATATTCAAATTAGTCCGCCATTTCGAGATTATAACAACGATAATAAATTTGCTGACAAATGACAGCTAACTTAAAATAAGCAAACGAAATCTCGTGAACGATGAGAATAATTAAGAAAGAGGCTGCCCCATAAGTAAAAACTTACGGGGCGGCCTCTTCTCTTTGTAAAAATATCAGCTATATAGTTCCTGCAGTGATCAAATCAAGACCACCATTTCTAAGGCAAGCTATGTCTTAAAAAGTTTTTTTCTCTGCGTAATATTCTTTTAATTCATTGTAATACTTATTCAATGAAGAAGTGGAAACGCCGAATTGTTCCGCTAAATCTTTGACTGTGATTTCTACAGGTTCAAATAGCCCCACTTCTCCTCCAAATCGAATAGCACCAGCTGCAATTGCAACTGCCTTACGTGCTTTCGGTTGTTTCTCCACAACATAATCTTCTACAATATCTAATACTTCTTTTGGATTTCGATCATGGGATTCCAAAAATTCTAGAATTTTTAAGAATACATCAGCTTCAAAATCAGTAAATTCTCCGCCTTCAAATCCATGCTCCCCAAGGTCCTTCCAAAAGCTTAAAGAATGTTCTTTCCAGAATCCTTCTTCATCAAATTGATGTTGGCCTTTATATTCAGTAGCAAGTTTTTCAAATACTTCATGATGATCTTTCGGGAAGAAAATCATGCTAGAAACAGCTAAGTAATGGTTTTCTTCGTTTGAACCATCTGGTAATTTAAAGCAAAATACATGAACATCAACAGGAATCGGTTTATCACCTTCACGACGTAAGTGAACTACTTCTTCAGTTAAAATATTTTGAACAACCATATACTTTTCTTCTACATCAATAACTTTAGCAACCATCATTGTTGGATGATCCCAAGTATTAAGTACTGCTAATGTCGATGGTCTTACAGTTTCTTTTTTTGTCTTTTGTAAATAGCCTGTCCAAATATCGGTTCTTTCATGGAAAAAGAAAGCATCCATTGCAACTGCTTCAATCATATCTTCCACTAAATATGCTCCGACAGCCTTTTGCCATTTATCTGCAACTTCACCGTAAGCTCTGTAGTCTTTTCTTAACGGATAGACATCATAGAATGTCTGTAAAACCCGTTCAAGTTCTTCTGCATATACCTCTTCAACTGTAACTGCTTCTTTTAAGGCACAGCATTTTTTGTACTTTTTACCACTACCGCATGGACATGGATCATTACGTCCTGGCATTTTAACACGTCCTTTATTTTTAAGTGCTGTATAAGCATAACATGTTTCTTTCATTATCAAAAGTTACTGATTGATGGAGTTACAACCCGACCTCATGGCAAATAACCCTTTTTCTACCCTTAAATTATTAGAAAGATTTACTTATAGAACCTTTACTTTTACTAAATAATCAATGAAAACTTTGCGTATGTGTGGTACGGTTTATTTATGAAAAAATTTATTCCTTTAATCATTTTATTGTTGGTTATTTTTATCTCATCAAGTCAAACGTATGAGCAACAATCTATTGTTCCTACATTAGAAACATATTTTCCAAGTAAACCCCTTGAACCACTTCTATCAAAATTACATTTTCATTATTACGGGATGGAAATCTCTGTAGAATCAAGAGGCTACTATTACTTTTTAGAATTTCTAATTCGAAAAGCAGCACATTTCGTTACATTTGGTGCAATCGGAATAGCCATTTTACTAGCACTATCCAACTTCAAACAACGAATACTTATTTCTATATTAATGTCATTTCTATTTGCAATAATGGATGAAACACATCAATATTTCACCTCAGGTAGATCAGCCTCTTTTCAAGATGTTTTGTTAGATACTTCGGGTGCTATTACATTTATAGTAATCTTTATATTTATTAGAAAGCTCATACGAAAAAAGCCCACAAAAGCGTAATTCTTTTGTGGACTTTTTATTTATACTTTTCCAATTAATATATCTAAATCTATCGTGATTTCTTTCACTCTAGTTTGATCAATAGCAGCTACTTGGTGCCACCCCATTGGCGTCATGTGCAATAACATAGGCACAAGTTCTTCATTGATGGCGACTGTTTGAGTAATTCTTTGCACAGTAACGTTACTAAAGTTTTCTTTAAATCGTTCTACTGTATGATTGTTTGAATAAGACTCTTTATCTGAATCAGCAAAAAACAATTCACGTAGTTGGTGAAGATATCCACTTTGCGGTACTACTTTTACCACACAGCCATTGGGACTTAAAAGCCGTCGGAATTCCTTATAATTTGCTGGGGATAAAATATTTAAGATCACATCAAAGCTAGACTTTTGGAATGGGCTTTTTGCTAAATCTCCTACACACCAAATCATCTCTTCATAGTTTCTTCCAGCAGTAATAATACCTTCTTTTGCAATATCAATTCCTGCTGAGACCATTTGCAGACCTATTGCATCTTCAAACTTTTGTTTAATCTTTGCTAAATGAGAACCCTCACCACAACCAGTATCTAGAACTTTGATATCTTGTTTAAATGTTAGTAATAATTCTACTATAGCTTGATGTAAAGGTGCATAAAGACCGCTTCCTATAATTTGCTTTCGTGCTTCAAACAAATCTTTGCCGTACATGGATGTAGCGGCGTGCGTCATAAAATTTACATATCCTTGTTTTGCGATATCAAATGTATGATGATTTTCACATGTCACTACACATTCGTCAGTCACTTCCATTTTCTCATGGCAAACAGGACAAGCAAAGATTGCTTGTTGTTCTCTCATATAATTTGCACTTGCTACCTTTCTCGATAATCCCATGAAAACACCTCGTTTAAACTTCTCTTTCATTAGTATATAACTTACTTTTCTTTGTAGACATATCTTTTAGATATCGATGAAGTACTTTCTACTAGTGTTCCACTTTGTTTGGCGATACAAGTGCATAACGTTCCCACTTGCGGCTCTTCCACCTAAAGAATACAAGTATAGCACGGCACCACTCATCTGCAGCAATCGCAAGCCAAACTCCAACAAGTCCTAAATGCAAATGGAAGACTAAGAAGTAACCCAATGTTAAACTCATACACACCATTGAGAAGAAGCCAATCACAACCGGATATTTTGCATCTCCCGCTGCTCGCAACGTGTTTATAATCGTAATATTAAATGTTCTCCCTGTCTCCAGTAAAACACTTAAAAGCAAAACAGAAGCCCCGATTTTAATCACTTCAGGATTGTCTGTGAATATTCTCATCAATGGGTACCTGAAAATCATAACAAAAACTACCATCACGAGAGTAAAAGAAATTGCCCATTTCACACTAGTCCATAGTTGTTCATAAGCATCGTCTTTTCGATTGGCTCCAACATACCGGCCAACAATAATTGCTGTACCAGAACCAATTGCCATAGCAAATAGATATGTAAACATCGAAATATTATAAGCATATTGTCGAGCAGCTAATGCTTCTGAACCTAAAAAAGTAACATAATATAAGAACGTAATTTGACATCCCTGATAGAGCACTTGCTCAAGAGCAGAAGGAATTCCAATCGCCAAGATTTTCTTAATATATTCCTTTGGTAAAGCTAAATAATATTTGAAGTCAATTCGAAATTCTAGAGCCTGATACAATAACCAGAAGAAAATCGCAAGTGCGATGACACGACTAATAACTGAAGAAATTGCTGCACCCTGAACACCTAATTCCGGAAAACCAAATTTACCAAAGATTAAAATATAGTTTCCAATAATATGTAGTACATTCATCGCAACGGATACATACATTGTTTGTCTAGTCCAACCGTGTACACGTACAATGGCTGCTGCTGCATTGATCAATGCTTGTAAGAATATTCCGCCACCAATGATTGCTAAATATTTATCTGCATATATCAGTACATCGCCATGCAAATTCATTGCAAGCATCATTTGCTTTGAAAAGAGCACAAAAAATGTACTTAATACCAATCCAATAACAAGATTCATCGAAATAGCAACAGCTGCAATCTTGGGAACCTCTTCGTATCTTTTAGAACCTAAATATTGTGCCACCACAATCGACGCACCGTTACCAATCACTTCTAATATTAATATTGTTATATGAATAAATTGATTGGCCGCACCTACACCTGCCACTGCATCATCTGCTAAAGCACTAAGCATGAATGTATCTGCTACACCCATCAATGTAAATAAAAATACTTCTAAAAAAATGGGCCATGTTAAATGGAATAAGCTTAATTTTTCTTTAGAACCGTTTCTTTTCATTACTTGTTCCATGTCATCGCCTTTCTTTCTTTATTGAATTTTGAAACAATGTGTGTATCGTATCATATCCTATCCTACTACGCTATCGAATATGAAAAAAATTCGCCGAATACTCGACGAATTTAAAAGTACATATTTCAAAAAGTTCTTATTTTTACTACATGAAAGCGTTTAAAGAAATCCACCAATTTTTATGCAAAAAAGTAACTTAAAATTAGACCTACTGAAGATAATAAACCATAAAATGTGTTTGTCATTGCCGTTGACTTCATAGCAAGTCCTAATTTCGCTGGTTCTTTTTCTCCCTCTTTAAAGCTTTTAATAGCAGTGATAGGCTTAGGAATACTGATAAATACCACCAGTAGCCATGGACTTACAATTCCCATTATGATTAAAACAACCATCCATGCATATGCAATCACAAAAGATAGTCCTAATAGATTAATAGCATTTTCTCTACCTACAAGAATCGCTAAAGTTTTTCTACCACCGAGAGTATCCTCTTTTATATCTCGAATATTATTAGACATATTGATACCGCCTACTAAAATACCGACCGGAATCGATACAAGAAGGCTTGTCATGCTAATACTTCCAGCTTGGATAAAATAAGATATTAATACAAATGCAAATCCCATACTAAGGCCAGCGAATAATTCACCAAATGGAGTATATGCAATCGGATACGGTCCTCCAGTATACAAGTAACCAATTGCCATCCCTACTACGCCAATAGCTACAAGCCACCAACTACTACTCATACAAATATAAATGCCAAGAATAACAGCAATTGCATATAATAGTAAGGCAAAATTTAATACGGTTTGAGGTTTTGTGCCATGTCGTACTAATGCCCCACCAATTCCAACAGATTCAGCTGTATCTAATCCTCGTTTAAAATCGTAGTATTCGTTAAATAAGTTGGTTGCAATTTGGAGGCATAGACAGCATACAAGCATAGCAATAAATAATATCCAGTTGATTTGGACATCAAACATTGCAAGTACTGTCCCCAAAATTACAGGCGAAAATGTTGCCGTTAAAGTATGCGGACGCGTTAATTGCCACATCAGCTTTGCTGTACTAATCTCCTCTATTTGTTGATTACGATTGTTACTCATAATCTACTTCCTTTCAATCTTTATCTACAACTATTCTATATTAACTGATTTTTTTCATTCGTGCCAAAAATGCTTCTTCATAAATTTCCAAACATCCTCTAATTTTTATGCCACTTTTAATGATTTTTACATATAATGCAGAATGAAAAATCAATAAGATTTAAGGATGTGATCATATGTGCGGAATTACTGGTTGGTGTGATTTAAAAAAAGACTTAACAACACAATTACCCTTATTACATACAATGACAAACACACTACAAAAAAGGGGCCCTGATGCAGATGGCATTTGGTGTGATGGACCAATTGCATTTGGTCATCAACGTTTAGCCATCATCGATCTTGAAGGTGGAAAGCAGCCAATGACTTATGAAAAAAGCGGTCATCATTATACCATTACGTATAATGGTGAACTGTATAACACAGATGATTTACGAAATGAATTGATCCAAAGAGGCTATCATTTTCAAACAACTTCTGATACGGAAGTGTTACTCGTTTCATATATCGAATGGCGCGAAGAATGCGTAGATAAGATTAACGGTATTTTCGCCTTTGGTATATGGGACTCTACAGAAAAAAGTTTATTTTTAGTACGTGACCGACTAGGTGTAAAGCCTCTATATTACAGTGACATACAACATCAATTATTATTTGCCTCGGAGATAAAAGCATTACTTGCCCACCCGGATATCCCCGCGACTGTTGGTTATGAAGGATTAGCTGAACTATTTGGCGTAGGTCCTTCCCACACACCTGGTAAAACTATCTACAAACATATTAAAGAGCTACGTCCAGGACATTTCCTAAAATATGACGTAAATGGTCTAAAAATAAATCGTTATTGGAATGTTACAAGTAAAGTCCATGAAGATACTTTTGATGAAACTGTCGAAAAGGTACGCCATTTAGTTGTAGATGCTGTCGAACGACAGCTAGTATCAGATGTACCAATTTGTACATTGCTATCTGGTGGCCTCGATTCAAGTATTATCACTGCAATCGCTGCAAATAAGTTCAAAGGAACGGACAAATCACCCCTCCATACTTATTCTATTAACTACGAAGACAATGCACAATTTTTCAAAGCTAATGATTTTCAACGATCAGATGATACTTTCTGGATTAACAAAATGTCTGAAACTTTCCAAACAATTCATCACTCTGAAGTCATCTTACAAGAAACTTTGATCAAAGAACTTACAGAATCCGTTTATGCAAAAGATATGCCTGGAATGGCCGATATCGATTCATCTTTACTATGGTTTAGTAAACAAATTAAAAAGAACTTTAAAGTAAGCTTATCTGGTGAATGCGCAGATGAAATTTTCGGTGGATACCCTTGGTTTTTTGCTAAAGAAACAGAAGGATTCCCTTGGATGCGATCTACAAAAGAGCGGATTGAGTTATTAAGACCTGAGTGGCGTCAAAAATTGAATATTGAAGATTATGTACAACAAGCCTATGAAACAGCTAGAAAAGAAACACCTATTCTAGAAAATGAATCGCTTGCTGATGCAAAAAGAAGAGAATTGTTTTACTTGAATATGACTTGGTTTATGCCTACTCTATTGGACCGAAAAGATCGTACGACTATGCGTGCAGGGCTTGAAGTACGTGTGCCTTTTGCTGATCACCATCTTGTCGAATATGTGTGGAATATTCCCTGGGAAATCAAAAATTGCGGAAATATGGAGAAAGGTGTCCTTAGAAAAGCAATGGAGGATATATTACCGTCTGAAGTACTTTATCGCAAAAAAAATCCATATCCAAAAACACATAATCCTGCATATACAGAAGGAGTAGGAAAATGGCTTTCTTCTATTTTAGAGGACAAAAACTCCGTACTTCTCGAATTCTTTAACAAAGAACAATTAGATTCGCTTATTGAATCAGGTGGAGCATCTTTTTCCGCACCATGGTTTGGTCAATTAATGACAGGTCCACAATTACTTGCCTATTTAATACAGACTCATCTCTGGTTCGAAGAATATAATATTAATTTAGTTAAATAAGTATCACCACCACAATATCAAAGAGAGTTTTGTTGAAACAAATCGTCTCATTTGCTAAGATAATATCAACTTAATAACACAATGATTTCTAGGGTTCCGTAAGCACTGCTTGGTCTGGTCCAAGAGAAATCACATAGCATATATGCTATGCCACGGAAGGATAAAAGCCTGGGAGATTACTGATTCGTTCAGTTTTCTCTTAGGCTTTTTTTATGTAGGAAGGAATGGTAAAAGATGAAAAAACAATGGTTGATTGTACTACTAGCTGTATTATTTGAAATTTTATGGGTAGTTGGTTTAAAACACTCCCATAACGTTTGGGCTTGGGGAGGAACTGCTTTTGCTGTAGTTTTCACTTTCTATCTTTTGTTGCTTGCCGGTCGATTTTTACCTGTCGGAACGGTCTATACCGTCTTTACAGGTCTCGGGACTGCAGGCACAGTCATCGTAGGTATTCTCTTTTTTGGGGAATCAATCAGCTTAGCAAAGGTCTTACTATTAATACTTTTATTGACGGGTGTTATTGGCTTGAAAGCAATCACTACAAAAGGCCAAAAGGAAGGTGAAGTCTAATGGCTTGGTTGGCTATTATCATTGCCGGTTTGGGAGAAGTTTTTGGTGTAGCTATGATGAATCGCTGGCAAGAAAAACGAACTCTCTCTACTATTATATTTTTGATTGTTAGCTTTGGTTTAAGTCTTATGCTATTGTCTTTTGCGATGAAAACTATTCCTATGGGCACTGCATACGCTATTTGGACTGGTATTGGTACTTCAGGTGGTGCGATAATCGGAATGTTATTCTTTGGAGAATCAAAAGAATGGAAACGTATTATGTTCATCTGTATGATTTTATTTGCAGCAATCGGTTTAAAACTTATTTCATAAAGACGTATATCTATTACTCTACTTTCAAACATTTTTCATATATAATATGCAATATTATAGACCTGTTATTGAATATCAGAAGAAAGAGGGAATTTCATGAAAGTTTTTGAAATTACAACTCAAGAGGATTTACAAAGAGAGTTTAAAATTCGCATGAAGGTATTTGTAGAAGAACAAAAGGTCCCTAAAGAAGAAGAAATCGATTCTTACGATCATCTTGGTGGGGAATGCTATCACTTTCTTGTTACAACAGATGAAAACCAAGCAATTGGCACTGGACGAGTTAGACTTGTTGACGGTATTGGTAAACTGCAACGTGTGGCTGTACTTAAAGAATATCGTTCACATGGAGTCGGTCGTATCATCATTCAAGCATTAGAAGATAAGGCCAAGAAACTTGGTGCCTCTAAAGTAAAACTTGACGGACAGTTACAAGCTCAAGGTTTTTATGAAAAATTAGGATATGAAGTTAAGTCTGGTATCTTCCTTGATGCAGGTATTGAACATGTATTAATGGTTAAAGAAGTTTAAATAATTAGGACACTTAAGGAAAAGCTAAGTGTCCTAATTATTCTAAAGCAGTTCGGTTTGGCTTCCATAAAGTAAAAATAATACCTACGAATATGAATACAATTCCAAGTGTTTGCCACATGGTAGGTCTAAAATCCAATATTAAAATATCAAGTAAAATAGCAACAACAGGATCCACAAATACTAACGCCGAAGTAATAACTGTCGGCAAATTACGTAAGCTATCAAAGAATAGATAATATACTATACCTGTATGTATCAATCCCGTTCCTAAAATATAAAACCAATTCCATTTAGTTAGCCCATCGAAAACTGAAAAATCCATAAAAGGCAATAACATTACAATACCAATAATCGTCTGAATAAAAGTCATCGCATATGCACTTAAATGTGTAATTCCTTTACCAACTATCATCGTCATTGCATAACAAAAAGCTGATAGAATCGCCCATACAAAGCCTGAATTAAAGAATGTTTCAATCGATGTAAACTGTTCTATCCCTATGATGAATATACTTCCTAAAAAACAAACAGCTACGGCAATTGCAGAACCTACTGACATCTTCTCTTTCAAGAATAAACTACCTAAAATCAGTACAAAAATAGGTGCTAAATTGTAAATAGAAATAGCGACTGATATCGACATTTCATTGAATGCTTTAAATAAAAAAACCCAATTCATAACTAAAAAAACGCCACATAACATCGTTTGTAAAACTTCTTTACGCGACCACTTTTCCGTTTTATAACTACCGGTAAAGAACCACACCCCAGATAGAAATAACGTCGCACAAATACATCGTACGAAAACCAATTCTTCTGCCGGGATACCTGTATTCACTGTGAAAAATCCGATAGATCCGAATATGGCCATTGCGAGTGTCATCTTCAACATTGCATTTATATTCAATCTCATAAATCCTTCCTAAATCCAAATTATTAGATATATCATAACACTTTTAGAAAATATAAAATATTTAAAATTTAAGTTGTCTTATTCAAGGTAATAATGTTGCAACTTTTGGCGTTTCGAAAAATCCAAGCCATATTCTTCTTCAAAGAAACGATTTTCATCTCCATATTTTTCATCAATGGCTTGAAATACTGCTTCCAAATATCTTTCTTTCGCACTCATGATATCTCCAAATCGACGCATTTCTGTTTCATTTAAATGCTTAGTTAATATCGGTATCATTGCATCTCTCATTGGTTTCATATAATCATTTGTCAATAGATAATCGGCTAATATTAGATTTCGTGGAACACCCAACGCCAATAATATTAATGCCCCTCCTACTCCTGTACGATCTTTTCCTGCAGCACAATGATGTAAAATCCCAAGCCGGTCTGGCTCTTGAATAATCTCTATTAGTTTTTGATAAGAAGGATTGTTAAAGGCTAATTGACTATACATCTCAGTGAAAATATCTGCATTGATACGCTCTAAAAACTTTTTGTTATCTATATCCTTTAATGTAACCGATGGCATTTTAATTCCATCATTTCTCTTCGCAGGAATACGAATATTGGCCACATCTTTAAACGTCGGATCGGGCTTTGCAATAGCTTCATCATCATCTCGATAATCAAAAATTGTGCGAATGCCTAATGATTCTAAAAGGGCTTTATCTTTATCGGTCATTCTAGACAAATCACCTGAACGATAAAATATCCCCTTCTTTACTCTCCTTCCATCACTGGTCTCATAGCCACCCATATCTCTAAAATTCATCACTTTTTCAAAAGAAAGATTGTACGACTTATCCTTATTTGCCAAATATATTCCCTCCCATTAATCAAAATAATATCCTTTTAAGATAGATTAACAGAATTGCATTCAAAAATAAAAACCACAGAGGTATACTGTGGCTTTTATTTCAAGAATCAATAATTATTCAATTGGTATCCAAATTTCAATTTCACTTTTCTCTGTTCCATCTTTTTCATGAAACTTTTCAAAGCATGGCGCATGTCGGAATTTAATCCCCTTAACATTCAATAATGCTTCAATGCTTGCTGGGATTCCTTCAACACCATTCTCTACTATGCCGACAAGATACCGTCCTGCCGCAACTAATACTTGGTCTGTATCACTCAATCCTTTTGCGGCATTAGATACTATTCCTGCTATATAATGATAACCTTCGTCGTCCATTGATATATATACGCCATATTTAATTTTCGGGTGAATATTTGATTTTTTTAATTCTGCCTCAAGTTTCTTCCATTGAATTGGTAGGTCTTCTTTTTGACCGTTTATAATTGCGTATCCTTTTACGATAAAACCTTCAATCTCTTCAAATCTCGCGAACATCTTGTCACCTCATACCGACGCTTTTCAAAGATGGAGCTCTTTCCAAAATTCATTCACTTATATTCCTTATTAGGTAACAGCAAGACACCAACTCCAAAAGCAATAATCCCAACGTAAAGAATATATTTAAATATGTCAGAATCCACTATTCCTAGTGGATGTGCTAATCCTAATACTAATAAGATTAATCCAAAATAAAACACAAATACCCTCATTGGAATCTCACTCCTTTACGTATTAGCATTTCTATAGTCTAATTACTGCATAAAGCAGATTTCATAATGTTACTATTCCCTAATTTCTAAAAAACACACGATTATTAACTCAGCATCATCCATTTATTTTTTTAGATGATATGGTACTGTGATTAATACAACGTCTTTTCGATATAATAAGGATGTTCGTATTAACAGACTCGATTGGTTATGCAATATATTATGCCAACCTTTCTTAGGTATAAATTGAGGAATAACAATAGAAACTTGACGATTTTCTTGTTTTGTCTTGCGCTCAATTTTATCGATTACTTTTGTTAATGGTGATATTAGACTCCGATATGGTGAATACAACGTCAATAATTTCACATCAGGAAATCTATGTGCCCATTTTTCTTCAAAGGCGTGCATCTCTTCTTTATCAAATGCTACATATATTGCGATTAAATGTTCTGGGTGGAGTAACATTGCATAGCTTATTGAATGTTCAACTACCTTACTGATTCCACCTACTGGCACTAAAACTACATTCCCCTCAATTTTAGGAAGCACTTTATTCAATTGGTCAACTCGAAGTTGTTCACCTACTAAGGTATAGTGATTTTTAATTCGATGAAAAACGAAAATAAGTGTTGGTAAAAAGATTAGAACTGGCCAAACATGATCAAATTTAGTGATAAAGAAAATCATAGCTACAACAAAAGAGATAAAGGCTCCGACTGTATTAATGATAAATCTTCCAATCCAGCCCTTTGGTTTTTCCTTCCACCACTTCACCATCATTCCTGTTTGCGCTAATGTAAACGGAATAAAAACCCCTACAGCATACAATGGAATGAGCTGTTCTGTTGATCCTTGTGTCATTAATATAAGGATGACAGCAAAGACACCTAAGAAAATGATTCCATTTGAATAACCTAAACGGTCGCCACGAACTTGAAACATTCTAGGAATATACTTATCTTTTGATAGGTTAACGGCAAGTAATGGAAAAGCAGAGTATCCAGTATTTGCTGCGAGTACTAAGATGAGCGCTGTCATTCCTTGAATAACAAAATAGAAAACTGTACGACCAAAACTTTCTTTTGCTATTTGGGATACTACAGTTTCAGTCGAACTTGGACTAATCCCCATATAATAGGCAAGAAAGACAATTCCAGAAAATAGTATCGCTAATAATCCACCCATTGCCATTAAAGTTTTAGATGCATTTTGCGGTGCAGGTTCTTTAAAATTTGGAATAGCATTTGATATTGCTTCTACCCCAGTCAAAGCAGAACTTCCTGAAGCAAAAGCTTTTAACAAGATAAACAAACTAATACCAGCCACAGGAGTTCCAATCGATGCATGAAGATCTGGAGATACCTGACCTGTAGCAATTTTATATATTCCAACAACGATTAATATAAGCAATGATGCAACGAACAAGTAGACAGGATAAGCTAAAACAGATGCAGATTCAGTAATTCCTCGTAAATTAATAATGGTTAAGATGAGTACAAATAGAACTGACATCTCTACACTATATGCATGTAGCTCTGGAAATGCTGATGTAATCGCATCTGTACCTGCTGAAACACTAACAGCTACTGTTAAAATATAGTCCACTAAAAGTGAAGCACCGGCTATAAGGCCCGCATTTACTCCTAAATTTTCCTTTGATACGACATAAGCTCCACCACCATGTGGATATGCAAAAATCACTTGTCTATACGATAGTATAAGAGCAACTAACAGTATGATGACCAAAAATGCTATTGGAATAGAGTACCAAAAAGCTGCAGCACCTAAAGTCATTAAGACAATCAATATTTGCTCAGGACCATAGGCAACTGAAGACAACGCATCAGAGGACAAAATGGCAAGCGCTTTTGTTTTGTTTAACTTTTGTTCTCCTAGTTCGGTTGACTTTAAAGGTCTACCTATTAACATTCGTTTCAATGATAATTTCAACTAAAACACCTTCTTCACTAGAATGTGTTTCGTATTTCTAGCTGAAAGAAAAAGAAAAAAGCCTACAAGTCATAACAAAACAGACTTGTAGACATAGATGTTTGTCTAGCAAGCTCCATTTTTCTTCTCCTATAACGCTTACGAGGTTAGCTGTCGGATTCGGGCCTCGAAGTAGCCCTACCTATATAAAGGATTCACCCCAAGGATGTATATCATACACCCCAAAATTGGTTCCCCCGCGTATTTACTTCAGCGATTTAGAAATATGAAACTTTTTAAATTGTGAAGTTATACTACTCTCATTTTTTGAAAAAGTAAATACTGTAAGACAAAAATTTACTAGGCATTTAAGATTATTTTTCAAGAAGTATCTATTTACTGTCTTATTTCATGAGTTCTAAAACATCAACTGACAAAGCCACTCAAAATTCTCCTCGACATATGTCAGAAATATTTCTTTATGTTATTTATCAAAAAGGTGCATCAATTTTTGATGATGCACTTTTGATTTACTGAGTGGATGTAGTTTGTCTTTGTAATATTTTATGCAATTCTGCTAAATGTTCAATTTCATACATTGGTTGATCTTGTGTAAGATTCACCTTATGTTTTGGGTTAAACCAACATGTATCAATACCAGCATTTAAACCTCCCTTTATATCTGAAGAAAGTGAATCACCAATAATTAAAGTCGAAGATTGATCAATTGATGTAATATGTGAAAATACATAATCAAAGTATTCCTTCATTGGTTTTTGATAACCTGTGTCTTCTGAAACAAATATATCTCTGAAAAACGAATAAAGACCTGATTCATGTAAACGTTTATATTGAGTTTTTGAGACACCGTTTGTCACAATATACAAATCAAATTCGGAAGCAAGACTCTGGATTAACTCAGATGCTCCCTCTATCAAATCGTGATTTTCTGCTAAAAATTGTTGATAGCGAGAACCTAATCTTTTACCATCAGCCCTCTTACCATAAGCGTTAAACAGGCGTTCAAAGCGCGTGTCTACAATCTCTTCTCGAGAAACTTCTCCCCGTTCAAATGCTGCCCACAAACCTCCATTAATTTCTTTATATCGGTTCTCTACTTCGTCTGTTAAACTTAAACCATTTTCGGCAAAGAGACGATGTAAAGCCTCATCTTCAGCTGAAGAAAAATCTAGTAAAGTATCATCTATATCAAATAATAATGTTTTGTACTTGCTCATAGTCATTCCCCCAATACTAATAGTTATAACAGAAATAAAAGAGAAATAACATTGAATCGTTATTGTATTGGAGTAGACTGTAATCTTTTTAATTTACCTTTCATATTCTTTTTACTGATTTTAATTCTTGTCCTATAAACTCAAGCCGATAAACATCGGGCATTGCAAGCTGTTGCCAAAAGGAAAAGTCAAAACGACGATCAAAATATTGCATAATGAGTACCATCAAATTACCATGGGTACCTACTACGATCCTTTTCCCTTCATATTGTTTTAATACTTCTAATGTTGCATGTACTCCCCGTCTCTGAGCATCGATGTTGGATTCTCCTCCTGGCCATACAAAGGCTGGATTACTCCATACTTTTGAAATCGCTTGATGAAAGTCATCTACAGGTTCAGAAGACAGTAGTCGTTCACGAAATGCTTGATTGATCATAACTTCTTTTCCATTTGCCCTTGCGATACCTTCAACTGTTTGAATTGCTCGTTTATATGGACTAGCTATAACTAAATCGATTTCCTTATTTGTTAACATCTTAGTTAATCTATCCGCATCACATAATCCCTGTTTTGAAAGTGGCCTTTTCAATTCATCAGGTGTGTAGATTGAATGTGCATGTCGAACAAAATAAATAGTAGTCATTTAGTTCCTTTCCCCTTGTTATAGAAATAAAACCATATGATATTCGTCCCAATAAGTTCCATCAACTGTTTTCAGTGCTCTTTTTTCTGTACCATATATTTCAAAATCTAATGCTTGGTATAGAGCAATTGCGGAAATATTTGTTGTGACAACAGATAGATAGATTTGTTCAATTCCATCAATTTTCTTTGCTTGCTCTATAGCAGCTTGCATTAATTCTTTTCCAATACCCCTTTTACGCACCTTTTCTGTAACATACATCGCTACAATTGATGAACGGTGATGTAGTTTTGGACCTTGTTCTCTTAGTAAGGTAACAATACCAACTAATTCGTTCTGAACAAAATAGCCATAAGTCCAAAACTCATTTCTTTTCAACCTTTTTTGATAGTATTCTAATGGATTTTTTTGTTCATCTTCAAAAATTGCCGCAAAAGCTTCAGGATTCTTTTGCAATGCTTCTAACCTTAAGTCACGATAGGCTTGAGCATCTTTTTCTGTTAATAATCTAACAGTCAATGTAATCCCCCCTTGTTATTTGGCTATCTGCTTTAACCGTTCCTTGATGGAAAACCATTTTCCATACCCCATCAAAAATCTTCCAAATGGAACTACGTAGAGAATAATTGTGACGGGTTCTATTTTCCAGAAGGTATGTTACTAATACAATATCCTCTGATAGTGGATGTATGCTGAAGTTTGCAATGGAAGCATCAATTATACCTGCTCCATTTTCTCCAAGATAGCTTTGCATATGCCAAATATGCCCTGAGCTTCCGAACTCAAAAAAATCCTCTGCTAGATATTTTTTTAACTTAAGTGGATCTAAACGCACTTCATCTGTTAGTAGATTTTCTTCTAGTAGTTGAAGATGTTCTTTTAAATCAGGAATTGTCATATCGGTCACAATCCTTTTGAATTTTTAGAAAATTATAACATAGTGAAATATGTTTGAATATAAATATATTCTTTTTAGACATGGATGGTAGACTTCTTATGGATTAGAATATTTTGATCGATATTTGTTTCTTTTTTGAATGGGTATTTCCTTTTCACCATTAAATAAAAAATGAGGCCCCCAGGAAGGTAGCCTCATCTTCAAAGGTAATATTCTATTTCACCGATGTAGCAATCTTTAAAGCATTAATCGGGTCTTGTACTTTTTCTACTGAAAACACAATGTTGTTATTTTGCCATTTCACATTATTTTCAGTTGATTTTATGGCATCTAAATGAATCGAACCATTTGGCTTTGGAACCGGCAAAGTATTTGTTTCTAAAAATTCTACTGCTTTCTTCGCTAGTTCGAGCCCTTGTTCTGGCTTTGTCGCTCTTGTATGTGTTGCAAGTGCCCAGCGGCCTTCATTCCAACTAGTCCATAGCGCTCCAGCCCCTGCATCTTGATATCCAATAATTTGATGGCCAAGATTCACCTTTTGGCCACCTACCTTGCTAAAGTCTTCATAGGAAATTTCTGTATTTGCTTTATTTAAGTCAATGTATTTTATGACTTTATATTTTGCTATTATTGATTTTTTAGGAGCTTTTCTTAAGGATGGATCATTTATTTTAACGTTTTTATCACTTTCATAGAACACAATTGAATAGTTATTCTTTCCAGCTTTTGTTGTTGCGCTTAAATATTTTCCGTCCTTCAAAGGTAGTATGGTTGGAAGTTCGACTGGTAATCCTGACGTTTTTACTTCTTTTTTTATTGTTTCGATCATTTTTGTTTGATCTTCTTTGTTTGTAACAGATGAATTATTTGTACTTGAAGTTGTTGTATCATCTGTTGTTTTTTTAATTTCAGAAGTCTGTTGTTGTTCATTTTCATCATCTGTGTTGGTCTTTTCTTCAGTAGTTTGCGAATTGGTATCAACTTGTACAGTTGACTCACTATTCGTATCACTATTGCTTGTACCTTTTTCAGCATTCGCTGAGCAAGCACTTAACAAACACGTTGCTATTATGCAGCTAACCAGCTGTTTTGAATATTTCATAGTTTGCACCTCTTTAACAATCTTTTTTATGACAGGTCCTTATTTTATTATATATAACCGTAAATTATGTAAATGGCAGGGAAATTAAAATTAAATGACAAGCACGTAACAAATATATAAAACAAAAACTTCCATATAAAGAAAAAAGGGCTACCTTATTGTGGTAACCCCTCCTATCTATTCTTTAACTAATTATTGTTGTTGCATTTCTTTCGTTGGTCCCATGACACCTGGTACAGGTAATCCAGCTTGTCGAAGTAATACAGTCATTTGTCCACGATGATGTGTTTGATGTTCGATCAGTTTGTTTAAAAGTTTCCCGCGTAATATAGGACCCCCAAAACCACTTACTTCTTCTAAAAGGTCAGCATCTGTTAGTTTTGCTACTTCTTTTTTGAAGGCTTCTGAAAGTTGTTCATAAGCGTCCACGATTTCAGCAATATCTGTTGGAATTTCTTGACTGCGGCCTGGTCCAGGTACTTGAAGTTCTGCTAAATGCCCAAATGCAGCCCCTACACCTACTAAATGCCATGCTAACCAACCAAGTGTATTATGTCCTTCAACAATCGCTTGATTCATTTTGTCATTTGTAATAGCTTTAATGACTTTTAATGTGCCATCTGAAGAAGCTGTCCAATCTTCTAAAAAATCTTCTATTTTTCGATACATTTAGGTGATACCTCCATATTATGATTATCATTTTAATCATATCGAAGCGCATAAATGCATGCAATTATAAAGCGTTTTATCATATTTACTAACCCCTGTTATTTTTCCAGATGATTGTAACTATTATTTAACACTCTAATATATTTGTCTTGCTATGTAAAAAGTGTTTAGTTCAAAATAAAAACTTCTAAATATAAATAGGCCATCTTCAATTAGATAGCCCTTTATTAAAGCTTTTCTTTTCTAGTAACTCTTCTATCAAAATTAGTCTTCATCGCTTTCACTAGTTGATACCAAAAATATAACTACGCTTAATACAAAAAATATAAAGGGCTTCATAGCAACTTCAATACCTTGTCCTACCTTTAAATGTGTAGTAATCGCACCGACCATTACAACAGCCAATGCTCCACTTGAAATAGGAACAAAACCTTTTTTCATAAAACCAATTAATAACCCTATACCAGATGTTACTTCAATTGCTCCTATACAATACATAATAGTCTTTCCATAGCCATACACCTCAGTGAAATTCTCTACATGCATAGGATGAGCGGTTAGTTTTAAATAACCAAAATACATAAAAGCAAGTGAAAGTAAAAACTGAATCAACGCAACAAGAGATTTCTTTAAAATAGCAACTCCTCCTCTATCACAAATTTTCTATACTACTATTTATAGTATCGATGGATAGAGTTTAGAAGTAGAACTTCTTAAAAACATAGATTTGAAAAAATAAAAGCACACTAACTGATTAAGTTAGCATGCTATTACTATTCAGTATAGATTAAGCCGCTTTTGTTCGAGGCTTATTAATCTTTTTAAATCTAGGACTCTTCCATAATTCTGCCCATTTTTTAATAGCAAGAATTACGACGATCAGGCCAAGAGCTAACATAATAACCGATAAAATACCATTTAACGGTTTATACCCAGCAGCTGCACTATTCCAGTAGACATTTTTGATCATCCAGAATCCTGCATAGTTTACTGTTACATATAGGTAAGCTAAAGGAACTAAACAAGTTAGTGCATACCAACGTTTATCGGCAATTTTTAAGACAACGGTTGTTCCGATTACAAGACCAATAGATGCCATTAGTTGGTTTGATACACCGAATAGGACCCAAATCGAACTAATATCGCCTGAATACAATAAATACCCCCATATGAAACAAGCTAGAGCACTAGCAAAAATTGAGCCTGGTAACCAATCTACACGTTTTAAAGGCTTATACACATCGCCAAAGAAATCTTGGATCAAATAGCGAGCTACACGAGTACCTGCATCAATTGCAGTTAAGATAAATACTGCTTCGAACATTATGACAAATTGATAGAAATAAGCTGCTAAATCATAGAACCAAGGAATCTTAGCAAAAATATAGCTCATCCCGACAGCTAGAGTAACTGCACCACCTGTTCTACCTTCTAAATCCATACCAATTTCTTGTGACAGTTCAGGTAAATGCACTGTTTGCATACCTAATGTTTTGAATACTTCTGGTGTTGAGTTAATCGCAAAATAATCACCAGGCATTAGAGCAGTTGCCGCGATTAAAGCCATAATCCCTACCAAACATTCTACAAGCATAGCGCCAAAACCGACGGCTCTAATATCTCCCCATTTATTGATCATTTTAGGTGTTGTACCCGATCCAACAAATGCATGGAAACCAGAAATCGCTCCACACGCAATGGTGATGGAAACAAATGGCCACACTGGGCCTGCGATAACAGGTCCTCCACCATGGATAAAGTCCGTAACAGCTGGGAATTGAATCATCGGATTTACAAAGAATACACCGATGATTAATGCAATAAACACACCAATTTTCATGAAACTACTTAAATAATCACGAGGCGCTAATAGCAACCATACTGGAAGTGCTGCAGCAAAAAACGCATAAACAGGTAAAATAATTGCGAGCGTTTTCATATCAAAGTTTAAGAATTCGCCTAGGGCTGTATCCTTAATATAAGGTCCCATAAAT
Source organism: Rummeliibacillus sp. POC4 (assembly GCF_003576525.1). Taxonomy (GTDB): domain Bacteria; phylum Bacillota; class Bacilli; order Bacillales_A; family Planococcaceae; genus Rummeliibacillus. The sequence goes on along the minus strand of NZ_QWUA01000032.1, from coordinate 7,398 downwards.
ACACCAATCATTAATAAAATAAAGCCTATTGTTGAAGTAGCCACTAAGTTTCCTGTCTTCTTATAGGCAATACCAACAAGCATAGCAATTGGAATCGTAATCCCTACAGCAAATGTTCCCCAAGGATTATGGACAAGTGCATTTAATACAACCATTGATAAACCTGCCATTGTAATTGTGATAATAAATAGCATGGCTAAACCTGTACAAAAACCTGCTACAGGACCAAGTTCCTCTTTAGCCACTTCCGATAAAGATTTCCCCTTTTTCTTCATCGAAGCAAACAATACTACTGCATCATGGACAGCTCCACCTATTACTGCCCCTATTAATAACCAAAGCAATCCTGGCAGATAACCAAACTGTGCAGCTAAAATAGGGCCTACTAGCGGACCTGCGGCAGCAATTGCAGCAAAATGATGTCCAAATGTTACCCATTTGTTTGTTGGAACATAGTCTTTACCATCTTCCAATTCATGCGCAGGTGTTGGTTCTGATTCGTTGATTTTTAAAACCTTATTCGTAAAAAAGTATCCATAAAGACGATAAGCAATTACTAAAATACAAATTGAACCAATAACAACTGAAACCGCATTCATTTCCCTCATCCCCCTTAAACTAAAAACATTAATTTATATAGCATTCTAATTATTTGAAAATATAGAATACTTAGAATGAAACTATTATATAACAGTTATATATGATAAATAAAGGATTATTTAAATACTCTATCAAAATTACATTTCTAAAATTAAATATCCTAAAAAGGAATTTATATTCCATATGACACAAAATTCTTTGAAAAAACTAATTTATTTTAATCTCCTCTTCAAAGTAGTATAAAGGTATTAATTTATCTTAATTATAATCACATTTTCCTATACAATAATTATTTTTACCCATAAAAATAATAGGAGTTTTGACCGATGAACAAGATATGGTTTAAATAAAGATTTTAAGAAAGGAGCTATTATACTTGAATTGGAAAAAGAATATTTATGTAATTTGTTTGTTACTTATCATTGTCCCTAATGGGTTATTACTTGCTAATGCTCTAACTTATGGATTTCATTTGTTGATCTTACTTTCAATGGTTTCTTCGATTGCAATCTCCTTGCTTCTTTTCTTTAGAATAAGAGATATTGTAACAACAGAAAAAGAAACTATTATTGAATCCATTGATACACCATCAGAGTTATCGGCAGCAATTGAAACAATAACTACAGATTCTTCTTCAAAGGAAAAGGTAGCCACAGATGAAGTTAGAGATAAATTCAAAAAACTAAGTACATTAACAGAAAAGATTATGGATGGTGCAAACATTCAATCACAAAATGTAGAAAAAAGCACCGAATTAATGATTAGTATTTCAGATGGTATAGAACAAATTGCAACAAGTACAGAAGCAGTTGCAAGCACTTCGCAATCAACAAATGAGGCTACCACAAAAGGATTTGAATCACTTGATATCGTTCTAAACCAAATGAATGCCATTAATGAATCTGTTGAAAACGTATCAAATGTTCTTACGGATTTATCAAAATTCTCTAATGATATTGGAAAAATTGTTAATACGATAACAGATATCTCTAGTCAAACTAATCTATTAGCATTAAATGCAGCCATTGAAGCAGCTCGAGCAGGTGAGCACGGACATGGATTTGCCATTGTAGCAGATGAAGTTCGCAAATTGTCAGAAGAAGTGAAATATTCTTCCAATCAGATAATAGATATCGTTTCATCTATTCAGATGAATGTTGGAAAATCTGTGGACTTGATCGAAGAAGGTAGAGAAAAAGTAAAATATGGCGTGCAAGGTGCAAATGATATTAAGCATACCTTTAGCACTATTCAAAGTGAAATTGTGGAAGTATCAAATCAAATCACCGATGTTTCAGCAGCAATCCAACAACTAGCTGCAGGGTCTGAAGAAATTACTAAAACTGTAGATTTCACAAAAAAGGTTCAGCTGAGCGGTGGAAATATGATAGAAGAACTCCATTCGACTATTCAAGAATATTTAACTAAAAAGGATAATATCGATTAGTTTGTTTCGCTTTTCAAATTAAATTGTTATTTAGGGGGATTTCACTATGAATAATAAGTTCTTTATAGAGAAAGCATTAAAGTCTAAATTTTATCAAAAAAAATTAGATAGTATAGATTTAGAAAACTGGAATAGCATTCCCTTTACCACTAAGAATGATTTAAGAAATGTAAGTCCACAAGACGTCCTTGGTGTTAACCAACGAGACATCTCTACATATCACGAAACGAGTGGAACTACTGGAACACCAACACCAAGTTGGTTCAGTCATAATGATGTAAAACAAGAGGCAGATGTATTAATACGTTCGGATCTCAAGTTAACCGAAAATGATCTTATTTTAAACCGATTTCCGTTCGCAGTAGCATTACCAGCTTTTATCTTGTACTGGGCAGCAAATAAAGTCAAAGCAGGACATATTGGGGTCGACCAATGGAGTAAAGCAACTCCCCTTAAAAGAGTAATCGAAATAATAAATAGAACTTCGCCCTCTATTTTAGCATTGGGCCCAACTGAAGCAGTAAAACTTTATCAAACCGGAAAACAAATGGGGCAACAATATCCTATTCAAGGTTTAAGAGCACTTGTTTTAGGTGGAGAAGTAGTTTCTCCTGCCAGAAAAAAATACATTGAAAAATTATGGGGTATTCCAGTCTATTTATTGTTCGGTAGTACAGAAACAGGGGGATTATTTGTAACTTGCCAAAATGGACATTATCACATTAACCATCCTCAAGTAAAAGTTGAAGTTGTAGATGATAATGGAGATCTAGTACAACCAAACACAATTGGTAATTGCGTACTATCTTCTGGTAGAGAAGGTATGCCTCTTCTTCGATATTATAATAATGATCTAGTAGAAATTCGTAAAGCAAACAACTGTAGTTGTGGCGATAAAAACGATATTCTTGTTCATTATGGTCGTAAGGATGACGCAATAACAATTAATACAAAAGAGATAAAATTGTACGACATTCAAGAAGCAGTATACTCTCTTAGTCAAGTTCCATTTATGTGGAAAATGAGGATTGAAAATGGTTCAATTGTTTTTATTTCACAATATTTAATAGAAATCGATAGTAAATCAATACAAAAAGAACTATCTACTTTACTTGGAGTTAATGTTTCTATCGAATTACAAGATATTATACCAATTGAAACATTAACTGAGAAACCGGCATTTGGTAAATACTCCTACATTGAATATTGATCATAAACTTTGTGTTACTCACTGATTATTCTAATAAAGGTAACTTATCTTCCAATTTCAGACGATAAGTTACCTTTTTTTATTAAAATTATTTAGAGAATGATTTAAATGATTCTATAGTTTCATTTATGTTTTTACTATTGCAAATTGCCGATATAACAGCAACACCATCGGCTCCAGCTTGTATAACTTGTGATGCATTTTGTTCAGTTATACCACCAATTGCAACAATCGGAAACTCTGGATACAGGGTTCTTGCATGATGTAGAAAACTTACACCTGAAGGTTTTTTGGCATCTGATTTTGACTTTGTTTCAAATATTGGACCAATCCCTACATAATCCGCACCACCATTTACAGCATTGTTCATTTCTTGTTCTGTATGAACGGATACACCAACAATCTTACCCTTGAATTTTGTTCGAATTACTTCTAGTGCAGTATCATCCTGTCCTACATGAACACCATCTGCGTCAATCTTCAATGCTAGTTCCACGTCATCATTGATGATAAAAGGTACATTGTATTCTTTACAAAGAGTTTGACAAGCTATTGCAAAATCTTCTAGCTCAATACCTTTTAATGCATTCTTCCCTTTCTCTCTCAATTGAAAAAAAGTTATTCCTGCCTTTAATGATTCCTCTAGAACTCTAAGTGGAGCACGGTTACAGTTTGTTGTTCCCATGATAAAATAGGTAGCTAAATCAGTTCGATTCAACGATTTTCACCTCACAAACCCCTTGTGCAATTTTATAAGAAAAATGATTGGTAGGACCATGACCATGACCAATATTTAAAGGGTTCTGAATTGCTAATTGTACAAATTTCTTTGCCTCGATAATAACTTCACGTAAATTTAACCCTTGTCCTAAGAATGCCGCTATTGCAGATGAAAAAGTGCACCCTGTTCCATGTGTTTGTCTAGTTTCAATTCGCTTTGTTTGCATAGAAAATGTTGTACCATCACGAAAGTACACTCTATCGATTGCAGCTTCTCCCTCTAAATGTCCACCCTTCATCACAACACATGAAACGCCCATATCCAATATAATATCGGCTGCCTTTTTAATATCTGTGGGTGTTCCAATTGTAATTCCACTGATTACTTCTGCTTCAGGAATATTGGGCGTTAAAACAGTAGCAAGTGGAAGTAATTTGTTTTTCAATGCTTCAACGGCATCTAATTGAAGAAGAGATGCTCCTCCTTTGGCAATCATTACTGGGTCAACCACGAGACGAATATCTTTATCTTTTAAACTTTCAGCAACAACTTCTATAATTTCAGCAGAAAACAACATACCTGTTTTAACTGTCTTTACTGGTAGATCCTTCATCACACTATCAATTTGTTGTTTAACAAAAACAGATGATGTAGGGAAAATACCTTCTACCCCCAATGTATTTTGAGCAGTTAAAGCAGTAATAGCAGATGTGCCGAAAACACCTAGTTCTTGAAAGGTTTTTAAGTCAGCTTGAATACCAGCACCACCACTACTATCAGAACCTGCTATGGTCATTACAATATCCATCATTGATCACCTCTAGATATATCGTGTAATCCATTAATCACTTCTATTTGAAAAGATCCTAGTAAATTCGCAGATGCAGCACGTTCTGCAACTACCTTATAATCTTTTAACACATCATGAAGAATTGTCATCTTATCTCCCTCTACTGCTAAAGCAGCCGCACAAATGGAACTAAGTAAGCATCCTGTTCCTGTCACTTGTGTCATCAATAGATGACCACCTGTAACACTTCTCACTTCTTCACCATCTGTTAATATATCTGAAGGTCCTGTTATAATAACTAAACAGTGATATCGACTCGCTACTTGTTTTGCCACTTGTTCAATATCAATTTCCCCTTCACCACTGTCTACACCTTTCGCATGCCACTCTACACCTGCAATTGTTGCTAATTCCCCAGCATTACAGCGGATTAAATCGACTTGCACTGCTACCAATAAATCTTGAACGGTTTGTTTTCGATATGCCGTGGCACCAACACCAACAGGATCAAGTACAACAGGTATCTGTCTACTATTTGCCTTACGCCCTGCAAGTATCATTGCTTTCCTAGTACGATTGTTAATCGTTCCAATATTAAGCAATAACGCAGATGCATTGGATACCATTTCTTCTACCTCTGACGATTCATCTGCCATAACCGGTGAAGCACCAATTGCTAGCAACCCATTAGCAGTAAAATTTGCTACTACATAATTCGTCATGCAGTGAATAAGAGGATTAGTCATTCGAATTTTAGATAAACTCATAGCTAGTCACTTCACCTTTCCAATCTTCAAATGTCCAAGGCATCTCCCAGAACTTCCATTCATAATAACAGCTTTTTTTAAAATGCGATTTTAATCGTGCTACTTTTTCAGGTTGCTCTTCTGCAAAGCGATTCATCATCGACTTTTGCAATTCAATTTTTTCTTTATAATCTGGGGAACTGTACATAGCAATCCATTCTTCATACAATTTGACACCGGGTTTCGCATTTTTATACTTTTCTCCGATTTCTTGATACAGCCAAGGACACGGCAACATTGCTGCGAATGCTTCTGCAACATCACCATTATGGGCTGCATTATACATATGACTTACATAATTATATGCAGCTGGAGCAGGTTCAAATTCTTCTAATTCTTTTTCTGTACACCCGAGCTCTTGAAAAACTGTTCGATGTAATTCAAGCTCAGCTGCATTGATAAAACTGGCTGTTTCTAGGAAATAGTTAATATCTTCATTCGCCGTTGCTTTTGATGCGGCAATAGCCAGTACTTTTGTGTAATTTTTTAAATAATAAGCATCCTGCATCATATAAAATTTGAATTTTCCAATTGGCAGCGTCCCATTAACCAATCCTTTTACAAACGGATGCTCAAAACTTCCTTCCCAATACAAATTTGTTTCTTTTCTCACTTCTTCACAAAATGTCATTCTAAGTCCTCCTTAGTAGTTGGACGTAGACGCAAAAAAGTCTCCATGAATGGACATAGAGACTTAAAGTGTTACGTTGCTCCCTACGTCAGTATTAACTGTCAGGTTCCAAGGGTCAGGTTTTACCTTCTCAACACAAAAGTGTCCCCCCGCACATAAATATTTGTTTTGGGTACAAAAAAACTCTCCAAATTATGGAGAGCTACTGTACAAAATTTCTTTGAATGTACTTTGCTCCCTACGTCAGTGTTAACTGCCAGGTTCCAAGGGTCAGGTTTTACCTTCTCAACACAAAAGTGTCCCCCTGCAAATATTTAAGTTACTTTTATCGTAGCATTTATGAATTAGCTACTCAAGGATAAATTTACCTACTCTTACTATTCCATTTTGGAATCAATACTTCCTTTATCAATCATATCTCTACTTTCAAATTCTCTGTTAAGCTCATTAAAAGGAGATGGTCAAATGATTGAATGGAATGCAGTTTTATATGATCAAAAGCACAATTTTATTTCAAAATTTGGCGGAGGTTTAGTCGAATTGCTAGCAACCTCCCATCAACTGTATTCAAACAAGTGTTTTTTGAAGCTTTATTTCATCTCTAATTGGAATACCATCATATCCTATCAACGGTATCTCCGGTTTGTATGTTCTTGCTTTTTCTACTGCGTTTGGCAAGACTTGAGTTAAGTGATATCCTCTTTTTTGGTAAAACTTTAGTGCATTTAAGTTATCGTTTGTTGTTATTAATATAACTTGTTTGCAACCCTTTTTTAGAGCCACTTTTTCTACTTCTTGGACAAGTTTTGTACCAATTCCACGACTTTCTTCGATGCTATCTAATGAAATAATTTCGCATTCTTCATCTCGAAGAATATATGTGATGAGTCCAATGATTTCTTGTTGATCATTAATCGAAACAAATCCATCTAATTGGCTACAATCATATATTCCCGATGAAATAACCATTTCAGTAGTCCCCCAATGTTGCATAAAGAAATGGACTACTTTTTGCTTCGGGTATAATTGGAGCGATGTAATTTTCATTATCATTATCCCTTTTTATTTATTAGAATATTATGTCTATTCAATTGTAACAAACTCCTTATTAAAAGAGGAACTAAATATTATTTATTCTGAGAGAAATATAATCATGATTTTTAAGGGTAATTAAAATGACTCCTTTAATAGGG
>NZ_QWUA01000031.1 GCF_003576525.1 Rummeliibacillus sp. POC4 | reverse complement strand
GCCTAATTTTCTTTATGGACAATTGCCTTACTACTTTAAAATGAAATACAAGAAATGTTTTATTGATTAAATTATCATTCCTCCTTCTTGAGGTCCTCCTGTTTTATCCTATATTAATTCATGCTAAGCAAAAGATGAAAATATAATAATATCAAGATAGATAGCGAGAATTGAATAGAAGGAGGGAAAATACTGAAGTACGATGTAATCATAATAGGTTCGGGTCTTGCAGGTTTAACAGCAGCTAGTGAATTAGTGGATGCTGGAAAGAAGGTGTTATTGGTTGATCAGGAAGGAGAACAATCACTAGGTGGTCAAGCTTTTTGGTCATTTGGGGGATTATTTTTGGTTGATACACCGGAGCAACGCCGATTAGGTGTGAAGGATAGTTTTGAACTTGCTTGGCAAGATTGGCAAGGTACAGCAGGATTTGATCGCTTAGAAGACGAAGATGCTTTTGCATATCGATGGGCAAAAGCATATGTCGAATTTGCAGCAGGTGAAAAGTATAGTTGGCTTAAAGAAAAAGGTATCAAGCTATTTCCAGTCGTTGGTTGGGCAGAAAGAGGAGGTTCCTTTGCAGATGGACATGGAAATTCAGTGCCAAGATTTCATATTACTTGGGGGACAGGTCCAGGATTATTAGAACCTTTTTTAAAGCGAGTACAAAGTGCAAGAGTTGCAGGATTACTCGATTTTAAACCGCGCCATCAAGTAACTGAACTCATTGCAAAGAATGGCACCGTTGTAGGAATAGCAGGTACAATACTAGCTGAAGATAATACCCCACGTGGTCAAGAAACGTCACGAGAGATAGTAGGGGAATTTTATCATTACGCTGATGCTGTGATTGTGGCAAGTGGAGGTATCGGAGCGAACCTAGAACTCGTACGTCAAAATTGGCCCTCACGTCTTAGCTCCCCACCTCAAAATATGATTGCTGGAGTTCCTGCGTTTGTGGATGGGAAAATGTTGGCCGTATCAGAGAAGGTAGGAGGGGCATCGTTAATCGTGATCGCATGTGGCATTATACGGAAGGGTTGAAGAATTGGAATCCAATTTGGAAAAACCATGGTATACGTATATTGCCAGGACCGTCTTCTCTTTGGATTGATGCAAAAGGAAATCGCTTCCATGCTCCTAATTTCCCAGGATTTGATACGTTGAGTACACTAGAAGCAATTCAAAAGACAGGCTATGATTATTCCTGGTTTATCCTAACAGAAAAAATTATTGAAAAGGAATTTGCGTTATCTGGATCTGAACAGAATCCAGACTTAACAAATAAAAGTATTAAGCAGGTATTAAAACGAATATTACCAGGACCACCAGCACCAGTACAAGCGTTTAAAGAACGAGGAGAAGATTTTGTCGTTGCCAATAATGTTAAAGAACTAGTTGAAGGTATGAATAAACTAGTAGGTAATAATCTTCTAGATTTTATCAATATTAAAGAACAGATTATAGCACGTGATAGAGAACTAGATAATCCATTTACAAAAGATGCACAAATCAATGCCATCTTCTGTGCACGTAAATATATAGGAGACAAATTAATACGTGTTTCGAAACCGCACAAACTATTAGATCCTTCTTGTGGACCGTTAATAGCCGTACGACTGAATATTTTAACCCGTAAAACTCTAGGTGGATTGCAAACAGATTTAAATGGGGCAGTACTTAATCATGCAGGAGAACCCATTCCTGGACTATTTGCTGCAGGAGAAGTTGCTGGCTTTGGTGGTGGAGGGGTACATGGATATCGTTCGTTAGAGGGTACTTTCTTAGGTGGATGTCTTTTTACAGGATTGAGAGTAGGAAGGTATTTAGCAAAGTAGATATTTTATAAATAGCTTTGCTATAATAATAAATATATGAAAATAGGTAAGAAAATATAATAAAAGTTATTGGTAAAATACTAGAAAGTAGATGAATATTTTGGAAAATAAATTTCGTGTTAGCCAAATTCTTATTGCAAGAGATACTCAAAAAGTAGAAAAAATTTATGCAGTAAATGAAAAAGGAGAACCATTCGACTTGCTTGAAATTGGGGTTCTAGAGCATTTCCATATCCTTACGAAAGAGCAGCTACAAGAAAAATTAGATCAGTATAATATTGGAGCAACACTTAAGGTGGATGGGTATCGTACACTTTTAACCTTAAATTCAAAACAGGACGCAAATCTCTATATCGAACATATAGGACCTTATTTTAATGAAATATTATTATAACTTTCATATTTAAATCAAATCACTCTATTAAAATATATTGCTGCAAGGAGAGAAAATAGAATTAATGAACCAGCCTCAAGAAAAGCGAACAGATTATAAGATTCAGCCCTTTTTCTCAATTTGGCTTCATCCTAAAAAAACTGCCCAATTCATACTAGAACATAAAAATTGGACATATACAATTGGATTTATTTTATTGGGTGGAATTGCTACGGGAATTTCAGAATTAGAAGATACAAAGCTCTATCCCTCTTTTCAAACATGGTTATTGCTTTTGGCATGTATTATTACAGGACCTTTTATAGGTGCAGTTAGTGTTGCCATTGGTACAGCTGTTACTTGGATCGTAGGTAAAATCTTCGGTGGTAAGGGTAGTTTTGAGGATATTTGGAAAGTAACAAGTGTTTCCTCTATTCCATCAATAGCGATAACTCCATTTCTGATTGTTTGGATGGCAAATTCGCCTCAAACCTTTTTTGATACAAACTATGAATCATCAACGATTATATTAAATATTGCCGCTTTTGCTTCACTTCTAATCAGCACAATTGTTTCAGTCTGGTCATTAGTGATTAATATAGCTGGTATTGCTGTTGCACATCGATTTTCGAATTGGAAAGCATTTTTTACAATTTTTATCCCGACTTTCTTGCTAATAGTAGTAATAGGTATTTTGGGTTTATTGTTGTATAGTGCATTTTCAGGAATATCTATTTAAAGGACCAAAAGAGATATCTCACTATTTATTGAGATATCTTTTTTATTAAAGTTATCAATAACAGTATAACTAGAAATAAATATGAAAATATGAATTTTCAAAAGACATAAAAAATTTACAAATTAACGTCTTTTCAGTATGATTAAATTTGTCTCTAGTAAATTTTTGATACGCTTTTTGTTAAGATGGAGGTATTTTTTTATACATGGAACATATTGAAAAGGGCAATAAATGGGCGTTACTTCCTTTTGTTGTATTTGTACTTTTATTTATAGGAACAGGTATAGTAACAAAAGATTTTACGGCTATGCCATTAAATGTTGCCGTAGGAGTTAGTTGTATACTATCATTTATGATGAATCGTCAAGAGAAGATGACGAAAAAAATTGAAATTTTCACAAAAGGAGCAGGCAATGCAAATGTAATGCTAATGGTCGTTATATTTGTATTAGCAGGAGCCTTTTCAAGCGTAGCTAAAGAAATGGGAGCAGTAGAGTCAACTGTAAATTTAGGGTTGTCATATTTGCCAGAGAACTTCTTATTAGTTGGCTTATTTATCATTGGATGTTTTATCTCACTTTCAATGGGGACATCAATGGGAACAGTAGTTGCATTAGCGCCAATTGGTGTTGGAATTGCTGATGCTACTGGTATATCAATGGGACTAGCTATGGCAACTGTTGTTGGAGGAGCGATGTTTGGCGATAATTTATCCATTATTTCAGACACCACCATTGCTGCAGTTCGTACACAGGGAACAGATATGAAGGATAAATTTAAAGTGAATTTACGTATCGTCCTACCGGCAGCCATGGTTACTGCAATCATAATAGCTTTAATGACTATGGGAAAGAGTCAATCCTTACAAGGAAATTATGATTATTCCATTATTTCTGTCATACCTTACCTGTTTGTATTGATCGTTGCATTAATCGGTGTTGATGTATTAAAAGTTTTAATCGGAGGTATTATCGCTTCAGCTATTGTTGGTTTTATCAATGGTAAGTTAACGTTCCTTTCATTCATCAAAGCAGTAAGTGAGGGAATGATAGGAATGGAGGATATTGCAATTATTGCTATTCTAATTAGTGGTTTAGTTGCATTAATACAACATAATGGTGGTATTCAATATTTACTTTATACGATTTCAACACGTATTCGTTCGAAAAAGGGAGCAGAGTTTGGAATTGCCTCACTGGTTAGTGTGACAGATATTTCAACAGTAAATAATACAATTTCAATCTTAATGACTGGTCCAATTGCCAAAAATATTGCTGATCAATATCAAGTTGATCATCGAAAATCAGCCAGCTTATTAGATATTTTTGCGAGTGTTTGGCAAGGATTTTTACCTTATTCGCCACAATTATTAGCAGCTGCAAGTGTAGCAGGGATTTCAACTATTGATATGTTGCAATATTCATATTATCCAATTTTAATGGGGATTTGCGCAATTGTAGCGATACTAATTGGTTATCCTAAATTCAAAAAATAGTAAAAAGGTCAAGTTACTACTGTATAGTCGTAGTACTTGACCTTTTACTTCCATCATCGGTGTTAATGAAGATATTATGCTCCGAAAATATTGTCTTCAGTGACAACTTCTCTTGAGATAGCTATGGCACCTTTTTTTCTTAAATGCAAGATGCACTCTTCGTTTGATTTTAGAATTTTTTCAAGGTAATATTCCTGCTTTTCAGGAGGAATGTGCATACCATTAAATTCATCTCGAAGTGCAAATTCATATACTGCTAATTCATCTTCAGTTAATTTTCCTGGATTTTTTGCTTCCATATATACAAACTTCCTTTACTTTAAAAACTAATAAGAACTTCTTTTAATTATACACTACAATTTAGTGTATTGAAGATATCAAACTCCTCTTGATAAATCCTACACTTATTTTAAAAGCATTTGAAGCTCAGGCACCACATTTTGCATTTTTCCGTTAATTAAGACCTCTATCGTATTTTCTATAGCTAGTTTTGTCATGGCGTTTCTAGTTTCTTGCGTAGCGGAACCTATATGTGGGGTTGCTGTAAAGTTATCTAATTCAAGCAATGGGTTATCATTGTTTATAGGTTCATGAACAAATACGTCCGAAGCAGCTGCGTAAATATCATGATTTTTTAACGCATTATACAGTGCTTTTTCGTCTACCGTCGCACCTCTTGACATATTAATGAATATCGCTGTTTTTTTCATCTTTTCAAACTTAGAAGCATTCATTAAATTCCTTGTTTCTTCAGTAAGTGGTGTTAGTAGAACAACAAAATCAGATTCTTCTAGAAGTTGATCTAGTGGTTTCCATAAAATATTTTCATTCTCTAATTCACTCTTTTTACGACGATTATAATAACTAACATCCATTGAAAACCCAAGTTTAGCACGTCTAGCTAGTTCTTCACCAATACGTCCCAGTCCAATAATGCCTAATTTTTTGTGGTGTACATCAAGTCCATAATAATTTACATCATCTTTTATAATCCACTTTTTCCTTTTAATAGTAGAGGCAAGTTCACTGATTCTTCTAGAGGTATTTAACATAAGACCAAATGTTAAATCTACCACACAGTCATTTAATACATTAGGTGTATGTGTACCAATTATTCCAGCTTTCTTCATTGCAGCAATATCAAAATTATCATATCCAACACTTATGTTACTAACTAGTTTTAATCGAGGAGCATGTTGAATGAGTTCTTCATCAATTTTAATACCATAATTTAAGATAGCTTGTGCACTTTCTAGTGAAGTTAGAAATTGTTCTCTAGAAAAAGATGGTTGGTAGTCTGTTTCAAAATAATTAGATAAATAATCTAGAAAATGATGGTCTATCTCTCTCATAACTAAAAGTCTTGGTTTCACCCTAAACACTCCTTCAACGCATAATATAAATACATAATTAATAATATATGAAAAATGAGTGAAAAATCCAAATATTCTTATTTTTTATAGTAGTTTATATAAGGTGAAACTAAATACAAGTAAGATACTTGGAAAGTACGATAGCTTCTTTATTTTGATATTTTGATGTGATAACCATTATTTATCACGGTGATTGAATATAATTGCTACAGTTTATAAAATATCAGTAGTGGTATGAATGAGGAACTTTATATAAGTAATAATCGTAAATATTTGAGATTTTTAACAAATACTGAAGTTAATTATCACGAATGGAAGAATAAAATTGATAGCTCAATCGTAAACTGTTTTAGAGTAAGAAAGTATAAATATGTTCCAAAAAACAATAGATTTTCCTTTTCATTTCTGTTGAAAAGAGTAGAATAGTACAAGATAGGATTTTAGAAAGTGGGAGAATAAATGGAAGCAGCATTCCTAGCAAAAATAGCTTCAATTATTTTGTTAGATATCGTTTTGAGTGGGGATAATGCAGTCGTAATTGCACTCGCTTGCCGAAATTTAGCAAAAGAACAACGTAAAAAGGCAATTTTACTTGGTACAGGTGGCGCCATTGGTTTACGGATTGTCTTAACATTTGTAGCCGTTTGGCTTTTACAAATACCGTTAGTAAAAGTAGTCGGTGGCTTATTGCTACTTTACATTGCATTTGACTTATTAAGATCTGGAGATGAAGATCCAGATGTTAAAAGTGGTAATAACTTATTTGCAGCAGTTCGAACAATTATTGTTGCGGACTTTGTGATGAGTTTAGATAATGTACTTGCCATCGCTGGAGTTGCGAATGGTCACATTGGCCTTGTCGCATTAGGATTACTTGTTAGTATTCCTTTAATCGTCTTTGGTAGCCAAATTATTATTAAGTTAATGGAGAAATTTCCAATTCTTATTTGGATTGGTGCATTATTAATTGCTTACACTGCAGGCACAATGGTTGTAGATGATAAGTATGGTCATCAACTTGTTGAAGCTACTTTCCCTATGATGGAACATCTTATACCAATTATTAGTATGGTATTATTAATCATCATCGGTGTATGGACAAAAAATCGTCAAGTTAGAAATATAAGAAGATAAATGTTTGAAAATAGAAAGAGATGGCACCAGTAATTTGGTAGCCATCTCTTTCTGTTTTAATAATTTATAGTAGTGAGTATAATTCTTATTTAGCTTGATGGATTTCCTCTGTCAACGCTTCTAATTGATCAATTAATGAGCCGATAAAGGCAATTGTATCTTGTAGAGGTTTATCGGTTGTAATGTCCACACCAGCCATTTGTGCTAATTCAACAGGTGACTTAGTACCACCAGCTTGTAAGACTTTCAACCAATCATCTACCGCTGGTTGACCTTCATGTAAAATACGTTGTGATACTTGTGTAGAAATTGTTAACCCTGCGCTGTAAGTGTAAGGATATAACCCCATATAATAATGTGGTTGGCGCATCCAAGTTAGTTCAGCCCCCTTATTAAGTTCTACATCGTCTCCCCAGAACTCTTCTAAAACGGAGCGTTTTAAATCGTTTAAAATGGTTGCATTAACACTTTCACCAGCATCCACTAATTCATAAACTTTTCGTTGATATGCAGCTTCTAAAAGGTGAGTAACAAAGTTATGATAGTAAGTACGAGCGACTATGGTTGAAATTACCCAACGTTTAAAACGTGGATCATTCGAATTTTTAAGTAAATAATTGGCCATTAACATTTCATTCATAGTTGATGGTGATTCTACGAAATAAGTAGAAGATTCACTGTTGAAATAAGATTGATGTTTATGCGCATTTTTAAAATGTCCAGCATGGCCTAGTTCATGGGCTAATACAAAAACCTCATTCATACGTTGAGTCCAAGAAATTAAAATATATGAGTGGGATCCATATGGACTAGAACAAAATGCACCAGTAGATTTTCCTTCGTTGTTCGCAAAATCTATCCAGCGATCCTCAAATGCACTATCAATCATTTTTACATAATCTTCTCCCATAACTCCAAGTGCTTTTTTCATATAATCACGTGACTCTGGGATAGTGATAGATGGCTCATAATCAGGATCTAGGGAGATTTTTAAATCAGCAAAAGTCATCTTATCTAAGCCATGTTCTTTTTGTAGAAGTTTTGCATAACGGCGCATATGTGGTGCTAATTCCTTCATAATTACATCAATTTGACGATTGTATAAATCACGATCTACCTCTTGGTCAAATAGGAGATAATCGATTACCGATTCGTAGCCACGTAAATTAGCAATTGTTTTTTCAGTTTGTACATGTGTGTTGTATGCTTTAGCTGTTGTATGTTGATAGTCAGCTAGTTTTTCAGAAAATGCTTTGAATGCTTCACGACGGATATTCTTATCAGACTCTAGTTCCCAATCTCCTTCGAAAAGGTTATAGCTCAGTGGATAACTTTTATCACCAACAGTGAAGTTTTTGAATTTCATATCAACTAGTTTAGTAGTATTGTATATACCATATGCAGCATCAAAAGTAGAACCAAGTGCAGCTAAAGCTTTTTCCGCTTCAGGATGTAATTGATGTTCTTTTTTTGCAATAAGGCGTTTAATATAGTGTGTATAATTTGGTGCTAGTTGAATAGCTTCTTCTAGTAATTCCGTCGGTAAGGCAAGTATTTCACTATCTACAAATGATACTAAACTAGCAATTTGAGATGAAATATTTCCAAAGTTGTTAGCACGCATTTGAGCAAAGTCATTTGTTTGATCTGTTTCAAGATCTAATGACATAAATGCACCATAAGGAATTATAGCTTCTACTAAAGCTTCATAATCGGTAATAACATTAGCTACTTGCTTTGCATCCGTAATATGCCCTTGATATTGAAGATTGAATTTTTTTGCATCTTCAAATACTTTTTTTACACCTTCATTGTATGCTTCTTCATTTGTTACAAGATCCGTTAAATCCCAAGTTTCAGAAACGGGAACATCCTTGCGTTTAAGAATATTATCAATCATTTATAGCACTCCCTTTTATTACGTAATACGAATTATTTTCATTATAAAACGTATATTTAGTAAAGTAAAACATTTCAGAAAAAACAAGAAATTAAAAAACCTAACACTAAGGTTAGGCTACATGTATTATTTGTTTAATATTATCTTGTCTAGTAACAGAGGGGTAATATATTTGGTATCCTGGTAAGCAATAATATTCTGGCCTGAAATTTCATCGATTAAAAGCAAATCACCATTTTGAGTTTCACGGCCAAATTTTAACTTTATCTCATGAAGTTTTAGACCTTTTTTGGCCAATTCAGTTCTTACAAAATTCGAAATATCAATAGAAAGTAATTCTAATGATCGTTCTTCATCTTTGGATAAAATTCCTTTTTCAAATAAAATCGATTTAGCAATAGAATCATTTTGATGTTCATCTTCAAAATATGAAATAGATACAACATCTTCAAGTTCATGACCATCTTGGTCATAATGCCAAAGCGTATTAGCACTTGGAAACTGACATAATACTATAAGGCCATTGCCTATAAGAGTAGTTGGCTTTACAGTAATTGTTGCCTCTTCCATATTTGAAGATAGATAATATGTCGGAATATCGATTGCTTTTAATCTTTTATAAAAGTATGTTGTTAAACTATGACTTGCGTTCATGATTTCAGTAGTTGTTCCAACATTATTGTGACTTGTCACCCCTTGGTCACTTAAAACATGTTTAAATTGTAAAACAAAATGATTTTCATCAATTTTATAAACATCTTTGGTTGTACCTTTATAAATCAGTTCCATTTTCCATACCCCCTTTCATGTTATTGTAAGTTATTGTAATTCATAATAGTAAAAAATAGCCTAAAGAGAGGAGAAAAGTGTTGAAATGGACAAATATGGCGAAAAAAGCAGTAAACCCATTAGGATTTACCGCTTTACTATACTAAAGAGAAAAACATTATTAATGATTAGATAACACCTTGTGCAATCATTGCATCTGCAACTTTTAAGAATCCTGCGATGTTGGCACCGATTAATAAGTTACCTTCATGACCAAATTCTTTTGCAGCTTGGACACTATTTTTGTATATAGATGTCATGATGTCATGCAATTTTTGATCTACTTCTTCAAATGTCCAGAATAGACGCATACTGTTTTGTGCCATTTCAAGAGCAGAAACAGCTACACCACCAGCGTTTGCAGCTTTAGCAGGTGCGAACAATACATTATTTTCAAAGTAAACATCGATGGCTTTAAGAGTAGAAGGCATATTCGCACCTTCACCAACAGCTTTTACGCCATTTTTAACAAGTGTCTTAGCAGATTCCTCATCTATTTCATTTTGTGTTGCACATGGAAGGGCAATATCACATGGAATAGACCAAATACCATGACAATCTTCTGTATAAGTTGCATTTGGGTGAGTTTCAACATATTCTTTAATACGACCATGTCGCACTTCTTTAATTTCTTTAACTGTATCTAAATCGATGCCATTTGAATCAAATATATAACCGTTTGAATCAGAACATGCAACAACTTTTGCACCTAATTGTTGTGCTTTTTCAATCGCATATGTTGAAACATTTCCTGAACCTGAAACGACAACAGTTGCACCATCAAATGTCATGTTTATTTCTTTTAGCATTTCTTGTACGAAGTAAACACATCCATAACCAGTTGCTTCTTTTCGAGCTAAAGAACCTCCAAAACGTGGTAACTTACCAGTAATAACACCTGGTTCATATGCTCCACGGATACGGTTATACTGACCAAATAAGAAACCAATTTCACGAGCTCCTACACCAATATCACCAGCTGGCACGTCAACGTCAGGTCCAATATATTTATGTAATTCGGTCATAAATGCTTGACAAAAACGCATGATTTCAGCATCTGATTTACCTTTTGGATCGAAGTCTGAACCGCCTTTTGCACCACCAATTGGTTGACCTGTTAATGAGTTTTTGAAAATTTGCTCAAAACCTAAGAATTTGATAATACTTTCGTTAACAGATGGATGGAAGCGTAGGCCACCTTTGTAAGGTCCGATTGCTGAGCTATATTGAACTCGATAGCCACGGTTAACTTGAATTTTACCATGATCATCTTCCCAAGATACACGGAATTTTACTACACGTTCTGGTTCAACGATTCTTTCTAAAAGACTTGCTTTCATATACTCAGGACGTTGTGCAAATACGGGTGTTAAAGAATATAGAATTTCTTTAACTGCTTGTAAAAATTCTGGTTCATGCCCGTGTTTTTCTTTAAGGTTGTTATACACTGAATCAATATATTCAGTTGCTACTTTTTGTGAATCTGACATTGTTGTGACCATTTTGAAAACCCCCATGAAGTATTAGTAAAGTATATTTGTATTTTAGACTTAATCATATGAATTTTCAATCACTTAATATTATAAAAATACGAAATTAACTGAATTTTTAACCGGAAAGCGCTAACAATTGTGGCAATTAAGCATTATTATGTACGATTAAATAAGGTAAACTATATATAGGAGGTACGACAAATGTCAAAAATATGTATAGATGCCGATGGGTGTCCTGTCGTTAAAGAGGCCATTCAAATTGCAAAAGAGTTCCAATTAGAAGTAATTATTTTTTGTGATACCTCACATCGATTTGAAATAGAAGGTATTAAAACGGTAATAGTTTCTAAAGGTGCAGATGCAGTTGACTTTGCACTAGTTAATCAACTACAAAAAGGGGATATTTCAATAACACAGGATTATGGTCTTGCCGCTATGGTGTTAGCAAAAGGTGGCTATGTTATGAATCAAAATGGTCTACAATATACGTCTGAAAATATAGATCAACTTCTATATTCGCGTCATATCAACCAAAAAATTCGTCAGGCTGGTGGAAGAACAAAAGGGCCGAAAAAAAGGTCAAAAGAGTCAAATGAAAGATTTATCACTAACTTCCGTAAATTATGTGATTATGTAGTAACCAATATCAAATAGTAAATTTAAAAGACAAAAGAAAACAGACCGGTTAGAGTCAGTTTTCTTTTGTCTTAAAATCTAAGTTATTCAGCGGTTAGTTCCTCAACAGTTTGTTCGACTTCCTTACGCGTCATTTTTTTATTTCCTTTTCGCATTGTGTCGAGTGTTTTATGTGCTAATGCAAGAGGAATTTTACAAAACATTAAAATACTGCGTTTTGAAATACTTTTATTGTATTCATCCGCTTTAGCTAAATTTTCTTCTGCATAATTGAACAAATCTTCTCTTGTCCATCCTTCTGGGACAAAGCTTACTCCACGTTCTTGATCTTCAGATTGATTGCGTAAAATATTGACAGCTTGTAATCCTCGGCCATAGCCTATCGCAAGTTCTCGATTTGTTTCGATACCAGCACCCCAGCACCAAATATCTGATAGCATAACACCAACAAGACCAGCAACATAATAGGTGTATTCATCTAAATCTTCTTTCGTTTTGACAATCCATTCTTTAGACGCCCATTTCGCCATTCCTTCTGCCATTTCACTAGTTGAAGCTGCAACAGTTTCACGAATTTCCTCAGGGCATAGAGTTAACCAATCACTCAGCCGTAATGTTACTTCCGGTAATTGATCTTTGTAAGGTTCTAATAATTTCATGTAAGCATCATTGTCAAAAGGCTTTAACAATAATTTACTTGTTTCGTTTAATAGCTCTGTTTTAATATGGTTAGGCAATTCCTCATGATCTTCTATTTCATCGATGGCTCTCATGCATAAATAAGCTGTTCCTACAGTAGTTTTTAGGTCTTTTTCTAAAAATGTAATGGGGATGAAGAAAGTTCGACTAGTCTTTTTTAAAACTGCCATTGCTTCTTTATAAAGTTCTTTTTGTTGTGTCACTTGCAATTTCCTCCGTTTAATAAATAAAACATTATCTATATCGTATATCAAAATTACTAAAATAGAAAATCAAATCATTATAAAAACTAATTTCTTTTGATAAAAAGACTCAAATGCTCGAATATTTTATGTAATAAAATATGAATTGTTGGCAACAAGTCAGTACAATTTTACATTAATAAAAGCCCGCTCTTATAATGAGGGGCTTTTAATAGGAATAAGAGTGGAAATCAACTATATCATAGGAAATTCGATTAAAATTTCTATTCCTAAATGTTTAATGGTCTTTTCTTGTCCATTTTCTATAATAGTAGATGTTTGAAAATCAGTACCATCTCTACCGAGAATACTTAAGATAATAGCATTGTAACTACGTCTTTCTGACATTAATTGATTAATTTCTTTTGCTGCATTTTCTGGAATGCTGCCGACAATATGAAAACCAGATTTCACTTCAATTTCATCGTGGTGTTTGTTTAACTCTAACTTAGCACCTCTTTGCAGTGTACGAATAATACGTTCATACTTAAAAGTATGTTCTAAGTTAAGACAAAAAACAGTGGATAAATTTTTATTTGCTTTAGAAAGAATTAGTTCCCTTTCTTGAGCAATCCTTTTATACTTTTCTTCGTTTTTTAAGCTATTCTATAGTTGCATTGAAAAAGTTCACCCCAAAAAGAAAATAATTACACATATCTTATTATTCTGCAAAAATAATTAGATGTCTATTATTTTATCATTTACATCTATGAAAGCATTTTCAAAACAAAGCCAATGTGCTATAATAGGTAAATAATTTTGTCTAAAATGTGAATTTTTTATTTGAGAAATAAATTAAACGATAACAGTTTAATGGATGTGTAATGATAGATTTGTTCATTGTTTATAGTTTGATTAGAACAAGAATATTAATTAGAATTTAGAAATTCAAACTATTATTTATAAATGTGTAGATAGAAACTTCTCTTTTAAATAGTAAAAACTATAAATGTAAAATTGACTCAATTAGCATTTTCAATATATAGAATGGTGCATTGCTTAAAAAGTAATAACCGAGTAAAGTATTAATGGGCGATTAAGAAGGGGCAGATTTTGATGACAAATACAATAGGCATTGACGCTGGGGGAACACTTACTAAACTAGCATATATGAACGATCAGCACGAGATTCAATTGCAACATTTCCCATCGAATGATTTACCAAATGTATTAGATTGGATTAACCAACATGATATTGATGAAATTGGTTTAACAGGTGGACGTACAGAACAAGTTAAAGTTCTACTTGATAAGGTCAATTCTATCCATTATATAGTGGAGTTTGAGGCAACATTAAAAGGAGTTCGATATCAATTAGAAAAAGAAGGCTATTCTTTTGATAAAAGTATTATTACGAATATCGGTACAGGAACCTCAATCCATTATATGGATGCTGAAAAACATATGCGAATTGGTGGTACTGGCGTTGGTGGTGGGACACTAATTGGACTTGCATCGCTAACAACAGGCGTTCACAATTATGAGGAAGTTTTGCATCTTGCTAAAAAAGGCAATCGACAAGGGATTGATTTATTAGTTCAAGATATTTACCAGGGGATGGATTCACCAACTGAGCTTCAACCTACTTTAACTGCAAGTAATTTTGGAAAAGTCGGCATTAATGATGAAACAAATTACGAAACAGAAGATGTGTTAGCAACAGTTCAAGGTTTAGTAGGCGAAGTTATTACGACATTAAGTATTCAATTAGCAGAACAAATGGATACAGAACATATAATATATATTGGTACTACACTAGATAACAATGAAAAACTTCGAGATATCATTGCAAATTATACTATTCTAAAAAAGAAAACACCTATTTTCTTACAGGATCATGGATTTAGCGGAGCGATAGGTGCATTAATGAATATTATTGAATAAGTAAAAGGCTTAATAGCTAATGGGCGCTATTAAGTCTTTTTATATCTTATTGCTTTTTCGTTTTTTGAATGCCTTGTCGAGCAAGGGCATCTGCTGCTTTGTTTTGGGAATCAGGTATCCATTTTATAAAGAATAACTCGAATCGCTCTATAAGTGTTAATGCTTGTTGTAAATAGGGCTTATATTCGTCATTCTTTACAAATTCTTTTTCGATTGATGATACAACAATTTTGGAGTCGGAACGCACTGAAATAATGCCTTTAGATAATTTAGCTGCTTCTTGCAATCCTCGGATAAGAGCCATAAATTCAGCTATGTGGTTATTCGTAATACCAACAGACTCACTAATTTTCACTTGGTGACCTTCGCCTTTTATATAAATGCCAATAGCACTAGGTCCGGGATTTCCTGCACTAGCTGCGTCGATATATACTTCTAACATTTTATCACCACTTCCAAGTTCTATACTTGAATATTAACACATAGAAAGTAAAATTGATGTAAATTTGAAAACGGTGCATAGTAATGGCTTACTTGCTTATATTATTTACTATATCACTTGACTTTCAAAATTTCGGTAGTAGAATAGAAAAATACTGCAAAATGAGGTGATTCCATTTGATCGAGCAGAGCACCATAGTAAAAGAAATCGATGAATTATTAGAAAACTATTGCGAAGGCTGTTTAGCAAAAAAACAAATGCGAAAAGAGCGGGGAAAATCCGGTGCTCATAAATTTTGTATTGAATCATGTACTGTTGGCGAACAGTTACAATTTTTAGGTGAAGAATTACTAAAAGTATATACTAAAGCATAATTAATATAAAAATATATGTTGATAAAGACACCATAAGAATGTTAATCTTATGGTGTTTTTATTAAATGGAAAATTGCGTCATTTTAGAATATACAGAACTTTATGTTTTTTATTTAATCAGTTTAATAAGAATTTTTGAAAAAGTATTGACTATTATTAGGATAATTTGTACACTGTGAAAAAACAAATGTTTTTTATAGAAATACAAAAACAAAATTTTTAAATAAATTGTAAGGATCTGATGAGATGAAAGTATGTAAATTTGGTGGGACTTCAGTCGCTAGTGCAGAACAAGTTAAGAAAGTTGCAGCCATCGTGAAATCGGATGCTACACGAAGAATAATAGTTGTTTCTGCTCCCGGCAAACGTTTTAGTAATGATATAAAAGTGACAGATTTACTTATCCAGTTAGCAAATGCAGTAATTGAGGGAAAAGAATATCAAGCTGAATTACAACAGGTAGTTTCTAGATATAAAGAGAATGCAGAAGGTTTGAATCTTGACGACAAAATAACTGAAGCCATTGCTACAGATTTACATGCTCGTATAGAAGAAGCTTCTAAAATTAGTGATGATTTTTTATTGGATACATTAAAAGCAAGTGGTGAAGATAATAACGCGAAGATGATTGCTGCTTACTTTAAAAGCATTGGTATGAATGCAAAATATGTTAATCCAAAAGAAGCAGGTTTAATCGTGAATGATGGTCCAGAACGAGCTATGGCGGTGGCAGAAGCCTATGCGAAATTAAATAGCTTAAAAAATTCAAAAGAAATTATTGTTTTTCCCGGCTTTTTTGGATTTACAAAGGCAGGAGTACTAAGAACTTTTGACCGTGGTGGTTCTGATATTACAGGTTCTATTTTAGCTGCTGCTGTTCAAGCTGATTTGTATGAAAACTTCACAGATGTAGATTGTGTATTTAGTGCAAATCCAAAAGTGGTCAATAACCCAGCAGAAATTCAAGAAATTACATACAGAGAAATGCGAGAGTTATCCTATGCAGGTTTTTCTGTATTTCATGATGAAGCATTAATGCCTGTTGTAAAATTGGGCATTCCAGTGAATATCAAAAATACAAATAATCCGAAGGTGGAGGGTACGAAAATAGTTTCTAAACGTAAGGAGAATCATCGCCCAGTGACAGGGATTTCTGCTGATTCAGGATTTTCAATTTTATATGTAAGTAAATATCTAATGAATAGAGAAATTGGATTTGGACGTAAATTGTTGCAAATTTTAGAAGAAGAGCATATCTCTTATGAACATACACCGTCAGGCTTAGATGATATTTCAGTCATTATTCGCAGTCATCAACTATCGCCAGAAAAGGAAGAGCGTATTATAAAACGTGTTTATGACGAATTACATGCAGATGATGCATATTTCCGTCACGGTTTCTCAATGATTGTTATTGTCGGAGAAGGTATGAATAATAATACTGGTTTGGCAGCTCGAGCAACGAATGCTATAGCAACAACTGGTGCTAATATCGAAATGATTAACCAAGGTTCATCAGAAGTAAGTTTATCCTTCGGCGTACAAGAAAAATTTGAAAATGTAATTTTACAAGCGTTATACCAAGAATTTTTTGCAGTTGCCGCAGTTAGATAAAGGGATGAATACGATAAAGTGAAACAAGCTCTTTTTTGCAGCTTTGCAGTTTAATACAAAATTAATCATAAAACAGCTGGTTTAGAAAACATTTTCCTACCAGTTGTTTTTTTATTTTTACTCTTTTATTCTTTTAATCTTTAAATGTGAAATTATTTATAATTTTTAGTTTAAATTAATAAATTAATAATAGCTTTAATTTGCTTTTTTTATAGGATTTCCTATAAATTTAGAATAGTAAGATAACAGGAGGTGAATTCTCTGCGTTGATCAATATTCAGCGTAGAGAGACCATATTTGGACATTGAGATAGCCAGTAATTTAGTTCTGTTTGTAATTTTAATTGCAATGACTGGATTTTTTGTTGCAACTGAATTTGCTATTGTGAAAGTAAGATCTACACGAGTGGATCAGTTGCTGGCAGAAGGAAATAAAAAGGCGAAGAGGGCCAAAAAGGTAATTACTCATCTAGATGAATATTTATCTGCTTGCCAGCTTGGTATAACAATAACAGCTTTGGGATTAGGGTGGATTGGTGAGCCAACTGCAGAAAAATTATTACATCCAATTTTTGAAGCATTTAATATTGAAGGCAATACAGCTTCTATATTATCGTTTATTGTTGCATTCTCTGTTGTTACCTTTTTACATGTTGTAGTTGGTGAGTTAGCGCCTAAGACGTTAGCTATCCAACAAGCGGAAATGATTACCTTGAATTTTTCAGGTGCCATCATTCTTTTCCATAACATCATGTATCCAGCTATAAAATTATTAAACGGATCAGCAAGAATATTAACAAGTATTTTTGGCTTAAAAATGCAATCTGAAGGAGAAGAAGTTCATAGCGAGGAAGAATTACGAATGATTTTATCTGATAGCTATGAGAATGGTGAAATTAATCCTTCTGAGTATAAATTAGTGAATCGAATCTTTGAATTTGACGAACGGATTGCAAAAGAAATTATGGTGCCTCGTACGGAAATTGTAAGTTTTGATAAGGAAACAACTTTAAGTGAAGTTTTTGAGCTGATGAATGTAGAGCAATATACTCGATATCCAGTTATAGATGGTGATAAAGACCATGTAATTGGAATTGTTAATATGAAACAACTTTTATCAGCATTGATAATAGATGAAAACAGTAAAACAAAAAAAGTTCAAGATTTTATGCAACCCGTAATTCGTATTATTGAAACAGTTCCCATCAGTAGCCTACTCATTAAATTTCAAAAAGAAAGAATTCATATGGCTGTTTTACTCGATGAGTATGGCGGAACATCTGGAATTGTGACAATTGAAGATATTATTGAAGAAATTGTAGGAGAAATACGTGACGAATTTGATGAAGATGAATTACCGGAGATTCAAAAAGTAAGCGAAGGTCATTTTAGTTTTGATGGTAAAGTGTTACTTGATCAAGTAAACAGTATGTTAGGCGTACAAATTGTTGAGGAAGATATTGATACAATTGGTGGATGGTTTATGTCACATCAAGATAATGCAAAAGAGGGAGATTGTTTCGAAAGAGACGGATTTAAGTTTATCGTAAACCAAGTCAATAAACATCAAATTGTCAGGATAGAAGCGATAAGAATAAGTGCATAATATAAAAAAGCTACTCACAGTAAGAGTGAGGAGCTTTACTATTTAAATTTATAATTTAATCACATTGGCAGCCTGAGGTCCGCGATTTCCTTCAATAATATCAAAACTTACATTTTGTCCTTCTTCTAATGTACGAAAACCTTCTTGTTGAATTCCTGTGAAATGGACAAAAACGTCATCACCATTATTGTACTCAATAAAACCATAGCCTTTTTCGTTATCGAACCATTTTACTTTTCCTTGGGGCATTCGCGTTCCTCCCAACAACAAATTAAGTTTTCAGATTTATAAAAAAATAAAGGATGGATAAACTATACATGAATGTATAAAATATGTCAATTGATTGTCGAGGTTTGAATCATATTGATGAAAATTCTATTCTATAGTATGGTTATTGTATCAAAAGAGTGAGTATAGCTTTTACGCTCCTTTTAAATTTTTTAATGAAAGAAGGCTTTACTGTGTCAAAAACTACTCAACCATTATCAGATTTAGAAATTGCTCGAAATGCGACATTGCAACCAATTACAGAAATCGCGGAAGCTGCAGGGATTCCTGAAGAAGCATTGGAACTCTATGGGAAATTTAAAGCTAAAATTGATGTAAATCAATTATCTCACTTAACACCAGATGCAAAAGTGGTCTTAGTTACAGCTATCAATCCAACACCAGCAGGGGAAGGTAAATCTACTGTAACAGTAGGATTATCTGATGCGCTTCATCAATTACATAAAAAAGTGGTTGTAGCTCTTCGTGAACCGTCATTAGGACCTGTAATGGGTATAAAGGGAGGAGCAACTGGTGGTGGATATGCACAAGTATTGCCAATGGATGAAATAAATCTTCACTTTACTGGAGATTTACATGCAATTACAACAGCTAATAATGCTCTTGCTGCTCTAATTGATAATCATATACACCAGGGGAATAAGCTAGGAATCGATCCTCGTCGTATTATCTGGAAAAGAGTTCTAGATATGAATGATCGAGCATTACGTAATATTGTAATCGGTCTAGGCGGCCCAGGACAAGGAACACCTCGTGAAGATGGATTTGATATTACAGTAGCATCAGAAATTATGGCAATTTTCTGTTTAGCTACTGACTTACAAGACCTGAAAAAAAGACTTTCAGATATAGTAATAGGCTATACTTTTGAGAAAGAACCAGTATTTGTTCGTGATTTGGGTGTTGAAGGGGCATTGACATTATTATTGAAGGATGCTTTCAAACCTAATCTTGTTCAAACTATGGAAGGAACTCCAGCAATTATTCATGGAGGACCTTTTGCAAATATTGCACACGGCTGTAACTCTATTCAAGCAACACAAACTGCGCGTAAGTTAGCTGATATTGTCGTTACAGAAGCAGGTTTTGGTGCAGATTTAGGTGCTGAAAAATTCATGGATATTAAAGCAGTACAAGGTGAGTTTAAGCCAAGTGCTGTAGTAATTGTAGCAACTGCAAGAGCATTAAAAATGCATGGTGGAGTAGATAAATCAAGTTTACAACTTGAAAATGTACCTGCTATTAAAAAAGGGATAAAAAATCTCGAAAAACATATAGATACAATCCGTCAATATGGCGTAGAACCTATTGTAGCATTAAACCGATTTATTACAGATACTGAAAAAGAAATCGCAGAGATTATTAGTTGGTGTGACTCTCATCAGGTTAAAATTGCTCGTACAAATGTATGGGAAGATGGTGGAGCAGGTGGTATCGAGCTTGCAAATAAAGTTTTAGAAGTAATCGACAAAGAAAATCATTTTAAACCTATATATGATGTAACTGATTCAATTGAACAAAAAGTACGTTCAATTGTTCAAAAAGTGTATGGTGGACTAGATGTAGAATTTACAGATAAAGCACGTAAACAAATGATTGAAATTGAAAAGTTTGGTTGGGACTCAATGCCGGTTTGTATGGCAAAAACACAATACTCATTGTCAGATCAACCAAAACTATTAGGACGACCAGAAGATTTTACAATTACAGTACGAGAAATCATTCCAAAGTTAGGTGCTAAATTTTTGGTGTGCTTAACAGGTAATATTATGACAATGCCTGGACTCCCTAAAGAACCAGCAGCATTGAAAATGGATGTAGACGAAAATGGTAAAGCAGTAGGATTGTTTTAAGGGAGACATTAAATAGAGTATCGTTTTATCTATAGGATAAAAATAATTTATTTTTAACAAAAAAGAACAAAAAGAGGCTTTCAAAAGTGAGATTGAATTTCCCATTTTGATAGCCTCTTTTTGTATGAATGCATTATTTTTAAAAAACTATAATATTAAAACAGGAATTTTTAAAAATAAATTGAATATATAATAAAATGATTTTTTATAGAATATAAATGTTGTAATGTAGAATATATACGAATAAATGATTTGCTCAAAAATGAATAAGTCAAGAAAAATATTTTTGTGCAAGCGCTTGCATTTATAATTACAAAATATTAAAATTATTCCATAAAGTTCATGTTAGGAGGTGCGTTAATGGTTCCTTTGAGCGAACCTTGGTGGAAAAAAAGTGTTGTTTACCAGATTTATCCGAGAAGTTTTATGGATTCAAATGGGGATGGAATTGGTGATTTACAAGGAATTATTTCCAAGATTCCTTATTTGCAAAAGTTAGGAATAGATGTAATTTGGCTAAGTCCAATTTATGATTCTCCAAATGATGATAATGGTTATGATATTCGAAATTATAGTTCAATTATGAGTGAGTTTGGTACAATGGAAGACTTTGATCAATTGTTAGAAGAGGCCAAAAAAGTAGGGATTCGAATTGTAATGGACCTTGTTGTTAATCATACGTCAGATGAACATCATTGGTTCATAGAATCTCGTTCCTCTAAGGACTCACAATATAGAGATTATTATATTTGGCGTGAAGGAAATGGTGAATTACCACCAAATAATTGGGGATCTGTATTTTCAGGTAGCGCTTGGGAGAAGGAAAAAAACACAAATTCGTATTATCTACACCTTTTTTCAAAAAAACAACCTGATTTAAATTGGGAACATCAACCTCTAAGAGATGACATTTATAAAATGATGTCCTATTGGCTTGATAAAGGAATTGGCGGTTTTCGAATGGATGTGATCAATTTTATCTCAAAGGATAGTAAATTACTAGATGGGAAAGTTTATGCTGGTCAGTTGTATGGAGATGGAAGTCCATATTATATTAATGGGCCTAATATTCATACATATTTACAAGAAATGAATGCTAAGGTATTAAGCCATTATGACGTGATGACAGTAGGTGAAATGCCTGGTACTTCTACAGATGAAGCGAAAATTTATACGGATCCTTCAAATCAAGAAGTTAACATGATCTTTACTTTTGAACATATGGATATCGATCATGGACCTTTTGAAAAATGGGATATTCAACCTTTCAATTTAGTAAAGCTAAAAAAAGTTTTAGAAAAATGGCAAACAGCACTTTATAACAAAGGTTGGAATAGTCTTTATTGGAATAATCATGATCAACCTCGAGTTGTTTCACGTTTTGGATGTGATGACGAAAAGTATCGAGAAAAATCTGCTAAAATGCTAGCAATCTGTCTTCATATGTTACAAGGAACGCCATATATTTATCAGGGCGAAGAATTTGGTATGACGAATGTAAAATTTAAATCGATAGAAGATTATCGTGATATTGAAACTTTGAATATGTATAAGGAAAAAAGCAATCAAGGAATTCCACATAAAGAAATACTAGACAGTATTTACGCAGCAGGTCGTGATAATGCAAGAACTCCGATGCAATGGAGTACAGATGGAGGATTTTCAACAGGAACTCCGTGGATTAACATGAATCCCAACACACCGAAAATCAATGCTGAACTTGCGCTTGAAGACACATCATCTATTTTTTATACGTATCAAAAGCTTATTCAGCTAAGAAAAGAACACGATATTATCACATATGGACGATTTCAATTATTGTTAGCTAATCATGTCAATCTATTTGTCTATAAACGTATTTTTGAAAAGCAAGAGTGGTTAGTCATCAGTAACTTTTCTAAAGAAACTGAATTATTAGACCTGTCATGTTGCAAAATTCAAGATTATAAATTTAAAGTAATTATTGCTAATTATGAGGATATAAAAATTGAAGGAAATACGCTTAAAGTTCGGCCGTATGAAGCGTTTGTTCTTTCTTTTGGGAGGGGATAACTAGAATGAGCCTAGTACTAGGTGTTGATATTGGTGGAACTAAAATACGTATAGGTGTTGTAAGTGAGACTGGTGAAGTTATAGCTGATACGACGATTCCAACAAAATTACCTTTATACCCTTATTTAGAAGAGAAAATTCTCGAGGTACAAAAACAATTTCCTAATTTAATAGGGATTGGTATAGGAACGAGAGGGATGGTAGATAGTGAAGAAGGAATAGTCACTTTTGAAACCGAATTACCCGGCTGGAAAGGGACTCATGTAAAGAAACAATTACAAGCTGCTACAGGAATTCGTGTAGAAATAAATAACGATGCAAATTGTGCAGCACTAGCTGAGTCATATCTTGGCTCTGCAAAGGATTATCGTCGAGTGGTTTGTTTAACAGTAGGAACTAAATTGGGTGGCGGAATAATTATTGATGGAAATGTTATGAATGGTGCGCACGGTGGTGGTGGAGAAATTGGTCATATGATTTTGTATCCTAATGGTATTCTTTGTGGCTGTGGACGATATGGTTGCAGTGAAGAATATGTTTCTGGGACTGCTTTAAGAAGGTTAATATTAAATAATAATGTTATAGATCCCAAAACTGAGGAATTGGTAACTCCACATGAATTATTTAAGATGGCAGCAAATGGCCACAAAGGTGCAATAGCTGTTCGCAATGCTTTCCTTACCGATTTCGCTATTGTCATATCTAATTTACAGGCAATTTTAGATATGGATTGTGTTGTTATAGGTGGAGGAGTTTCTGAATCATCTGATGATTGGTGGAGTTTTCTTCTTACTGAAGTAGAACCATTAAAATTAAAACCTTTAGAAATTAAAAAAGCAGTCTTTGGAAATGAGGCAGGAATGCTTGGTGCTGCATTATTAGTCATTGATCGCTCAAAACTCTTGCAATACAGAAAAGGGAGTGTAAAGACATGGCAACTTTAAAATTAAAAGGAATTTCGAAAATATATGATAATAAGACAAAGCTAAAGGCCGTATCAGATTTTAATCTAGATGTAGAAGATGAAGAATTCATCGTTTTTGTTGGACCATCTGGCTGTGGAAAAAGTACAACTTTAAGAATGATCGCTGGTTTAGAAGAAATCTCAGAAGGAGAGTTTTTAATCGATGGGAAGCGTATGAATGAAGTTCCACCAAAAGATCGTGATATTGCAATGGTATTTCAAAATTATGCTTTATATCCACATTTGACAGTGTTTGATAACATGGCTTTTGGATTGAAAATGCGTAAAGTCCCAAAAAAGGAAATTGAAAAAAGAGTGAAAGAAGTTGCAGCAATTTTAGATTTAGAACCATATTTAAACAGAAAACCAAAAGCATTATCAGGTGGTCAACGTCAGCGTGTTGCATTAGGTCGTGCAATAGCTCGTGATGCTAAAATATTTTTAATGGATGAACCATTATCCAATTTAGATTCAAAATTACGTGTACAAATGCGCACAGAAATTATTAAGCTACATAACCGATTAAAGCCGACAACCATTTATGTTACACATGACCAAACAGAAGCAATGACAATGGCAACAAGAATTGTCATCATGAAGGATGGGGTTATCCAACAAATTGGTACGCCAAAGGAAGTGTATGATGCACCTGCAAATGTTTTTGTCGGAGGATTTATTGGTTCACCTGCTATGAACTTTTTTACAGGAGTTTATCAATCAGGTTCTATTCAAATTGGTGAAAAAACTATACCATTGCCAACAGAATTTCAGTCAATATTACAAAATTACAATGGTGAAGAAGTTTTCATGGGGATTCGTTCAGAACATATAAGCAATGAGAAAAACAACTCTGTAAGTAATGATGATTATATTGTTGAAACACAAATTGAAGTAGCTGAACTAACAGGAGCGGAACAAATGATATATGCAAACTTGGAAGGACAGAATTTTGTAGGAAAAATTGACTCTGCTAAAACAGTTCATCCTGGGGATTATATTAATCTAGTATTCCAACTAAAATATGCACATTTCTTTGATAAAAAAACAGAATTGCGCATAAATTAGATATTGTTATATAAATAGCAATATGTTAGGATTTAAATAATTCATTATGTGCAAACGTTTTCGCATTTTGAATTATTTTTTTATATTAATTATGCAAACGCTTGCAAATGAAAATTTATCACAAAGGGGTAGAGAAAAAGTGAAAAACAAATGGCGTGCAGGGCTCTTAGCTATGTCACTAGGGATTACGGGGATTTTAACGGGGTGTGGTTCTAACGAAGATTCATCAAATGAGGGGACATCAGGATCAAAAAATAAGCAAGTCACGATTGACGTGTTCCAGTTTAAAGTGGAGTTTAAAGATCAATTTGAAAAAGTAGCGAAAGATTATGAAAACGAACATAAAGATGTAAAAATTAACATTACAACTGTTGGTGGAGGAGAGGATTACGGCGCAGCTCTTCGCTCAAAATTTGCTTCGGGTAAGGAACCATCCATTTATAATATCGGTGGACCACAAGATGTGGCAGATTGGCAGGATAAGCTAGCGGATCTATCGGATTCAGGAGCTGCAGGTGCTGCATTAGAAGGAACACTTGATGGAGTAACATTAGATGGGAAAGTGCTAGGTGTTCCATACAATCAAGAAGGTTACGGATTTATATACAATAAAAATATCTTCAAAAAAGCAGGAATTGATCCGACGACAATTACGGATTACGCTTCGTTAGAAAAAGCTGTAAAAGAATTAGATAGCAAGAAAAAAGAATTAGGAATTCAATCTGTATTTGCATTACCTGGTAAAGAAACATGGGTAACGGGTCTACATTTATCAAATACATTTCTTGCTCCGGAGTTCGATAATAATGTTTTAACTGCTTATGATGCTAAAAAGGTTGATTTTAAGTATGGTGATGCATTCAAGAAAATATTAGATTTGCAAAATCAATACTCCGTTCAACCTACTGTAAGCTTGGACTATTCAAAACAAGTTGAAGAATTATTCTCTCTTCAAAAAGTAGCAATTATTCAACAAGGAAACTGGATATATGGATCAATCGCTGGAATCGATGAAGAATTTGCAAACAATGGTATTGGAATTTTACCAATTCCTGTAGAAGGGTATAAAGAAGACAGTATTCCAGTAGGGATTCCAATGTACTGGGGTGTTAACAATAATGCTGAAAAAGAAGTAATCGAGGCATCTAAAGAATTCTTAGATTGGTTATATACTTCTGAAAAAGGTAAAGAAACAGTTATCAATGATTTTAAGTTTATTCCAGCCTATAGTGGATACGATGCTTCTAAAATCTCAGATCCACTATCTAAAGCCGTTTATGAATATGCAAATGAAGGTAAAACAATTGGTTGGACGTTTATGGGTTATCCAACAGGTTGGGGACAAGACGAGTTGGGTGTGCAAATTCAAAAATACTTAAGCAAAAAAGCATCATGGGATGAAGTTGTAAACACAACTAAAAAATCATGGGAAGATAATCGTAAATAAAAAATTATTCAACATTAATAGGTAGTAAAGTCCATTATAGAAATTATCTTTTTGGAAAAGGATGACCTTTCATCAATATTCATTTAGGATGAAAGGTCATTCATTGATATATCGGAGGTGAAAAGATGCGTAAAAAGGACTTAACTTATTGGTTCTTCTTATTCCCAGCGTTACTCGCATTAGCAGTAGTTGTTGTAGCACCGTTAGTCGTAGGCGTTTATTATTCTTTTACAGATTGGAATGGAATACAAGTAAAAGAATATGTAGGATTTAAGCATTACATAGAGCTTTTTCATGATAAAGAATTTATAAATTCTCTTTGGTTTACAACCAAGTTTTCAATTGTTTCAATCATATTAATTAATACGTTTGGTTTATCTTTAGCTCTTATTGTTACAACAAAGTTAAAGACAAATAAAATACTAAGAACTATATTTTTTATGCCAAATCTGATAGGGGGATTAATCCTCGGGTTTATCTGGCAGTTTATTTTCACGAAAGCCTTTGCTAGCTTCGGGTCAATAATCGGCAGTGAAAAATTACAAGGTTGGCTATCAACTCCTGAGACAGGTTTCTGGGGTTTAGTGATTTTAATGAGTTGGCAAATGTCTGGATATATAATGGTTATTTATGTGTCGTATCTAGAGGGTGTGTCAAAAGAATTAGTAGAAGCAGCTGAAATAGATGGTGCTAACGTTTTCCAAAGATTTTGGTATGTTGTTTTCCCATTAGTAGCACCGGCATTCACAGTTAGTTTGTTTTTGACACTATCAAATACGTTTAAACTTTACGATCAAAATCTATCACTCACTGGTGGCGGACCTTACAATTCTACTCAAATGGTCGCTATGGAAATCTTCAATACCGCATTTTCACAATACAATATGGCATATGCTCAAGCTAAAGCAGTTATATTCTTTATCATTGTAGCAGCAATTGCGTTATTGCAAGTATATTTAAACAAGAAACGTGAGGTGGAGATGTGATGAAAAAGGCTTATTTAATACCAATTGAAATATTAGGGATTCTACTGGCGCTAATTTGGTTATCGCCTTTCTATTTGATGATTGTCAACTCATTTAAAACTAAGAAAGAAATATTTTCAGACACATTAAAACCACCAAGCACTTTTTCTTTTGATAATTACATTCAGGCATTTAAGGAATTAGACTTTTTAAGAACATTTGGAAACTCACTGCTAATTACAATTT
Source organism: Rummeliibacillus sp. POC4 (assembly GCF_003576525.1). Taxonomy (GTDB): domain Bacteria; phylum Bacillota; class Bacilli; order Bacillales_A; family Planococcaceae; genus Rummeliibacillus. The sequence continues at coordinate 19,816 of NZ_QWUA01000031.1, read as the reverse complement.
GTAGTTTAGTAGTAATTATTGTCTTTTCTGCAATGGCTGCCTATGCATTGTCGCGTATGAAAAGTAAGGTTGCAACAGTAATTTTCTTTATTTTTGTAGCAGCTATGTTAATTCCTTTCCAATCTGTTATGATACCACTTGTAACGATTTTCGGAAAATTCGAAATGCTGAATCGTTTCGGAATCATCATTATGTATTTAGGTTTTGGTACAAGTTTATCAATCTTTTTATATCATGGAGCGTTAAATTCTATTCCAAAATCATTAGATGAGGCAGCAACTATTGATGGAGCAAATAGGTTTCAAATTTTTTGGCACATTATTTTCCCAATGCTAAAGCCAATAACAGTTACAGTAGCCATTTTAAATACGATTTGGATTTGGAATGATTATTTATTACCATCATTAGTGATAAACCAACAAGGAATGGAGACGATACCATTGAAGATGTTCTTCTTCTTTGGGGAATATACAAAACAATGGCATTTAGCATTAGCAGGTCTCACTTTAGCCATAATACCGGTAATAGTCGGTTATTTCATAGCACAAAGAGAAATTATTAAAGGAGTTTCAGAAGGTGCAGTTAAGTAATATTGAAAGGAAGATGTTCCATTGGCAGTAACAATTATTGATGTAGCGAAAGAAGCAAATGTCTCGCCTTCTACGGTTTCTCGTGTCATTGCGGATAGTCCAAGGATTAGCGTACAAACAAAACGCAGGGTAAGGGAAGTGATGGAACGCTTAAAGTATTATCCCAACTTTCAAGCAAGAAATTTAGCTGCGAAAAGGACAAATACAATAGGTGTAATTATGTCCCATTCGACATCTCTTGCTTTTCAGAATCCATTCTTCCCAGAAGTAATAAGAGGTATTTGCTCAAGCGCTCATTCAAACCAATATGGAATTTATTTGTCTACTGGTGGTACAGAAGAAGAGATATATAAGGAAGTAGTGTCGATGGTACAAGGGAAAAAAGTAGATGGAATCATCTTGCTCTATTCTCGAGTCAATGATCGTACGATGGCATATTTAAAAGAAGTAAAATTTCCATTCACAATGGTAGGGCGTCCATATGAAAACGAAAAGGAAATTTCATATATAGATAATGATAATAAAACAATCTCCAAGAATATGGTGAATTATCTTGAAAAATTAGGGCACCAACATATTGCATTTGTTGGTGGGGATATCGATTTTGTTGTTTCTTTAGATCGTTTAGAGGGATATAAACAGGGTTTAAAGGAAAAGAATCTATACTTTATTGATGAGTATTTTATTAGAGATGAAGACTTTAAAACAAAAGGCATTAAAAGTATCCAAGAATTAATGAAGCTAGATATGCCACCAACAGCCATTATCGCTCATGATGATTTAGTTGCATATGAAATTATTCGCTATTTAGAGGATTTATCTATAAATGTTCCAGAAGACATTTCAATTGTAAGTTTTAATAACCATGCTCTCTCTGAGTATGTAAAGCCTCCATTAACGACAGTGGATATCTCGATATTTGAATTGGGTTTTGAGGCAGCAAATTATTTATATGAACAAGTTGGATCTGATCAAATAACGATAAAACATCATTTTGTGCCAACAACCCTAATTGAACGTAATTCATGTAAAAGTATTAAGTTTGAAAAATAGACATTAAATGAGGTGACCTATGAAAAGAGCTTGGTGGAAAGAAGCGGTCGCTTATCAAGTATATCCGCGGAGTTTCCAAGATTCGAATAATGATGGCATAGGAGATTTAAGAGGGTTACTTTCAAGACTAGATTACTTACAAGATTTAGGTATAGATGTAATATGGATTTGTCCCGTTTATCAATCTCCAAATGATGATAATGGGTATGATATTAGTAGTTATGTAGATATTATGGAAGAGTACGGAACAATGGAAGACTTTAATAGGTTATTAGATGAAATCCATAAACGTAAGATGAAACTCATTATTGACCTTGTCATTAATCATACAAGCGATGAACATCCCTGGTTTATAGAGTCAAGATCTTCCAAACAAAATGACAAAAGAAATTGGTATATTTGGCGAGATTCAGTTAATGGAAAGGAGCCAAATAACTGGGAGAGTATTTTTGGTGGTTCTGCATGGGAATTCGATCAAAAGACAGAACAATATTATTTACACTTATTTTCTAAAAAACAACCTGACTTAAATTGGGAAAATGAAGATGTCCGACAATCATTGTATACAATGATTAAGTGGTGGCTAGATAGAGGAATCGATGGATTTAGAGTTGATGCGATTAGTCATATCAAAAAGGACACGACTTTCTCTAATATGCCAAATCCAACAAATCTACCTTATGTACCTGCATGGGAAAAATATATGAATGTCGAAGGGATTTTAACATTTCTAAATGAATTAAAGAAAGAAACATTTGCAAAATATGACATTATGACAGTAGCTGAAGCAAATGGAGTAGGTATTGATGAAATCCGTGAATGGGTAGATGAAAATGAAGGGAAATTCAATATGATTTTCCAATTTGAGCATCTCTCACTTTGGGATGCGAATGCTGAAATTCAATTAGATATTCCAGGATTAAAAAGAGTACTGACTAACTGGCAAAAGGCATTAGAAGGTAGTGGCTGGAATGCCTTATTTATAGAAAATCATGATATTGCTAGAAGTGTGTCCACTTGGGGGAATGATCAGGAATATTGGAAGGAAAGTGCTACTTCTATAGCCATTATGTATTTCTTTATGCAGGGAACACCGTTTATATACCAAGGTCAAGAGCTTGGTATGACCAATGTGAAATTTTCATCTATTGAAGAGTATGATGACGTGAAAGATAAAAACTTTTATGCTGAACGTATAGCGATGGGTGATACGCATGAGCAAGTGATGAATATCATTTGGTCATCCAGTCGCGATAACGCTCGTACTCCAATGCAATGGTCAGACAAAGCGAATGCAGGATTTACAGATGGAAAACCATGGATAGGTGTAAATCCAAACTATACCGAAATCAATGTCGAAAAACAGAAGGTAGATCCGAATTCAATCCTCAACTTTTACAAAGAAATGATTCGTTTGCGCAAGGAAAATGAGGTTTTTATATATGGTGAATACAATTTAGTATTGGGTGAACACAAACGTATTTTTGCATATACACGTACGCTCAATAATGAAAAAGTAATGATTGTAAGCAATTTATCACCACAAACAGTTAATACAGATGAAATCGACGGTATTATTTTTGAAAGAAAGAATCTATTGCTATCAAATAAAGAAGTAGAGAATCATGATCCATTAAAAGCCCTAAAATTAAAGCCTTATGAAGCTAGAATTTATCGAATATAAAATAAAACTCATTCATGACGTATTATTTTCATCAATGAGAAATAAAAAAGACGTATTGTCTAAGGACAATACGCCTTTTTATATGTTTTGTAATCCGTTGCCTTTCAGTTAACGCGGATACTAGAATATTAAAAGATCAGCAGACTTAATACACTGGCTTTTTTAACATTTTAAATATATTGGTTTTATATGCTTCTACACCAGGTTGGTCGAAAGGATTAATTTCAAGTAGATAAGCACTATATGCACAAGCCATCATATAAAAGTATAATAGATGACCAATATGCATTTCATCAATTTGGTCGATAGTAATCGTTATATGGGGAACCCCGCCATCTAAATGCGCATTGGCTGTAGCTTCATGGCATACTTTATTAAATGCATGCAAGGATAAGCCACTCAAATAGTTTAACTCATCACCATTATTGTTAGATTCTAAAATTGTTAAATCTTCATCTATATTCTTCACCATTAAAAATGTTTCAAATAAGTTTCTTTGCCCATCTTGAATATATTGCCCTAAAGAGTGTAAGTCTGTTGAGTATTGAACAGATGAAGGAAATATTCCTTTTTTATTTTTTCCTTCACTTTCACCAAATAATTGTTTCCACCATTCTTGTAGATATTTCAATCTTTCCTCAAATGACGCCATAATTTCAATTAAATAGCCATTATCATGCAAGCGCTTGCGCAAAACTGCATACTGAATAGCAGGATTATTATACATGTCAAAGTGACCGAATTGTTCTTCTGCTTTTTTGGCCCCTGCAATAAGCTCAATGATATTGAATCCAGCTGCTGCAATTGGCAATAATCCAACGGCAGTAAAAACAGAATAACGACCACCTATATCATTAGGAACAACAAAACGTTTATAACCTTGCTCAATGGCAAGTGAACGGAGAGCGCCTTTTTCCTGATCTGTTGTTACGATAATTCGTGATGCCGCTGATGACCCATAACGATTTTCCATATACTGACGTAAAAATCGAAACGCAATAGCAGGTTCAGTTGTCGTTCCGGATTTTGAAATAACATTAACTGTTACTTCTTTGCCATCAATGTACTTCAATAATTTTTTTAAGTAACTACCATTGACAGAATGACCGGCAAATATGACTTCTAAGCTATCATTCTTTTCAAATGGAATAGATAGAGCTTCAATGACTGCTTTGGAACCGAGATAGGAGCCTCCAATACCAATTACGATTAAGACATCAGAAGTGGAACGGATATGATTAGCAGTAGTTTTAATTTCTTCTAATAATTCTTGACTTATAGAACTTGGCCAATTTAGCCAACCTAAATAATCTGAACCAAAAGCTGTCTTGGATTTCATGTCGGTATAAATTGTTTCTAATCTTTTTTCAAGTTCTGGTGAAAGAAGTTGTGTATAATCATCTGAAAAACCGATTGTAATATCCATTGAATCCCCCTTTTTAGAAAAATCCTTCTAATGTTATTTTACCATTATTGGCAAAAAAGTCACTATCTATTATTTAGAAAAAAACATCAATATGTAGAAAAAAAACAATTTTAAAAGAATAATATGCATTTTATACATTTTAAATTTTAGCGAGGAGTTTAAGTTAAAATGACAGAAAATGGGAATGATAAACCAAATTCTTATAATTGGCCGTTAAAGAATTCCATCCCTTATAAAGTTTCTCTTAAAATGATTGGATAAAATGATCTGTAAAATAACTATGATACGTGAAATACCGTTATAATAATATCATTGGGCAAAAAAGGAGTTTTTTAGATGAACAAAGTGAAACAATGTGAACAACTTGTAAAATCTATTTATGATCAATTTGACGCAAGTCATGATTATCAACATATTGAACGAGTAATGATGAATGCAAAAACAATTTTAGAAACAGAGCCAACAGCAAATGGAGAATTAGTTCAATTAGCTGTGCTTTTACATGATGTAAGTGATCCTAAGTATACAACTGGTAAAGAAAACGAATCGACCATTCTAAACCAACTTGATTTAAAACAAGATGAAATTCAAAAAATACAAGAAATCATTGCCTCTGTATCTTTTAGAGGAGGAAACGAACTGGAAGCTAAATCTATTGAAGCGAAAATTGTTCGCGATGCAGATCGACTAGATGCTATCGGTGCGGTAGGGATTGCGAGAACATTTGCTTATGGTGGTGCCAAAGGAAGAAAGTTGTATGATGAAAAGGAAGAAGTTCGAGTTCAAATGACGGAGGCAGAATACCGTAAAAAAGAAACAGCTTCTGTAACTCATTTTTATGAAAAGCTATTATTACTAAAAGATTTAATGACCACAACAAAGGGTAAGCAAATGGCTGAAGCTCGCCATCAATTTATGGTAGACTTTTTACAACAATTGAAGTTAGAAAGAGAAGGGAAACTATGAGTCATTTAATCGTTTCGAATTGCACAAAAACTGTTGGCGATAAAACGCTATTTGAAAATATCGAATTTACAATTGTAGAAGGGGAGAGAGCAGGGTTAATCGGGATTAATGGTACAGGAAAATCTACATTAATGTCCATTTTAGCAGGAGAGTTGGAAGCAGATTCACTTGATTTAGACCATCCAAACAAATACCGAATAGCATATCTTCCACAAAATCCGGTTTTCGAACCTGGTGAAACAGTACTACAGGCCGTATTCGCAGGAGACTCACCAATATTACGTTTAAATCGCCAGTATGAAGAAACTGTAGCATTGCTAAGTAGTCAACCAGAGTCTGTAACTTTGCAAGATCAGCTTTTTCGATTACAACAACAAATGGATCAACTACATGCTTGGGATGTCAATGCTCTGGCCAAAACGGCTTTAACAAAGCTAGGTATTGAAACATTTGAAGAACAAGTTGTTAATCTCTCAGGTGGACAGCAAAAACGTGTTGCTTTAGCAAAGGTTTTAATTGAGCCAGCAGATTTATATTTATTAGATGAACCTACCAACCATTTAGATGTACAATCGACAGAATGGCTTCAAGAAATGGTATTACGATTAAAAGGAGCAGTTATTTTTATCACACATGATCGCTACTTCCTTGATGCAGTTTCTACCCATATCTATGAACTAGCAAATCAAACATTGTACAAGCATAATGGTAACTATGCAGCATATCTGGAAGCTAAAGCGATTCGAGAAGAAATGGCAGTAGCAACAATGGCGAAAATGAGAAATCGATATCGTTCTGAACTTAAATGGATTCGTCGTGGTGCACAAGCAAGATCAACAAAACAAAAAGCGCGTATTCAACGTTTTGAAGACCTTGAAGAAAATCTAGAACATAAAACAGATGATACAAATTTAGAACTAGGCTTAGCCACTTCTCGATTAGGCAAAAAAGTTATTGAAGCAAAGGATATTTCCAAGGGATATCAAGATAAGCACCTTATCAAGAACTTCTCTTTTCTATTACAGCAAGGTGATCGAATTGGTATTATTGGTGCAAATGGAGCAGGGAAAAGTACATTATTGAATATACTAGCTGGAGATATCCAACCTGATGAAGGAATAATTGATGTAGGTTCGACTGTTCGTATAGCACATTTCACGCAACATCTTCCGGATATGAATACAAACCAGAGAATGATTGAGTATATACGTGAAACAGCAAATGATATTGAAGATGCTACAGGTGAACATCACTCAGCAGCAAATATGTTAGAACGATTTTTATTTCCGCTACATACTCATGGAACACCTATTGGTAAATTATCTGGTGGAGAAAGAAAACGTTTATATCTTTTGAAATTATTAATGGAACAACCAAATGTTTTATTATTAGACGAACCGACAAATGACTTAGATATTGAAACACTTTCTGTATTGGAAGATTTCATCGAACAATTCCAAGGTGTTGTTGTCACTATTTCTCATGATCGTTTCTTCCTCGACCGAATTGCTAAAAAGTTATGGGTGTTAAATGGACATGGTGGTGTTGAAGAAAGCCTGGACATTTATAGTGATTATCTTGCGAATCATGAACAAACTCAACCTGTATCTACTGTTAAACAAGAAAAAGTAGAAAAAACTATTGAAAAAAAGATGAAACCACAAAAGAAAAAATTATCATTTAAAGAGAAAAAAGAATGGGAAACAATTGAAGCTGATATTGCGAAAGTAGAGGAAGCAATTATGATTGCTGAAGAAGGTATTGCTGGAGCAGGATCTGATTTCACTTTACTACAAAATTTGACTTCCGAATTAGAAGAACTCAATGCAAAATATGAACATCTTATCGAACGTTGGGAATATTTACAAGATATTGTAAATGGGTAAAGCTTTTCTTCTACAATCTCATTTCACAAATTTAGCGATAAATATTAAAAGGGGAAAATTAGATGAAAATTGTTGCAATTGAACCGACTCCAAGTCCAAATACGATGAAGGTAATCCTTGACCAAGAATTACCTTTTGGTACTGCCAATAATTATAATGATAAAAACAAACAAGATGCTCCAAAAGAAATTCAAGAAATTCTTTCCATTGAGGGTGTGAAAGGTGTATATCATGTTGCAGATTTTTTAGCAGTTGAACGCATTTCAAAATATGATTGGGAAAATATTTTAGCAGCTGTTCGTAATGCTTTTGGAGAACAACATGAAGCCTCAGTTGGTGAACAAATAGATGAGCATTATGGCGAAGTTTATGTGCATGTTCAAATGTTCAAAGGTATTCCGCTCCAAGTGAAAATTTTCGATAGCATATCTGAACAACGTTTTGGATTAGAAAAGCGTTTTATAGATGCATTTAACAAAGCTATGCAAGGTGATGAAAACTATATATTACAACGTAAATGGGTAGATTATGGTGTTCGATATGGAGATAAAGAAGAAATTGGAAAGAGTATCGTGGATGAGTTAGAAGCTGCGTATCCAGAAAGTCGATTAGCAGAATTGATAACAGCTAACAACGAGAAAAAGACAGTAGTTGAACAACGTAAACGAAAAGTGAATATAGAAGAATTCGAAAAAGAGGATTGGGAAAAACGTTTCCAATTACTCGATCAAATGGCTGACCCGGAAGTTAGTGATTTACCATTGTTAGAAAAGGCATTAGAAGATGAGAAAATGTCAATTCGTCGTCTTGCAACAGTATATCTTGGAATGATTGAAGATAAAAAAGTTGTACCAAGTTTAGTTCGAGCATTACAAGATAGAAGCGCATCCGTTCGTCGTACTGCTGGTGATTGCATAAGTGACTTAGGATTTGAAGAGTTTGAACCAGCGATGATGGAAGCTCTCAAAGATCGTAACAAACTAGTTCGTTGGAGAGCGGCTATGTTCTTGTATGAAACAGGTACTGAGGCATCTTTGAAAGCTTTAGAGGAAGCAAGTAGTGATTCAGAGTTTGAAGTTAAATTACAAGTGAAGATGGCAATTGCCCGTATTTCTCAAGGCAAAGAAGCAATGGGATCTGTTTGGAAACAAATGACAGAAGCACGTGCTAAAGAAAAAGAGTAATTTATAGAAATCCATATATTATGAACGGGCAACTGATAGTTATTATAATTTTAGTTGCTCGTTCATTATTTTAATAGATATTGCTTTAAAATTTAGAAACGGACGTTGTAATTTTTTTGACGTCTATTTTTTGTTGTAATCATAGTATAGCTTGTGTAAAAAGAAGATACGCTTAATATTCCTAATAACCATCGAATGCCGAGACTATAAATTGGTGCGAAAATTCCAGAAACTAATAATATTAATCCTAAAACAGAAAGAAAAACTCCAGTATTTATGTCCTTCATATAAGTCATCTCCTTATGCTTTGGTAAAACTATTATTTCTATACTTATAACTCAAACCCTCTTTTTTATCTGAATTTTCCCAAAATAATATAATTTTATAGTGATTTAAATTCTATGTTTATGATGCCCGTAAAGAATATTCATATAATTTTATAGAAATAATTTGAAAATGTGTCTATTTTATGTCTATAATTATAGCAATCTTATTTAATATGGTTGCAATATTCGAACAACGTAGGATCGAAATACAAGCAACCTTGGAGGAAGTAGTACTTCAGGGAGGTTTTTAAATGGTATGTATTCGTTTAGTTCCACATGATGTAAGCTATGCTGAAGAAATTTCTAAATTGACGAGTGTCTCGGATGTGCGAAATGCTCTTGGTATGACAAATGTACAATGTTCTGTTCCTGGTACAAGAGATTTTATAAGACTGATGCAATTAGAGGAAAAGTTAGGACATCATATTTCCCGTGTGATTCTTGACGAGGGGAATAATATTATTGGTGTTATTTCATTAAAAAACATAGACGAAATGCAAAAGTCATGTCACGTTGGTACGTGGCTGGGGCGCGAATATTGGGGGAAAGGATACAATGAAATTGCTAAAATAGAAATACTTAAAATAGCATTTGAGAAATTGCACTTAAATTATGTTTTTGCTGGGGCTCGACTTGAAAATATTCGTTCACAAAAAGCTCAAGCAAAATTACCGTACATGACGCTTAATGTTGAACAACAATTCCACTATGAATGGAAAAAACTCGAATGGTTAGAACAGACCCCATGTGTACTAAACATGGTTAGGAAGGAAGATTTTTTAAATTGGTATTATCAAGATATAGCTGTTAGTTAAGCCGATTCGAACAAGTGGAATCGGCTTTTTAAATTAATTTATTACGGAAATGATTTTTAAAACTATTCAAAATTTTTCCTGGATTATGGTAATATAGAAACATATTTGGAATATTAAGAGATGAAGGTATTTACTTTCATTAAATTATACAAAATGTGTAGAATGCTTGGAGGAATCATGAAATACAAAAAACAGATTATGTTAGTTTCATTTATTATATTTATAATTATTGGAACTTTCGCGTTTGAAGGCTTAAAAAAAACATCAAAAACAAATGGAGTAGAGCTATCATTTTCAGAGTTGACACAACCAAATTTTTTGAATCAGCAACTAGCGGTTCTATATGCATCATCTACTACAGATGTGTTACAAAAAGGAAAAGGAAATAGCAAAGCGATATTTATCAATCAAAAAGGAGAATTGCATGCATTAAAACTGTCCGGTTTGGAAAGTGGAAGTACATATTTTAATAAAAAAGTTCTTTTCATTGAGGATTCTAAAAAGGTAATAATGCTAGGGAATTCAGTGGAAAATTATGATATGCTTACAGAAGAATTAAGAGGAATTAGAACCGGATATCTATCTAAAACGAGACAGTTTTATAGCTTATATAATACTGGGTTCAGTAAAAAGGATGATTATATAACGACTATTCGTTACGGCGGAGAGGAAAAAATTCAATCAGCACATATTCCTTTTTTTATATCAACTGTCGGGCAATTATCCGATCGCCTCATTATTGTCACTCAAGATTTAATAACAGGGGAGTTCGCTTTGCGACAAGTACAATTGAAGTCTAAAGTATTGACTAAAAAGCTAATTGATTTGCACTTGGAAAATGCGGGAGAATTAGATGCTATTACACCAGTAGTAGCAGATAATCATAACTTATATTTTGTTATGACACATTATCAATCTGAAAAAAGTGAGGATTTAAATTTAGTTATCGTTAATCGTAGTACGAAAAAAGTAAAGACAATCCCATTCATACAATATCGATCCGAGGATGAAGTTGAGAACGGTCTACCATTTAACTTTAACAATTCAGCTTACATAAAAAATGGCCATTTCTTTTATGTAAACGGTTTAGGTGAAGTTTACGATTATCAAGTTACTTCAGGAGATATTAAGAAAATTGTACAACTTAGCCGTGAAGAGAAAGGAAATAGTCGGCTAGAACAAATAACTTTTAAAAACAATAAAATTTATCATATATATTCAAATGAAGACCAACAATTTTTCCTCGAAACATTTGATTTGTTTTCAAGGGTAAAGGAAAAGACTATAGAAATTAAACATTTAAAATCTATTTTACCGATGGATGATCAGAATTACTATTTATCGAGTTTAGAAATACTACAATAGGTGTGATCCCCCCTAACTATTTTAAAGATAGGGGGGATTTTTTCTTTTAGACATATATTAACGGTATTTTAGTAAAGGTTTTCTAAATCATATGTCGAATTATAATTACGTATGATACTTTGATGGAGGGATGATGAGATGACGAAGAAGATCTTGATATTAACAGGAGATGCAGTTGAGGCATTAGAAGTATATTACCCATATTATCGTTGTTTAGAAGAAGGATTTGATGTAACAATTGCTGCTCCAAGCGTTAAAAAAATTCAAACGGTTGTCCATGATTTTATAGATGGTGTTGATACTTATACTGAAAAGCCTGGTTATGGCTTACAAGCAAACGCTAGTTTTGAAGAGATAAAACCGGAGAAATATGATGGTTTGATCATTCCTGGTGGGCGTGCTCCAGAATATATTCGGTTAAATGAGCATATTCCAGGTATTGTAGCCCATTTCTTTGAAGCAAATAAACCAATCGCTGCAGTTTGTCATGCGGCTCAAATTTTTGCAGTTATACCTGAGGTGATTAAAGGAAGAGAGCTTACCGCATATATAGCTTGCAAACCTGAAGTACAAGTTGCTGGTGGCACATACATCGATGAAACGCTTCATAAAGATGGCAATTTAATAAGTGGTCACGCTTGGCCAGATTTGCCAGGATTGATGAAAGAATTTTTGGTGAAACTACAAGAAGAATCTGTAAAGCTTTCTTAATTTTAAATAGTGAAAGTAAAAACAAGGATGCCATATCAATCGGCATTCTTGTTTTTATTTGCTGAATGATAGGATTTTAACCATTTAATAGAGAAATAGATAATAAAGTATCAATTTATGGGTTCTACTACACTTAATAAATTTATGTATTTTTATACATAGTTGAATTTTTTTAATGATAATTTTTAGAAAATTATAAATATGGGGTGTTCCTTCATGGAAAAAATCGACCAATCATTAGATAAAATACCGATTTCAATATTCGATAATACTGTTCAGCAAGTACATTTAAGGAAAACAATGCGTGATATAGTGTCACTTTCAGGGGTTTTAAATGACTTGCATTCACAACAAATCTATCAAACTCCGATTGAAATTCTTCGTTTCTTAAAAATCCTTAAATTATTAAATGAAGAAGCTTTAGGTTTAACTCGAACAATTGAAACAGAGGAAGAATTATTTTATCGCTATATCCACTATTTTCATGACGGAGAACCTCCATCTTTGGAAAAGGTAATTCAAATTTGCAATACTTTAGCAAAGCATAACTGGATATCTAAGCAGAAGAAAAAGTTAAAGCTGCTTGATAGAGGTAAGCGAATGATTGACATGCTCATAAGAATGGCAAATGATTCTCTGGCCTATCATATGCAAGATGATCTTTTTCGACCATTATTCCAAGCAATCCGTGATGCAGAGTTAAGTGAAGCCTATGATGATTGTGGCATTTCAGGTGAACACAAAATTGCTTCTATGATTAGAAATGTCGAAGTAGCGATCGAACAAATTGAATTACATCAATTAGAGTTATTAGCGGAAAAAAATGCATTACCGAGGATTGAAAAATTGTATTCTTTAATGCGAGAAATAGATGACAAGATGAATGCGCGTTTAAAACAATGTAAGTCAGTTGATGAAGCTATGCAATCTTTAATGAAAAGAGGAGCAGCTGCTTTTACAAAAGGAACAGATTTGAGTTTAGGACTTTTAAACAAATACAATCGTTTTGTTATGATGAAAAATTCACCTATAACGACCAGTATTTCTCCAGAAAAGGTACGGCAATTCATCGTCAATATGTATGAGCCTCCTGTAGATTCAAATATTCCAAATGGACATGAAATTTTTAGCTTTATGGAACAACAAGAATATGATGATGAAGGAATTGATGGACTGTGGATACCTATCAAATTTACATCTCCAATTAGTAGACTAGATATTGAAGAGGGAATTGATTATTTAGAAAACTATGAACCCCAAGCAAATGTGGAAGATATTGAAAAAGTGCCTATCCAGTATGTAGAAGAAATAATTGAAAAAGCCAATGCTCGCGATATATTTTCTGAAGTTTCATGGCAAATGACCAAATCAGATATTAAAACGGAAGAAGTAGAAGAATTTCTGGAAGGAAAAAAGGATGTTGAATTGGAACAGCTAATTGTTCAATCAGGTTCCAATAATTGGGGAGACAGTATTCGAACATTACTAGCGGTATCAGCTTTAATAGGAAATCAGAATGTAGAGGAAAATCGTAAGGAAGATGTACAAACCATCGAAAAAGAGTGGGAGTGGAGCAATGATGATGATAGAAAATATAGTATACGACAACGAACAGCAAAACCTAAATCCTTTGATGGTGATGCAGAATCTTAAAGCTTTTTTATCTACAGAAGAAGAATTAGTCTTCATGCAATTACTCTTCTCTTCTTCATCAGCAATCAAAGGACAGAATTATGGGCTAAAACGAAAAGAAGTAGAAAAACTGTTGAATATTAAAAATGATGAACAGGCATTTTATTCTTATATTAATCGATTGAATCAGGCAATCGCAAGATATTTTAAAGTAATCTACGATGAAAAACGGGATCAACTAATTGTGATGATGAGAGTCCCAGCAAAACAAGCAAAATCGACATTAAACAAAGAAGCATTAGCGATATTATTATACATGTTCTATCAGCAAGAAGTATTGAATCATGAATATACATTGTTACAGCAATTGCTAATGGATTTTGGACATGAAATGCAGCATGCAAGTAGAAAATTACAAAATAATATTGAGATATTAAAGAAAATCGGTGCCGTAGAAGATATTAAACTTTCCCAATCGGAGCAAGCATACAAGATAACTGCGATTGGCGCACATATGTTTTCAAATTCTTTTCTAAGAAGAATGACTGAATTTGCTCAATCGGCACAGTTAAGTAAGGAAGAAGTTGTGAAATTTTTTAAACGCCATAATTTGTATAGGCAGGAGGAAGAACTATGATTCCATATAGCTTACAATTTAGTGGTATTCGAGACTATAAACCAGTGAAACTAACATTTGGAGAAGATGGTGAACATATTTTAATATCAGGGCCAAACGGAGCAGGAAAATCAACAATCACCTTTGCTATTGGAGCAGTTTTGTATTCCGCAAAAGTTGATATTGAAGGTTTACGCTCAGCCAATTTACGCTCTGGTCAAACATGGAATGCCGAAGTGTTCTTAACTTTTCATAATACAGGCGTTTCCAAAATTGATGGCGCTCCTTTTATCGCTTTTCAGCTATTGATTAAAAAAGAACCAAATGAGGTTATTCAACGACAATTTAAGATTTATACAGGAGATTCACCAGATGATTTAAAACAAATTGCAACATATCGTTCAGGTGACCATTTTTCGAATCTTTCGATGTATCGAGATGATTTAATATACAAATATAAAATTCATCCGGATATGTTCTACTTAATTTGGTATCAAAAAGAGGTCAATCAATTCGCTACTATGACACCAGAAGAACGCTTCCGACGTTTTAGCGAAATGTATCATATTGAAGAAATTCAAAAGGAATGGGAAATTAGTGTTGAACATTTAAAAGATTTAGAAGCAGAATTACAAGTTACAAAAAGTAATATCAAGATGATTGAAACGCAGATGAAAATTGCCTACGAAGCATACAATCGTTTCAAAAATAATGAAAGAAGTCTACGTATACATGGGAAAAATCATGTTTGGTTGACTTTAAGCATAAAAGCAAAATTGGAACAAGAACTTAAAAATTTGGAGCTCGAATTCCAAAAGACACAACAACAATTACAAGGATTACAAAATAAGAGTACAGTCATTCTTAATCAAATATCCGAATTAAAAGAACGGAAAAAACAAAAGGAACAACAAAGTCATCAATTAGATAAAGCTATTCGCCAACTAAAACATAAAGAACTAACATTGCACAACCAACACGTTCGATTAAAAGCAGAAATTGAGCATCTCAATAAAAAGCTTGAAAATACCCAAGAACTTCGAAAAAAGATCCAATATAGTGAGGAAGATGCAAGAAAACTTGTAGTTGAAAATACAGTAAAAATGGAAGAATTAAAAAAAGAACTTGAACTATACAAATATAAGATTATAGAAAATTCTAGAAGAATAGAAGAATGGCAATATAAAAAGATAAAAGAAGAATTTGCACTAAATAAGATCATTGCTCAAGAAGATGACTTCAAAAAGCTGTTGTCTATATATACGAGCAGTTATCATGTTGAAAAAAGCTTACAACAAAATAAGCAGGCGTATAATCACCTTGCAAAAAAAATTCCTTTAGCAGAAGAAAAATGCGGACAATTAAAATTAGAAATTACCATGTTACAACAAAACAAGATTATGTCCATCCGCCAAAAAGAGGCAATCCAACATCTAAAAAAGCAAGGAATTCAAGCATATACACTACGCGATTTTGTGGAACTAGAAGCAAGTGCAACGTTCAAGGATGAAAAACGAATAGATCCGATTAAGTATACAATTTTTTATAAAGCCCGTTCATGCGAACCAGCCAATGACCTTTATCATGTGGCATTGTCAGGCATTGTACCGACAAAATTTTTGAATCATTTACCCCAGCTAAAATTAAAAATTAGAGAACAACTATCCGAAGAACAAATAATTTTAGCAACCAAAGTATTGTTTTGGATTGAGCAATTCTTTGAAAAGCAACCAAGACTTGAACAAGGGGTATTAATGGATGAACGAGGAATACGAGGACCACAAGAAAAAGATAGTTTTATATTAAGTAGTCAGGCAGTAGAAAAACGTTTAATACAATTGCAAACAGACCTTTCTGATACTGAAAAACAACTTCAAGAAGATATCCAATCTAATGCTGAATATGAACAGCAAATAAATAGTTTACAAAGTGTGATAAAAGATGTAAAAAAGGCGGAAGCATTTTTATTAGAAATGGATAAAAAGAGCGAGCATACAAAGCTTATCCAACAATTACAAGAAAAAATCTCAGATGTACAACAAGAAAATTTAAATCTTCAAGAACAGTTAATAGAGATCCAAGCACAACAGGCAATGGAACAACTGCAAAAGCAAGTACTGCAAGAACAACTTGAAGTTTATAAAAAATTGGGAGAATTAAAAGCAGAACAACAAAAATTATTGCAATATGAGAAAGAAGAAAAACAACTCATTCACAATATAAGAGACAATGAAAAGACAAAAAGAGAGAAACAACTTCGATTTGACGATATCCAGGATTTACTGAATACTTTATCGCGTAATATTGGGCGATTGGTAAATGACAAAGAAAATAATGAACATGCTATCCAACATATTGATAAAAAACAAATGGAAATTAATGATCAAATACTAACAATCAAAGCAGAAATAACAAGAAATGAAATAATCCTAAAGGATTTAGAAATAGTCATTCCCGAATTATTTGAAGAGGCACTTCAGGAACAAGTTGTTCAAGATGAATCAATGTCGAGCTTACTATCGCAAAATGAACAATCAAAAATTGCCTTTGAAACAGCTAGAAATGCAGGAGTAGATCCACATGCTGAAGAAAATTATAAAATACGTAAATCAGAATATGATAAAAAACAACTCGATATTTGGAAGATTGAAGAACGTTTAGATAAAGTTAAAGATCTTGTTTTAGAAAATGATGATAAATTAGAAACAACGATTAATACGCACGTATTAAAACTTAATAAGCGATTTCAACAATATATGGGGCAATTTAACTTTGAAAGTGAAATTTCATGGGAACGCTTTGAAAATCACCGTGGACAAGTAATCTTCAAGTTATATGTAAAAGTACACAAAGATGGGCATGGTAGCAAATTAGAAGATGTAAGTATAAAAGCAAGAAACGGTAAACATGGGCGAGGAGTATCTGGAGGAGAAGAGTCACTAAGCTCTCTCTTATTTGCACTTGCTTTACTACAGCATTTAGAAACGACACCCGGTTACATTATTTTAGATGAATTCGATAGTGCATTAGATGAAATTCGCAAAGAAAAAGTATTTGAATTATATGCAACCGAACTGAATCGTAAGCTAATTATCTTATCCCCGAAAGCCCATGATGATCAGTACTATGCAAAGTATAGTAAAGTCTTTATCGTCCAACACGATCCAACAAAAGTAGAAAGCACGATTAAAGGTATTCAGATGAAGAATAAGAAAGAGACCTTAGAAATATAATTCAATTAATCTCTCACTAGTTTTTTATTTTACAAAGATTAAATTGTCCTGTATGATAAATGTAAATCAAATAGTTAAACGTAACACATGGTGGAGTCAGTCAACCTGGCCCCACCATGTGTTTTTTTATTTCAAAAAAGGGGGAAATGATTTGTTTATTCTTCAAATTGTAATTATTTTATTGGCCACAAAATTAGCTGGTCACTTAAGTGTTAGGCTTGGTCAGCCATCCGTATTAGGGAAGATTATGATTGGTATCATTTTAGGCCCTGCTTTATTGAATTGGGTACATGATACAGAAATATTACATACTTTTAGTGAAATAGGTGTTCTGTTATTAATGTTTTTAGCGGGGCTTGAAACAAATTTGAATGATTTAAATCGCAATAAAAAGGCAGCACTACTTGTTGCCGTTGGAGGAATTATTGCTCCAGTTGGGCTGGGGTACTTAGGAGCACACTATTATGGCCTTTCTACAGCTGAAGCAATCTTCATCGGGTTGCTACTAGCTGCTACTTCTGTTAGCATTTCAGTTCAAACTTTACGTGAATTAGGTTGGTTGAATAGTAAAGAAGGAGCAACATTACTCGGTGCAGCTGTATTAGATGATATTATCGTTGTAGTTTTATTAGCAATTGCGATGAGTTTCTTTGCTGGTTCTGATGTAAGCATTGCTTTACTAATCGGAAAGAAAATATTATTCTTTGTGGTTCTAATACTGGCATCAAAATGGTTAGTTCCATATTTTTTAAGACTATTTTCTAAAGTAAGAGTAACAGAGCCGTTATTAAGTGGTGCTTTAATCATTTGCTTTGGATTTGCATATTTTGGGGAGATTCTTGGTATTGCAGGAATTATAGGATCATTTTTTGCAGGAATTGCGATAGCACAAACAACATTTAAGAAAGAAATCGAAGAAAAGGTTGAACCAATTGCTAATGGTATTTTTGTTCCATTCTTCTTTGTAAGTATTGGTTTGGCCGTGACCTTTGAAGGTATAAGCAACCAAATTGGCCTGATTGTAGTGTTCTCTTTAATCGCACTACTTTCAAAATTTATCGGTTCTGGTTTGGGGGCAAAATTATCAGGATTCAACTTGCGCTCGTCAATGGGGGTTGGTGCAGGGATGATTTCCCGTGGAGAAGTTGCTCTAATTATTGCTGCTATGGGACTAGATAGCAAACTATTACCAATAGAATATTATACCCCGATGATTATAGTTGTTGTGATTACAACATTAGCAACACCACCTCTATTGAAGTTGATATTTGGAAAAGGAGTAACAGAATAAATGGATTAAGTGGATGGACATAGTTATTGATATGATCTATCCACTTTTTTGATTTTAAAAGCAATGAAACAGTTTTTGACTATAATTTGCTATGTAAATAACTGAATAATTTTTATGCGAATCCCATATATCATTATAAGTAGAATTTGGGGTGAGCAAATGTTGTCGATAGGAATTGTTGGCTTTTTAGCTACAGCAATAGGGATTGGTCTGGGAGGTATTATTGCATTATTTTTGAAGGGTATACAGCAAAAAACACCAACCATTAATGCTTTATGTACAGGCTTAATATTGGGACTAGTTTGTTTGGAGATTGCTCCTGAAAGTATTGAGCTTGGTGGGCTGCTGATTTTTACAATAGGCTCTATAATCGGCATTTTAAGTTTTGTGAAAATACATGAACTTTCACATAGACTGATACCTTCTACAGTAAATCCTCAAAAGGGAAAGTTAATACAAACAGGATTGTTATTAGCCATCAGCATTACCATTCATAATCTTCCACTAGGAATTGCTTTTGGTTCAAGTCAACATTCTGAAATAAGTAAACCGTTATTGCAAATGCTTATTTTACATAACATACCTGAAGGGATAGCAATGTTTGTTCCGTTATTTCTTGCAGGTCTTAGATTTAAAACTTTCCTCTTCATCATCTGTTTTGTATCTTTACCTGTAGCAATAGGTGCAATAATAGGGAATTTCATTGGTATGCAATATCCCTTACTATGGTCATTTATTATTAGTATTGCGTTAGGCATCATTGTTGTCGTTACCATGAAAGAAATCTTTATGGAAGCGGTCAAGCATTCATCTTTTAGCTATGCTATCTCATTGTTTATCATCGGTATTTTGGCTATTTGGATGTATATTAAATTTATCTCTCATTAACCATTTGCTTAAAATCTTCGAAAATAGTTGTACAGTCGTACTTAAAACTAAAAATACAATTTGTAAAAGATGATATCAAATGAATGACTTATTAATAGAATAAAAGTAAAATATAGTTAAATATAAAATAGCTTTCTATTAATCCTAAAA
>NZ_QWUA01000030.1 GCF_003576525.1 Rummeliibacillus sp. POC4 | reverse complement strand
TTTTGTCTTTGTTAAAAAAACAAAGTTTATTGATTAACATCTTGCTTGTTCAGTTTTCAAGGTTCATGTTCAATCGCTGTCAGCGACTTAATTATTATATCAAACAACTTATTTTTTGTCAAGAACTTTTTTTAAAAAGTCTTTGCTAATCTATAGTTGTCATTGATTAATTTTCATCGTTTCTAAACGACTTATATATTATATCAAAATGATTTTTATTTGTCAAGATTTTTTAAATCTTTTCTAAAAGAAATGTGTTAATTAAATTAACAGCTCAATTAATATAACACAATATCATTGTATGTACAAGCTATTTCAGAAAAATAAACTTAGCTTTTCTAAAATAATATTTATTCACAATCTAATATTCATCAATATAATGATATTAGAACATTTTATATGCTAGGAAAGTAAACAAAAGCGACGTTCTCTTTGTCCAAGTGAACGTCGCTTAAGGTATTCTTATAAATTAGTCACGTGCTCGCATTAATGGGAATAATAATACATCACGAATAGATTGAGAGTTTGTCAAAAGCATAATCATACGGTCAATACCAATACCTAAGCCACCAGTAGGTGCCATACCATATTCTAAAGCTTCTAAGAAATCTTCATCCATTTCATGAGCTTCATCATTACCTAGCTCTTTTTCACGCATTTGCGCTTCAAATCGTTGACGTTGATCGATAGGATCATTTAGTTCAGTAAATGCATTTGCATGTTCGCGACGTACGATAAATAATTCGAAACGGTCAGTGAATCGTGGATCTTCAGCATTTTTCTTAGCAAGTGGAGAAATCTCAACTGGATGTCCATAAACAAAAGTTGGTTGGATTAATGTTTCTTCAACTTTTTGCTCGAAGAATTCATTGATGATATGTCCCACTTCCATACTATCTTTAATATCAACGTGATGTTCACGAGCAAGAATTTGCGCTTCTTCTTTCGTCATTTCTTTCCAGAAGTCTACTCCTGTAGCTTCTTTAACTGCATCTACCATGTGTAGACGTTTCCAGCCTTTAGAAAGATCAATTGTATTTTCACCATATTGAACTTGAGTTGT
Organism: Rummeliibacillus sp. POC4; assembly: GCF_003576525.1. Taxonomy (GTDB): domain Bacteria; phylum Bacillota; class Bacilli; order Bacillales_A; family Planococcaceae; genus Rummeliibacillus. Next base: position 48,647 of record NZ_QWUA01000030.1, on the reverse strand, counting down.
TCCAAGCACTTCTTGAGCAACATGTCCAAATAAGTCTTCAGTAAGGTCCATTATGTCATGGAAATCTGCATATGCTTCGTATAATTCAAGAAGTGTAAACTCTGGGTTATGACGAGTAGAAACACCTTCATTACGGAAAACACGTCCGATTTCATATACCTTTTCAAGACCGCCTACAATTAAGCGTTTTAAGTATAGTTCAATTGCAATACGCATATACATTGTTGCATCTAATGCGTTATGATGTGTAACGAATGGACGAGCTGCTGCTCCTCCTGCTACAGAGTTTAACATTGGAGTTTCAACTTCAAGGTAACCCTTGTTATCTAAGAAATTGCGGATAGAACGAATGATTTGACTACGTGTAATAAATGTTTGTTTACTATCTTCATTCGTAATTAAATCTAAATAACGTTGACGGTAACGTTGTTCTACATCTTGTAAGCCATGGAATTTCTCAGGTAATGGTCGTAAAGACTTAGATAGGAAAGTGAATTCTAATGCTTTAACAGTTAGTTCACCTACATGTGTTTTAAAGATTGTACCTTTAATACCTACGATATCTCCAAGATCAGCGTGTTTAAAGATATCATACGCTTCTTCACCAATTGCATCTTTTCGTACGTAAATTTGGATTTGACCACCAAGATCTTGGATATTAGCAAATCCAACTTTGCCTTTACTACGTTTTGTCATAATACGTCCAGCAATGATCACTTGTTCTAGATGATCATTTTCTTCTAACTCTTCTTTTGATAAGTCAGCATATTGTTCTTTTAATTTGTTGGAAAGATGTGTGCGTTCAAAACGTTGACCGAATGGGTCTAAGCCTTGTTCTCTTATAGAATCCATTTTTTGGCGTCTCACCAAAAGTTGGTCATTTAATTCTTCTGCCACGATTTTCACTCCTTATATTTGTTCCGCTAAGCAGTCCATAATGTATTTATTGTACACAATTTTCTGTGATGAATCACGTCTTTCTACTCATTTCTCTGCTAAATCTAATATTATATATGACATAGAGAATAAGAAGTGATTCAAAACTACGTGTAAATAGTATTAAAAAAAATAATACCTTAAGTTGTTATAAAGTAAGCATTAGAGGGTGTCTTAAAGCACTTTCCACTTGTAAGACACTCTCTAAAGGCATTTATCTCTATCACACGATTTCAATTGATTGAGCAGTTTCTTCGCGTCCTTCAACTTCCTCAACAAGTTCGTTCAAAATTGCATGTAGCTCTAATGCAGATTCTGCCTGATTGATAAGGTTTCTTGCCTTGCCATTTCCACGTACCCCTTTTAAATACCAAGAGGCATGTTTGCGCATTTCACGCACAGCAATTTTTTCTCCTTTAAGTTTCATCAAACGATCAAAGTGTAAGAGGCAGACATCTATCTTCTCACGAATTGGTGGTTCAGGCATAAGTTTTCCTGATTTTAAATATTCAACCGTACGATAGATCATCCATGGATTTCCAAGCGCTGCACGACCAATCATAACACCATCAGCACCTGTATATTCTAAAAGGCGTTTAGCATCTTCTGGTGTTTCAACATCACCATTCCCGATAAATGGAATATTAATGTTTTCTTTTACTTCTTTTAAAATATCCCAATTCGCTTTTCCTTCATACATTTGAAGGCGTGTGCGACCATGCATTGCAATGGCAGAAGCCCCTGCACGTTCTGCAGCCTGTGCATTTTTTACGGCGAAGACATGATCTTCGTCCCAACCAATACGCATTTTACAACTTACAGGTTTATCGACAGCATCTACAACTGCTGAAACCATTTCATAGATTTTATTTGGATCTAGCAACCATTTAGCTCCCGCTTCACATTTGATAATCTTATTAACTGGACATCCCATATTGATATCAATAATATCAGCTGTCGTATATTTATCTACATATTGCGCAGCTTCAACTAATGTTTCCTTGTTACCGCCAAAGATTTGAAGCGAAAGAGGGTTTTCACGTTCATCAATATAAAGCATATTCATCGTTTTACTATTACGTTGTACAATCCCTTTATCGGATATCATTTCAGCATATACTAAACCTGCTCCAAATTCTTTAACTGTAAGGCGAAATGCTGAATTACAGACACCTGCCATGGGAGCAAGTACAACACGGTTGTCCATGATTATATCGCCAATTTTAAACGGTTTGTCGTTAGTTAATGTCACCGTTTATCCTCCTTCGTAGGCGAATATTAAATTTCACCTTTAAGTTCGTTTATATTTATCTTAAGATTTTTTGCTATAATTTTTAGTTCATCTTCAGTTGCCTGGCGTTCTCCCCTTTCGATTTTCCCTAAAATCGAAAGGGGTATACCTGTTAATTTAGCAAATTCGTCTTGATTTATCCTTTTGAGTTTTCTGAAAGCACGAATTCTGATACCCCAGTGACTGTTTTCCATCGTCTAACGCCTTCTTTTCCAACTAGTTCAAGCATCGTTCTTAATGCCAGGCCTGTAGGAGGGTATATTAGATTTGGATCAATCTCAAGTAAAGGTACAAGAACAAAGGCACGTTCATGCATACGAGGATGCGGAACGATCAGTGTCTCCGTCTCAATATTGTCATGATTATAGAACAAAATGTCAAGGTCTATCGTTCGTGGCCCCCAACGAATAATTCTCACTCTTTTTAATGCCTGTTCAATTTTTTGACATTCCTCCAACATCTCTTGAGCAGGTAATGTAGTGCGCACCTGAACTACCATATTCAAAAATAAATCTTGATTCGTATATCCTACGGGGTCGGTTTCATAAATTGATGAAAGTTTAACAACTTCAATTTCCTTCTGTTGTTGCAATAGTTGCACAGCATGACGCAATGTTTCCTCTTTATCCCCCATATTGGATCCTAATGAGATATAGACTTCGTTCATGCAAACACTCCTCTAGTTATTTCAACAGATACTTCTCTGTAATGACCAGGAATAGGCGGATCTGGTTTAATTATTTCTACTCTAATCCCTTTCACACTATCAGGATAAGCATCTCTTATTTCTTTTGCAACCGTTTCTGCAACAGTTTCAATTAATTTATATGGTTTACCTTCAACAACTTTTTTGCAAATATCATAAACCTCTGCATAACTTACTGTATGTTCAAGGTTGTCCGTTTCACCTGCATGTTGTAAATCTGTAGCTATAGCTAATGTGACACGGAATCTTTGGCCAAGCTTCGTTTCTTCTGGTAACACTCCATGATAACCGTAGAATTCCATATCTTTAACATGAATATAATCCATTACGTTCCTCCTCGTAACATTTCAATAACATTTCAAACTTTAACCATAATTACTTTAATGCATCCATCATTTTCATCATTCTTGCAATTGGTTTTACATCATGAACGCGTACCATATGACAGCCTTTGTCGACTCCATAACAACATGTAGCTCCAGTACCTTCCATACGCTCTTCTACTGGAAGATCAAGTACTGTTCCAATCATACGCTTACGAGATGTTGCTAGTAATACTGGGTACCCCATATCTACAAGGTTCGGTAATGCCTTCATCATTTCAATATTTTGCTCATGCGATTTCGCAAAACCAATACCAGGATCTAACCAAATATATTCATCTTTGACGCCAGCTTCACTTGCAATTTGAATACTTTTTTCTAAATCACTTTTGGCATCCGCCCAAAAATTATTGCTGTAAGCCTCATCTTTACGATTATGCATTAAGATAATTGGTACGTTAAGTTCTGCAGCTACTTTAGCAATTTCCGGGTCATATTGAGCACCCCAAATATCATTGATAATATGTGCACCTGCTTCAATAGCAGCACGTGCAACTTCCGATTTAAATGTATCAACTGAAATTAATACATCCACTTCGGAGCGAATTGCTTTAATAGCAGGAATAACACGTTTTAACTCTTCCTCTGCAGAAATAGGTGTATGACCTGGTCGTGTAGATTCACCACCAATATCTATAATATTAGCACCATCGGCAACCATTTCTTTTGCATGTTTAACCGCATTATCGACAGAGTTATACTTACCACCATCCGAAAAAGAGTCAGGTGTAACATTTAAAATACCCATAACAAACGTTTTTTTAGCAAAATCCAATCTATGACCATCTATTGTTAGTACTTTATACTTTTCAAGATTCATTTTCCTACTCCCTTTCAAATTAGATAATATATCCTTTTTATAAATACGCTTTACCCTTTATAGCTAATTTTCTTCTTACCATTATTCCTTTTATATCTAGCAAAGCTAGCTATCGTAATCGTTGGAGCGACCATTGATGTAAATAAACCATCTATTATTCCCCAGAAAATAAAGAAAGCTCCCCCTATTCTTAAATAGCTTGTCGCTAAAGTAGAAACTGTGCTCTATACAATCTTTTTTATCTCTATTATAGCATTCTTACATATGCTGAAAATGTACATAAGAATTCTAAACACACTAATCTTTCTTCAGTATAACAACACCTATTCATGAAACATAGATATAGAATTTATCAAAAGTACTCCCTAAGAATGTCCAATTTGAATATATTTACATTAACAAGCTAAATTCATCTCAACAAAAAGAGCATCCGATATTTTCGGATGCTCACTTTAAATATATAAATTTATGATTAATCGTCGTAACGATATAATGGTGTACTAAAGTAACGTTCACCAGTATCAGGAAGAAGCGCTAAAACATTTTTGCCTTTTCCAAGACGTTTTGCTGTTTCAATTGCTGCATACATAGCTGCACCTGCAGAAATACCAGCTAATACACCTTCTTCTCTTGCTACTTTACGAGCTGTTTCAAATGCATCTTCATTTTCAACTGGGAAAATAGAAGTGTAAGCTTCAGTGTTTAATACTTCTGGTACAAATCCAGCACCAATACCTTGGATTTTATGTGGACCTGGTTTACCACCTGAAAGAACAGGAGAATCTTTTGGTTCTACCGCGATTACTTCAATGTCAGGGAATTTTTCTTTTAGTACTTCACCAGTACCTGTTACTGTACCACCAGTACCAACTCCTGCGATAAATGCATCTAAGCTTAAACCATCAAATGCTTCAATAATTTCAGGACCAGTAGTTAAACGGTGTGCTTCAACATTTGCTGGATTTTCAAATTGTTGAGGTACGAACCAACCATTCTCGTTTGATAACTCTTCCGCTTTAGCAATTGCACCTTTCATGCCATCTGCTCCTGGAGTTAAAACTAATTCTGCACCATAAGCACGTAATAAATTTCGGCGTTCAACACTCATTGTATCAGGCATTACAATTACTGTTTTATATCCTTTTGCAGCTGCAACCATAGCAAGACCGATACCAGTGTTTCCACTTGTTGGTTCAATAATTGTACTACCAGGTTTTAATTTACCTTCTTTTTCAGCCGCTTCGATCATGGCTGCTGCAATACGATCTTTAACACTACTTCCTGGATTAAAATATTCTAGTTTTACATATACATTAGCATCATTAGGACCTGTTACATGATTCAACTTTACAATCGGTGTATTACCAATCAATTCTACTACTGAGTTTACAATTTTACTCATTTACCATTCCACTCCTAATCCCTAGTAATTTAATAAGCTTTATAGTTTTTATATTACAACTTTTAAAAATAGTTTGTCAATAAAAAAACAGCTTATATTCCAAATAAATATAAGCCGTTCTTTCTACTCAATTGTATCAAAGATTTTGGTATCCCTGTATCAAATTGAATTACTTATTTTGAGCATGAATTTCGTCGATAAAGCCTTCTAATTCTTCTTTAGAATAAAGGTATTTTTCTTCACAGAAATGACAATGTGCCTCTGCCATGCCATCTTCGTCGATCATATCTTGGATTTCTTTTACACCTAGACTAAGAATTGCAGCTCCAAAACGTTCTTTAGAACATGTGCATTGGAATCTCACTGGCATTGTATCTAAAACTTGTACATTTTCTTCGCCAAGCACCGCTTCTAAAATTTGTTCTGGTGTATATCCTTTTTGAATCATCTTAGACACTGGTTCAATTTTTGATAAATGTTCTTCAATCTCTGTAATAGTTTCATCATCTACTCCAGGCATTACTTGAATAACAAAACCACCTGCTGCAAGAATTGTATTATCTGTATTCACTAATACCCCTAATCCGACAGATGATGGGACTTGTTCAGATTTTGCAAAGTAATATGTGAAATCTTCAGCGATTTCTCCAGATACAATTGGTACCTGTCCTGTAAAATGATCACGTAAACCAAGGTCTTTCACAACTGTTAAAGTACCTTCCGTACCTACTGCACGTCGAACATCCAGTTTACCTTGTGGATTTAAATCAAAATGAACTTGAGGATGTGTAACATATCCGCGCACTTCCCCATTTGCATTTGCACAAACAACCATAGGACCGATTGGACCATTTCCATCTACTTTAACAGTAATTGAATTGTCACCTTTTAACATAGCACCCATCATAACAGATGCAGTCATTGTACGACCAAGTGCTGCTGAGGTTGTAGGCCATGTATTGTGACGACGTTGTGCCTCACCTATTGTATCCGTTGTACAAACAGCAAACGCACGAACACTACCATTAAATCCAAGTCCTCTTACTAAATAATCAGCCATTTTTCTTCCCCTTTTCTTCCTGATTTCGTTTATAAATTAGATATAATCCTTTTAATGTTAAGAATGGATCAGTAATATCGATTACGGTTGATTCTTTCGCAACCATATTCGCTAAACCTCCTGTTGCAATAACTAGTGCCTCTTCTCTACCTTGTTTACGCATTCGGCTAACAATTCCTTCTACTTGCCCAACATAGCCATAAACGATTCCAGCTTGCATAGACGAAATTGTATTCTTACCTATAACATTTTGAGGTGTGGCAATTTCTATTCTTGGTAACTTAGAACAATGTGTGAAAAGGGCCTCCATAGATATTGAAATTCCTGGGGCAATTGCACCCCCCATATAATCACCATTCTCATTAATATAACAATATGTTGTTGCTGTACCAAAATCGACAACTATTAATGGCGAGCCATACTCTTGTATCGCTGCAACTGCATTTACAATACGATCAGCACCGATTTCTCTTGGGTTTTCACATTTTATGTTAAGCCCTGTTTTTACTCCTGGACCAACTACAACTGGTTCGATTGAGAAATATTTACGACACATCATTTCAAGTGAGAACATGATTGGCGGAACTACGGATGAAATAATAATTCCTTTGATATCTTTAAAGGATAGACCTTTATGTAAAAACAGAGTATTGAGTTGCATAGCATATTCATCTTCTGTTTTTAATGTGTCTGTTTTCATTCGCCAATGGTGTTCAAGATGTTCTGTATTATAAATTCCTATTGAGATGTTCGTATTCCCTACATCCATCACTAAAATCATAAATATTATCCTCACTTATATGTAATTTCTCCATGAATCATAACATATATGCATAGATGAAAAAAGCCGACTACCTTACATAGAGTGAGGAGTCAGCTTTTACTTTTACATTGCTTAACGTTCTTCTTGAATACCGTTGTTTCTTTGTTCGCCGTTTGAATCTTTAGGTAAATCACTAGCTGTTGGATCAGCATTACCTGTCATATCCACTTTTGTTTCTTGAACAATCTTAGCATCTGTAGATTCACTTACATTTGCATCGGCTTCACTTCCAGCTTTATGGTTCTTTTTGTCATAAGAACGTTCTGGTAGTTTACCGTACTTTTCTAAGTGTTCGATTTGTTCGGCATCTAAAGTTTCTTCTTCAAGTAAAGTTGTTGCAATGAGGTTTAGAAGATCACGACGTTCTGTCAAAATTTTCTTCGTACGTTCATATTGTTCTTTGACCATTTGTTGCATTTCTTGGTCTATTTCATAAGCAATTCGATCTGAATAATTTTGTTCAGAGTTCAAATCACGTCCTAAGAATACATTTCCACCTTGGCTAGAGCCAAATTGCAATTGTCCAAGTTTATCACTCATACCGTATTCAGTAACCATAGAACGCACAATACTTGTTACACGTTGGAAGTCATTGTGAGCACCTGTTGAGACTTCACCGAAGACAATATCTTCTGCTACACGACCACCAAGTAAACCGGAAACTTTATCAAGTAATTCTGGTTTTGTCATGAAATAACGATCTTCTTTAGGAAGCATAACCGCATATCCACCAGCTTGACCACGAGGTACAATTGTTACTTTATGAACTTTTTCAGCTTCATCTAGTGTAAGACCTACAACTACGTGTCCAGCTTCATGGAATGCCACAATTTTACGTTCTTTTTCTGAAATGACACGACTTGTTTTAGCAACCCCTGCAATAACACGGTCAGTTGCTTCATCAATATCGCCCATATCAATTTTCTTCTTATTTTCACGAGCTGCAACTAATGCCGCTTCGTTTAATAAGTTTTCTAAATCTGCACCAGAAAATCCTGGCGTACGTTGTGCAATTGCTTTTAAGTCTACTGTTTCATCTAATGGTTTTTTACGAGCGTGTACTTTAAGTACAGCTTCACGACCTTTTACATCTGGACGACCTACAGTAATTTGTCGGTCAAAACGGCCTGGACGTAATAACGCAGGGTCTAGAATATCTGGTCGGTTTGTTGCGGCGATAATAATAATTCCTTCATTTCCACTGAAACCATCCATTTCAACAAGTAATTGGTTCAATGTTTGTTCACGTTCATCATGACCGCCACCTAAGCCTGCACCACGTTGACGACCAACTGCATCAATTTCATCGATGAAGATGATACATGGAGCATTTTTCTTAGCATTTTCAAATAGGTCACGTACACGAGAAGCACCGACACCGACAAACATTTCAACGAAATCAGAACCACTAATTGAGAAGAATGGAACGCCAGCTTCACCAGCTACCGCACGGGCTAATAAAGTTTTACCGGTACCTGGAGGTCCTACTAATAGGATACCTTTTGGAATACGTGCGCCAATCTCATCAAACTTCGTATGATCTTTTAAGAAATCTACAACCTCTACAAGTTCTTGTTTCTCTTCATCGGCACCTGCAACATCTGTAAAACGAATTTTTTTCTTTTGGTCATCGTACAATTTTGCTTTGCTCTTACCAAAGCTCATCATACGGTTACCGCCACCTTGAGCCTGATTCAACAAGAAGAAGAACAGGATGAAAATGACTACAAAAGGAATAATTCCAGTAAAGAATTGAATCCAGCCATTCGATTCAGGAGCCTTTAAAAAACTAATGTTTGAATTTTTCTTGGCCTCATCACGAATTTCATCCATCAATCCTTGGTCTTCACGGGGTATATTCGTAACGAATTCTTCGCCTTTTTTATACCCTTCCATCTTACCCTTTACGACAAATACTAACTGATCAGGTTGAATACTTGCTTCAGTAATTTTGCCATTCTCTAATGCTTTAACGAACTCGTGATATTGTATCTCTTTAGTAGGTTGGTTCGCATTATTAAACGTACCAAAAATCCCGATAATCACGAGGAAAATTAATAAATAGAATATGGTGTATCGAAATATTCGATTCATCCCCAGCCTCCTCACAAGATAAACAGAAAAACTATAGTAAATCTTAACATATGAATTTTTTATCGTACAATGAAAAGCTTCTCATTCAAAATGTTTCCTGCTAATAATTGTCTAAAAATTAAACACTTATCTTAAAATGAGTAAACGGATGGCTTTAAGACGCCAATGTACGGTAAGTTTCTATATTTTTCTGCGTAGTCTAAGCCATAACCTACTACAAATGCATCTGGAACTTCAAAACCTACATAATCTGCTTTTAAATCTACTTTACGACCAGATGGTTTGTCTAATAAAGTAACGATTTTAATAGATTTTGCTTTACGATATTTAAATAAATCTACAAGATAGCTTAAAGTTAAACCACTATCAATAATATCTTCGATGATAACGATATCACGACCTTCAACACTTGTGTTTAAATCTTTTAAGATTTTCACTTCACCTGAAGAAACTGTTGCATTACCATAACTTGTAACGTCCATAAAATCGATTTCAACATAAGAATCAATTCGTTTCATCAAGTCTGCCATAAATGGCATTGCACCTTTTAGTACCCCAATAAGCAATGGAAATTTATCTTGGTATTCTGTAGTTAGAGATTCCCCAAGCTCTTGAATCTTATTTTGTAACTCTTCTTCTGAAATTAATACTTTCTCGATGTCCTTCTGAAGCATCTTTAGTTCCTCCTTGATTGTATATAGACACTACAAAGTTTGTTGATCAATAATGAATATCATATCATCATTTAATCGTTTGCTATTCGAAAAATAGCTACTTACACGGAGCCCTGGGACGGCAATGACCTCATTATCATTTGTCACAATAATTGGCCATTCTTCTCTAAGCGCCATTGGAATTTTTTCATCAATAAAAAGACGGGAGATTCGTTTTTGTATATTTGCTCCAAACAATTGGATGCGATCTCCATCCATTCTGCCACGAATATGTAGTGGTAATGCAAAACATGTTGTATTTACAAAGTAGCATTTAGCGTTTGATGATAAATCTGACGGAATTTCCCCATCAACTTTTCCTATATAAACTCGTAAATAGTTTGGTAACTCATTCCATTGTTCAAATTGTAATGTCTTTGGCATTGTTTGAGTCGTATTTACTTGCTGCTTAACTAGGATTAAATCACCGTATTGACGAATTGCCTTTGCTCCTTTAGGTAAATCTATGGTCGCATTTCCATCTGTTGTTTGTACCAGTTTTAGAATAGAATTCCAAAGGGTGTAACTTTGTATAATGATTGTATCTTTATAAAGATATTTTAATAGTAGTAGAATGATTCTTCTTTGTAAAGCAAGCGGTTTATTTTGGAATGTATTTATATTTATTTTCCATAAATCACTTTGTTTTTCAACTAATACATCTTGTAATGCTTTCTCCGCTAATGAATCTAATAATTCTTCATCTGCTTGTACTTTTTCAGTGTAGTGCATAACTGCTTCCGCTATCTTTGGATTTTCATTTCTTAAAAGCGGAACAACATGATGTCTCATACGGTTTCGAGTGTAGGAATCCTTTTTATTACTAGAATCCTCTCTATATTCTTGTTTATTGGCTTGTAAATACTCTAGAATATCAGCTCTAGTTATCGAAAGAAACGGTCGGATTAATAGTCCATTTCCAAATGGACGACATCGAATAATACCTTGCATTCCCGTATCGTGCGATCCTCGGATTAATGCCATTAAAATACTTTCAACTTGATCATCCGCATGATGCGCCACGACTAATTTTGAACTTTTTGATTCTAACATAGCTTCCTTAAAGTAGGCGTAGCGCTCTCTTCTACAAACTGCCTGCATATTGCCCTGTTCCGCTTCTAAAATTTCTGGAATTGGAATATTAGTGGCATATACCGGAATACTACGTTCCTTACAAAATGATTCTACAAAGAGCCGATCACCATCTGCATCTTCTCCTCTTAACATGTGATTAACATGCACTGCTGCAACCGAAACGCCCAATCTTTTTTGCTCGTGATGCAGAAAATGGAGTAAGGCCATGGAATCAGCTCCTCCAGAACAAGCTACAAGAAGACGATCTCCCGCATGACACAACTCATATTGTTGTATATATTCATATACTTTTTGTTCGAGTTTTGTCATTATCTCACCTCATCATTATTTTACCATTCTTTCTTAAGCATTTTCCTGTAAAGTAGGCTTAAATAATGACCAATTTACTGTTTTATGTTGAATCTCAATACACACGATCGTACAATCGTCCATTGGCTGGCTATTATTACGGAATGTATTTAATATTTGTGGACAAATTTCTTGAATAGGAAGACTTCTATGTTGTAATAAGCTATTACGTAGAAGCTGTTCTTGTTGTTCCCATGGCATATTCTCGAAGAACAAACCATCTGTACACATGAAGATAATATCCCCTGCCTTTAATGACCGCTGTTCAGCTTCAACCGAAAATGACGTAAACAATCCGAACGGTTCACTGGCGCTTTCAACCCTGGTCACTTTCTTTCCTCTCACTAAATAAGTTGCCATACTTCCTGCTTTCCATGACCAAAGTTTTCCGTGTTGTAAATCGATTAAAGCAAAGTCCATTGTTGCATACATCTCTTCATCTTGCTTTAATGACATAACATAATGAAGCGTATGCATGGCAGTTTCCGGTGACATTTGGTGATTCAAACATTCACGCATTAAGCGTATTAACTTTCTACTTTCCTTATGTGCTCGTTTATTATGTCCCATTCCATCGGATAACATAATGGCAGTTAACCCCGGATTAAGTGAAAATACAGCATGTGAATCTCCTGAATACATCGTATTATTTTTTGACATTGATAATACATCGTATTGCATCTCAAATCGTATAGCTGATTGGAATGTAATTTGCAAATGTGCATAAGGCTTTGTTTTCTTAATCGTTTGGTGAATTTCAAAAGGCTCTTTAAATACTTCTTGAAGAACAGGTAATATCAACCGTTCTGCAACCATTTGGTCTGTTTCCCATTGTGATTTTTTATATGGAATACAACATACTACCTTTCGATTGCCAGGATCATTCGTCAAAATATCAATTTGGAAGAAGTCAATTCCAATATCTTTAAAACGGTTTGCTAATATTTCTTCTTGCTGTTGAAAAGAAACGGTATCATTTGTCATATCCTTCATCACTTGATCAATATGTGTAGACATGTCCTTTAACTGTAAGGCGATCATTTTCTTTCCATGGTGAAATTGGCCACTCAATTGTTGTTTTGAAACATGCTCTGCTAATGCATTTAAAAATAGCGATGAACGCACACACTTATTACGAATCTTTTCATCATATTGTATTCTAGAACCATTATTACCAACTGTTTGCGTCATTAACCATTGTTTCATCAATGGTTCCATTTCCATTCTTCCTTCTCCCCAACATTTTTCAAATCGATAGCAACTTTCACAAGGTGATAATGGTTTGGCTTCTAATTCGACTTCTTGTTGTTGGTCAGCCACGCTAAGACGATCATTTACGAGCTCTTTCATAAAAACAACAAAGTCATTAAAATTCGTTAGTTTCGTAGTCACTTTTTCAGTGAGCCAACGTTGTCTTTCCAAAAGCACTTCTTCATGATTCGGATAAAGTTGTCGTTGCCAATATTGCAACCAACTTCTAGGCATCGTAAAGAATAGAATAGATGCGATGCCTAATGCAACATAATATGTCTTATCAATTGGTAATGTCGCATCATAGAGTACAAAAAATGCTGTTGCAATTGCACTTCCTATTACGATTCCAAAACGTCCTAGTTTTCTACATATTCCTGCGCATAAACCTGTTAAGGCATATACAGCAATCATTCCACTAAAAGATAGATGAGCGAGACTAATGATTGTTCCCATTAAGACTGCAATAGCAGTTGATAGCGTAACCCCTCCCACAAAAGCTGATGCTAATATCACAAACTGTAACGCTATATAAGTTGGGGATAATACCTCCCAAACAACGTTACTTGTAGCTGTAAGCATAATGGCAAGTACAATTAACGCTGCCCCCATTCTTTCTAAAGACCATGACGCTTTCCATAAAGCCGGCATTGGCAATAACAGCTGCATTAAAAATAAAGTCATGAAAATCGATAATATACTTTCATAACCAACATATACTAGAATCATGGTTGGTAGCTCACCATGATACGAAATAAGTTGCCATACAAATTGAGAAACAAATACTGACATTCCAACTACTATTGAAATAGACCATTTACGTATAAACGTCTTCATAAGCAATAAAAAGAGTAATAATTCTATACTATGGATAGACAAATCGCCTAGCCCTAATGTAAAACTGCCAATTGTACCTCCAATAAGTGCCCATACAAAATACTCTCGATGATTTACAAACACTACTGCCATCATTGGCAAAAAGAATGGAACAATTGCTTCAAAAAGAACAGCTTTTGATAAGAAAAATGCGGCGAAACATAACATCATTGAAAAGATTACAGGATATTTCTGTTGTAAATTTACAGTTACTTTTGGCATTAATAGTTTGTTTGGTTGGTCGAACGCTTTTCTCATGGGACAGAACCTCCAATTTATAGCATTTCTGCTAGTATACCTAGAAATTTGTGTAAAGTTTGTCTGTTCCTGAAGGTTCGTTCGAAAAATCGTTCGACGATAAATCACATAGTTTATAATTTTTTAACAAAAATCGCTTGACACCTCAATCTATCATCTTGTAATATGAATTGTGTTGTTCAAAAAGGCGGCGTAGCTCAGCTGGCTAGAGCGTACGGTTCATACCCGTGAGGTCGGGGGTTCGATCCCCTCTGCCGCCATACATTGTATGATTATAAGATTTCGGGCTATTTGTAGAACAAACACTAAAAGAAGCTATCAATTATGATAGCTTCTTTTTATTTGTCGATATTTCATCATTATATTCCTAATATACTTGTTTAACATGGATAACACTATTTACTATGTCTTGTTTACGGTGATTTCTACCAATACAAAAGAGACTGTTATAAAGTATAGCTACACTTTATAACAGTCTCTTAATTATTAACAAAACACTTTTTCTACGATTAAAATAGCCAGCAAGTTATCCTCTTCTTGCGCCACGGCCACCGCGTTTAGAATCTTGTGCACGTTTTAATGTTGCAAGACGATCTTCACTGTCTTTTAGGAATCGCGCCATTTTTTGTTCAAAGTTTTCTTTAGGTTGACGATGTTCACCACGGTCATTTGAACGATGGTTGTTATGGCGTGGACGTTGAGGACGCTCTGGTCGTTCAGCTTGAGGTTTTGCTTTACGGATTGATAAACCAATTTTACCGTCAGCTCCAACGTTCATAATTTTTACTTCAACCATTTCCCCAACTTTCAAATGGTCATTAATATCTTTTACATAGTTGTCAGCAACCTCGCTAATATGAACAAGACCTGTTGAGCCATTTGGCAGCTCCACGAATGCTCCAAAATTTGTGATACCTGTTACTTTACCTTGTACCTTGCTGCCTACTTCAATTGACATAAAAAAAATGCTCCTCCTTAAAATTTAAGCGACTTATAAGTCTTAAAATCAATTTGTAAAACTTTAGTGATTCTTACCTTTTATTATAGCCAACAAAAAAAGAGTGTCAATAAGACTACTCTTTTGAATCTGTTTTTTTCTTATCTTTTTCTGATGCTTTAGGAATTGAAAAAATAATCTCTCCATCCTCAGATAAGAATAAATCCTTTCGTGCAAGCTTAGCGATGTAGTCGTCGTCTTTTAATTTAGCAATTTGAATTTTTAGATCATCCTGTTTTTCTTTTTGCTTTGCTAAATCATGTTGCAATTCAATTTTTTGTTTTTCTTTATCTGCCAATACGCTCTTTTGTTTAATCAACATAACCATGAGGGAACCTGCAATTAGAGCAAATATTATTGTCATTACTGTAAGTCTACGACGTAAGCGAATTTTACGTTTGCTATTAATCATATTTTTACGTATTTCAGTTTTTGCATAATCAGTTGGCATTTGTGTAGTCTTTTTAGAAAGTTGCTTAGATGTTAGTGGCATGTTAGGTACCCTCCTTTGAGTATGATTAAATGCAACGTTTAACTAATTACCATTTACATATCAATCCTATTATATCTAACTTTTACCTATTTTTTAAGCTTTATCTTTCTAATTTTTTCGACAGCAAATCGAATAGGAAATGTAAAAAATCTGAAAATAGAAGTAATTAACCGCATGATTTGTCGTATTAATTTCAGTAAAAGATGAAATATAAAAAATATAGGTTGTATGATTAATCTATCAATCATTCGCCCTGCAAAACGAAATACATCCTGTAGAAACAATTGATAAAGACAAAATCCTAGTAATTGGGATAGGAAATCAACAAAATGCCATTCCCCATCCCTTACAATCATTAATAATAGAAATGTACCAATTCCTAATAGAACCCATGTAGATAATTCAAATATGATGTAGCCTTTTCGCCAAAATGATTTCGGTGGCGCATAATGACTGAATGTACGTACTAAATCAATACAAGCTGCTCCTATAACACCACTAGCAATTAGTGTTGCTATACTGAGGAATTGTTCAGAAACTGTCATCCAAATAATTTATGCAAAATACTGCGGGATAGTCCACTGTCCTCTTCATCATATTGAAGATTCTTCACTGTACCTTCTAAAGTGAGTAATCCCTTATCTACATCTAAATGGACAATTCTTAAATCTTCCCCACGAATTTGCAAATGACCTTGAGAGGTGAGTACAAAAAACTCCTCTTGATCAAAGCGTTCAATTGATTTTACAGATGTAACATCCATTCTTTTGCGATTACGAACCGTTAATAAATGATCTCCTGTTGGAATTGTATAAGTGGCATTATCCTGTTGGAATGTCATCTTCTATTCCCCTCCTTGTCCTGTCTATTAATCTATATGTTTGGACAATCTAATATATGAAGATAAATATAAAAATAAAACCACTATCAATTAATATTTTGATAGTGGTTTTATTTTAGACTACAAAAGCTTTCGAATTTTAAAATGTACTATAAACTAAAAACAGCCGCTATTACTTAGGCCTCATCATCGATAAATTGAGGTTCGACTCTATCTAGTTTTTCCTCTTTTAAGATGGTAAACATTTTAGCAGCCTCTTCTTTACGGACGACGTCTTTTAATTCTTCAATTCGAACAGTTACTATTTTTTGACCAAAACGAATAGCTAACTCGTCGCCCACTTTTACAGCACTACTAGCTTTGACAACTTTACCATTAATGGTAATGCGTCCTTGATCAGCTACTTCTTTAGCTAATGTTCGTCTTTTTATTAATCGAGATATTTTAAGAAATTTATCTAATCGCATTCGTATACTCCCTTTTCTTATTGTTTTGCATCTTGCCAAAACTTATCTAATTCTTCGAGTGAATAGTCTTTAAAATCCTTTCGGCCAGCTATAACTTGTTGTTCTACATAGCCAAATCTCTTTGCAAATTTTGCATTTGCGTGAAGCATCGCATCTTCTGCAGAGATTTTATATACTCGCGCCAAGTTTACAAGTGTAAACAATACGTCGCCAAATTCATCT
Organism: Rummeliibacillus sp. POC4; assembly: GCF_003576525.1. Classification (GTDB taxonomy): domain Bacteria; phylum Bacillota; class Bacilli; order Bacillales_A; family Planococcaceae; genus Rummeliibacillus. The sequence goes on along the minus strand of NZ_QWUA01000030.1, from coordinate 31,571 downwards.
AGTCTAGTTTCTTGTGTGCCATTTTCTATTTCTTGGCGGAATTCTTGCCATTCCTCAGCTACCTTTTCCCAAACTCCATCAATATTAGGCCATTCAAACCCCACTTTAGCTGCTCTACGTTGATAGTTATAGGATGTTTGCAACGAAGAAGTTGCACGATATTCACCTTTTAATAACGGTTCTGCATGATCATCATTTTGATGTTCTTTTTTCTTTATTTTTTCCCAGTTGGCATTGACATCTTCTACACTTTCAACCTGTACATCACTAAAGACATGAGGATGGCGGCGTATCATTTTCCCTGCTACCCCAGCCAAAATATCTTCTAAATTCCAGTACCCATCATCTTCTGCAATTTGTGCTTGCATAAATACTTGAAGTAATACATCGCCAAGTTCTTCAATCATATGCTCATCATCTTGTTCATCAATAGCTTGTAAAAATTCATGTACTTCTTCTAACATATAACGTTTTAGACTTTCATGCGTTTGAGCTCGATCCCAAGGGCAACCACCATCAGGACTTCTTAATGTTTTGATAATTTCACGGAATGTTGACCATTCACGAAGCGCATCCTTTTTATCTTTCACAGGTGGAACATACACTGTTGTTAAATTATTTATTTCTGCAACATGATCTAACTCATGTAAAGGTACAGTACGAATCATTTCATCTTTTGATCCTGCAGCAGTTACAATTTTGATAGGATAATCTGGATGATACTTTTCCAATAAAGTTAATTTTACTTCTGAAGCGCTGAATTGATCATATACTTGTGCAATTAATAAATGCTTGTACATGTTCACTTGATGGATAGAAAAAGTTGTACCATTAACAAGTTCAAACCCATCAATTGGATCAATACGAAGAGCTCCGAAAACGGCATCTAAGAAACTTTGTCCACCTTCAATTTTAAGTTGGACTTGACCTTTCTTTTCGGCTTCAATCAAAAGTTGTACAGTCATTTCAGCCATCAAAGGGTGCCCAGGAACGGCATATATTACATCTTCAGATTCTATATATTTTAATAATGTCTCTACAATTTCTTCATATACCGGTAAAAAATCTTCATGTTTTTCATACATTGCATCGAAACTTTCAAATTGAATACCTTCGTTTGCTAATTCATCTAATACAGCATGTTCTTTAGTACGTACACATATTTTCTTTGCTTGTTTTAACTTTCTATAGACACCTATTGGGAGTTGTTCAAAATCTCCTGCGCCTAGTCCAATGATTGTAAGTTGATGCATATTCTTCACCTAATTTTGTTTATTTTTTCGTTGTAAAGCAAGTTGATAGCTTGCCATACGACGTCCGAAAGGTAATAGATACCAATCTCTTATAGATAATATTTTCAGCTTGGCAAGCATTGTTAAAAATACAAATGCACCTATTGCAGCTTTAGAAATACAAAGTACCAACGCTCGTGCGCGCCCCGCTATGGAAGGAAAAATCATTGGTTCTGCAAGTATTGTAAATAGCACTACAACTAATATCATCGCGAGCAAAGCGAGCGACGCACCAAAATAAAACCGCGGCAGCGCTAATTGAATTTTTTCCTCTTTTTTAAAATACCATATAAGACCAATTACTGTTATAAAAAGCGCTAAATTTCCTGTCCAAGCAGCTCCAGCTATTCCAAATTGCAAAATGAATAATTTATTAAAAAACAGTTTAACGAATACACCTAGAACTAATAAGAGAGCGGGTATTTTCAAATAATCTAAACCTTGTAGCATCGCTGTTAATGTCAGAATAAGTGATAACCAAATGATTTGTAATACAAATACAGATAGAACATTTGACAAATCTGTTGTTTCAAACAAGGTCATGTTAATATTCGGCATAACAAGTATTAAACCAACAGCTGCTGCAAGACCAAATAAGAGAGCTGTACGGTATGTTAGCTGTATATAACGTTCAGCATTGTGCCCTTGGTTTCGTTTAGAAGCATGTGCAACTAATGGAACAATTGCAAGTGAAAGAGACGACGCTATCACTAAACCAACTTGTACTAACGGTTGGCCTCGATCATAAATCCCTTTCGTTTCCATTGCCCGAAGAGGATTCATTCCACTTTCTTTTAACGTACTATAAATTGTAAATGAATCGATTAATTGAAATACTAGTAAGACTAAACTGCTCATACTAACACTTATACTTAATACGATTAATTTTTTTAATATTCCCCAAGTGGCCAGCTTCCTTTTTCCGACTCTACCCAATTTAATATCGGTTGACTGTTTCTTTATATATACAGCTAATAATAGTATTCCTGCAAATTCCCCTACAACTGTCCCCAATAAGGCTATTTTCCCCGCACCATATAAAGATTCAGTGGTAGACATGATGATATACGTACCACCTAAAATAACTGCTACTCGCACTGTTTGCTCAACAATTTGTGCATATGCAACTGGCTGCATAATACCTACTGATTGGAATACCCCTTTATAAATTGCTAATAGTGGCATACTAAAGGCAACAAATGATCCGATTCTAAGTAAACCAGCTAGTTTTATATCGCCCATCCAATATGCAAAAAATCGTGCACCAAAGTATAAAATACTAAAACAGACTATTGATAGAACCACTAAAAAGATGAAAATAATCAGTAATACTGTACTTCTTTCACCTTCATCACTAGTATCCTCTATATCTGCAAGGATTTTAGAAATTGCCACTGCTAAGCCACTAGCCGTCCATGTAACGAAAATTGCTATAAACGGATAAACTTGCTGATAAATATAAAAGCCATGATCCCCGACTAAATTTTGAAAAGGCACACGGTATACCATGCTCAATATCTTAACAACAAGGGCTGCTATAGTAAGAAGAGCAACGCCTTTTAAATACGCTTTCATCCCCCATTTTTCGGACATGATAATCCTCTTTCCTTTAATTCATCAATTCATTTTCTTTACAAGATTTTAGAACAGTATAGCATATTTATCCTATACTTCGATATTTCCACAGCGTTATAGCAAAGGAATTGATTATTAATAAATAGTGTTGGATATTCAATCTATTAATATTAAATTCCAGAAAATTCAGTCGATAAAAATGGTATAGATAGCAACGAGGAGGGGTTTCTATGAAATTCTCTGTTTCAAAAATAGATACATTCCAAAATACTGCTAAATTCAAACAGTCACCTTTTACACAAGAAAACTACCTAAAAGTTGAAGGAAGATTTAAATACAAGTATCCTCGTATGATAATGGAAAGAAAAAATGGTTTTGTTCGTAAATACTTATTAAAGGCAAATGGTACGAAAACTTTAATCTCCGAATTACGGATAAGTGAAGCGGAATCTTCTCTAATACCCTCCTCACCTAAAAATAATACGAGGGAAATGTTAGATCTTCTTAATGCATCATCTGCTCTAAAATCGATTCGTTTAAAGGATTAACTTTTCCTATATAAAAAACCATCCCCTATTGAGATCCTTCAATAGTCGAATGGCTTTTATTTTTAATCTTCCATTTGTTTTGCTAAAAAATGTGCTGCTGTTTCAGCTACCTTTTGTTCAGTATCACCGATAAAATGCATCTTAGACAAAATATAAACAGCACCTATTGCATCCCCACTAACTACAATTGGAGCTATACAATAAGATTTAATCTGCTCAATTTGCCCAGGTACAATTTCAACAGAGTTTTCATGTTTTTCAACAATAACAGTTCTTTGTAGAATACAATCTTCTGCAAAAGTAGATATTTGGCGATTCAAATACTCTTTTTTAGATACACCTGCTGCAGCAATAATTTCATCTCGATCACTAATGAGTGCACTCGTGCCCAATGTTTCAAATAATGTCTCAACATAAGATAAAGCAAAATCACTCAACTCATTAATAGGAGAATATTTTTTTAATATAATTTCCCCTTCACGATCGGTAAATATTTCTAATGGGTCACCTTCACGAATGCGTAAAGTTCTTCGTATCTCTTTCGGGATAACTACGCGTCCTAAATCATCGATTCGGCGCACAATGCCTGTTGCTTTCATTCGTGTTGCCTCACTTTCGACAAATTTTCAATATTGTACTTGCCGTTAGTATGGAGCAATCAAATAAAAAATATACATAACAAAAATTAGTCTCTTATCTCTACCTTTTGATGAATGGCTGTTGGTAATAACTTCATCAATGTTTCTAGAATATCAAATGGAGATTGTCTCTCTGCCTTTTTCTCATCAATGGTTAAGACTAATCGTTGTCCTTCTAATTGGAACCCTACCGCACGCCCAAATTGCATAGATTCTGAAACGACTTTACCTCCATCTAGACTAGCTGTTCCTTCTTCAGAAATATCAATAATTATTATTTTATTTTTTGTTTTAATCGAATCGACACCAACCCTTTTAGCCCATACTTTTATCCGTGCAATTCGAAGTAATCGCTCAGTTTCAGTTGGTAAATCTCCAAAACGATCTTGTAATTCTTCTAAAATTTCGTAGTAGTCTTCCTCTTCATCCATTCCTTTAATACGTTTGTACATTTGTATTTTTTGATAACCATCTGGAATATAAGCATCAGGTATATATGCATCGTAAGGGATTAAAATTTCAATATCTTTTTCTTCCTCTTTCTTCACACCTGTTTGACGCTCAGAAATTGCTTCCTCTAGCATTTGAGAATACAGATCAAACCCAACTGAATCGATAAAGCCATGTTGTTGCGAACCAAGTAAGTTTCCTGCTCCACGAATAGATAAATCGCGCATAGCAATTTTGAAGCCTGAACCAAGCTCTGTAAACTCTTTCACCGCTTGTAAGCGTTGTTCTGCTACCTCTGTTAATACTTTATCTCTTTGATACATGAAATAAGCATATGCTATACGATTAGAACGCCCAACTCGCCCTCTTAATTGATAAAGTTGTGAAAGGCCCATCCTGTCCGCATTGTTTACAATTAATGTATTTACATTTGGAATATCAATACCTGTTTCGATAATTGTTGTTGTTACTAAAACATCATAGTCACCATCTAAAAAACGTAGGATTACAGATTCTAATTCAGACTCTGTCATTCGCCCATGGGCAAACCCTACTCGAGCATCTGGTACAAGCATTTGAATTTCTTCTACTTTACGGGCCATATCGTCAACACGATTGTGTAAATAGAATATTTGCCCTCCTCGGGACATTTCACGTTCAATTGCTTCACGTACAAGGGCTCCATTATGCTCCATAACATACGTTTGTACGGGGAATCGATTAGCAGGTGGCGTTTCGATAACAGATAAATCTCTCACTCCTACCATTGACATATGCAATGTACGAGGTATCGGAGTTGCTGTTAACGTTAATACATCTACATTTGTCTTTAAATGCTTAATCTTTTCCTTATGGGTAACACCAAAACGTTGTTCCTCATCGACTACTAATAATCCAAGGTCTTTATAAACAACGTCTTTTGATAACAATCGATGTGTTCCAATAACAATATCTACAGATCCATCTTTTAGCCCTTTTAATGTTTCATTTTGTTGTTTACGTGTGCGGAAACGACTCAAAAGGCCAATTGAAATAGCTTGATCTTGGAATCTTTCCTGGAAAGTTTCAAAATGTTGTTGAGCTAAAATGGTTGTTGGTACTAAAAAGGCTACTTGTTTACCATCCATAACAGCTTTGAATGCAGCACGAATAGCGACTTCAGTTTTCCCGTATCCAACGTCCCCACAAACAAGACGATCCATAGGACGCTCTCTTTCCATATCTATCTTCACTTCTTGGATTGTCCTCAGTTGATCTTCTGTTTCTTCATAAGGGAATGCCTCTTCAAATGCACGTTGTTCATCACCATCAGGAGAGAATGCATAACCTTTTTCCGCCTCACGTTTTGCATATAGTTTGATTAAATCATCTGCAATATCTTGTACTGCTGATGATACCTTACTCTTTGTTTTTTTCCATTCTGTTCCGCCTAATTTGTGAAGTTTTGGCTCTTTATCTTCTGATCCAACGTATTTTTGGATTAAATCGATTTGATCGACAGGAACATAAAGCTTATCGTCCGCACGATATCGGATATGTAGATAATCCTTATGCTTGCCATTGACCTCTAGCGTTTCAATGCCGATATATTTCCCTATACCATGATGAATATGCACCACATAATCGCCAGGTTTTATCTCTGTGTAACTTTTTATTCTTTCAGCATTGGTCATTTTTTGAGGTCGACTTTTTTTCTTCTTCGTCTTTTGTTTAAAAAGCTCTTCCTCAGTGACAATAGCTAAACGTTGCAAAGGTAATTCAAAGCCTGCAGATAATTGGCCAGAAATAGCAAAGATACCTTCTTTTCTAGGTTCACCAATCTGTATATGAATATCGTAATCTGCTAAAGTTGTTTGTATGTTTGATAGACGTTCTTCATTTTCTGTTACAAATAGGACAGTGAATTTTCCTAGTTGCCAACGTTCTACTTCATTTTTCAACAAAGGCATTTGACTATGGAAATGTTGCATAGGTTTACATGAAAAACTTGTCGTCTTTTTAAAACGAATTCCTGAAAATGATCTCGCAAATAAAGCGAAATAAATTGACGGTAAATGTATCATTGCAATGATTTCTTTTAAAGAATATGAAGGTTTAACAGCATGCACTAATTTTCCTTCTTCAATTAGGGATAGATACCATTCTTTCTCTTCCTTTTCCCAAGCTTCCATAACTTCTTGAATACGTCCTAGCTCATCATATACAACAAGACCATCTTGAGCAAAGTAGTCCCCTAGAAACGAAGGTTGGTCATATAATAACGAACCATATCTATTTATAAATTCAGGCAATTCTCCTTGTTTGAGTAGCTCTATATCCGCTTGAATGTGTTGATAGAGTTGTTCTTGTATTTCCTTCTTTTTCACCTTTTTTAGACTATCTGCTAAAGCCTCATCCAACTTTTGCGCAACATGTAGCCGCTGTTCTCTCGTCAATACAAACTCTGAGGCAGGTAAAATATGAATCTGATCTAACTTTTCAATTGAACGTTGGTCATCCGCTGAAAATGTTCGAATCGAATCAACCTCTGTATCAAATAATTCAACACGAATTGGATTTTCAATATATGGAGGATAAATATCTAAAATACCTCCACGTAAAGCAAACTCACCAGGCGTTGTTACCATGTGGCTTCTTGTATACCCCATAGTCACTAGATTTTGAAGCCACTCTTCTACTATCAGTTCTTCTCCGACAGTTGCATTTAAATGTAAATTTAACCATTCCTCTTTCGGAGGCAAAACTTTACGCATACCTGCTACAGGAATTATATAGATACCTTTTTGTTGATGTAACATATGGTCCAATGTTTCAATACGCTGGGCACGTAATTCTGGGCTCGCTGTTGCCATATCAGCAGCGATAAACTCATCGGCTGGATAATAGTGAACATAATCTTCACCTACAAGTTTCACTAAATCATCAAAGTTTTTTTGTGCTTGCAGTAAGTTTGGTGAAATTATGTAAATAGGTTTTTGAATATAATCATAAATTGTATCTAAAAATGCAGGTCTTGCACTCCCCGAGAGACCAGTAATCAGTTGTGCATCTTGACCACTTTTAATCTCTTCTAACAACCGTTGTACATGTGGGTCTTGCATTAACAATTGACGTAATATCTTCATAACGTCCTCCCTTCTTTGGTAAATACAATATATATTGTAAAATCTACAGAAAAAGGCCTTGGACGCCTAAGCGCCAAAGCGATTTACTGTAACCAATTTTTTAATGCATAATAATTTGGGAACTTCTTCAGTGAGTCTTCGCAATGTTCACAAATACTTTCTACTGTTGTATCACCATTTTGCTCATGACGGATAAATTCCTTAGCATCTTGTTCATTTAGTTGATGAAGTTTACGAATACTTTCTTCAGAATCAAATGGCAATACGCCTATTTCCGTGTTGCAATGACGACATCTGTAACGAATAGCCATAAGCATGCCTCCCTTTTATAAAAAGTATAGACAGCTTTGGTTCCTTTTATGCTTCACAATTTAGTTAAATCGATTCATCACTTCTGTGAATGGCTTTTCTAACCAATATTCACAGGCATCTGCTGCACGATTAAAGGCATCATGCATTAATGGTTGCTCTTCCTTCGAAAATTTTGAAAGTACATAGTCTGGTACCTTCATGCCTACTGGTGGTCGATTAATCCCTACACGGATTCTGTTAAAGTTTTGCGTGCCAACGTGCTGAATCAGAGATTTAATTCCATTATGACCACCTGCGCTTCCTTTTTGACGAAGGCGTAATTTCCCCTTATCTAAATCTAAGTCATCATAAATAACGACAATATCCTCTACATCAATATCAAAGTAATCCATCATAGGACGTACAGCTTCCCCAGATAAATTCATATATGTAAGAGGTTTCATCAACATTACTTTACCTTCTGGACGATGAGCAGTGCCGTACATAGCGTTGAATTTTTGTTGATTTAATGGAATATTCCACTTTTGTGCTAATAAATCTATTGTATCAAACCCAACATTGTGGTGAGTATGTTCATATTCTTTCCCAGGATTACCCAATCCAATTATTAACTTCATATTTGACATCTTCCTTTTCTAACTAATCCTTGTTATTTTAACATACGCCATAATGATTAGAGAAAAGATTTAAGCTGATAGATTAGTCAATTTCCATAGTATTATGCAGTTTACTTAACATTATTACTAGAAAAAATAGCTACAATATATTAAAAACCTCACGTTTTCATTTATAACGCAAGGTCCTGTTAAGGTAGAGTTAGTTATACCGCTTCTTCTGGTTGATCCGTTATTTCAGTGTCTAAATCCATTCTTACAGTTGGTGTTGATACAACTACTAATGTTACTTGATCGTCACCTGAGATTGTATACTTTACTTTTTTTCGAATATCTCCAATAGTTAAAGCATGACCAATAGCTAAGTTGGACACATCAATCTCAACTTTTTCAGGGATTTCATTTGGCTTTACGATTAACTTCATCAATCGAAGAGGTTGATGTAATACACCACCTTCTTTAACGCCAATAGGTAATCCTTTTAATACGATTGGTACTTCAATACCGATTAACTTAGACATGTCGACTGACAAAAAGTCTACATGAATATACTTTTCTTTAGTAGTATCTTTCTGGAACTGAAACACTACCGCCTTTACTTCTTTACCTTCAATGTTTAGAGAAATGATGCTATTTTTACCCTCTTTACTTAATAATCTTTCAAATTCTCTTTCGTTTACAGCAATTGGTATTGGTTCTATTTGATATCCATATACCACAGCTGGGACAAAACCATTTTTTCTTAAGGTTGACAATACAGATTTCTTTCCGACCTCACGTTTTTTTACATGAACTACAGTATTCATAAATATGTTGTCTCCTCCTTTGTCATCTACTTTGCTAATTGTTCAAAGATCAATCTACATTAACAAAGTAAGAAATAGAATTACCACATTATCAAATGTGTCCATTTCTTCAAGGAATGAAACAATTATTTAAAAATAAATTTATATGTTTATAGTCGATATCTCTATTTTAAACAATTATAAAAGCCCTACATCTGTTTCTAGATGTAGGGCTGAACTTACGTTAAAAATTAATCAAATAATTTACTTACAGATTTATTTTCATAAATACGAACAATCGCATCAGCAAGTAATGTAGCAACTGATAATTCTTTAATTTTTGGTGTTTTCTTTTCCTCAGGTAATTGAATTGAGTTTGTAACAACTAATTCTTTAATTACTGAGTTTTCAATACGATCAATTGCTGGACCTGACAATACAGGGTGTGTACAGCAAGCATAAACTTCTTTTGCACCACTTTTTACAAGAGCTTCAGCGCCGATTGTAATTGTACCAGCTGTATCAATAATGTCATCGATTAAGATACAAATTTTTCCCTCAACATTACCAACAATGTTCATAACTTCTGCTACATTTGGTTTTGGACGACGTTTATCGATGATAGCAATTGGTGCCTTTAGTCGTTCTGCCATTTTACGAGCACGAGTTACACCACCATGGTCAGGTGATACTACTACAACATCATCTGGATTGAATCCTTTTTGTTTGAAATGATCAGATAACAAAGGTACACCCATTAGGTGATCGATAAGAATATCGAAGAAACCTTGAATTTGTGGAGCATGTAAATCTAGAACAACTACACGAGTTGCACCAGCAGTTTCTAATAAGTTTGCCACTAATTTTGCCGTAATCGGTTCGCGTGAGCGTGCTTTACGGTCTTGACGAGCATAGCCATAGTAAGGCATTACTACGTTTACTGTGCGTGCAGATGCACGTTTCACAGCATCAACCATAATAAGCAGTTCCATTAGATTTTCATTTACTGGAGCTGAAGTTGACTGAACAATAAATACGTCACAACCACGAATACTTTCCTCAATACTGATTTGAATTTCTCCATCACTGAAGTGTTTTACAGAACTTTTTCCTAATTCTACACCCACTTCTTTTGCAATTTCTGTAGCAAGTGGTTCATTTGAATTTAGTGAAAAGATTTTTAAATTTGAGTTAGCATATTGATACGGCATGATGGCCTCCTGTTAATTTTTAATTATTTTAAATTTAATTTGTTAACATAGTTTTCTTTGTTTTCTTGTCGAGAACGACCGATAGCAAGTGCATTTTCCGGTACATCTTTTGTAACAGTTGATCCAGCAGCGACAAATGAATTTTTGCCGACTTTGACAGGAGCTATTAAATTTGCGTTGCAACCAATAAAAGCATGATCTTCAATTACTGTTTGATACTTATTTTTACCATCATAATTAACGGTAATCGTACCACAACCAATATTGACGCTGGCACCAACTTCTGCATCCCCTAAATAAGTTAGATGAGAGGCTTTACTACCTTCGCCAAGTGTCGTTTTTTTCAATTCTACAAAATTACCAACTTTCGCATGATTACCAACATTTGATGCTGGGCGTATATGCGCAAACGGACCAATTGCAACATCATTGCCAATTTGGCTATCTTCCACAACAGAAGAATGTACAGAAGTACGATCCCCAATTTGGCTATGTTGAATATGACTATTCGGTCCTATTAAACAGTCTTCACCAATGACAGAATCCCCATCAATCATCACACCTGGTTGAATAACGGTATCGCGACCAATTTTTGCATCAACGCTGATATAAGTATTTTCGGGATTAATAATTGTAACCCCATTACGCATATGATTTTCGTTAATACGCGCACGCATAATACTTTCAGCTTGAGATAAAGCTACTCGATCGTTTACTCCAAGTGTTTCATAAAAGTTTTCTGTAACATTAGCTGCTATAATTTCGCCTTGTTTTTGCAAAATTTCAATCACATCTGGTAAATAATATTCACCTTGTGCGTTATCATTATTCACTAGTTTCAATGCAGCGAACAAAGCTTTGTTATCAAAGCAATATGTCCCTGTATTAATTTCGGTTACTTTTCTTTGTTCAGGTGTTGCGTCTTTTTGTTCGACGATTTGAGCTACCTGACCATCCTCTCCGCGTATAATGCGACCGTAACCGGTAGGATCTTTAGCTATAGCTGTTAAAATTGTGGCCTTTGCATGATTGGCTTCGTGATATTCATATAGCGCTTTCATTGTCTCAGGGCGAATTAAAGGTGTATCACCACATATAACAATTGTTGTACCATCTAGATCACCAAGGATTGGTTCTGCTTGTTGAACTGCATGTGCTGTACCTAATTGTTCAGCTTGTAATACATATTCACTTTTGTCCTTCAATTGTTCTTGAACCTTTTCAGCACCATGACCAACAACTGTCACGATACGTTCAACATTCAATTCTTGAATATGGTCTACCACATGTTCAACCATCGGCTTACCACAAACCGGATGAAGAACTTTATATAATTTGGACTTCATACGCGTGCCTTGGCCAGCTGCCAAAATTACGGCATAAATATTCGTCATTTCTTAAGTCCTCCAATTAAGCAGATTTTCTCTTTTGACTATAAAGCAAATTTAACTAATTTTCAAGACTTTACGGCTTGACAAAACAGTGAAGTTCAAATTAATATTATAAATTTTGTCTATTTTATTTTTGTAAAATTTTCTAGAGTGATAAAAATTTACAATTCCATACTTTTTGTACAATTCACAATCTCAATTAACCCTTCAGCAACCTTCTTTATATCTTCACTAGTTGTCTGACTACTAAAAGAAATTCGAAAGAACTGTCGTGCTTCATCTATATGATATCCCATCGCTATTATTGCTTTCGTTCCAACAGAACTATTCGCATCGCATGCGCTACCTGTTGAAATATAAATCCCACGTTCATTTAAGTGCAACATTATATATTGTCCTTCTAATCCTTTTATTTGCATGCCACAAATAGCTGGGTATTGCACTTCATTGGGTGCCTCAACAAATTGATAAGGACTATCTGCTAATAGTTCTTTCAATTTGTTTCGTAGTGTTGATAAATGAGATAAGTTTGTTTGTTCTTTAGTTTCTATTGCTGCTACTGCAAAAGCAGCGATTCCTGGTACGTCTACAGTGCCCCCACGTAATCCCCCTTCATGTGTTAATCCCGGAAATAGAAGAGAAGCTTTACATTTTGGGTGAATATATACTGCTCCACATCCTTTTGGTCCACCAACTTTATGTGCAGAAAATACCATTGCATCTACTTTACTCGCAAAACTATCTAAGGGAAACTTCGCAAACGATTGAACACAGTCTACATGACAACGGATCTGATATTTTTTTGCTAATTTAATAATTTGTTCAATAGGCTGAATCGATCCTATTTCAGGATTAATATGCTGAATCGAAATAAGTATGGTCTCATCACATATTGCCTCTCGGATTGCTTGAATACTAACTTGCCCATTTTGGTTGAAAGGTAATCTGGTAATTTGAAATCCTTCTTGTTCTAGTGTATTCATAGCAGCATGCACAGAAGTATGTTCCGCAGCACTAGTAATGATATGTTTTCCTTTCTGAGCATTAGCTCGAGCAATTGATAGTATAGCAATTAGATTTCCCTCTGTTCCACTTCCTGTAAAGTAAATCCCCTCAGGCACAACACCTGCACAATGTGCAATCATACGTCTTGCATTTTCTAATATTTGTTTTGCGTTTGTTCCCTCATTATGAGGACTTGATGGATTCCCATAAAACCTTTTAGCAATATCCTTGTACGTTTCTATAGCATATTCACTCATTGGTGCTGTTGCTGAATAATCAACATAAACCATAGGTCTTCCTCCTTTCTCAATTACAATACATAAAGCCTTAAAAGTAAGATTATATTTAGCAGAGTTATAGCTTTAAAACGCTTGTTTTAATCAGTATTTTATGTCAATATATGTGACAAGACAACTGTAAACTAGAATATGAAAAAGCAGAGTTATACAGTTGTCTTATTTAAAGTATTGGGATTACAGCACTTTAATTAGCTCACATTATTATTCAAAATCTTTAAATTACAAAGCGATAAAGGGGTGTATGGCATGAATCAACTAAAGCTCGAATCCATGCTTAAAAGATTTTTTTTAGAAGATATTGGTGATGGCGATATCTCAGGTGAACGTCTATTTGCAAAAAACACAATAGGAACTTTCTCATTCCATGCAAAGGAAGAAGGGATTTTCTGTGGGGAAGATATTATTACAATCGGATTTTCTATGTTCAATAATGGGGTGAAATGCAATCTATTAAAACACGATGGAGACTTATTAAATAAAGGCGATCTCATCGCAGAAATTGAAGGACCTATTCAAACGCTACTCGCTGGGGAAAGAGTTATCTTAAATTTAGTACAACGTATGTCTGGAATTGCTACCGCTACTAAACAAGCTGTTAATCAAACCGTTCATTCTACAGCGAAAATTTGTGATACACGGAAAACAACACCAGGTTTGAGAATGCTAGAAAAATATGCTGTACGAATGGGAGGTGCATTTAATCATCGAAACGGGCTTTATGATTGTGTAATGTTAAAAGATAATCATATTGCATTCGCAGGGAGTATAACAAGTGCGGTAAATACAATAAGGTCGCGAATCGGACATACTATTAAGATTGAGACTGAAATTGAAACAAAAGCACAATTGATTGAGGCAATCGAAGCAGGTGTTGATATTATAATGTTTGATAATCGTACCCCCGAAGAAATTAAAGAATGGCTTCCACTTGTACCGCTACATATTACAACAGAAGTATCTGGTGGTATTCAATATAATCAAATTAAAGATTACGCGGCAACTGGAGTTGACTGGATTTCACTAGGCTCTTTAACACACTCTGTTAAAGCACTTGATATAAGTGCACTCGTACAATTGAAAGGAGTTACCCAAATTGCTCACTAATCCTACATTATTCGAAAAAATGTCGCAGTTGCCACCTCACTATAGCACGCTTACAAAAGAAGAGATGGAATTGCGTGTTTGGGAGATTAAAAAACAATTAGGTAAGAAACTTTTCATACCAGGGCATCATTATCAGCGTGATGATGTTATACAGTTTGCGGATGCTACAGGAGATTCCCTACAACTTGCTCAAATTTGTGCTAATAATGTGGATGCAAAACATATCGTATTTTGTGGAGTACACTTTATGGCTGAAACAGCAGATATGCTTACAGAAGATAGACAAATAGTTTATTTACCTGATATGCGTGCAGGTTGCTCAATGGCAGACATGGCCAATATCCATCAAACTGAAATTGCTTGGGAGGCACTTCAAAAACTTTTTGGTGATACAATTATCCCTCTAACTTATGTAAATTCAACGGCTGGTATTAAGGCTTTTACAGGCCGAAATGGTGGGGCATGCGTTACTTCATCTAATGCGAAGTCAATGGTAAGCTGGGCATTTACGCACAAAAGGCGACTACTTTTTTTGCCAGACCAACATCTAGGTAGGAATACAGCATTTGACATAGGAGTTTCATTAGAACAAATGGCTATTTGGGACCCCCTAAAGGAAGAATTAGTTTTCGACGGGGCACTAGAAGATATCAGCGTAATATTATGGAAAGGGCATTGTTCAGTACATGAAGGATTTTCCGCTTATAACATCAACCAGGTACGTGATGAACATCCTGAAATGCGTATTATTGTGCATCCCGAATGTAGGCATGAAGTCGTCGCCGCAGCTGATGATAATGGATCTACCAAATACATTATTGATACTATTAAAGCTTCTCCTTCTGGTTCCTCTTGGGCAATAGGAACAGAAATGAACCTTGTTCGTCGAATTATTCGCCAGTATCCTGACAAAAATATTATTTCATTAAATCCAAATATGTGCCCTTGTATGACCATGAATAGAATTGATTTACCGCACCTCCTATGGTCCTTAGAGCTAATTGTAGAAGGAAAGAAGGGGAATATTATTACTGTCGACGCTAAGACGACTAAAGATGCTAAATTAGCATTACGACGTATGTTAGAACATGTTCAATAGTTTTCTTCTAAAAACTATCATGTCCAATAAAAATAGAGCCTGTTTCAATACATTATTGAAAGGCTCTTATTTTATACTTTTATCGTTGTTCTTCCAATATTTCTACTACTGCTTCCTCTGAATCGTCATATGCTGCTAATACAGATTCTTGAATCTTTGATCGTGTGCCCGAATTTATAGGATGTGCAATATCACGGAACTCACCATCAGGTGTTCTTTTACTTGGCATTGCTACGAATAATCCAGCATTTCCATCAATGACACGGATATCATGCACGACGAATTCGTTGTCCAGTGTGATGGAAGCAATGGCACGCATGCGGCCATCTGTCTCAACACGTCGAAGTCTTACGTCTGTTACTTCCATTTTTTCACCACCTCTCATCTTGGGTGTAAATTAGAATCTATTTACATATATTCAAGAAAAGTATATCTATTTCCTTCTTAATTTTAAACAATTTTTTCAAAATTTAAAAAATTATTTCGATTTTTATACAAAAATCCACTTAGATTACATAATATTTATTGATAAAGAGTTAAAAAAACAAGCCACGATAGAAAACGCGGCTTGTTTTTTAGAAAATTATTATGATTGATAGACTTTTACTATCCTAAACTAATGCAATGACTTCAATTTCCACTTTAGCATCCTTTGGTAGTCTTGCAACTTCGACCGTAGTACGTGCAGGTTTATGTACACCAAAGTGTCTTGCATATTCCTCATTCATAGCTGAAAATTCTTCCATATCCGAGATATATACAGTTGTTTTAACAACCTTGTCCAAAGAAGAACCTGCTTCTGCTAGAACTGCTTTAAGATTTTTGAAAACTTGATTTGTTTGTTCTGTAATATCACCATCAACAAACTCTCCTTCTGCTGTCAATGGGATTTGACCTGAACTATAAAAAAGGTTGTTAATAATCATGCCTTGAACATATGGGCCAATCGCTGCTGGTGCATTTTTTGTTGCTACTACATTCATTACTAATTTCCACCCTTCTCAAAATAGTTTCCTTCACATAAAGCTATGGTGTGATCTTTTTCATTGACTTCTTTTAATTTGACCAATGAATAATAATCATCCACAAGACGCTCATCGGGGTGTTCGGCTTCTACTAAAACAGCTATACCTGCTAAAGTACAGTCAAATTCCTCCAATAAGTTTTTCATTCCGTTCATTGTACCCCCGACCTTCATAAAGTCATCAGTAATAAGAACGCGTTGCCCACTTTTCATGCTTCGTTTTGATAGCACCATTGTTTGTATACGACGAGATGAGCCAGATACATAGTTAATACTAACAGTAGAACCCTCTGTCACTTTATTATCACGACGCACTACCACAACTGGCACATTTAAATGTCTTGCAATTGCATGGGCAATTGAAATTCCTTTTGTAGCTACTGTCATAATGACATCTATTTGTTGATCGCAAAAGGCCGAAGCAAACACCTTTCCTACACGGTTGATCAATTGGGGATTGCCCAATAAATCCGTCATGAATAGATATCCACCTGGTAACAAACGATCGGAATGACTTAACTCTCTAATCAACTCTGATATTACATCTTTAACAGCTATATCAGGGACTTTAGGTATATACTTTACACCCCCTGCAGCACCTGGGACTGTCACTAGAAGGCCAATCCCTCTTTCCTCAAATGTATCTTTAACAATCGACAAATCTTCACTTATAGAGGACTTTGCAGATTGATACAATTCTGCGAAAAATGTAAGGGGGATTAACTGTTGTGGATGCTCCATCAAATAATGCGTCATATCAACAAGACGCTCACTACGCTTCCATTTCATAAAATCCTCTCCTGAACACGAATATTTTATACAAAAAATAACACAAATATCTGTCTTTAATCAAGAACATCTAATTCGCCTAACATACGTACAGCAAATACTTCATCACAGAAACCTCTAAGACCGTTTACAATTCGGCTAACACGCGCCTTATTTTGTACCAGTCCAAACACTGTTGGTCCACTTCCGCTCATTAATACTGCATCCGCTCCGAAACGACTCATTTGTTCTTTAATAACAGATACTTCTGGGTGTAGCTTTAGTGTAACACTTTCTAATACATTACTTACTGTATCACATACTAGTTGGTAATTCTTATTTTCAATGGCTGCCTTCATTTGCATTGTATTTGGATGTACAACTTCATCCATATTCAAGCCACCATAAACAGCTGCGGTGGAAACGCCAATTGATGGTTTTGCTAAAACAACCCAACACGTTGGAGGTGTAGCAATATGTTCAATTTTTTCCCCACGTCCTCTGGCAATCGCAGTTCCTCCATAAACGCAAAATGATACATCTGATCCTATTTGTGCGCCCAAATCAGCCAGTTCATCGAGTGTTAAATTTAAATTCCATAATTGGTTAAGACCTTTTAATGTAGCCGCTGCATCACTACTACCACCAGCTAAACCCGCAGCTACAGGAATTTGCTTATCGATTGTTATAGATACGCCGTCTTGAATACTATATGTATCTTTTAATAATTTTGCCGCTTGATATGCTAGATTTCTTTGATCATCGGGAACAAAATTACTGCTTGAATGAATTAGAATCTGTCCATCATGACGGTTTTTCAAGCCAACGCGATCGGCTAAATCAACTGTAGTCATAATCATTTCAACCTCATGATAGCCATCTGGACGTTTATATAGTACATCAAGTGTTAAATTTATTTTGGCAGGTGCTTTTACGTAAAGCATATCTCCGCCTCCTTCCGATAAGTATAAAAAAACAAGATAAAGTTACTTCGTTCTTTTCACTGAATAATATTCTACCACAGGAAAAGAAAGTTGAGAAAAAACGTACATGAATCTTTAAGAGTTTTGCCACCCTTTATAAGTTATAAACAAAAAAAGCAGTTCACCTCTAAAAATATAGAGGGAACTGCTTTTGTCAGTTCGCTTCATATGATTTTAAGATTGCCTACTTTTGGCTATTGTCACTTGCTTGACCTCGTTCAGCCATTTCGATTGCTTTCTTCACCATATTTCCGGCATCCCGTGCTTTGATTCCGCCCCATCCTTCACGTTCAACAGTATCGTAAAAGCCTAATTCTTTAGCGATTTCTACCTTCAAACGATCGGACATCATTGACCTTCTCGCCAAACGAAATTCCTCCTTTAGCGACTGACGCTACTAGTATGTCCTCAAAAATAAAAAACACTCATAAAACATTCCTTTGGACAAAAGAATGCTCTACAAGCGTCCGAACAAAATATTCGATTATAATTACAACTTACTTATTTGGCGGCGGCAATTTGAGTTGCTTCGTCGTCAAATGTAATCTCTACTGCCTCTGTTAATATATCTGTGTAGCTGTAAGAAACACGCTCAAAAGCGTTTTCGTCTTGATCAAGATCAACTACAAATACTGCGCGATATGTTTCACGTAATATCCCAGCGCGCTCAATCGTTTTCTTGCGACCACCGTTTGCTTTTAATTGCAGACGTTTACCCAAATGACAATCTAACGACTTTTTAATGTCAGCTAAAGTTTTTGGCATTTTCGCTTACACCTCACTAATAACAAGTATACATAATACCGGTGTTTTTGTCAACATAAAAATTATATTTTAACAATGAAGCTTTGCTATGTCAATAACTTTTTATATTAAACTCTATTTTTTCTTATTATTATACTAATATATGGTTTATTTTTTGAAATATGGGTATAAAGCGTCTGCCAATTGACCAAATTCTACGATTGATAATGTTTCCCCTCGTCTTGTTGGATCAATATTTACTTTGGCCAATGCAGATAAGATATTTTCCTTCTTTTCTTTTCCATTTGGCAATTGGGATTGTAAATTATTTAATATCGTTTTACGTCTTTGTGCAAAAGAACTACGAGTTACTTCAAATAAAAATGACTCATCAATAACCTTTATAGGTGGTTCTGTATGACGTATTAATCGTAGAACAGCAGAGTCAACATTAGGCTGTGGCATAAATACCGTTTTAGGTACTGTCATAACAACTTCTGCACTCATATAGTACTGCACAGCAATTGACAACGAACCATATGCTTTTGTACCAGGGACAGCTGAAATGCGATCCGCAACTTCTTTTTGCATCATAACAACCATTCCGCGAATTGGTAGGCCTTCCATAAGAAGTTTTAATAAAATTGGTGTCGTAACGTAATACGGTAGATTAGCCACCACCATAATATCTTTGTAGTCATTTAGTTCTTCTGTAATAATTGAAGCAACATCTGCCTTCAATACATCTGAATGAACAACTTTTATATTTTCATATGGGCTTAATGTATCCTCTAGTACAGGTAATAATCGTTGGTCAATTTCAAAAGAAACAACCTTTCCTGCAGCACGGGCTAAATGTTCCGTTAACGCTCCTATTCCTGGACCTACTTCAATTGCTGCACTTTCTTTTGTTAAGTCAGCATAGCTTACAATGTTACGCAAAATATTGGGGTCTATTAAAAAGTTTTGACCTAAGCTCTTTTTAAATGAAAATCCATATTTTTTTAATATTTCTTGTGTGCGCAAAGGTGTGGCAATATCTTTATGCATTTTGTTCCTCCTGATTGATGTGTGCAATTGCTTTTCCAAATTGCTCTTCTGTAATTTGAAACATCCTTAATCTTTTTACGAGTTGTTTACCATTTGTAGAACCAATATTTAAAATTTCCCCTAATCGTTCACGTCTTTTTTTGGCATCGGGGTGTGATAGCAATTTAGCAGCTATTAAGTCGTCTAACGTAATTGTATCGGGTGAATCCTGACTGACTTTTTGTGGCGTATAAACTTTGGACAATGCATAACGAATATCTTCATCCTTCGCATGTTCAATACCCAAACTTTTACCATTCTTAGCAATTGTCTTTTTCTTTGGCAAAAATGCATGTTTCACACCTTGAACACGCGCTTCAATAATTGCGCGAATGCGGCGACCCGGATAGTCTGGATCCGTAAACACAATGACACCTCGGACATCTTGAGCATGTTGAATATTACGGAGGGTTTCTTCCGAAATTGCTGATCCATTTGTTTCAATTGTGTCTGCATTAACTGCCCTTTTTATTGCTGTTGTATCGTCTTTTCCTTCAACGACAATGATTTCCTTTATATCCACGGATATCGAATCCTCTTTTCTAAAAAGTTCCTTTGACCATTTTACTTTGATTCTACACTTATTGTACAGTAACGGTACAGAAAATAGATATAAGTGCAGTTTATTTGCTGTAAAAGTAAAAAAGCTTTCTTCTACCAGTATGGAGAAGAAAGCTTAAAAATTTTCATTTTTTTATTTTTGAACTGTAATTTTAACTGTACGGCGTCCCCAATTGTACGCTTGCTTTTTCGATGGCATGAAAACATCAATTTTACGTCCTTTAATAGAGCCACCTGTATCACCGGCAATTGCCAATCCATAGCCATTTACATATACCATTTTACGAAGTGGTATTACTCGAGGGTCTACTGCTATAACTTTTTTATATGGATTTTTTCGTAAATTAATACCTATAGTTGTTTTACCTGAGCATCCGTTACAGTAAGCTGTATACGCTGTCGATGTTACATACATAGATTTACCATTAAGGGAATTTGATACCTTTTTGACTGTGCCTGATCGCAAGTATGCTTTTGATACATACCCAGTCTTGCCACTATAGGATACTTTATACCATTTTCCTTTTTTACTTTTATATGTCACATTTTTACCCTTAGGTATTACTTTAATAACTTTGTATTTAGCTCCTGGACCTTTTCTCATATTTAGGTTACCAGTCGTGTGGTATTTTCTTGAACTACTAACTAGTGTAATTTTCTTGTTGGAATTTCTATTTGCATAAACTTTGGAGTCTTCCACTACATCGATGGCCTTTTCTACTCGAACGTCAGATGCAGCAGGGTCATTTATATTTTGCGTATCTTTACTTTCAAGAGTATCGCTATTTTCCTCTGACTCAACTGTAGGTTGCTTTAAAAAGTCAGCGACCGTAGTCGAAGTTTCTCCTGCTAAAATTTGAGATGTGTTGTTATTTTTCTGTTCGTATAAATTATTAATACTCAATGAGGTCGATTGGATAACATTGTTAATATATAAATTACTAACTACATTTCCCTGTTGTTTTCCTTCTGCTTTTACAGTAACAGGTTTACCAATAACGCTTAATATTACAGCAAAAGCTAATAGAATAGTTATAAAACCTGCCACTCTTTGCTGTTTCCTCAATGACTTTAAGAACAGAGTTTTCATGGAATTATTTGGCATGAAAAACGCCTCCTTATCACTCGTTGGATTATATAGACTCTTTTTTGATTGTCAACAGATAAGACTTTACAAATTATTAAAAAGAGAGTTGAAGATCCTTTTTTTGAATGTGGGAGACGTTTGTTTATTTCACTCTTTTTATGCTTCAATTTTAAAAAAACGATGCGCATTTTCGGTTGTTTTTTGCGCAACTTCTTCAACTGTTAACCCCTTCAATCGCGCTATTTCTTCAGCGACTAACGGTACAAACGAAGGCTCGTTTCTTTTTCCACGGTTCGGATGTGGAGCAAGGTATGGAGCATCTGTTTCAATCATCAAATATTGCAAAGGTATTTTCTCTGCTACTTCTTTCGGCTTTTTTGCATTTTTAAAAGTAACAGGGCCACCTAAACTAATCATAAAATTCATTTTGATACAAATTTCTGCGGTTTCTACGCTACCGCTAAAGCAATGCATCACACCACCAACATCTTCGGCGTGCTCTTCTTGCAAAATACGCACACAATCTGCAGTTGCTTCACGGTTGTGAATTACAATTGGTAATTTAACACGCTTTGCAAGCTGGATTTGTTTTCGTAACAACTTTTGTTGAGTCTCTTTTGGCGACTTGTCCCAATAATAATCTAGTCCAGTTTCACCAATTGCTACGACCTTAGGATGTTTTGCTAACTCTTCAATCCACTGCAAGTCTGATTCAGTACAATCTATTGCATCAACTGGATGCCATCCTATTGCCGCATATAGAAAGTCGTACTCTTCAATCAATTCCATTGCACGGTTGATCGTCAACCTATCAAATCCAACAACAACCATTTTTTTCACATTTGCTGCTAAAGCTCGATTAATTACTTCTTGTAAATCATCATTATATTGTTCTGCATTTAAATGGACATGCGTATCTATAAACATATTCATTCTCCTCACATGTTTAACATTTTAGCTAAATAAACCATTTCACAGTTCACAGAGAAATTACAAATATATTACAAACATTACATCTCACAATATACTTAATACCTACGAACTAACATCTCTCTTCAAAGGAACAGTCTATTATACCTATAATGATAAATCGTATTCACCAATTTTCAATCGATTTTTGTCTATTTTTTATATCAACAGATACAAAAACCTGCCGTCTATTTCCAGCAGGTTTTTTGTTACTAAATAGCATTGTATTTTACCAAATTATTCATTTTTTCTTCTTTTAAATAAATAAAATATCAAAAATAAAACATTTTAACTTTAACTATTGTTATTCACCATAATGTAATTGGCCATTTTAATGCCGTATTATTATTTAACCTTAGCTCCATTTTCTAATTTCTCGTCCACAGTCGCTAAAGTCAATACACCATTCTTACTTCCAGCTAAAATCATTCCTTGTGATAATTCACCACGAAGTTTTACAGGTTTTAAATTAGCTACTACGATAACTTTGCGTCCTATTAACTCTTCAGGTTTGTAGTGTTCCGCAATACCAGATACAACCTGACGTTGTTCATAACCCAAATCCAATTGAAGTTTAAGTAGTTTATCTGCCTTTGGAACTCTATCACAAGCTGTTACAGTTGCAACTCTTAGATCTACCTTCATAAAATCATCAATTGTAATTTCAGGAATTTCTTCTTTCTTTTCTTCCTTTTTCGGTACTTCAACTGTTTTTACAGAGCCACGCATTTGATCACGAATATATGTTACTTCTTCTTCGGTATCTAAACGAGGGAAAATAGGAACACCTTTTTCGATAACCTTTGTACCGTTTGGAATAACACTTTCTCCATTTAGAGTATCCCAAGCAAGTAATTCCTCTGATAAGCCAAGTTGACGGACAATCTCTTTAGGGGAGTTTGTCATAAATGGTTGAATCATAACTGCCACACGTCGTAGACTTTCAGCTAAATTATTCATCACTGTTGCAAGTTTTCCTTGCTGAGCCTCATCTTTTGCAAGTACCCACGGTTGTGTTTCATCAATATACTTGTTCGTGCGCGATACTAATGCCCAAATATCTGCTAATACAACGCTAAATTGCATTTTTTCCATATCAGCTTCATATTTTTCTTGTGTTTCTTTTGCTTGTGCATGAAGCGCTTCATCGAAATCTGTTGGTTCTAAATCTTCAGTTGGAATGATACCATCAAAATATTTATTCATCATTGAAACAGTACGATTTAGTAAATTACCAAGGTCATTTGCTAGATCGAAGTTTGTACGTTCAACAAATGATTCTGGGGAGAACACACCATCTTGCCCAAATGGTAATTCACGTAGTAAGAAATAACGTGTTGCATCTAAACCATAACGTTCGATCAACATTTCAGGATATACAACATTACCTTTAGATTTTGACATTTTTCCATCTTTCATCATGATAAAACCATGAGCGAATACTTTCTTAGGAAGTGGTAAATCTAAAGCCATCAAGAAAATCGGCCAATAGATCGTATGGAATCTGACGATATCCTTACCAACGACATGAACATCTGCTGGCCAATATTTTTTGTATTCTTCATCATTCTCTGTGCCATAGCCTAATGTTGTTAGATAGTTGGTTAAAGCATCAACCCAAACGTAAATAACATGTTTGGGATCTCCAGGAACTCGAATACCCCAGTCAAATGAAGTACGAGAAACAGAAAGGTCTTCTAACCCTGGTTTAATGAAATTATTAATCATTTCATTTTTACGTGATTCAGGCTCGATAAATTCAGGGTTTTCTTCATAGAATTTTAAAAGACGATCTGCGTATTTCTTCATATTAAAGAAGTATGATTCTTCTTTTACTTTGTGAACAGGTCTACCACAATCAGGACAGTTACCATTATCTAGTTGTGTATCAGTAAAGAAAGATTCACATGGTGTACAATACCATCCTTCATATTCACCTTTGTAAATGTCTCCATTATCTAAGAATTTTTTGAAAATTTTCTCTACAGTCTTTGTATGGCGCTCTTCTGTTGTTTGGATAAAGTCATCGTAAGAGATGTCCATTGTTTTCCAAAGTTTTTTAGCTGCTGCCGCAATTTCGTCAACATATTCTTTTGGGTGTTTCTTTGCTTCTTCTGCTTTTTCTTGAATTTTTTGACCATGTTCATCCATCCCTGTTTGGAATCGAACATCATATCCACGTAATCTTTTATAACGAGCCATTGTATCAGCAGCTACAGTTGTGTAGGCAGTACCGATATGGAATTTACCACTTGGGTAGTAAATTGGTGTCGTTATATAGAATGTTTTCTTTTCATTTGTCACGAAAACTTCCTCCAGTGCTATACAGTATACCTACTATTTTATCGAAGTACTAAATACCTTTCAATTAAAGTTTATTTTACATGTTTTTGTCTAAATTTGTCGAATAATATTCAGAGAAAAAATATCTAAATTTATAAGCAAAAAACCGTATAAAAGAACAAATTTTATGCAAAATAAATTAAATTCCTATGATGAATATCCTTAAAGAACGGAAATTTTTTGAAAAAAAGTTACTCATGTAGTGAAAAATAATTGACGGTTATGGAATTAGTTGGTATGATATAAAACAGAAGTAGAGTTTATGTCGAATTTTGACGAATAATATTATTATGAAAATATAGGAGGAACTCTTGTAATGAAATCTACTGGTATTGTACGTAAAGTTGATGAACTTGGTCGCGTGGTTATTCCTATCGAACTTCGTCGTACTTTAGGAATCGCTGAAAAAGACGCACTAGAAATTTATGTTGATGATGATAAAATCATCTTAAAAAAATACATGCCTAATATGACATGTGCAGTAACAGGTGAAGTATCTGATGATAACTTCCGTTTAGCTGGAGGCAATTTAATCCTTAGCCCTGAAGGTGCACAAATCCTTATGAAAGAAATCCAAGCTAAATTAAATAAATAATTTATTAAAATTAGCTACTCGAGCAACAAGATATAAAATAAGAAGTCATTTTTACTTTATTACCTTGCTTTCAAATGTGATTTTATATAAGAAAAAACCCATCCGAAATATTCGCCATTTCGGATGGGCTTTTTTATTATTTACTTAAAGATGTTGAGATAATTTCTCGCCATTTAGTTTTCAATATGATATTGTTGGTAGACTTCTCTTTTCGCTAATCCACGTACTTTAGCTACTTCTTTAATAGCCTCTTTCGAAGATAGCTTTTCGTTAGAAATTAATTGGTCGACATGTTCTATAATAGATAGCTGATCCCACCAATTCTCTTCTTCCTCATCTTCTCCATTTATATTTCCTTCAACAACTAAACAAAATTCTCCTCGAATTTCATTGTTATTTGCCCATTCGATTGCTTCATCTAAAGTTCCTCGAAGAAATTCCTCGAATTTTTTTGTTAACTCGCGAGCCATAACAACATGACGATTCCCAAATATCATTTGCATATCTTTTAGAGTATCCTTTAAACGATGAGGTGCTTCATAAAAAAGTATAGTTTCATGTCGTCTCTTCAATAATTCCAGCGAGTCACGGCGATCTTTTTTATGACGACTTAAAAAACCATAAAAGAAGAAAGGTTGTGGAGATAACCCAGAGGCAATTAAAGCTGTAATAGCTGCATTAGCACCGGGTATAGGTACTACTGCAAAATGTTCTTCAATAGCTTTTGCAGCAATATCTGCTCCAGGGTCAGAAATACATGGCAATCCGGCATCACTTACAAGCGCTACTGTTTTCCCTTCACGTAAAAATTGAAGTAATTTTTCTCCGCCTTGTTCTTTATTATGATCATGATAACTTACTAATGGTGTTTCTATTTCAAAGTAGTTGCACAGCTTTTTAGTATTCCGGGTATCTTCTGCTGCAATAATATCCGCTTCTTTTAATATTCGTATCGCACGCATCGTCATATCTTCCAAATTTCCAATAGGTGTCGCCACTAGATATAAGCAACTACCTTCTTCATGCATGGAACTTTTCTGTGATTTCACTCTTCCTCGCTCCTTGTTACGATATAGTTTATCTTCTGCTGTCTTGTTAGTCGTTTAAAATAATATTCTGCACTCATTGCATCATGCTTGTTTTCAAATACTTCAAAGTAAATACAATGTACAGGTCTTCTTGCTCTCGTATATTTTGCACCCTTACCAGAATTGTGAACAGCAATACGTTTTTCTAAATTATTCGTATAACCAGTATAATATGTGCCATCGGAACATTCTAAAACGTACATAACATGGTTATTGCTTGTCGCCATATAGCATTTCTCTCACTTCAGATGTATATTCATCATCTGCTCCATAAACATATAATGGAGGCAGAATTTTTAAATCTGGTTTTCCATCTTTAATTCCTTCTATTAATAAGGTGTTTGCTTCTTTGCCTTCCTTTGGGTAGACAAAGCGAATGCGTTTTGGTTCAATACGGTTTGCACGCATTGAAGTTACAATATCCAGTAATCTTCCTGGGCGATGGACAAAAGCAGCCTTTCCACCCTGTTTTAAAAGTTTACTTGCTGAGAAAATCATTTCATCTAGTTTTAAATAGATTTCATGTCTTGCAATAGCAACATGTTCCTTTAAATTTTTTTCACTCGCCTTATGTGCAGGAAAATATGGTGGGTTACATGTCACTACATCATATTTCTCAATACCTAGTGTTGGAGCAATTGTGCGAACATCACCTTGCATAACTGTAATCTGCTCTTGCAATTGATTGTATTGCACACTCCTACTAGCCATATCAACAAGTCGATCTTGTAGTTCAACGGCAGTAATATGCCCTTTTGTTCGAGCACTTAAAAACAGTGGAATTGCACCATTTCCCGCACATAAATCTACAATATTTCCTTTTTGATAAGGTACACTTACAAATTTAGATAATAAAACGGCATCCAATGAAAATGAAAAGACTGACGGACTTTGAATAATTCGCAAATCCTCTGCTAGCAAATAATCTAATCTTTCATCTTCTTTCAACCATTGTTTCATTCATTTACCCTCCAACATAGCAAAAGACTGATCTCCACTTTTTAATGGAATCAGTCTTCTTTCAATTATTGTTTATTTAAAAATGATAGGCAGAATAAACAATCTTCGCCTTTTCGCGAACTACCGAAATGGACATGACAAACATGAAACCCTTCATGATATAACCGAGCTAGATTATCATATCCTTCTCCTACATCAACAGTCTCCTGTTTTTCTTCCTTAGCATTGGACTTAACAGATTTTTCTTGCTTCGTAGAAAGAAGTTCCTCTAAACGCGTTCGAAGATGATGATTCTCCATCTGTAGTGTTTGATGCTCTTCCATCATGAGTGCAACAAATTTCTTCAATGCCTCAAATTGTGTTTGCATCGATTCAAGCTGTTGTTCGAACTCCATAACAGTGTCTAAGAAATTACGGTCCTTCACTCAAGCCACCTCATTATTTCTTCTATTGAACAGAACTATTCTCATATTGTAATAATTCATCCAATGTATATTCTAAGATTCGTTGTTCTTCAAATATTTCAACTTGAAGCACGCGTTCTAATATGTTCAGACCAATCACTTTTCCTCTACCATCTGGAGTTGTAATCGTTTCACCTAAATCTGGCATTTGTACTCGTGCTTCTTCATATTCATCATTTTCATATTTTAGACAGCACATTAAACGTCCGCATAATCCTGATATTTTTGAAGGATTTAATGATAAATTTTGATCCTTTGCCATTTTAATAGATACTGGTTCAAAATCCCCCAAGAATGTGGAGCAACATAACATTCTTCCACAAGGTCCAATACCGCCTAACATTTTAGCTTCATCACGGACCCCAATCTGTCTAAGCTCAATACGCGTTCGAAAAATGGCCGCAAGATCTTTTACTAATTCACGGAAATCTACTCGTCCTTCTGCTGTAAAATAGAAAATAATCTTATTACGGTCAAATGTATATTCAACATCTACTAACTTCATTTCTAAACCATGTTCTAATATTTTACTTGTTGCCAGGTCAAAAGCACGCTTAGATTCCAATGCATTTTCATCAACTTGAATACGATCCCGTTCATTTGCAGGACGTACTACTTGCTTAAGTGGCAAAACAACATCATTTTCCCCAACCTGTTTCATAGGGACGACGATTCTTCCATACTCAATGCCCCTGGCAGTTTCTACAATTACATATTGACCCTTTTCAAGCAAATACTCTCCAGGGTCAAAATAATATATTTTACCCGCTTTTTTAAAGCGGACACCTACTACTTTATACAAAGGATTTTCCCTCCTGCAGATTCAGCATCAACTGCTCCATCATCAACGTCTTGTTCATATTACTCTGCAATTGTTTTCGTGCATTTAATATTGCTTGCAACTGCGCCGATAACTTATTGAAGGTTGTGTGAAGTGCAGCATCCTTCCATGTTGGAACTAGATCAGGATACGTACACATCGCTTCTGGGTTTGCTTTAACGGCTACTATATCTCGAAAGGCAAATAACAATAGATCTAATGCCATTTCAACTTGCTCTCTCTCTTTGAAAAGAGGTAACCAATCTTCATGTACTACTAGCATTGCTTCATGTACATTTTTAAAGGTTGCTTCTACCAATTTTAACACTGTCTTTCTTGACAGTGCAAACGCATCATCTTTTGCAAGAGAAAAAGCTTCTTCCAAATCACTCGTCATCATACTTACAGTAGCTGCCATAGATTGAGTTATACCACTATCAACCAATGTTTTCACCATAACATCTCGTTGGATTTCTCGAAATTTAATATGCTGACAACGTGATCGAATCGTTGGTAAGATTGCATTAATATTTTGTGTGACAAATATTGCAGTTACAATCCCTTCAGGCTCTTCTAAGAATTTCAGTAGCGTATTAGCTGATTTAACATTCAGTCTTTCAGCACTATGAATCACATATATTTTGCGTCCAGCTTCTAAACCTGTTTTGCTCATCTCATTTAATAATTTTTCAATAGCATCTACTTTGATAAATTGCCCTTCAGGATATACTTGATGAAAATTAGGATGATTTCCTGACTTAATGCGTTGACAGCTTCGACATGTTCCACATGGAACATTATTTTTAGGATTTTCACATAATAATAGCTGAACAAAGAAAAGCATCATCTCTTCCGTACCAGTACCCTTACCACCCTCGAATATGTACGCATGCCCTACCCTGTCTTTCTCAAAGATCATCTGTAGTTGCTTCATCACTACTGGTTGTAATTTAAGTAGTTCTTCAGCTGTATGCATCATCCATCACCTTTTCATTGTTTGAAAAAATCCCGTGCTTCGGAACACCGAAAGACACGGGTTTTACGTATAAAGGTTGATTAACAATCCTTTAATCTCACCTATTTTAGCTAATAAATCGACAGAATCTTTTTCTTCATTTAAAACGTCTTCTGTTAACTCAATCAGTTTTTCGTCAATTGTATCTACTATTTTCAAGCGACGACCTTCTCCAAAACGATTCCATGTATGAGATTGTTTTAACTCCATTCCATAGGAAACAGCTTCTTTTAAAAATCTCTTAACCAGCATTTTAAACTTTGCTAAATCTCGTAAATTTCTAGATTTTGCAATACGATCACCTGCAGTTGAGATATCGCCTAATAATTTTGTTATTTGTTCTGTTTGCATGCGTTGTCCGGACTTAACAACTAATTCACCAAAGCGTGTTGTTGTTTGGTGAACCGGCAATTTCTGTCTAGTTGTATCCAACCCTATACGCAGGTCTTGATTTATTTTCACCTAATTGTCCCCCATCTTTAAAAATGATGAAACTGGTCTATTGGTAAAACAAAAACAGTTGCTCCTCCTACCTCAACTTCTACTGGATATGGAATATATGCATCTGCATTTCCGCCCATTGGTGAAATAGGTGCCACCATTTGTTCACGAGAACGACAATTATCTCGAATTATATCTAATACCTTTTGGACTAGTGAATCTTCAGTACCTATCAAGAAAGTTGTATTTCCTGAACGAAGAAATCCTCCTGTACTGGCCAACTTTGTTGCGCGAAAATTATTTTTCGTCAAAGCGTTTGAAAGACGGTTACTATCCTGATCTTGAACAACAGCCACAACTAATTTCATCGGCATTCACCCCTTAATATATAGGTTCACTTATAATTATAACATATTTCCTATTAGCACTTCATTTACTTTATATTGCTCTTTTCAAAACTTTCCAGACATTTAGAAAAACTTCTTCTAACGGTTTGCTGGCATCAATTACATAAATTCTTTCTGGGAACTTTTCCGCAAGTTTTAAATATGCTTCCCTCACTTTTTGATGAAATGCCAAGCTCTCAACATCTAGGCGATTTATTTCTCGATCTTTATGCGAATTTATTCTCTCTAATCCTATTCTAGGATCTAGATCAAAAAGAATAGTCATATCTGGCATTCTTTTACCGATTGCAAATTCGTTAATTGATTTTACTCCTTCTATCCCTAAAGAACGACCAACACCTTGGTAAGCTAACGATGAATCGATAAATCGGTCGCAAAGAACTACTTTTCCTTGTTTTAATGCTGGTTCAATTTTTTCAACAAAATGTTGACTTCTAGCCGCAGCATATAATAATGCCTCTGTTTTTGCATCCATTTCTGTATGGGCTGGGTTTAAAATCACTTCGCGGATTTTTTCAGCTATCACGCTACCACCTGGTTCACGTGTTGCGATAACTTCTTTTCCTTCCTCTTGTAATTTATTTACTACCATTTTTAGGACAGTTGTTTTACCTGCCCCTTCTGGACCTTCAAATGTAAAAAATAATTTATTCGTCATGATTAAACCCTTTCCTATATACTATGACATTTATTATACATGATTGACTTGATATGATGCTTTAAATAAACTATTTATCTAATTAGAAAGTACATTTACCCTTCATA
>NZ_QWUA01000029.1 GCF_003576525.1 Rummeliibacillus sp. POC4 | reverse complement strand
CCTAATGTGAGAAGGCTAAGAGGCTCTTGTATTATTGAGCTGGATTAAGTTCTAATTCAATTTTGATTTTGATGTCTTCCCCAACAAGTACGCCACCAGTTTCAAGAGCTGCGTTCCAAGTTAAGCCGAATTCTTTACGGTTGATTTTTCCAGTTGCTTCAAATGCTACAACTTCTACACCCCATGGGTTAGTACCTTTACCACCGTATTCAACATCAAAAGTAACAGATTTTGTTACGCCTTTGACTGTGAAATCACCAGTTAATTTGTATTCGCCAGCCCCTTCTGATTTGATATCAGTTGCAACGAAAGTCATTTTAGGGAATTGTTCTGCATCAAAGAAATCAGCTGATTTTAAATGATTATCACGATCTGCATTGTTTGAGTTGATGCTATTTACATCAATGTCAAATTTGATAGAAGCAGATGTTAAATCTTCTGGGTTCATATCAATATCTGCTGTAAATGTATCAAAACCACCTTTTACTTTTGAAATCATCATATGTTTTACTTCGAATCCTAAGCTAGAGTGTGCTACGTCAACATTAAATTTTGTCATTTTAAATTCCTCCTAGAGTTAAATTTTTCTTTGTTTAATCATATTACATTATTATCTTGAAATCAAGATTTATTAATTAAAGATATTTAGTTGTTAAATATCTTTAACTGTAAATATCATTCCATTGTGATTAAAGTCTTTCACAATAATTTTCTTGTCAGTCTCTTCGTGTGAAATATCGTGTTCAACTAGATTTTGCTTTAACTTCTTCAATTCATCCATTGAAGAAAGGTTCAATGAATAGCTGATTAATCCATTAGCAACTGACGGTGCAAGTGGGGCACCAATACCATTCCATACATTTGTAGCAATATGGTGATGATAATCTCCTGCTGACATGAAATAAGCTGAACCCATAAAATTGGTTTTTAAATCTAAGCCGAGTCCATCTATATAGAAGCGACGTAATTCATCACTTAGGTCAGATACAGTTAAATGCATATGACCTAAAATAGTACCTTTAGGGAAGCCAGTCCATTCTCGATTTGGATCATACAATGCCATAATACTATTGAAATCGACTGGAATTGTATCGGTATCAATTGTACCGTCATCATGAATAGTCCATTCGTTACGAGGTCTATCTCTGTATATTTCAATACCGTTTCCCTCAGGATCTGTTAAATAGAAAGCTTCTGAGTATAAATGATCGCCTGCACCACTAAATGGTGCTTTTATCTTCATTAAATTTCCAATCATATACGCTAAATCTTCTCGACTTGGGACTAAAATAGCGAAATGATACAGTCCGGTAGTTCGAGGCGGTCTTTGAATTACATCTTTATCTGCGGTTAGGATTAAAATCGGTTCAGAGCTGCCTGCCCCGAAAATCACCGCTTGAGAGCTTTCTTCTATAATACTGAAACCTAATGCTTGATAGAACTTTTTTTGAGTTTCAAGTGATTGAACGCGCAATTGTACATATCCCAACTGCATCTTAGGGTCTAATTTAAATGTCATAGTGATTCCTCCTTTCAAAAAGTATTTAACTTACTTTTCGTAACTTACTATAAAACAGTAAATTGATTACGTCAAGTAATTAAGTTACGAAAAGTTTACTTTTAATCGAATTGTCGTTAAAATGTATTTATTAGAGGTGAAATTTATGAAAGAAAATGCATTATGTCCACGATTATCAAAAGCAATGGATTTAATCGGTAAACGGTGGGTTGGTTTAATCTTGTATGAATTATTAGAAGGTCCTAAACGGTTTAACGAAATTGAATCTTCACTTCCTATTAGTGGCCGTTTACTATCAGAGCGTTTGAAGGAATTAGAAAAAGAAGGACTTGTAGAAAGACAAGTTTACACAGAAGTTCCTGTTCGCGTTGAATATAGTCTTACAGAAATGGGTTTAAGCTTAAAAGATGCAATTGATGCAATTGAAATGTGGTCAAAAAGATGGCTTTAAGTGATTTTCACTTGTAAAATAGCCGTTGTATATTCATACTTAATGAAGGAAAAGAAAGTATGAAAGGAATGGACTTTCCATTATGAAAGAACAATGGGTCAATGATTTATATAAGATTGTAAATTCTAAAGATATTAAAATAGATGAACCACTAAAAAATTACACAATGACAAAACTTGGAGGTAATGCAGATATACTTGTAATGCCTTCAACAGAAGATGAGGTAGCTGAAGTTGTAAAATATGCACATCTCAATAATGTTCCGATTTTCTTATTAGGAAATGGCTCGAATATGGTGATAAGAGACGGTGGTATTAGAGGGATTGTATTAAATCTTTCTAAACTCGATGAAATTCGTATTGAGGGTACAACGGTGTATGCACAATCTGGTGCACTTATTAAAGACGTGTCAAAGGCTGCTGCTGCTAAGTCGCTAACAGGCCTTGAATTTTCTTGTGGAATTCCAGGTTCTATTGGTGGTGCGATGGCTATGAATGCTGGTGCATATGGCGGAGAGATTAATGATGTTATTGTTAGTTGTAAGGTATTGACTAAAGCAGGTGAAGTATTAAATCTTTCAAAAGAACAATTAGAACTTGGCTATCGTAAAAGTATTATCGCTAAGAATGGTTATTATGTTTTATCATCTATTTTCAAATTGGAAAATGGGGATAAAGAAACGATTGATGCTACAATTGCAGATTTAACATTTAAGAGAGAATCTAAACAACCACTTGAATATCCTTCAGCGGGAAGTGTCTTCAAACGTCCTCCAGGTTATTTTGCCGGAAAGCTAATCCAAGATAGTGGTATGCAAGGAAAAGGTGTCGGTGGCGCCGAAGTTTCAACAAAACATGCAGGCTTTATTATTAATAAAGGTAACGCTACTGCTACTGACTATATTGAAACCATTCATATGGTACAAAAAGCTGTAAAAGAAAAATTCAATGTAGATCTTGAAACAGAGGTGAAAATTGTTGGAGAAGATTTAGCTACTGATAAAGTAGATTAAACCTTCTATTACTGTAGGATAGTCTAAAATACAGAAGCATTTTTTATTAGCGCCTTTCGTTCGTATAGACGGAAGGTGTATTTTTACATATAGGAGATTTTGAATATGAAATTCATATCATGGAATGTAAATGGTATTCGTGCATGTTTGAAAAAAGGCTTTCAAGATTATTTTGATGAAATGGATGCGGACTTTTTTAGTATTCAAGAAACAAAATGTCAGGCTGGACAAGTAGATTTAGAAATTCCAGGCTATTATCAATTTTGGAATTATGCTGAACGGAAAGGGTATTCAGGTACAGCAATTTTTACAAAACATGAGCCAATATCAGTAAAATATGGAGTTGGGGATTGTGATACACAAGAAGAAGGCCGAATTATTACACTAGAATATGAAACCTTTTATTTAGTAAACGTTTATACGCCAAATTCCAAAAGAGATTTGACGCGTTTGGAATATCGTGTTGTTTGGGAAGACGAATTACGTGCTTATTTAAAATCATTAGATAAAGTAAAACCTGTTATATATTGCGGAGATTTAAATGTTGCACATGAAGAAATAGATTTAAAAAATCCAAAAGCAAATATAGGGAATTCTGGTTTTACAGATGAAGAAAGAGGAAGAATGACTAGACTGCTAAATTCCGGATTCACCGACTCTTTTCGTTATCTATATCCAGATGTAACCGATCGTTACACCTGGTGGTCTTATATGAATAAAGTACGTGAAAGAAATATTGGTTGGCGTATAGATTACTTTATCGTATCGAATCGCTTACAAGAGAAAATCATTAATGCTGAGATTCACGACAATGTTTTAGGTAGTGATCATTGTCCAATCATGTTAGAAATAAAATAGACATATTATCTGAGAGGGCTTATCCAATGAATGGATGAGCCCTTTTATTTATTTGGATTTAGGGATAAATTGAGAGGCCTTGGAATATAGAGAGTGTAGGGGGGATATGTATGATGAAAAGAAAAAGACGACTGTGGAAATGGGTTTTAAGTATACTCGGAATTCTTGTACTAATCGTAATAGCATCTGCCCTTTATGTGAATTATTATATCGACAAAACTTTACCTGACATTGAAGGGAAGGTCATCGTTAAAGGCATGGATGAAGATGTTAAAGTTACAAGAGACGAGAAGGGTGTACCTCATATACATGCAAAATCTGATGCAGATCTTTATCGTGCACAAGGGTATGTTCAGGCACAAGATCGCTTATTCCAGATGGATTTATCAAGGAGACAAGCAAGTGGAACATTATCAGAAGTAGTGGGATCTTCCACGATTAAGACCGACAAATTTTTTAGAACGTTTAGTCTTAGAGATGCTGCAAAAAAGTCATATGATGGTTATTCAAAAGAAGCTAAACAGGTTTTAGGTTGGTATGCAGAAGGGGTGAATGCATATATAAAACAAGCTAAAAAAGAAGGAACATTACCTTATGAGTTTAAGGTGTTAGGATATGAACCAACGCCATGGACAGCAGTAGACTCTTTAACAATTGGTAAATATATGGCATACGATTTAGGTGGAAATTGGAGTATGCTGGCATTTAGACATTGGGCATTAGCAAATCTAACCGCAGATGAAGTACAGGAATTAATGATACATTACCCTGAAAATGCTAAATCTATTATTGAAGAGAATATCGAAAATACCGTAAAAGTTTCAGGTCAATTTGATGCGTCCCTGATTCCAAATGAATTCAATGGAAGTAATAACTGGGTCCTATCTGGAGATAAAACACAAAGTGGTAAACCGCTCTTGGCGGATGATCCACATTTAGGATTGAGCACGCCATCTATATGGTACCAGATGCATCTGACTTCGCCTTCTCAAAATGTGAGTGGTGTAATTTTTGCTGGTATTCCAGGTATTATATTAGGACATAATGATCACATTGCTTGGGGTGTTACGAATGTAGGGCCAGACGTGCAAGATTTATATATTGAAATACCAAATCCAGATAATCCGACACAGTTTAAATATGAAAATAAATGGGAGCAGGCAGAGGTCCGCAAAGAAAAGATTAAAGTAAAAGGGGAAAAAACGATTGATTATAAGGTTGTTGTGACAAGACATGGTCCAATTATCTCGGACTTAGCCTTTAAAAAGGAAAAACCTACTGCAGTATTTTCGATGCAATGGACAGCGCTACAATCTACACAAGAGTTGCAAGCTATATTAAATTTAGATAAAGCAAAAAATTGGCATGAATTTGAAACGGCTTTAACGGATTTTAAAGCACCTGCTCAAAATTTTGTATTTGCATCAACCGACGGAACAATTGCATATAAAGCGAATGGTCTAATTCCAATACGTAAAAGAGGGGATGGACAATTCCCTGTACCAGGATATTCTGCAGATTATGGCTGGAAAGGATATATTGATTTTAATCAATTGCCGAAAGTAGTTAATCCAGATAGCGGTTATATTGCAACTGCGAATAATAAGGTAGTGGGTAGCGGGTATCCTTATCATATTACTGATTTTTGGGCACAACCATATCGTTATGAACGAATAGTTGAAATGCTAGAGGAGAAAGATGATTTTACAGTTGAAGATATGGAGAATATGCAATTAGATACAGAAAACCTATATGCAAAAGAATTCTTGCCAAACCTAATTGAATCTGTAAAAAAACAAGGGAAACTTGAGGATGTTATAAAGATGATGGAAGAGTGGGATTACCAAGATTCTGTATCAGAAGGTGCACCGCTCATATATAATCTGTGGATGATTAAAATACAACAACAGCTCTTTAAGAAATCAATGCCTGCGGATGTTTATGATATGATGCCCGGAAAGTATAATATTACAGATGAAATACTTCGCCAAGCGTATAAAGGAAAACCTGGTGAATTTGTCGATAAGGCTGGTGGGATTGACGAACTTGTTACGAAAGCTTTACAAGAAACTGTAAAGGATATAAAAGAATCTCATGGTGAAGATTTATCAAATTGGCGATGGGGTGATTATCATCAAGTAGTATTCAAACATCCACTATCATCTGCATCTCCAATACTCGCCAAACTATTAGATTCGAAGAAGACTCCAGTTTCTGGTTCAAAGGTAACTGTTCGAGCAGCTGCTTCCGATAAAACAGGCATTGTTAATCATGGAGCATCATGGAGATTTGTAGCTGATTTAAGTGATTTATCGAAAGCTTATCATATTGTTGGGCCTGGTCAATCTGGGCATGTAAGATCACAGTGGTACCATGATCAAGTAGACGATTGGGTGAACGGAACGTACCATGAAACAGTGATTAATGGTAAAATTTCAGATGGCTATACATTAATATTAAAAGCAAAATAAAACTGTTAGAAAGCGAGTTAGGAAAATTCTAAAAAAATATTTAGATGGAATGAAATAACTATTTCGTTTTAGCAGTTCAATTGAAGGTGTATTTTGTGTTAAAAAACGTAGTAGCGGTTACAATAGGTGGAATGTTGGGGACATTGATGCGGTATGGCGTTATAGTTATTGTTCCAACTGAGTGGATGCTGTGGATTGTAAACAGTGTAGGAAGTTTTTTGATGGGTATTTTAAATGGTTTATTCACACGTTTTCCACAGTATTCTGGGTGGAAGGTATTTTTGACAACTGGATTACTAGGTGCCTTCACGACATTTTCTACATTTTCAGCTAGATGGCTTCAACTAATGCAAACCAATGTGTTTATGGCAATTATTTACGCAATTATGATGACGGTACTTTGTATTGTATTGGCATCATTCGGCTTTTTACTTACAAGTCCTAAAAAGAAAGCAGGTGAGCGTTCGTGAACTGGCTCGCACTTGCTATTGGTGGAGGACTTGGAGCGTTAGCACGATTTAGTATTATTAAATGGATGGTGTATAAAGCTCAACCATATTATGTAGCAACATTTATCGTAAATAGTGTAGGTTCATTATTTATGGGAATGGCACTACATATATCAGTGAATCATCAAGAGTTATTGACAGCGTTCGTTGTGACGGGGTTTTTAGGAGCGTTTACAACATTTTCTACTTTTGCGTTCGATACTGTCCGTTTAATACAGGAAAAGGATGTACGTGGAGTATTTTTATATCCTGTTTTAACGTTATTTGTGGGTATTATCTTCGTCACTTTAGGATGGCAAATCCTATAAAAAGATTGGCTTTAGTAGCCAATCTTTTTATTTTTTACGTCAAATTTGCCTTTTCTACAATTCGATTTTTACGTCCAACTGTTGTTTCGGCATGTAGCAATGATTGATAGACAGATTCTTCTGTAGCCTCAATGGTTGCTTGAAAGAGATCATTCATTAGCTTCGAATCATCTCTCACAAATGCTACCGCATCTCCAATAGATGAACTAGATTGGTGTGGGATTGTGTATGCAGTTGAAAATGCAATAATAATATCGCCACTGCCATTATGGATGTGTGTACCTGTTCTTCCAAGTCCGATAGTTGCCCTTTTAGCTAGTCTTTTTAGTTGCCGATCACTAACGGGTGCATCTGTTGCGATTACGATGATGACAGAGCCATCAGGTTTTTCGATAGGTGAATCTTGTTGCCAACTGGCGAAACGACATTCACTAGCGTTACCAAAATTTGTGAGCAATAAAGCACCTACTGTAAAAATTTCATCATCTTGTTCGATAATTCTAGAAGATGAACCAATACCTCCTTTTTGTTCATAGCAGATCATGCCTTTTCCGGCACCGACTGCGCCTTGTTCAAAGGGTGCATGCTTTGCATTATGTATAGCGGAAACAGCATGTTCAGGTTTTACAGCGCGAAGCCTCATACTATTAAGATAGCTATCATTACATTCACCAACAACAATATTGAGGGAACTAGTAGAGTCGCCGATACTAGGATTTTGATGAAGTAAATAATCTAAAGTTCCTTCTAAAACGGACGCAACACTGAATGTATTTGTAAGCATAAGCGGGGACTCCATCAAACCTAATTCTTCTACTTGAACAAGCCCTACTGATTTTCCAAATCCGTTCAAT
Organism: Rummeliibacillus sp. POC4; assembly: GCF_003576525.1. GTDB lineage: Bacteria > Bacillota > Bacilli > Bacillales_A > Planococcaceae > Rummeliibacillus. The sequence goes on along the minus strand of NZ_QWUA01000029.1, from coordinate 42,549 downwards.
ACAAAGCATGCTGAAGGTACCTTCTGCTCAAACAGATTGCCTCCATGTGGTAATATAGCTGTTACACCTGTACAAATTGTATCTTCCGCATTTAATTTCTCATATAACGTAACGTGACCAACATGAACATCCGAAACATCTGTAATCATATTCCAACGCCCTTTTTTCATAAAACCACCCCTTCAGTTGATAGTATTTCCCTTAAATGTTTTAAAGGGATTAAGCATTTCTTTAAAGTTTCTAGTGAACATTAGAAGAATCTTTCTATGTAAGGTTCACTTTATACAAATATACAAAAATAGTAAAAAATTCTCAAATTGAATTTAGGATAGTATATTGAGGAATAAATGATTAACAAAACTACTAATTATTCCGGTATGATAGGGAATATAGAATTTATGATTTATGTATGAATAAGGAATCGTTGGACGATTGATATAGTACTTGTAGTGATTATGGTAATGGAGGCGAATAATATGAAACTAATTGAATGGACTATAGAAGAACAAGAACAACTAATCGAATTTATGACAACAAATGTATGGCCTTATCATGAGAATACACATCCTGCAAGAGAAATTATCGAAAAAGCAATTGATGAAGGTGGTTATGAATCAGATCAAGCAAAAACTTTTTGGTTAGTAAATGATGAGAACTTACAAGTAGGAATGGTAAAAATATACGATTTGCAGGATGAAATTCCATTGTTTGACTTACGTATAGCAGAAAAATGGCGAGGATTAGGCTATGGCACAAAAGCATTAAAATTAGTAAGTGAATATGTATTCTCGTTGCCAAATAATAAAATACGTATAGAGGGCCATACTAGACAAGATAATATTGCCATGAGGAAAACGTTTGAGAAAGCGGGGTTTGTCAAAGAGGCGCATCTTCGTCAAGCTTGGTACGTACCGAAGGAAAATTCATACTACGATGCGGTTACATATGGAATTACGCGTCAAGATTATTTGGAGGGAAAAACCACTCCTGTTAGCTGGGAAGACGAAGAAAAAAATGAAAATATAAATTATAAAGATAGATGGGATTTCCCAAGTAGCTTTGATTCAGAAAGATTAATCATTCGTATGCCACATATAGAAGATGTCGATTCTGTTTGGGAAGCTATTGCACATTCGGCGAAAAACTTAAAGCCCTTCATGAATTGGGCGCAGACAATGCCTAAGAAAGAGGAGACGAAAGAAAATCTTCGTCAAGCTATTGGTGATTTTATAACAAGGAAAGACTTACGATTACATGTATTCCTAAAGGAAAGTGGAGAATTTATCGGTTCTTCAGGATTGCATAATATTGACTGGACTATTCCTAAGTTTGAAATCGGCTATTGGGTAGATGCAAGACATGAAGGAAACGGTTATATGACAGAAGCTGTACAAAGAATTTCTCAATTTGCATTTAAAGAATTAGGTGCAAAACGGCTGGAAATTCGTTGCGATAGTGATAACATAAGAAGTCGGGCTGTCGCAACTAGAGCGCAGTTTGAATTAGAAGGAATATTAAAACAAGATAGTCGCTCAGCAGATGGAAAGAAGCTACGTGATACATGTGTATATGCAAAAATTCAATAATTTAGGCGATATATTATGAATTAAATTTAACGCTTTTACACTACAGGTTACGTTTTATAGTTTCATGTAGTAAACTAGAGAGATAGGAAATCGAAAGAGAGGGAATTGAGATGCCGACACCGAGTATGGAAGATCACATCGAACAAATCTATTTACTAATTGACCAGAAAGGTTACGCGCGTGTATCGGACATAGCCGAAGCATTGTCAGTTCTGCCTTCTTCAGTTACCAAAATGGTACAGAAACTTGATAAAGATGGTTATTTAGTTTACGAACGATATAGAGGACTATCTTTAACGCCAAAAGGGTTAAAATTAGGTAAACGACTAGTAGAGAGACATAGCTTATTGGAACAGTTTTTAAGACTAATTGGTGTAGATGAAGAAAGAATTTACAATGATGTGGAAGGGATTGAGCATCATTTAAGCTGGAATTCTATTGATCGAATAGCAGATCTTATCCAAGTACTAGAAGAGAATCCCGACTTTATCCACAAACTAGAAGAGTTAAAAGATACTCATTCCGGTGAATGATAGATGTCATATGAAAGGAGTTTGCATTATGACAGAGTTGCAATCAGGTGACGTAGTAAAATTAGTAGTAAAAGAAGAACAAGAGTCAAAATATGTATTAACAAATGATAATGTAGATATCCCGTTGAATATTTCGGAAGTAACGGAACCTTTAAAGGTTAATCAAAAAATTGAAGTATTTTTATATGCAGATCGAAGAGGTAATTTAGCTGCAACAACGGCCTTACCACATATTCTTAAAGGTGAATATGGATGGGCACGCGTGTTACATGTTAAAGACCGTGAAGGCGCATATGTAGATATCGGTACTTCAAGAGAAGTTCTAGTGCCAGCTGAAGACTTACCTAAGTTAAAATCACTATGGCCTGAACCAGGAAACCATTTGTATGTAACGTTACGTACAGACCGTGAAGGCGGATTATTTGGTCGTTTAGCTACCGAGGAAAAAATATTAGAATTATATGAGGATGCAGATCCTGAATTGTTCAATAAAAATATTTTAGCTCGTCCGTATCGTTTGTTACCGGTCGGAACATTTTTACTTGGTGTTGATACACCATATCGTATTTTTGTTCATGAATCTGAACGTGGAGCAGAACCACGCCTTGGTTCAGATATTAGCGTTCGAGTTATTGAAGTAAAAGAAGATGGTACTATAAACGCTTCTATGCTTCCCCGAGTTTATGAACGTCTAAGCGATGATGCAGAGCAAATTTTTAAATACCTAGAAGATGTTGGTGGAAAAATGCCATTTGGCGATAAATCTTCACCAGAGGAAATTAAAGAAATGTTCCATATGAGTAAGGGTGCTTTTAAGCGTGCGCTAGGTACACTTATGAAAGCTAACCGAATTACTCAAGAAGACGGTTGGACATCAATTAAATAATATATGAAGAGCAAAAGGAGAAAGTTTACCCACTTTCAGAAACTTTTTGCTCTTTTTAACGTATTATTAGTAAAGATATTTAGAATTACTTAATATTTCTTTTTGAACTGGAAAATTATTTTATGAAAGGATTTGGCTCAAATAATTTCATAATATTTACTAGAAGTGACTAAAACAAATCTAGAAATGATGAAAGTCTAAGGAGGAAATTCCACAATGAAAAAACAAATCTTTGCTGTCATTGCAGCGATGAGTTTGACAACAGCCATTGTTGCACCAACAACAAGTTATGCAAGTACAAATTCATCTCAATCGTCGGATGAAGTGGTCAATGAAAAATTAGGAGTTCCAATTGTTGTTTATGGCGGAAGTCTTTCAGAAAGCGAAAAAGTAAGTGTGAAAAATAGCTTAGGCATTGCAAATAACTCTGATGTCCAAGAAATTACAATTACAGGTGCAGATATCGCAAAATACATTGAAAATGGGAATTCAAGTGCACGTCTATATTCATCTGCTAAAATTACACCAAAAGATGCTGGCTCTGGCTTAGTTATCAACATAGTGACACCTGAAAATATTACAGAGGTAACTTCTGATATGTATAGTAATGCAATGCTAACAGCAGGGATTGAAGATGCTACAGTTGAAGTAGCTGCACCTAAAAAAGTAACAGGACACTCTGCACTTGCAGGCATTTACAAGGCATACGAAGTAACAACTGGTAAAAAACTAGATAAAGACCGTACAGATGTAGCGAATCAAGAGCTTTCAGTAGCCACTGATTTGGCTCAAAATTCTGGTGTGGACGAAGAAAAGGTAAGTCAATTATTAACAGACATAAAAAAACAAATTGCTGAACAAAAACCAGCAACAAAAGAAGATGTCGAAAAAATTGTTGATGAACAACTTAAAAAATTAGAGATTAACTTAAGTGATAAAGACCGCCAATTATTAATTGATTTAATGGATAAAATCAGTAAACTTGATATTGATTTTAGCAAATGGTCAACACAATTAGATGATTTAAGTGGTAATATTAAAGATCAATTAAATAAAATAAACGAAGACATTAACATTAAAAGTGACTCAGGTTTCTGGGCGAGTGTGAAAAGCTTCTTTCAGAAAATAATTGATGGTATTAGCGGATTATTTAGCTAATTCTGTCCTGAATTTGTACCGAATATAAATCCCGCATCACACACTAACATACTTTAGCGATAATATGCTAAACTAAATTTATTACATGGGGGGTGTGAAAATATGGAATTTAAATTAAGTAAAAGAGATGCTGAAGAATTTGCCTTTGAGTATGAAAAAGAAGGTAAAGTACTTGCAGAAATTATTTGGACACAGTTAGGCGACATAATGGTAGTTGAGCATACTTTTGTTGATAGCTCCTTACGCGGTCAAGGAATTGCAAAACAACTCTTAAATCGGGCTGCAGATTATGCTCGTGAAAACGAATATAAAATTGAAGCCGTTTGTTCCTATGTAGTCAAAGCTTTTGAAACATCACATGAATATGATGATATAAAAGCATAAGTGTTTCGTAGTAACTTTTTTAACGAATGTTAGTAAGCTAAACAGCATAAATTTATAAGGATTATCAAATAAGTGAAAATTACTTATAAGATAGTCCTTTTTTGTATAGAATAAGAAAATCTGAAACTTTTTGAAAGTAGTAACGTATAGTAATCTATAACAATAATATAGAGGTGGTTTAGTGAAAAGAACGATTGAAATAGTTTTAGGTAGTGTAGGTACGCTCTTCAATCTGATTGCAATTGCAATTATGGGGTTAATCGTAAAACTTGTTTCAGAAGTGAAGAATAACACGCAATTACAAGATGAATTGGTTACAGAATTTAAAAATCAATTAACAAATGACCCTCAATTCAAGGATACTGATATACAAGCCTTTGCTGAAAGTATGGTATCAGCGATAAATTTTCTAGGCCCTTTTGGTTGGTTTATCATCATTTGCTTTATCGTTAGTGTTGTTGCAGGAATAGTGGGGATAGTTCAAGCAGTAAGGACAAAGAATAGGGCGAATTTTGCAGGAAGTATGTTTATAGTGGCTGGAGTATTTGCTGGAATACTATCTTTAACGTCTATTGTTTACTACATTGCTGCAATTATGTGCTATGTACGAAAACCAAAAGCAGAATCTAGCGATGTAACTTATCCTAATTCCTCTGTCATTTAGATTAAGAGGTGATCTCAATAAACAATCGTTCGGATTGGTAAATGAGATCGCCCTTTACTTTTTTATACGAAAAATTTTCCTTCTATTAAGCAAATAAGCGTATTTCGAATATTTGGGGGAACTTTCTCTAACTTGATCGTAGGATCATAAATTTGCATATGGGTTATCATTGCTAAGAAAGAACCAATTATCCCAACTTGAAATAGGATTAAATCGATTTTAGGTAAATCTCCTTTATCCATTCGATTAACAAGTTCCAAATCTGCATTAGACATACTGTATATATTCGCAATATACTGTTCGGAAAGTTCTGGATGTTTTGTTGATTCATTGAAAATGATTGAATATTGAGGACGATTATAAAAAACTTTGTCTATCAATTCGTTAGTCCATACACTCAACAGTTCTTGATTAGTTAACAGTTGGTAATTTTTATTTTCCATAAAGGGTATGCATTCAGGTTCAACTGTTGATAATAGTAATGTCATTTTGCTTTTAAAATATTTATATAAAGTGGCTTCAGATACTCCTGCTTCTTTCGCAATGATAGCTGTAGTGGTTGCATCGTAGCCTTTTTTATAAAATAAGTTGCGGGCAGTTTTAATAATCTTTTCTTTTGTTAAAGTACCTTTTTTCTTTTTAACAGATTGCACTTCTGTCATTTTGCATAACCACACTTCCATTTCGTGCATTTTCTTATTATGATAGCAGAAAAAAAGCATAGGTCATAGGAGAGAATTATTTTATCTCTTCATAGAAATTTCTATAGGCTAGTGGGATATAAAAACAGTCTTTAAACGTGACAAATTATTATAAAATCAACTTGATAATGTGTATTTTCTAAAAAATAGGGTATAGTTAATTTAGAACGATAAATGGGAGGAAATGATGGATATGGCTAAAGGTAAATCTCTATTAATCGCTGGATTAGCGGCAGGTGCTTATGCGTATTTTCGCAAAAAGGAAAATCGTGATAAAGCAGTAGAAGCATTTAACAGTACGAAATCGAAAGTAAATAGCTTGTTAGATAAATCATCCGATTCATCAGTTAGTGTAGTTAAGGATTCTTTTAATACTACAACAGCGGATGGTTATGCTAATGATCATCATACCTACAATGACGATGATACAAAAATGATTTCGGAAGGTTCTGCAACTGCAATTCACTATGAAAATGAAGAACAACATGAATTTTTGAATGGTATCAAGCCACCTAAAGATTTAAACTAAGTATTTTATGTAAAAAAAGGCTCAGCTATATATGCTGAGCCTTTTTCATTAATCGCTGTTAGTTTTCTTCTTCTGGAGCAAGCATTGTACCATATTTAGCTAAGTTTGTATGGAATGAAAATGCTTTTTCTAATACGTGAGGAGTTTGTCCACCACGAGTTTTTGCTTCTTCGTAGTATGCACGAAGAGCAGGTTTGAATTTAGGGTGTACACATTTTTCAATAATAAGCTCTGCGCGTTCACGAGGAGTTAAACCACGTAAGTCTGCAAGACCTTGTTCTGTTACGACAACATCAACATCATGTTCTGCATGATCAACGTGTGATACGAACGGAACTACTGATGAAATTTTGCCATCTTTCGCAGTGGATTTAGTAACGAAAATTGAATAGCGACCATTGCGTGCAAAATCGCCAGATCCGCCAATACCATTCATCATTTTAGTACCTGACACATGAGTAGAGTTTACGTTACCATAAATGTCAAATTCAATAGCTGTATTCATGCAGATAGGACCCAAGCGACGAATAACTTCAGGACTATTTGAAATTTCTTGTGGACGTATTATTAATTTATCTGCATATTTATCTAAATGATGGAATACGGATTCCATTTTTTCTTTAGATAATGTAATTGAACAGCAAGAAGCAGCTTTTACTTTACCAGCATCAATTAATTCAAATACTGCATCTTGTAAAACTTCAGAGAAAACTTCAAGATCTTCAAATTCAGATTTTACCATCCCAGATAATACTGCATTTGCTACTGAGCCAATTCCTGATTGAAGAGGAGCAAGTTTATTTGTTAAACGGCCTGCTTTAATTTCATCTCGGAAGAAGTCTAAAAGATGATCTGCCATTTGTTGTGTTTCATCGTCAGGAGGAAGTACTAATGATGGAGAATCCTCTTGATCTGTAAGGACAACAGCAATTACTTTTTCCATATTCAAAGGAATACCTTTTTGACCAATACGATCTAAAGTATGGACAATAGCAAAAGGTTTGCGTTCTCCTTGAGGTTCAGGAAGATAAATATCATGAAGTCCTTCAAGTTCTGGATATGAAGAAAGGTTTAATTCAATAATAACTTTGTCGGCTTCTTCAACAAAGATAGGTGAGTTACCCACTGAAGTTGTTGGAATCAACAAGCCGTCTTCGGTAATTGCAGTCGCTTCAATAATTGCAACATCAACTTTTTTTATAGCACCTTGACGTAAAAAGTCAGCAGTCTCTCCCAAATGTTGATCCATAAACGATAGATCGCCTTTATTAATATGACCTCTCATAGTACGATCCACTTGGAATGGTAAGCGTTTTCTAATAATTCCAGCATCAGACATCTTAGCATCTGAATCATGACCAAGTGATGCACCAGTGTACACGTCTACTTTGAATTTTTCAGTTTTACCGCGTTCAGCTAAAGCATTTGGTACAGCCTTGGCATCCCCACCACGAGTAAAACCACTTAATCCTAAAGTCATTCCATCTTCTATTAGCGCTGCTGCTTCAGCGGCTGTCATAATCTTATTAGCAAGTTGTGGATAGCGAAGTCTTTCTTCTACATTTACTGTCATTGAAATCTCTCCTTCTGTTTAATAGAAAATTTCATATCAATTGTGAAAAATTTTTTCACTTGAAGCATGAAGCATAGGTGTTTAAATATTGCCAAAATTATAGTATCACCGAATTATCACAATTTGTTCATAAGTGCATGAAAAGGTTTAAAAAGCGACTGAAACAGAAATGTTTTGCATTAAAGAGAAAAGGAGCTGTACCAAAATAGTTTTGGTCAACTCCATTAAAATAACCGTGGAATTTATTTCTAGAATCCCAATGAACGGCGGAAATAACTTGCATAGCGTTGGCTCACAGGGATTCGTGTGCCATCCTTCATAATGAGTAGGAATGTAGAATGTGAATCTGGTTGAATTTCTTCGATAAAATCAATGTTTACAATATATGAACGATGACATCGAATAAATCTATCATGTGATAGGAATAACTCAAGATCACTTAAATTTAAGCGATGATAGCCTTCTTTTTGCATAGTTTTGACGAAAGTTTTACGAAGCTGAGTTTCTAAATAGATGACTTCATTATGCTTCACTGGATACCAGCAGTCGTCAATTTTAATCGTGATGTAATTTGTTAAGAAAGGAGAAGGCTTTTGTGGGAATACTGCTGTGATTGCTCCTTTTATTTCCCCTTCTTCCACTAATGGAATACTCATTCCATAATAAGGAACACCAAATATTTCAGGTTCAATAAAAGAATTTATTTTTTGTCCATAATCAAGTGCTTTTTGAGTTGCAGAACCTTCTGGTATAGCATCACCAGGCTTAATCTTCAAGTCAATTTTCTTACTTGGTTGATAATATAAATATTTTTTTGTATCTGAAATAACGATTGAAGTGTTATCTGGGAAAAATTCCTTAATAACTTGTATCAATTCCTCGATAGATCGTGGATCCATTAACTTATACCTCGTTTCTTTCCATCTTGAGAATTCTTTCACATATTATTACTATAGAGTATTTATAAAATTAAGTATAGCTAATAAATGCATGAGTTCATACAAAAATGTGACATAAATTTGTCCATATAAATACTATAATTTGATAACCGATAAAAATAAAGATAAAAATTTATTAAAAAATTTCAGTATATGTATTATTTTTACATAAGTATATTTTATTTTTTTAAGAAGATTGACCCATACATAAACGTAAATTTTCTTCTTACTTGGTTAATAAAACTATTTTCATATTACCATTTTCGTTATATAGTAAGAATAATGTAACAGAAAATTGTTTAATATTATAGAAAGATGGGGAGTTTATGCTAGAACACCAATATTCCATTTCAGAATCTATCTCTAAAAGGTACTTTAAGGAAATTGAAATGATGAATCAATACGAAGGTATAGAGAAATTCTTTGATATTGAAGCGCAATTATTGAGGCAAATTAATCAATTAGAAGCCGAGGCTGCGAAGAAATCATTGCAGGAGTTACTTAATATTCTATCTATACGCGCAGGTAAGCAATTCTTTAGAGCTGTTAGACATTATTTTGTTATTCTATCGTCAGTTGTCACTAGAAAACTAATAGAGAACCAGGCACCATCAAAAAAGGTTTTTGCTTTTAACGTGGCATGTGTGGAGATGATTGATGAACGCATGAATGATGCGGAGTATTTACAATTTGCAGATGACTTAATAGAATTTTATATTTATGTTATATCCGAAAGAAAACAACCTTACTATAAACATCAAACCGTTAATAAGGTGATCATGTTTATCGACGATGAGATTGAATCGGATTTATCTGTAGAAGATATAGCATCATACTTTAAAATTAGCACAAGTCATTTATCACGAATTTTCAAAGAGCATGTAGGGATAACCTTAGTAGAGTATTTAAATGTTAGAAGAGTAGAAGAATCACAATATTATTTACGACATACAAATAAAAGTATTTCTGATATTTCGGAGCAATTCCATTTCTGTAATCAAAGTTACTATACTCGTATTTTTAAAAAATATGTGGGTGTTACACCAAAACATTTTAAAGATAATCCAGAACTTGAGTATTTCCGTTTCCAATTACCTGAAAGACTTTTATAATTTAAAAATTACATATATTATTTTTCGTGCATTACTTTGATTTGATTAGTATCCTCTATATAATGTATACTTCACTATAGCTTGAGAAATTGTAGGTGAAAATATTGAAGAAAAAACTTTGGTTAATCTCAATGCTTGGTTTAGCGCCATTCGTGTTAGCTGGATGTGATTCAGTCAAAAACCAAGAAGGCTTTTTTTATAGTACATTTGTAAAACCAATGGAATTCCTGCTAGATTTCTTCGGTAATAATGTATTTGGCGGTAGTTATGGACCTGCTATTATTCTCATTACCGTTATTATTCGATTAGTCTTAATGCCTTTCATGCTTAAAAACTACAAGAATCAGCAAGGCATGAAGGACAAAATGGATAAATTAAAGCCAGAAATGGACGAAATACAAAAGAAATTAAAAGCAGCGAAAACAAAAGAAGAGCAAATGGCATTACAACAAGAAATGATGGGCTTATATAAAAAATATAACGTTAATCCTATGAACATGGGATGTTTGCCTGTTATTATTCAAATGCCAATAATTATGGGACTATATTATGCAATCCTATATTCTGGTGAAGTACAAGCGCACCCATTCTTATGGTTTGAGCTTGGTAAACCGGATATAGTTATGACGATTATCGCGGGGGTAGTTTACTTTATCCAAGCACAAGTATCGTTATGGACAGTTCCAGAACAACAAAAATCTCAAATGAAAATGATGATGTACATTTCTCCAATTATGATTATGTTCATCTCATTCTCTAGCATGGCAGCATTACCACTTTACTGGTCAGTCAGCGGTGCAATCTTGATATTCCAAACATATCTAGGACGTAAATTCTATTCAGTACACCCTGAAAAAGAAACGAAAGAAGTTTCAAATGGATCAGAAGAAAAAAGAAAGTTAACACCAGCAGAGAAACAAGCTGCAAAATCAGCAAAGAAAAAAAGTAAAAAATAAGTTAAACTTAAACGGGGTGATTCATGCACCCCGTTTTTTATATAAAAATCTATTTTTTAAGAAAATAGTGTGATAAGTGAAGTTTTACGTTAACTTTATTATTGAAATAGATTTTTATTATTATGTCTTAAAAAAACAGTTATTAAAACCTATATAAAATGATTAGGAGAGAGATAATATGAATGCAAAATTAGTATCAGGCATACTAGTAACTATTACAAGTTTACTTGCCGTATTTTTTGTGATTAAACAAAATTTTAATCTTGCGGTTCTGTTTATATCATTAATGTTTGCAATTACAAATACATTTCGTGCAAAGGATATGGAAAAACAGGGTTTTACTAAAGAAGCAAAATGGATGAAGGCTATGGCCTTATTCTTTGGAGTTGCTACTTTAGCAATCCTCGTTATGATAATTATTTGATCATAATCGATATCGAGCATGTTGATGTTTGATATTGATTTTTGTAAAGTAGAGAATATAAATTGAACAATGTGATTTTCCTAGCTGTTCTACCTTAGTAGAATATGAGATAAGGTTATTTGTTAAATAGAGGTGTATAAAAGGTGAGGAAAGGGAAGTATTACCGATTTCCGATAGCTATTGCTTCAATTATTGCTATTTCTGGGAGTCTACTTGCAGGTTGTGGGGAAACACAACAAGCAAAACAATCTACCAAAGAAGAACAGAAGGCTGTTAGCCATGATACAACAGAAAATAAGAAAGCTACAAATTCATCAGATATTACAAAAAAAGAGCAAAAAGTAGATGCAGGCGGTTATATTGAAGGTAAAAAACTACCGAAAAAGCCGACTTATATAAAAGGAATTTTAGTTGCAAGTAAACAATATCCATTACCATCCAATTTTGCTCCAGGTGAAAATAAAGATGCACGAGAAGCTTTTGATGAGTTGAATGCAGCAGCATTATTAGAGGGATTTAAATTTGATGCGTTTAGTACATACCGTTCTTATGATCGCCAAGTTGAATTGTATGAAGCATATGTAAAACGTGATGGAAAAAAGGCAGCTGATACTTATAGTGCTCGTCCAGGATATTCTGAACACCAAACTGGATTAGCTTTTGACATAGGTGAAGTAGGAAATACAGCAGCATATGCTGATAATAAATTTGCAAATACACCAGCAGGCAAGTGGATTGCTAAAAATGCCCATAAATATGGCTTTATCATGCGTTATCCAAAAGGTAAGGATGATGTGACAGGCTATATGTATGAATCATGGCATTTCCGTTATGTTGGTAAAAAAATTGCTACTGAAATTTATAACAATGATGGAACGCTAGAAGAATATTTGGGTATTAACAAATAAAAAAATAAAGCCTATAGTAACTAGTTATTTGCTAGTAATGCTATAGGCTTTTTCTTATAAAATTGGTGATAATAAACGTGAGATAGATTCTTTCATTTTAATAATGCGAGTACGATTATTATATAATTCAGGTGTTAGTTCTGTTGACAGTAACATATCTTCTTCAAATAGTTCTGCAAGTTGATGCGATGTTTCGCGATGATAGATAAAAGCATTGACTTCAAAATTAAGCTTAAAACTTCTAAAGTCAATATTCGCAGTTCCAACAGTAGATGCTTCATCATCGATAACAATCATTTTTGTATGCAAAAAACCATTTTCATAAATATAAATTTTTGCTCCTGCTTTAATTAATTGCCCCACGTAAGAATAAGTTGCCCAATACACAAATAAATGGTCAGGCTTATTTGGAATCATAATTCGCACATCAATTCCGGATAAGCAAGCAATACGTACAGCGTCCATAAAACTATCGTCAGGAATAAAATATGGAGTTTGGATATAAATATATTTTTTAGCCATACCGATTAATTTTACATAGCCATTTTTGATCTGTTCCCATTCAGAATCGGGGCCACTAGATACGATTTGTATTCCAACTTCCCCTTTTCGAGCAATGGTAGGGAAGTAATGGTCGGAGTACTGAATATCCTTCGAATCTGAAGCTTGGTTCCAGTCTAACAAGAATCTTGTTTGCATAGGATGAACCGAGCTACCCTCTATACGCAAATGTGTATCTCGCCAATAGCCGAATTTTTTCTTTAGACCAAGATACTCGTCACCAACATTGAAACCACCGATATAACCAATACGTCCGTCAATAATGACAAGTTTTCTGTGATTACGATAATTCATCCGAGGATTTATAAGGGGGAGGATCGAAGGAAAGAAAACTTCAACTTCTCCACCCGCTTCAATTAGCTCTTTGAAGTTGTTTTTATGAACTCCTCTGGAACCCATCTCATCAAATAGGAGACGAACTTTTACCCCTTGTTTAGCCTTTTTTATCAGCAATTGATAAATACGAGTACCTAAGTTATCTAGCCTAAAGATATAGTATTGAATATGAATATGATGTTTAGCAGCTTCAATATCCTTTAGCAATTTTTTGAATTTTTCTTTACCATCACTATAAATTTGAACAGCATTATCTTGTGTTAAGACTGCGTGATTTGTTGTTAAATGCATGTAAATGATGTCTTCATAAAGTGCTGCATCATCAAGCCGATATTCAAAAGAACCATTACGAATGGCTTCCATTTGATAATCAATTAGTTTATCTATACCAATTTTTTTTCGGCCTTCCCAACGAAACAGATGCTTTTTCCGTAATTGACGCCCCAATAATAAGTACAATATAAATCCTACAACTGGTAAAAAGAATAGTACAAGAATCCAAGCCCACGTTGAACTAGGCTCTTTTCTTTCTAGAAAGATAATAATAGCAGCAAGAAAGATGTTCGATATTAAAATAGTGGAAACGATTAAAGATGTTAAACTGGTTGTATCCATTTCATCACCTTCTTCCATAATCTTCTCTAAGTATAACGTAAATCACAGATTTTAAGAAAGGAATAGCAAGTGGGTAGATGACAAAGGCTATGTAACATTTTAGATTTAAATAGATTCAATAACCTACTTGACCAATAGGAATTATTAGTATAATCTAAGAATTGTATTTTTATTAAAATCTTAATCAGGAGGAATTATATTGAATACGTTTTTAATTGTGCTTAATGTAATCATTCTAATGATTCTCATTAGTTTACTAATAGTGATGCATAAAAAACATGTATCTTTTTCTAAGCGAGTATTTACAGGTCTTGGGCTAGGGATTGTCTTTGGGCTAATACTGCATTTCACATATGGGCCAACATCAGAGGTTGTATTAAAATCAGTAGATTGGTTTAGTATAGCAGGTTCAGGATATGTGAAACTTTTACAAATGGTAGCAATGCCATTAGTTTTGATATCCATTGTTTCGGCTTTTACTAAAGTTGTTGCTGGCAAAAACTTTGGTAAGATGGCAGGTCTTATTTTACTTATATTAGTTGGTACTACAGCCATTGCTGCATCTGTCGGTATTGCATCTGCATTAAGTTTTAACTTAGATGCAACTCAACTTGTACAAGGGGATGCAGAACAAGCACGTGGTGAAGAAATTGTCCAAAAATCAAATGATATAGGCGATAAAACTATGCCACAACAAATTTTAGATTTACTACCAGCTAATCCGTTTTTAGATTTAACAGGTGCTCGTTCATCCTCAACAATCGCAGTTGTTATTTTTGCAGCGTTTTTAGGATTAGGTTATTTAGCCGTAAAACGTAAGGACGAAAAAACAGCAGCTTTGATCAAAACCGGGATCGATGCAATTTATGCACTTATCATGCAGATTGTTAAAATTGTTTTACGTTTAACACCATTCGGAATTTTAGCTATTATGACATCAACGATAGCAACATCAGATTTTGGTGCTATTTATAATATGGGCAAATTTGTAATAGCTTCATATGTTGCTTTGGCTGTTATGTTTGTAGTTCATCTGATTATTGTTGCTTTAACAGGGATGAGTCCAATCACATATATTAAAAAAGTATCTCCGACTTTACTATTTGCATTTACTTCACGTTCAAGTGCTGGTACATTGCCACTTAATATACAAACACAAACTAAAAGATTAGGTGTATCTGAAGGTATTGCAAACTTCGCAGGATCGTTTGGTGTATCCATTGGTCAAAATGGCTGTGCGGGTGTTTATCCAGCAATGTTAGCCATTATGATTGCACCTAGTGTAGATATAAATCCATTTGATCCAGGGTTTATTGCCACTTTAATACTTGTGGTTGCGATCAGTTCATTTGGTGTTGCAGGCGTTGGAGGTGGTGCCACTTTTGCGGCAATTATTGTGCTTTCAACTATGAATCTACCAGTTGCTTTAGCTGGTGTTCTAATCTCTGTAGAACCATTAATCGATATGGGACGAACAGCGTTGAATGTTAATGACTCAATGGTAGCAGGTGTTACAACTGCTCGTATTACTGGAGAATTAGACAAGGATGTCTATAACTCTAAAGAAGCTCAAGATTTAGCTGAGGTTTAAATTTATTTAAATTTTGGCTTTATCATAAATTTAAAACCCCGTTCCTATAGGCGAAAAGGAATGGGGTTTTTATGTTACAATTGATCAACTTTTTTACAAAGAGAAGCGTATGTTTTATTTATAAATTGTTTATAAGGCGTATCTATCAAGGGGTCTACAATATCAACAGCTTTTTTAGCTTCTTCTAATGCTTTAGATAATTGTCCTTTTTGTTCGTAGCAAAGAGATTTATAAGAATATTTCTCCGCTAACATCGATAAATCGTAAGGATGATGTATAGAGTTGGGAATCTCTTTTAGCTTTTCGAAGGTTACCAACGCTTCATCGAACTGTCCTAAGTGATACAATGTTTTTCCTTTTTCAAAACAATAGAATAAAGCAAGATCCTCATTTGTATCCTCGATTTCCCTATCATGTCCAAGGTATTCAAGTGCTTTTTCATAATCATGGGTAAAAGAATTATAATAATGTAATTGAATAATAATTGTATAAAGAAAGGATAACTTATCTTCTGTAAAGGCTGCATATTGTTCTATTTTTTTTATATAATATTCTCTTGCTGCGTCATCATTGTCGATCATCGCTTGAAAACAAGCAACTCGAAATATGTCTTCAATTTTATAAAACAATCTTTTTTCTTTAGAAAGTTGTAATGCTTGTTCAATGTAGTTCATACCTTTTTTTTGCTCATTAATTGCTAAATAGCTAATCCCAATTATATATAGTAAATCGAGTGTAGTAATCGTATCGATAATATAGTGTTCACGTTTAACCTCAGCTTCGGTCGCTATTGCAATATTCAGTGCTTGTTCATATTGATGTTCATAAAAATAAATAGAAAAATGTAAAATTTGGAATCTAACCCATTCATTCATCATGTTAATTTCTTTGAACATCTTTAGACCACGTTCCAAGGTAGGTTCCCAATTATTCATTTTTAAATGAGACTGAGCACCTGTGTAATAGAACAATAATTTTCCTGATTCATAGCAAGCAGGAAGCTTTTCTAAATAGGGTTCGATTAAAGTGATTATTTCTTGGTAAGGGGCTTCTTCAAACTCCACATTATTATCATAAATTTTCTTAACTTTTTCTGACAGTTCACGTAATTCAGTAATAGGTACTTCTTCTAATAATGAACTGACATCCACCTGCAAACGTTCAGCTAAATATTGTAAAGTATCCATTGAAGGATTTGCTTTATCATTTTCAATCAGACTTAACATACCTTTTGTAATATGTTCTCCAGCTAGTGTAGCCAAGGTTAACTTTTTTTGTTTTCGTATTGTACGTATTCTACTTCCGAGTGATTCCATGGGTACACCTCATTTCTTTTGTTTAATTATATTAAACTTTTGCTTGCGAAGAAAGTAATAAGTGTGTTATTGTTTGTTTAATTAAATTAAACTTTTTAATTTTATTAAACAAAGGGAGAGGGAAGAATGAATGAAACACTCAAATTAAAAAAGGCTAGTTATCATTTATGGACTTTTACAATTAGCAAAATTATTTCAATTTTAGGTGCTCAAGTTTTAGCTTTTGGTATTAGTCTATACATTTTAAAAATGACGGGATCTGCGACAAGCTTTGCTACGGGGATGATTTGCTCCATATTGCCAAGGGTGATTTTATCGTCCTTTGCAGGATTACTTGCAGATCGTTATTCGAAGAAATTGATTATTTTGCTTTCTCAAGGATGTACCATTTTATTAATGGGCGGTTTATTAATTTATGGCTATACTTCAGGGATTACCGTTATATCTATCTATATCGTAACAGCTTTGTATTCCATCACATCGACTTTTAATAGTGTTACTTTTTCATCTTCAATAGCTTGTTTAGTTGATAAAGAACGTATTCAGAAAGCTACATCATTCAATCAAATGTCGATGTCTATTGCAGCCATTGGTGGACCTGCAATTGGAGGAATGCTTTATGGATTTGCGTCAATTGAAGTATTTTTGATCGTGCATATGGTCGCTTATATGCTTGCATTTATATTAGAATCTACAATGGATTTTAAATTGTATAGTAAGAAACAAATAGAAGAGCAAGAAAGTATGGGGATGCTTAAAAGTATAAAAGAAGGATTCTTATATGCAAAAACTAAAAAAGCTGTTGCTACTATTCTTTGGGTGGCATTATGGATCAATTTCTTTTTTAGTGTCATAAACGTAGGAGGCACGTATATTCTTGTGGAAGCCTTGAAGATTAAATCACAACATATTGGCATTATTGAATCAGCTGGTGCAGTCGGTATGTTACTAGCTTCTATTTTTCTTTCTACAAGGAAACAGTCAAAATATCCTTTGTTGCAATCAAAACGATTTATTATTTTGATGGCAGCTACTGTAGGATTAACATCAATTCCTTTATGGACAGATCTTGCTTATCTTGTGAATGTTATCTACTTTATTTTCATTTTCTTTAGTTTTTCAGTTTTTGGTGTTTTTACAAACACACCAATAGGCGTTATGTTACAAACAGAAGTAGAAGAAGAATATAGAGGACGCGTTTTTGGTATTTTAGAGGCAATGTCTATGGGGATGATGCCACTAGGAACAATAATTTTCGGGTTATTATTTGATCGTGTAGATTCTCAATGGGTTTTACTAGGATCCTGTATTGCCTTATTGATCATTACTTTCTACATGATGCGCCCATCAATTATTAAACAAGTATATCCTGATTTAAAAGAAAACAACATTAAACTTAAAGAAAAAGTTCAGCACTCGTAAAGAATGCTGAACTTGCATAAGACATTACGCCTTTTCTTGAAGGCGTAATGTTTTTTTACTTGCTTTGAAAGTAAGAATGATGAAGATACTCAACAATGCAAGTATGCCTGAAATTTCATATACGGTATTTGGTTGCTTTGTTAAAATCCAAGTAAAGAATAGTGGCCCTAGAATACGTCCTATATTATCCATTGAATAAGAAAGACCAGCAGCAGTACCATACTTTCCACCAGATTCTTTAGAAGAAAGAGAAGTATTTAATGTACGTGCTAATGCATTTCCTGCGGTAAATACACAAAGGGCAAGCCCAGCAAACCATAAACTTTTTGTGAAAGGAAACATAAGTAAACCTATAGCAGTTACAACTTGAGCTCCGATCAACCATTTAGATTCTGAGCCATCCTTGATATGACGAACAAGACCACCTTGAACCATGAAATCTACAAATCCACTAAATAGGAAGAGAGAACCTAATTGAGCAGCTGTAATATTGATTTTTTCCATTTGGAATAATTGCAGTGTAGATTCGACTCCAGCAAGTAAGAATGTCACCATAAAGGAGAAGATAAATAAGTAACGAACACGGTACTTAAACAATGTAGAAGTCCCTTTTGGGATGATTTCTCTTTTTGCTGTTTCAGTATGACGTTCTGGCTCTTTTAAAACAATACTTGCATAAATGAATAAAAGGAAAGTCAATATTCCTGAAACAGTAAATGGTGTACTTAAGCTAATTTTCCCTAGCAAACCTCCTAAAGCTGGTCCGAAGATAAAGCCTAATCCAATGGACATTCCCATAAAGCCCATATACTTATTGCGATTTTCTTCAGTAGACATATCTCCTATAAATCCTGTAACTGCTGTATATAAAGCTCCGGAGAATAATCCTCCAATAATTCGGGAAATATATAGCATAGTCAATGATTTCATAAACAATGAGATCAATAAGAAGCTAGCACAGAATCCAAGTAACCCAATTAAGATCAATTTTTTTCTACCCATTTTATCACTTAACATACCCCAGAAAGGAGCAGTGAAAAAACTTGCCAAAGAGTAGATGGTCAATAAACCACCAACGTGCATTTTCGCAAAATCTTGTTGTACAATTACCTCAGGTAAAATAGGGATGATTAAGCCGAATCCTAAGTATACAAAAAATTGCACTGACATTAGCAAGATAATAGATTTTTTCATAATAACCCTGCTTTCTATATACAAATGTAATCTAATTCATTCTACCCTAATTCAAGACGGATTTTGCAAAAATATTCTTGAAAAGGTAAGCTTGCCAATACACTGTAAGTAAGTGCAAGCAGTATAGAACGTAAGATAGTTTAATGCTAAAACTTTATTTTTGGCAAATATTAAGTTTAAAGAAAGTATGTATACTGAAAAGTTTTATAGCTCATAATAGTTAAAATCATACTAGGTTAGAGTCTATGATTGGAATGCTTATTCAATTGGTATAGTAAAAAAGGGGCTCGATAATGCTATTGTTTTGCTATTTTGATATCACAATTTACTCAATATTGAGGCTTTTTAAAGTTTGTTTTTTGTAGTGCTATAATTAAGTTGATTCAAATAAAGGAGGATTTCATAACGATGGAAATCACAGCAATTGCTACTATTACAAATAACGAAGGTACAAAATCCATTCTTGATTTAGATATTCCTTTACTTATTGATTTGGTACCTGCGCGTACATTTAAGGTAAAAACCGTATTACAATCACTTGGACATACAGATGTTGAAGTTGAATCTGTTAATATGGAAGTTTTTAAAGCAAAAAGTACATTAAACGGTACAAAACAAGAAACAACTATTGAATTTAGCTACGCTTTGCGCGGTGGAGACCGTTTATTTGAACTAAAAGAATTACACGGCATTATTAAATAGGTTTAGATTTTAACTAAAAAGCAAAGAAAATATATCTACATTGACTAGCAAAAAGGAACGCATCATAGCGTTCCTTTTTGTTATATTTTTACTTTCTGTAACCGAAGAGCATTTAATACAACGGATACGGAGCTAAATGCCATTGCGGCACCAGCGAGCCATGGTGCGAGCAAGCCAGAGGCAGCTATTGGAATGCCGACTGAGTTGTAAGCAAGTGCCCAAAACAGGTTTTGTTTAATATTACGAACAGTTAAGTGACTAATCCTCACAGCATCAACTACTTTTAATAAATCGCCTTTCATAATCGTAATATCGGCTGCTTCAATGGCTACGTCGGTACCTGTACCCATAGCTATCCCAATATCAGCCTTTGCAAGTGCAGGTGCATCATTTAATCCATCTCCAACCATTGCAACATGGCGGTTTTCTTTTAAAAGTCTTTCAATTTCTGCAGCTTTTTCTGTAGGTAAAACACCTGCAATGACATGACTAATACCGACAACATTTGCGATAGTAGTAGCTGTCTTGGCCTGGTCACCTGTAAGCATAATCGTTTCAATTCCCATTTCTTTCAATTTAGAAATAGCCTCTTTTGAAGTTTCTTTCACTGCATCTGCTACAGCAATTGTTGCGACATGTTGTTTGTCAATCGCTACATACATAACTGTCTTGCCTTCGTCTTCAAAATGACTGTTACAGTTAATCTTAAAATGATGATGATTGAATAATTTTCGCGTTCCAATCACAATTTGCTTATCTTCGACAGTTGCTTCAATTCCTTGTCCGGGAATAGCCTTAAATGATTGAACTATTGGTAATTCACTAAAGTCTTCAGCGTATGTTGTTATGGCTGTTGCAATAGGATGTTCAGAATTTTTTTCAGCTGCTGCTATAAGAGGAATTATGGCTTCTTTTTCAAATTGATTGAGTACTAAAAAATTTGTCACAACTGGTGTCCCTTTTGTGATGGTTCCGGTTTTATCAAAAACAATCGTGTCTATCGTATTTGTATGTTCAAGAGCTTCGGCAGTTTTAAAGAGTACTCCATTTTCAGCAGCACGACCAGAACCAGCCATAATGGATGTTGGTGTTGCAAGACCGAGAGCGCATGGACATGCTATTACTAGTACAGCTATCATTCGTTCAAGAGACTGTGTAAAATCGCCCTCTGTGAAAAAGAAATAGCTAGCGAAAAATGTGATTACAGCTATCGTAACAACAACTGGTACGAAGATTGCTGAAATTTGATCCGCTAATCGTTGAATAGGCGCTTTTGAACCTTGAGCTTCTTCCACTACTCGTATAATGTTTGAAAGAACTGTATCATGACCCACTTTAGTTGCTTGCACTCTTAATGTTCCGTTTTCATTTATAGTAGCTGCATACACTGTGTCACCGCTAGATTTATCAACAGGTAAACTTTCACCAGTCAACATTGATTCATTCACTGCAGAATCCCCAGAAACTACAATTGCATCAACTGGAATAGATGATCCTGGTTTGATGACTAGTATATCTCCTAATTTAACTTCTCGAATAGGTACTTCTAATGGTTTACCATTGCGTTCTACAAATGCAGTCTTCGGTTGTAATTGAATGAGTTTCTTTATTGCATCAGATGAATGGCCTTTTGCACGTGCCTCAAATAATTTACCCAGTAAGATTAATGTAATTAAAATTGCACTTGTTTCAAAATATAAATCTAAATTATGCATACCAATATGCTCTCGATTTTGAAGTACAATATAAACACTGTAGAAGTATGCAGCAGATGTACCTAATGCTACAAGTACATCCATATTGGCACTTTTATTTCGAAGTGCATAATAAGCACCTTTGTAAAATTGCCATCCGATTCCAAATTGAACGACTGAAGCAAGAGCCCATTGAACATAAGGGTTCATCAGAAATTCAGGAACATAAATGCCTTTTGTAAATGAAAAATGTGCGAACATGGTCCACAGAAGAGGAAGTGAAAATATTGCCGAGATGATAAAAACACGTGTTTTTCGTACAATCTCCACTTCACGATGGTCCTGTTCTTGATCGTCTTTATGAATAACAGCATCATAGCCGAGTTTTTGTATTTTGGCGATTAATGCTTCTTCATTTAATTGTTTACTGTCATAGGATATATGACCAGTTTCAAGTGCTAAGTTAACGGTTGCTAGTTCTACACCTTCTAACTTATTGAGTCCACGTTCAATACGAGCAGAACAAGCTGCGCAGGTCATCCCTTGTATATCAAGTGTCACTTCTTTGTTTGTAGTATTTGATGTTGCCATCGAAAACGCTCCTTTTATATACCTATATAGGGTATAGAAACATGTTAAAAATAACTGCAAAAAATGCAGTTATTCGAATCTTATTTAACAATATATCCTTCTTCTTCAATTGCTTCTTTAATATTTTCAGTTGTGACTTTTGAATTGTCATAATCTACATCTACTAGGCCTTTTTCTAAGTTTACGCTTACATTTTGTACGCCATTTAAACTTCCAACGCCATTCTCTACAGCTTTTACGCAATGTCCACAAGACATGCCTTCTACATTTAGTTGGATTTTTTCTGTCATGATAAAAACACTCCTTATTTTCTCATTAGTTTTTGGAAGGTTGTAACTAGTTCATCTAATACGGTTTCATCACCATCAGCTAAACGCTCTTTAACGCAACCTTTTAGATGTCCATCGAGTAATACTTTGGCAACACTATTTAAAGCAGATTGTGTAGCGGAAAGTTGAGTAATAATATCATCGCAATAGACGTCTTTTTCAACCATTCCTTTTATACCGCGAATCTGACCCTCAATTCGATTTAAACGAGTAGTTAAATCCTTTTTTACTGAATCTGGATGATGACTTTTACGACAAGAATGATTTGTGCATTCTTCTACCAAACGTATTCGCCTCCTATTTAGCTATACGATAGCATACCTAATAGGGGTATGTAAATGAATAGAAACTGAACTATTTGTAAAGAAGTGACAATCAGTCAAAAGGATGATTGCATGGACGTATTGAATATATTATGATAAGTATCTATGTTAATTATGTAACAATATTGAAATTATTTATTGAGATAAAAAATGTTATGATAGAAATGTATAGAAGGTAATTTAATTGGTTATTATAAATTAGTAGTAGCAACTTTTGCATAGGAGCTACGTCATATAAAATATAAGAAATAGAAGAGGTGGAAGGCATGTCAAGAAATGTAGATGTAACAAAAATAATTGCGAATTTATCAAAACTTGGCGTTAAGGCAACGACTACAAAGTCACGCTTAGAATTACTAAAAGCATTAGCACCACCAAAATCATCTCCACAAACTCAAAACTAACTCTAAAAATTAATTGACTTCGGTATTGCATAGCCGAAGTTTTTTATTTATGCAAAGCAAATAAAAAAACAGCTTAAGAGAGGTAAAATACATTCTCTTAGGCTGTTTTTTATAAAAGCAATATATAGAGGGATTTTAAACTTTAAAAATCATCATCGTCATGATTTCCGAACATATAAGTTTGATGATGGAATTTCATACTAAATACTAATCCTAATGCCAGTGCATTCCCCATCATTGAACTACCGCCATAACTTATAAATGGTAAAGGAATACCTGTGATTGGTAGAACTTGAGTTGTCATACCGATGTTTTCAAAAACATGGAAAGTTACCATCGCAATAATCCCTGCGCAAACATATGTGCAGAAGGGATCTTTCATTTGTAAAGTAAGTTTTGTTAAATGGAAAATTAAGAAGAAGAACAAACAAATAACAATACTTGCTCCGATAAACCCGTATTCTTCACCGACTACACTAAAGATAAAGTCTGTATGATTTTCAGGAACATATACTTCACGGTGTTTAAAACCTTTCCCAAATATTTCACCAGATCCTATAGCGTTTAAAGAAGAAATTAGATGATATCCATCTCCTGATGAATAAGAGTAAGGATCTAACCAAGAATAGATACGGGCAAATTGATATGCTTTAAAACCAAGTTTCTCAGTTAAAAAATCTTGCATATATAATGCCATCCATAGTAAAGAGCCGCCTAATGTTACGGCACTTATCACAACTGGTAAAATAATCTTCCAAGATATACCAGCAACGATTATAACAGCTGCTGTAATAGCAAGGAAAACTAATGATGTACCAAGGTCAGGTTGCTTCATAATGAATGCCAATGGAACCATTAATACTAAAAGGATCTTTCCCAAAAGCTTAAAATCTGTTTTTAAAGATTTGATTGGGTTACTTTCATGGTGTTTACTTACAGTTCGTGCAAGTGCAAGTATAAAGAATGTCTTCATAAACTCAGATGGTTGAATATCGGCAAACCCTAAGTGGAACCAACTCTTGGCACCATTTCTTGGTTCAGCAATTTGTCCAACACCACCTGGAGAAACCATTAAAATAATCAGGATGAATATCCCTAATCCATATAAATACCACGCCATTTTTTTATATTGGTCTGGTTCAAAATACATCATAACAGCAACGATACATGCACCTACAAAATACCAAAAGAGTTGTTTTGGTACAAAATTAATACCGTACTGTCCTGAAGTTTGTGCAGATGCAATAGCAAGTACACTGACGATGCAAAATAGCATCATTATAAAAGCGAGCGTCCAGTCGAAACGATCGGAAAAAGTTCTCTTTGAATTCATAGTAGTCACCTAATCTAGTAGATTTAACATAAGGTTGTCTAAGCCTCTCGGACCCTTCAATTCCTAGGTCGGAAATCTTGTGTTTTTGATCCGGAATAAGGAGCCTCAACCTCTCAATTATTATAGCCTATATTATTGTACCATGCTCTTGTACAAAGTTGTGACGAAATCGAATCACAAATGTTTCAAATTTTGCATTTACATCTTATAATAAGAATGGAAATGAGGTGATCGACTTGGCAAAAAAAATGCGAGATGCTGACGACTTTTTACATCACTTATATGTACATATGAACGAATTAAACCAATTTGTTATTTTTAGTGGTTTAACTTTCCGTGAATTTGTCTCTGCAGTCGGTCCGCTTCAAAATATTTTGCTTCTAAAGAATGAATACGAAGACGGTTCATTTAACATGCATACACGGTTAGAGTTCGTAGAGGATAAGGGGATTGCAAAGTTCGTCAAAAAGGCTATGGATTCAAAGAAAGACTTATGTTGGATTGATTTTTCAGATGAACTGAAGTTAAATTTGTTAACACCACAAGAACAAGCTGAATTGCTCTATATTGGACATAAAAAAGAGCCGCTTCGCTCACCGTTCTATCATCAATTACAAAATAAGTATGTCTATTTATCGAGCGAAGAAGAAAAAATTTCAAAAATATATTTTCGCGATTTAAAAGATGTCCTAAAATTAATAACACAAGTATTTAATGGGGTTATACAAGAGAAAGAACGCCCTACAACTTTTTGGAGAAGAAAGGTAAGCAATCTAGTTCCTTTCTTTACAGAAGAAATGATTCGGAATTTTCACGAGGATGTAAAAGATGGTGTATTATTTTCTATATATAAAATAGAAAAACCGAAGATTGCGTATGTTATGGAATTACGTAATATCTCAGATGACTATTTTCCAGATGAAATATGGGACGATTTGAATAGTATATTGAAGCAAAAACCTGATAAGATCTTAGAAATCCATAAATAACAGCTCTTATTTATATCTTCCTAATAATGGTTTTTATTTATAACATATTAAAGATTCCTACATATGATAAGTAGGAATCTTTTTATTTTTGATGCAATATTTTTTCAGAGTGCTATTATAGAAATGTTATTTTTTTAAGTATCTATTTATAACTCAGAGTTCTGTCAACAAGTAAGGATATTTAGAACGTGACTATGTTAATTGTCCTATCTATTATTAGAATATGGATTCTGCAAAAAAGACGGTCTGTTGCAATATGCAGAGCGCTACTTTTTAAAAAAGAAAATTAAGTGCATTTACTCGATAATCATGTAAATAAGTGATCTATGTTTAGACAGTAATCACTTCATGAATCATTATGGTTCATGCTAAACTATGAATAGAAAAAATCTGGAGGAATTTAAACCCATGAAGAAAAAATTAGGCTTATTATACGGCGGTAAATCAGCAGAACACGATGTCTCTTTATCAACTGCAAAGGCCGTTATACAAGCATTACACTTTGATAAATATGATGTTTTCCCAATTTTCATCACACGTGAAGGTGAATGGAGAAGAGGAGAGCAACTTTCAGTACCCGTAGAAAGCATTGAAGAATTACAATTTGGCAAAGATGTTAAAGTATCAAAGCCAAATGATATATCAAGTTTCTTATTAGAAGAAAATGAAAAACCATTCGATGTCATTTTCCCTTTGTTACACGGTACTAACGGTGAAGATGGAACAGTTCAAGGATTACTTGAAGCATTGAACTTACCTTATGTAGGAAATGGCGTTTTAGCATCAGCTGCTGGTATGGATAAAGTTGTGATGAAACAATTATTTGAAATTGCAGGGTTAAACCAAGTTCCTTACGTATATTTCATCCGTAGTGAGTGGAAAAAGAATCAAGATGCT
Organism: Rummeliibacillus sp. POC4; assembly: GCF_003576525.1. Lineage (GTDB taxonomy): Bacteria > Bacillota > Bacilli > Bacillales_A > Planococcaceae > Rummeliibacillus. The sequence continues at coordinate 15,900 of NZ_QWUA01000029.1, read as the reverse complement.
TTGATCGCTAAAATGGAAGAAAACTTAACTTGGCCAATGTTTGTTAAACCAGCAAACTTAGGATCAAGTGTTGGTATTAGTAAAGCAACAAATCATGAAGAACTTATAAAAGCAGTTGAACTTGCTTTAAAATATGACCGTAAAATTGTCGTTGAAACAGGTATTATTGCACGTGAAGTTGAAATGGGCGTTCTTGGTAATGATGAACCTAAAGTTTCTGTACCGGGGGAGATTAAACCTGTAACAGATTTCTACGATTATGATTCAAAATATAATGATGATAAAACAGATTTGTTGATTCCTGCGCCTGTAACAGAAAAAGTAATCGAAAAAATGTCTGATATGGCTATCCGTGCGTTTAAAATTTTAGATTGTTCAGGTCTTGTACGTTCAGACTTCTTTGTAACAGCAGAAGATGAAGTATATATCAATGAAGTAAATACAATGCCAGGTTTTACTCCTGTAAGTATGTATCCAATCTTATGGCAAAATACAGGTTTAGCTTATGGTGATTTAATCGAAGAACTTATTACATTAGCGATTGAACGCCATGCAGAAAAACAACAACTTCAATACCAATAAGAGAGATTGAGTGTGATCTATTGTGAAAAAGACATTACAACAAATTGCCAAATGGTTAAAAAGTGATCAAGATATCCGAGAAGATATTATCGTGACAGGTGTTTCTATTAACACACGTACATTACAAAAGGGTGATTTATTTATCCCATTCCATGGTGAAAAAACAAATGGCCATAAGTATGTTAAACAGGCATTTGAAAATGGAGCAGCAGCTTCGCTTTGGCAAAAAGATGAGCCTAATCCACCTAAGGACGTACCGTTAATTTTTGTGGATGATTCTGAGAAGGCATTACAAGAAATGGCACATGCATATCGAGCAGAACATCAAGCGACATTTATCGGTGTTACTGGGTCAAATGGTAAAACATCAACTAAAGACTTAATCGCTGGAACACTTTCTCCATACTTTAAAGTTCAAAAAACAGAAGGTAATTATAATAACCAACTAGGTTTACCGCTGACTATTTTATCTTTGGATGAAGATACTGAATTTGCCATTTTAGAAATGGGTATGGATGGTTTTGGCCAAATTGAATTTTTAACAAAAATGGCAAAACCAAAATATGCAGTTATTACTAATATTGGTGAAGCCCATATGTTAGCACTTGGTTCACGTGAGGGAATTGCAAAAGCTAAATTTGAAATTATTCAAGGACTACAACCTGATGGCAAGTTTTTCTATGATGGGGATGAACCGTTATTAAGACCTCTAGTCAAAAATGCTTCAAATTTAAATGCGATATCATTTGGTTTAGAATCATCAGATGACTTAAAGGCATCGCATATTGAATCTACTGAAAGCGGTAGTTCTTTCAATGTTGAAGGTACCATTAATGGAGAGTTCTTTATCCCAGTACTTGGACGCCATCAAGTGAAAAATACATTAATCGCCATTTTAATAGCCCATGAAATTGGTTTAACAGATGAACAAATTCGTGAAGCTTTAAAAAATGTATCGCTTACTAATATGCGTATGCAATTAGTGAACGGTGATCAAGGTATTTTATTTGTAAATGATGCATATAATGCTGCGCCAACTTCTGTTAGAGCTGCTTTACAATTCATACAATCAACTAATTTGCGACCAGACAAATGGGTGGTTCTTGGTGATATGTTGGAATTGGGTGAATTAGAGCGACAATTCCATGAAGATTTAGCTGATGCGATTGATCCATCTAATATTCATCAAGTATGCTTATACGGTCCTCGTATGAAATGGTTATATGATCAACTACAAGGTAAAGTGGCGGATGAAAATTTACTTTGGACAGATGATAGTTATGATAGAATTATCGAAAAAATACGCCAAAATGCGGGTGAAAATTCAATTATCTTATTAAAAGGTTCACGTGGTATGGAATTAGAACGTGTACTGCAAGCATTCACTCATTAATTTATAGATTAAAACAAGGGTACCTAGGGAAAACTACTTTTTCTAGGTACCCTATTTTTATAAATTGCAATGGATGATGGGAGGAAAATAAGTGAAAATAGGTGTATTACTATTGCACGGATTTACAGGGGGATCCTATGAAATAAAGTCATTCTCAGATTATCTTGAACAAAATACTTCATGGACAATAGAGGTACCGATATTATCAGGGCATGGTGAAAAACTAAATTTAGATTTGTTCACGGCAGAGCATTGGTTAATGGATGCAGAGATTGCTTATAAACGTCTGTCTAAAAAGGTAGATGAAATTTTCATCGTTGGATTTTCTATGGGTGGAATTATCGCCATGTATTTAGCTTTAAGATATAAAGTAAAAGGACTCGTTCTGTTAAGTCCTGCTGCAAGGTATATTCGTACTAAACAATTAGTTGTTGATTTAAATGATTTATTTTTGGATTTTATGCATGGAGATTATAAAGAAAACGAATTCTTTAGGCTATATGAAAGAAAAGTAATAGATGTTCCCATATCAGCTGTTAAAGAGTTTACCCGTTTGGTACATAAAATGTCTCCGTATTACGAGAAAATAAAAGTGCCTGTATGCATTGTTCAAGGAGATAAAGATGAACTGGTACCCTACACAACAGCATCGTATCTATACCATAAAATAGCAAGTAGAAAAAAATTATTAATCATTTCACCAGAAGGGAAGCATTTAATTTGTTATTGTAAGGATGCAGAAAAATGGTTTAAAAAGGCATTAGCATTTCTTTATAGCTGCAAATAATAGTCTGAACATTTTGAATGATAGTAAATAATTGCGCGAATGAATTACCCGTGATAGAATATTGAAAGCAATGGATACATTTTGTGTAGACTCTCCGAGAAGATGGAGAGTACTTTTTTTTGAACATTACGGTTTATTCTAAATTTATGTGTGAATCACAAAGAATTGAACCGCTCGGCAAAGACCGGGCTTTCCCTTTTCATATAAAATTCCTCTGTCATAACAGAGATTTAATAAGTAACGGAAACGTTCCTAACATAAGGCTCGATTTGCCCTATTTTCATCTGAAAATGTAACCATTTGTCAAATGCATAAGCAAAGAAGGAGAATGAGAAGTTTGACAAATTTTTCAGAACTAAATATTAGTGCTTCTACTCAAAAATCCCTTAAACGTATGGGTTTTGAAGAAGCAACACCAATCCAAGAAGGTACTATTTCATATGCTCTAGAAGGCCGTGATATTATCGGTCAAGCACAAACTGGTACAGGTAAAACTGCCGCTTTCGGTATTCCACTAATCGAAAAAGTAGACCCAAAAAAGACTGTAGTACAAGCTCTTATTATTGCCCCTACTCGTGAACTAGCAATTCAAAGCTCAGAAGAACTTCATAAAATTGGTTATGATAAACGCGCACGTATTCTTTCAGTATATGGTGGTCAAGATATTAGCCGTCAAATCCGTGCACTTAAAAACAAACCACAAATAATTGTAGGTACTCCTGGTCGTATTCTTGACCATATTAAACGTCATACTTTAAAACTTGAAAATGTTGAAACACTTGTTCTTGATGAAGCAGATGAAATGCTAAATATGGGATTCATCGATGATATCAATGCAATTCTAGAAAATGTACCATCAGAACGCCAAACATTATTGTTCTCAGCAACAATGCCAGCTCCAATCCGCAAAATTGCTGAAACTTTCATGAAAGAACCAGAAATTGTAAAAATCAAATCAAAAGAAATGACAGTTGAAAATATCGATCAATATTTCGTAAAAGCTCAAGAACGCGAAAAATTCGATGTTCTATCACGACTTTTGAATGTTCACCAACCAGAACTAGCAATCATTTTTGGTCGTACTAAACGTCGTGTTGATGAATTATCACATGCACTTAATATTCGTGGCTATCTTGCAGAAGGTATCCATGGGGACTTAAGCCAAGCAAAACGTCTTTCTGTACTACGTCAATTTAAAGAAAATAAAATCGATATCTTAGTTGCGACAGATGTTGCAGCACGTGGATTAGATATTTCAGGCGTTACACATGTATATAACTTTGATATTCCACAAGATCCAGAGTCATATGTTCACCGTATTGGACGTACTGGCCGTGCCGGAAAATCAGGACTAGCAGTTACATTTGTAACACCACGTGAAATGGGTTATTTACGTATTGTAGAAGAAACTACTAAAAAACGTATGACTCCATTAAAACCACCTACTGCTGATGAAGCATTAGTTGGTCAACAAGCACTTGCAGTGGAACATTTGAAAGAACTTGTTGAAAAGAATCATTTAAGTGATTATCGCGCAATGGCTGAAGGATTATTAGCTAATCATGATGCAATTGATTTAGTAGCTGCAGCACTTAAATCACTAACTAAAGAACCAGATGATACACCAGTGAAAATTACAGAAGAACGTCCATTACCAATGCGTCGTTCAGGTGGAAATGGTCATGGTCGCAGTGGTAGTCGCGGTGGTTATCGTGGTAACCGCGGAGGTAATAGCCGTGGTGGAGATCGCGGAGGTCGTCGTGGTGAACGTAACAATCGTCGCGATGGCGGACGTCGTGACGGAGGACGTCGCGATGGTGGACGTCGTCAAACACGTCGTAGCGAAGACTAAAATACAAAACAAAATAAGTTTCACACAAAGACCTTCAAATCATGTAATTGATTTGAAGGCCTTTTTATTTTTTAAGGACGATGAAACTTATTTGAAAAGTTATTCGTAAATAAGATGATCATAAAATACTGATAATGAAACATTTAATTTATTGGACTATAATTATGTTTAATCTACTTACAGAGAGGATTTGAAAATGATTTCACAACCTAAATACAGAATCCCTAAAAAAGGTTTAACAGTATGGCGTATTCATGCTGCGATTGAAGCAGTTATTTTACTCGTGTTTGTCATTGTAGCAATTGTTTTAGCTTATGTCTTTGATTGGCCGAAGTGGATTTATTTAATTAGTATAGTTGTAATGATTGCTGATTTGGTTTTTGGAATATATTTTTTTCCAAAGATTCGATGGGAGCATTGGCGTTATGAAGTAAGGGAACAAGAAATTGAGATACAACAAGGGTTATTTATTGTGAAGCGTACGCTCGTTCCGATGGTACGTGTTCAGCATGTGGACACTTCACAAGGTCCTATTTTAAAACACTATCATTTAGCCAGCATGTCAATATCTACTGCTGCAACTACGCATACTATACCAGCATTAACAGAGCAAGAAGCTGATCAATTACGAGTACATATTTCAGAATTAGCAAGGGTGGCTGAAGATGATGTCTAGAAATGTGAATCGACTGCACCCTATCACTATTATGATTAGTTTTTTTGCTAGTTTAAAAAGCATTGTTATACCAGGAATTATTATTTTGCTAGGAAGTGGATTAAACTATTCATTTAATCCATTTAGTAAGCAATTTATAGATACACTTATTGTTATCGTAATAATCCTGTTTGTTTTATGTATGATATTAATAATTTCTTATATCAATTGGAAACGATTTGTCTACTGGTTTGAGGATGAGGAGCTACGAATTGAATATGGCTTATTTGTAAAGAAAAAAAGATATATCCCATTTGAAAGAATTCAAAGCTTGAATTATAAAGAAGGTATATTCCACCGCCCATTAAAACTAGTTAAAGTAAGTATTGAAACTGCAGCAGACAGTGGAGGGAAATCCGAAGCTGACTTAACTGCAATTACACGAGTTCAGGCTGATACAATTGAAAAAGAGATGAAAAAAGCGAAAAAACAGCTTAGTGAAGTAGAGCAGAATGAGCGTGTGGATTTCTATAATTCGCCAAATCATCAAAGCGTTCGTACAATTATTCATCGAATGTCTAAGAAAGATTTAATATTATTAGCGACCACATCTAGTGGCATAGGGGTAGTCTTTTCAGGTTTAGCAGCTATTATGTCTCAATTTGATGATTGGATAAGATATGATGAGCTTTATGGTCAGCTTCAGTCTTTCGTAAAATTAGGGACCATAATAGTTATTATTGCAGTACTTATATTTTTACTTATTTCGTGGTTTGTATCTGTAGTTATAACTTTTTTAAGCTATTATGAGTTTGTTGTAGAAAAAGAAGAAGATAAGCTATTTATCTCGAAAGGGTTATTAGAAAAGAAAAGAATCACAATACCGATGAAACGAATTCAGGGGGTTCGTATTGTGGAAAACCCTTTCAGACAACTTTTTGGCTACTCAACTATTGTCATTGAAAGCGCTGGAAGTTCTGGTGAAAAAGGCGAAAGAAAAATTGTATTGTTACCACTTGTAAAGAAACAGTTAGCATTTAAAATATTAGAAAAGTTATTTCCGGAAACACAATGGGATTTACCGTTGGAGCGTGCACCTAAAAGGGCAAAACGTAGATATTTATTAACGTATTTATATTGGCTAACACCTATAGTTTTAAGCATTAGTTATTTCGCATTTCCATATGGTTTATGGGTTCTTATTATATTACCGCTAGCGCTAATATTAGGTGCTTGGCAATATAAAAGCGCAGGATATGCGGCCAACGAACAACAACTTACGGTTGTATATAGAGGTATTAGTAAAACAACATTTGTGACATTCAAACAACGTATACAAGCAATCTCACTTTCTCAAAGTTATTTAGCAAAAAGAAAAAGTTTGGGGTCTATGACTGTTCACATTATGTCAGGTTCTTCTGGTAGCGTAGCTTCTATTAAGCATTTTGACCAAGAGAATTTAGAAGGGATTTTTGAATGGTATCAACCAAACACTCATAGCCTTCAAAATAAAAAATAGCTGTTGAGATTATAAATCCTCAACAGCTATTCGCACTTTAATTTCTCTTAATCCATCTTAAAACTCTTTTGGGGTGAAAATCGAAAAGACCAATAATTAGTCCAGTAACGAGCCCTACAATATGTGCGGTACCATTCACGTCTGATTGCAGGAATGTCATAATAATCGAAATTACAATAATCGGCATAATGATTTGCTTCAATTGTGGCATTGTTTTTCGAGTATAGTAGACTAATGCAGCAAATGCACCAAAAATACCAAAGATAGCTCCGCTAGCACCTATGCTTGCATAATTTAATGGTTGTGTTAAATATGAAATAACATTTCCCATAAATCCAGATATAAAGTAAATAGTAAAGAATCGCAACTTACCTGCAATACGTTCTAACTCAGGACCAAATACATATAAAGAGAACATATTAAAAAGTAAGTGAAAGAAACCGCCATGGATGAACATAGATGTGATTAATCGCCAATATTCACCGTCAGCAATTAAATAATTTACCGATGCCCCCAGGTTTAGAATATTCAAGCCAAGTGAAGGAATCATCCCAAGAAGATACACAATAATATTGATCGCAATTAAAATTGAAATGACTGGATATAATTTTATGTATTGCGAAAGATTTTCTGTTCGATTAAACATGTATTCACCTCGATTTTAATAAGATTATTATACATTGTTTTATTAACTGAATAAAAGGAGAAGCAAAAATGATTAAAGGAATTGGACTAGATATCGTAGAAATAAATAGAATACAGAAAGCAAATGACCTAAGCCCAAGGTTTAAAGAAAAAATTTTAACAGCACGAGAACAAAAAATTTTTAATCAGTTAAAAACAAGACGTCAACTAGAATTTTTAGCAGGAAGGTTTTCAGCAAAAGAAGCATTTTCTAAAGCAAACGGGACAGGAATAGGGAAGGAGTGTGCATTACAAGATATAGAAATTTTGCCCAATGATCAGGGACAACCAATTTTGTATTTTAAGGAGAATTTAGTTCAGGGTTTTGTTAGTATTACACATTCAAAAGAATATGCGGCTGCACAAGTTATTCTGCTCGCATAAATGTTAAGGCTCGTTCATAGGATACGATAATGGAAAATGTAGAAAGGATGGGGATTTGCGAAAATTTCTCACAATAGGACTACTATGTCTTACAGCAGTATTATTACTAACAGCTTGTGGATCTAATTCAAAAGAGGATGTTGTAAAAAAGACAAGCAAGAAATGGACAGCCGCTAAAGGCTATGAAGTAAAAGCGGTAATGGAGATTAAGACAACAGGAGAGGCAAAAAAATACGACGTAGATGTATGGCATACGAAACCTGAATTTTATCGCGTTTCTGTATCAGAAGAAGGTCAAGATACTTCCCAAATGATTATACGAAACGAAGAAGGTGTTTTTGTAGTGACGCCTTCATTGAAAAAAACGTATAAATTCCAAAGTGATTGGCCAAAACAAAATAGTCAAGGGTATTTGTTGAATGCATTAGCTGACGATTTAGCTGCTGATAAAACAGCTGAAATGAAGGAAACGAAAAACGCTTATATTTTCAAAGCGAAAACACGTAACAATCATTCGAAAATTCTTCCAACACAACAAGTCTATATTAATAAAAAGACATTATTACCATCAAAAGTTATTGTTTTAAATGAAGCAAATGAAGAACAAATTCGCATCACATTTAAAAAGATTTCTTTAGGTGTTGCTAAAAAAGCTTCTGACTATGCAGTAGAAGATTTTACAAAATCAAATGATAACAAGGCTGAAACAGAAGATGCTAAGACCGATGTGACGTCTACTGAAGAAACTGATAAAGAAGCGTCAAGTGGAGAAAATACAAACGGAAACACAACAGATGATAAAACAACAAGTGAAAATACTTCAGAAGAAAAGGCGACTGAAGAATCTTCTTCAGATGAACATTCACAATCTACAAATGGTACAACTTCTTCAGAAGAAAGTAATGCAAACACAAGTGAGGAGACAATTGCTACATCAGGAAATACAACTGAAGAAGCCACTGACAGTTCTCAAAACTTAGAGGATACTGCTGATAATGGTGATTTTGAAACATATTATCCGGTATTAAAATGGGATAACGTCAAATTAAAAGATGAAGATTCTTTACAAATGGATAATGGTACACGTAAATTCTTATCTTTTGAAGGAGATAAGAGCTTCACAATTATTCAAGAAAAAGTAACTAAAGCAGAACAATTGTATATCCCTGTATTCTCGCCTGGAGATCCAGCAGATTTAGGATTTACAATTGGAGCCATTACAGATCATTCGATTACATGGGATACAAATGGCGTATCTTTCTTTATTGCCTCAAACGATTTAAGTAAAGAAGAATTAATAGAAGTAGCCTCTTCAATGGTAAATGGTGAAGTAAAATAGCATTATAATTGACCAAAATTCTTTCAGGGACGATAATAGAAAAAAACGAACAAGAAGGTTAGAACAATATGACTGAGCATCTACAATTCCGTCCCACAAAAGCGATTATTAATTTAACAGCAATACAAGATAATATAAAAAATTTACGTAAGCATTTGCATTCAAAGGTAGATATTATTGCAGTTGTAAAAGCAAATGCTTACGGTCATGGTGATATACAGGTTGCTAAAGCAGCTTTAGCGGCAGGAGCAACGATGTTAGCAGTTGCGACACCAGAGGAAGCATTACATGTTAGAGAGTCTATTAAAGACACACCAATATTAATATTAGGGGCTGTTCCGGTCAGCTTTGCATCTTACGCAGCGAACGCTAATATTACTCTTACTGTATTTTCACCACAATGGATTCATGAAGTATCATCATTTTCTAAAGAATTTAAAAAAACATTAAAAGTGCATATAAAAGTAGATAGTGGAATGGGACGTATAGGGGTCCGTTCAGAAAAAGAATTAAAAGCTGTATATGATGCCATTTTAATGGATAATAATATAGAAGTAGATGGTATTTTCACTCATTTTGCTACTGCAGATGAAGAAAATACATCACAATATGACCGCCAATTAGCGATTTTTAAAGAATTAGTAGCATCTTTACCTGCAAAACCTCGACTAGTACATGCAGCTAATACCGCAGCAACTTTGGTCAAACAAGATGTTCAATTTGATGCAGTGCGTTTTGGTATTTCAATGTATGGCTTATCACCATCACCATTTGTTGAAAAACATTTACCTTACCCACTAGAACCGGCATTAATGTTAGAGAGTGAATTAGTACATGTTAAAAAAGTAACTAAAGGAGATACTATTAGTTATGGTGGTACTTATGTAGCTCAACAAGATGAGTGGATTGGTACAGTGCCTGTAGGTTATGCTGATGGGGTTATTCGTGGTCTATCTGGTCAGGAAGTATTGATAGATGGTAAAAGAACGCCGATTATCGGAAGAATTTGCATGGATCAAATGATGATTAAATTACCTAGAGAAATGGCTGTCGGAGAGAAAGTAGTTTTAATCGGAAAACAACAACAAGAAGAGATTCGAATACAAGAATGGGCAGATCGCCTACATACAATCGTATATGAAATACCATGTATGCTTTCTTCTAGAATACCAAGAATTTATAAGTAAATTGTAACTTGTATGGTAATGTGCTATTAGCTTATGATACGACATTTTTACCATATAAATAGTGAATTGTTCTATAAGTCGACAAATTCAGAAAAAAATCAACGTATATGTCAAATGCTTACTCATTTTGTCTTTTCAATGTCTTTTATTAATGATAGGATAGATAGTAAGTTAGAGGTATTAATGTGATTGGTTTGTGGAGGTGTTGGCTTTGAGTCAAAGAAGAATAGAAGAGGTCTTGATTCGGTTACCTAAAATAAAGGTTTCTGAGAACATTGAACAAGCTTATAAAGAAATTACGAATACGAAAAATACAGATGAATTTGTTTATATTCCTACAAAACGGTTTATTCATACAACACAAAAAAATCATATGCGAGAAGCGATGGTTAAAGGATATGCAGAAATGTCACAGATTAACTTATCTATATGTAGTGAATGCTTACATGTTGAGTATGAAGCAGAACATATGGTGGAGCGACTCGTAAGCGGAGGATGAAAACTTGAACGTAAAACGTGGTGACGTTTTTTTTGCGGATTTATCACCAGTAGTCGGGTCTGAGCAAGGTGGTACTAGACCCGTACTGGTTATACAAAATGATATTGGGAATCGATTTAGTCCAACAGTAATTATTGCTGCAATAACTGCGCAAATTCAAAAAGCAAAACTACCTACACATGTTGAAATTGATGCAAAAAAATATGGCTTTGAAAGAGATTCTGTTATTTTATTGGAACAATTACGGACCATTGATAAATCGAGATTGACTGATAAAATTACACAACTAGACGGACCACTAATGGAAAAAGTAGAAGAAGCTTTGGAAATTAGTTTAGGGCTTTTAAAATTTTAAATAGCATACATATTGAAACACCAGAATTAGTTGTTCTGGTGTTTTTGTTTTGATGTCCGTACAACTAAACTAAACATATTTATCTATATTGTTTCAAAAAAATATTACTGAAATAACAGTGTAAAGTTAGTAAATATATTATACAATTAGAAAAAGAATGTAGTTAAATAGCTAATGTTTTATTTTTTGTATTGGAGTCAATTTTATAATACCGATGTATGCATGAAAATCTGATTCTTTTAGATCGTATTTTTAAGCTTGAAGATAATTTATGAAATTGATTCAAGTGGGAAAGCTATGAAGTATAAGTGATTTGGGGGCGAGTTAGGAATGGAAGGGTCTTCTGTAGATATTTTGACAGAATGGGATATTGTTGCCGCACGCCAGCTTGGACGTAAGAAAGCTAAGTCAATTGGCTTTGGTTTAGTTGATCAAGCACGAATTACAACTGCTATCAGTGAATTGGCTAGGAATATATATTTGTATGCAGAGCAAGGAAAAATTGAAGTACATAGAATAGTAGAAAAGAATTGTATTGGGATCTCTATAATTGCATCAGACTCAGGACCAGGAATAGATAATGTAGAACAAGTTATGCAAACTGGTTATTCAACTTCACAAGGATTAGGCGCTGGATTGCCAGGTGTAAGACGCCTGATGGATGAGTTTGAGATTCGTACAAACTTAAATGAAGGAACAATAATTACGATTAAAAAGTGGCTAAGGTAGTGAGCGAATGACAAAAAAGATGCTTGCTGAGGGAGTTAAACAGAGTCCTATTTTTTTAAATAATTATTTTGAATCTGAAAAAGGGTCGTCGAAAGTACTTTAGACAATCCTTTTTTCTTTTGGATACAGTTCGTATTGATTATTATGTATGTTAGTGGAAAGAGAGCGAAAATGCTTTCTCTTTGAAGAAGTGTAAATTCACAATATGGTAAAATAGGAAACACTAAGGAGAGGTAGTGAACTTATGAACGATAAAAAAATGTTTCAATTAATCGCATCAGAATTAGGTATACGCACACATCAAGTAGAGCAAGTTATTCAATTGCTTGATGCTTCAAATACAGTTCCTTTTATTGCTCGTTATCGAAAAGAAGCAACCGGTTCTTTAGATGAAGTCCAAATTAAAGCAATCGAAGACAGATATCACTATATTCAACAATTAGAACAACGTAAACAAGAGGTTATTCGCCTAATTGATGAACAAGGAAAGTTAACTGAAGAATTAACGAAAAAAATTAATGAAGCAACAATATTAAAGCGTATTGAGGATTTATATCGCCCATATAAGCAAAAACGTCGTACTAAGGCAACAATTGCAAAAGACAAAGGTTTAGAACCATTAGCAGATTTATTAATGACTTTTGGAAAAACACCTTTACAAGAATTGGCTATTTCATTTATCAATGATAAGGTCGAAAATGCTGAGGAAGCTATTCAAGGTGCGAGTGATATTTTAGCGGAACGTTTTGCAGATGATGCAGCAATTCGTGAGAAAATCCGCAAAATTTCATGGCAAAAAGGTAAGATTCAAGCGACTGTTAAAAATGCAGAATTGGATGAAAAAGCAGTGTTTGAAATGTACTATGAATATGAAGAACCTATAAACAAAATCGTGCCTCATCGTGTCTTAGCTATTAATCGTGGTGAAAAAGAAGATGTGTTGAAAGTAAGTGTTCAAGTACCAGTAGAAAGTATTCATCAAGTTATGAGAAATGAGTGGATACCACAATCCTCTTCACCGGCTATTGTGCAAGTCGAATTAGCAATTGAAGATGCATATAAACGATTGATCCAACCATCCATAGAAAGAGAAATACGTAATGAATTGACTGAAAAAGCAGAGGCGCAAGCTATTCATATTTTCTCCGAAAACTTACGAAACTTATTGTTACAACCTCCTATGAAAGGACAATATGTACTTGGAGTAGATCCAGCATATCGGACGGGTTGTAAACTTGCTGTTGTAGATGACACTGGTAAAATGATAGAAATCTCAGTTATATATCCTCATACTGCAAAAGGTGATGTGGAAAAATCTAAAAAAACATTCAATGATCTATTAACACGTTATCCAATATCTATTATAGCGATAGGAAATGGCACAGCTTCACGTGAGACGGAGCAGTTTGTGTCTAATTGCTTAAAAGACTCTGATAGTAATGCAGCTTATGTAATTGTGAGTGAAGCAGGGGCAAGTGTTTACTCTGCGTCTGAAGTTGCGCGAGAGGAATTCCCTGATTTACATGTAGAACAACGGAGTGCGGTATCGATTGCAAGACGTTTACAAGATCCATTAGCTGAACTTGTGAAAATTGATCCGAAAGCAGTAGGGGTTGGACAATATCAACACGATGTATCTCAAAAAAAATTAGAAGAATCGTTAACTTTTATCGTAGAAACAGCTGTAAACCAAGTTGGAGTAGATGTTAATACGGCATCACCATCATTACTTCAATATGTTTCTGGTCTTTCTAAAACAGTTGCAGAAAATATTGTGAAAGTACGAAGCGAAAATGGAAAATTTACTGCTCGTACACAATTGAAGAAAATTCCACGCCTAGGGGCGAAAACATATGAACAAGCCATCGGTTTTTTACGTATTCCTAGCGCAAAGAATCCACTAGATGCAACTGCCATTCATCCAGAAAGCTATGATTTAGCAAAGCGAATTTTAGAAGTAGCGCATATTGATAAGGCACAAATTGGTACTGCTGAAGCAGAACAAGCTATTGGTAACTTAGATATTGGACGATTGAGTCAAGAATGGGGAATTGGCGAAGTAACATTAAAGGACGTCATTAATTCATTAATGAAGCCATCAAGAGATCCAAGAGATGCTTTCCCTCAACCGCTCCTTAAAAAAGATGTTTTGAAAATGGAAGATTTACAACCAGGTATGGAGCTGCAAGGTACTGTTCGGAATGTAGTTGATTTTGGTGCATTTGTCGATATAGGCGTAAAACAAGATGGGCTTGTACACATATCAAAATTGAAAAAAGGATATGTTAAACATCCATTAGACGTAGTTTCGCTTGGTGATATTGTAACAGTCTGGGTAGAAAAAGTAGAGGTTGCAAAGGGTAGAATTTCGCTAACAATGCTTCCACCTGAGTTACAACAAATTAGTGAGGCGTAACTGTTTTAGAGTATCAAAATAAAATCATATTATTATTTATTCAATACTCCGCATTTGTGGAGTATTGATTTTTTGCTTGGAGGTATACTATGACAGATCAAGAGCTATATCAATTAGTTTGTAAGATTTCTGAAGATGTGTTTCATAAGCCTTTTTTACATCAGGCCTATTTTAATAAGAGACTACGTACGACCGGAGGAAGGTATTTGTTGAAGTCTCATAATATCGAAGTAAATCCTCAAGCTTACAAACAGTATGGTCTTAAAGAAATCGAGGGAATTATTCGTCATGAGCTATGTCATTATCATCTTCATATAGAAGGAAAGGGTTATCAACATAGAGATGCAGATTTTAGGATTCTTTTAAAACAAGCAAATGCTCCACGTTTTTGCTCTAATTTAAGAAAAGAAAATAATAGAAGTAGCAGTAAAAAATACACGTATATATGCTTGAAATGTGGTACTCAGTATGTAAGAAAGATTCGAATGAATACGGATAAATACTGTTGTAGCAAGTGTTTAGGAAGACTTAAGTTAAAAAAATAAAGTTTTTTTAAAAAAACTATTGACGAATAAGATAAAGCTTTATATAATATTAAATGTCGACAAGGTGATAACACATTGAAGCGACAAACAATAATGGTTATTCCGAAGTAGCTCAGTTGGTAGTAGCATCTGACTGTTAATCAGAGGGTCGTAGGTTCGAGTCCTACCTTCGGAGCCATGGCCCCTTGGTCAAGTGGTTAAGACACCTCCCTTTCACGGAGGTAACATGGGTTCGAATCCCGTAGGGGTCATTATTTTTGGTTCGATAGTTCAGCTGGTTAGAATGCCTGCCTGTCACGCAGGAGGTCGCGGGTTCGAGTCCCGTTCGAACCGCCACTTATATTGGGGTATAGCCAAGCGGTAAGGCAACGGATTTTGATTCCGTCATGCCCTGGTTCGAATCCAGGTACCCCAGCCATTTTCTTTTTGTTATTTCAGCTATGAGTCATTAGCTCAGTTGGTAGAGCATCTGACTTTTAATCAGAGGGTCGCTGGTTCGAATCCTGCATGACTCACCATTTTATTACTTGACAATTAGTAAAAAGTATATTATAATAGTTTTTACTTGATAAGTGATGAAGCGGTCGTGGCGGAATGGCAGACGCGCTAGGTTGAGGGCCTAGTCGGGGTAACTCGGTGGAGGTTCAAGTCCTCTCGATCGCACCAAGAAAATCACAAATATATAATATGCGCCCATAGCTCAACTGGATAGAGCGTCTGACTACGGATCAGAAGGTTGTGGATTCGACTTCTGCTGGGCGCACCATATTATTACTTATTTTAATATTACTACGCGGGTGTAGTTTAGTGGTAAAACCACAGCCTTCCAAGCTGTTGTCGGGAGTTCGATTCTCCTCACCCGCTCCAATATATGAACCTTGAAAACTGAACAAGCAAGATGTTAATCAATAAACCTTATTTTTAACTTTTGTTAAAAATAAGGACAAACAATAGATATCATCATTTGATGATAC
>NZ_QWUA01000028.1 GCF_003576525.1 Rummeliibacillus sp. POC4 | reverse complement strand
ACTCCCAGATAATTCACAAAAATGTAAATTTACTAAGTAAAATAAACCTTTCAGCCGATTACAATTAGTTTAGAATCATGAAATAATTCTAAAAAAGGACAGACGTTAAGAGGGTTAAATCTACTTATGAAAAACATTGGAAATATAATAAAAAAGGAACGCATTAAGCAAAAGATCACACAAAAGGAATTAGCCAAAGATATTTGTTCCACCTCTTACCTAAGCAAAATAGAAAGCGGTAAGCAAATTCCTCAAGATGAAGTGAAACATGCACTCATCAACCGTTTGCAAATCAACTTAGAACATTACATCGATATCGATGAGGAACAGTTTTTAAAGGAAAATTATCCATTAATAAAAAATGCAATTATGAACAATGACCAAATACAAATAAAAAAGCTACTAGATTATTTTAAATCCATGAATCTAGAATTTAGTAATATTGAAAACTTCTATACATTTAATTTGAGATTACTGCGACTGTATTTAATGATTGATGAACCTATGGAAATGGAAAATGCCGTTTCGTTACTCAATGCCTTTAAAACAATGGAAGAAAGTCTAAACGATCGGCAGAAATTTTTCTATTATGAAAACTATTCTCTATACTGCATTAATACAAAACAATATCAATCTGCATTAACATACCTTGAAAAGGCCGGATTATTAATTTCAAAAATCCAACTTTCCGTGGGAGAAAAAGCAGATTATTATTACTTTCTTAGTACTGTTTACCATAAACTTCATCGAACATTAAATGCGATTGAATATGCAGAACAAGCTCTGAAATTATTTACAGAACTAAAATATCCCCAACAAATGGTGAATTGTTATATACGAATAGGTCTATCACATATTCAAAATGGACATTATCATTACGCATTAGACATTTTCGATAACTGCTACAATATATGTGCTGAAAATAATCTAAAAAAGAACTATGGTGTTATCTATCAAAATCTAGGATATATTTATGCATTAGAAGGCGATTCAAGGGGTGCGATTTCTTATTATAGAAAAAGCTTAGCCGTCAAAAAATGTCCTCTTCGAATACTTATTACCATCCATTCCATGGTAAAGGAATATTCAAAACTTAACAGCACCACAAGTGTAGAAACGTGGTGTCATAAAGGCCTCAATCTTATCAAGGATCACAAGATTGAGAAAGAAGCACAAGAATACGTTTACCATTTTCACATTTATAAAATGCTCCATCAATTAAGTGATTTTGATGAAGCCCTTTTTGCAGAAGCAATTGATTTCTTTAATAATACTCAAAATTATAAAAATGTTCATAAATACGCCATTTTAGCTGGCTCATTATTAAGCAAACGAGAAGAATATAAAAAGGCTACTGAATATTATCAAAAAGCTACTGAAGCTATGTATGCGATGAAAAATATAAAAGCATGGGAAGATTTATCGTAAAATGAAGGGGCTTATCCATAATTGAATAGCCCCTACATTCGGTAATTTATAATAGAAAACTTAGCTACTGATAGCCCTCTTCTAACTAACTAATGGTACATTTACAACAACTTTAAACAAATCTCCGTCTACTGTAATCTCCATACTACCATGATGCAAATCTACGATTGATTGTGTGATAGCTAAACCTAAGCCTGAACCTTCAGTATGACGTGATGTATCAGCACGTTTAAAGCGCTCGTATAATTCCTCTACATTTTGATTGCCGAGTTCATATTTTGTAATGTTCTTGATGACAAATTGAGCATTTTGCTCAACTCTATCTAATGAAATATATACTCTTGTTCCTTCCATAGTATATTTCAAAGCATTAATAATGAGATTATCCAAAACTCTCCACCATTTTTGACCATCTACATAAGCCATCAATGGCTCATCAGTTATATGAACGCGAAATGTCATATCAGCTTTTTCCATATCCTCTTCTAATTCACCAAGTGCTTGTTGCAATAATTGATTTAAGTTTACTTTTTCCTTTTGTAATTCAAGATTACCAGATGCCATTTTCGATACTTCAAACAAATCTTCTATCAACGTTTTTAAGCGCTGCGATTTCTTATCTAAAATGGCAATATAACTATTACGCTCATCCTCCGTCAATTCAGGATTTTTTAACAAATCTGTATAGGTAATGATTGAGGTAAGAGGTGTTCTTAAATCATGACTAACATTTGTAATCAGTTCTGTTTTTAAACGTTCACTTTTCGCTTGCTCTGTTATAGAAGTTCGAACCCCTTCACGTAAACGATTTAAATGGCTTGCATGTTTACCAAAAGCGGATTTACCTCTAACTTTAATCTCACTATTTAGACGACCTTCAACCATTTCTTCTGTTTGCTTCATAATTTTGTTTAAATAACTTACTCTTCTTAAAAAGACAATCATAGCTGGTAAGGCAATCGTGAAGAATAATATGAGATAAAGCGGCATTAAATCAAATGCAGTCATTGCGCCAACAATTCCAACTCCCGATAAAAAAACAATTATTAATAGCGCAATCGCTTGTAAACCTATGCTCATCGATAAAAATAAATTTTTTAAATCATCTATGACATGTAGTGTAAAAGAACTTCGATATGCTTTTAATCGTTTTTCTTCTGTATTCATATCCTCGATTATTAGCAGCAATTGCATAACTACAAACCATACTAATAAATAAAAAATGATTGTACCCAATACGAATTCGATTAAGTTGGAAAGACTTCCCCCAAAAAGGGGTATATTAATAAAACGACTCAACAACCCGGATATTTCAATAATGATTACGTTTCCTGTGATAAATAAGCATAGCGCACGAACATCAATCGGCCATCTTCTTATCGTACGTAGTAAAAAATGGTTGCCGTTTTTTTCAACATGAAATGGTTTGATCCAAAACAATACGATAATCGATAGTAACCCTAAAACCCATATTATTCCTAATACTATTTGACGAAATTTAAAATTCTTATATTCCTGATACGAGCTTGAATTTAAAAACGCATTTTTATCAACATGAATTTCACCTAAATATTGATGAAAATTTCTTTGTGCAGTATTTGTAATATCATACGATATATCCGGAGAATCACTTTCTGCTGCATTCCAATTTTCATCATCAATAGAATCTTCAGTACTAATTGTTTCTGTTTTTAATATTTTCTTTTGTCCATCGTATTTTTTTATATATATAGCTGTATTCTTTAAGTTCCCAACACTAAAGGTGTCCCCTGTTGACACCTCTTTTAGTTTATAGGTGAAATAATCATATTGTTTTAAAAAATCTTGTTTCCGATTTTCTAAATCACTCACATACCTATCAATTTTCTTTTCTTTTATTTTAATAATTTTATCTCGGACATAATCATCATCTTCAAAGTTTTTTGTAATATCTTGAATCTTCTTATCCCTATCTTTGATTAATGCATTTTTTACTGAGGTAACCTTTGAATCTTTCGCTTCATCAATTTTATCTTGATATTGCTCGTTAATATTTGTAATTTGTTCACTTAAAGTGCCATTATAATTGCGATATTCCTCTATCTCTTTATCTGATACCTTAATATTACTTTTTGCCTCATCAGCATCTAAAGGATTTAATACGAGAGGGCCTAATTGGTCTGTAAAATTTTGATATTCAGATTGAAAAAATTCAGATTCAAAAAAGTTTTTCATCAAATATTGATGACCGTACTCTAATAGCGTATATACACTGATTAATATCATACAGATTAGAGAAAGTAAGACGGTATTTTGAAATTTTCTCATATTATACTCCTCCAATCACACGTGTAAGCTGCCCAAATGTTCTACTAAAGTTAAAATCGATGAAATGGAAAATAAACGTTAAACAATATAATAGACTACAAATTGCAATGACTAATGCAATAAGTGACCAAATGAGCGTACTATGCTTTTTCAATTTTGTAACCAATTCCCCATACCACCTTTAAATATCTCGGATTTTTAGGATCTACCTCGATTTTCTCTCTAATTTTACGGATATGTACCGCAACTATATTTTCAGCATTGTAAGCTGGCTCATTCCATACGCGTTCATAAATATCTGGAATAGAGAAAACCCGTCCGGCATTTGTTAACAATAATTCTGTAATGTTATATTCTATCTTCGTTAACTTGATCGGTTCACCATCTAATAAGACTTCTTTTGCATTAGTATCTAACGCCAAGCCTCCTACAATGACTTTTCCTTGCTGATCATTGTTGTAGGTTCCCAATTTAACATAACGTCGCAATTGCGACTTTACACGCGCTAAAAGTTCTAATGGATGGAAAGGCTTTGTTACATAGTCATCTGCTCCAACTGATAGTCCATGGATTTTGTCTGTATCTTCAACCTTGGCACTAAGCATAATGATTGGAATATTACGTTCTTCTCGTATCTTAAATGTTGTTTGAATTCCATCAAGTTTCGGCATCATAATATCTAAAATGATTAAATGTACTTCATGCTCCATTAATAATTCAAGTGCTTCTAAACCATTTGCTGCCTTTAATACGTTGTATCCGTCATTTTTCAAATAGATTTCAATACCATCCCGTATATCTTGGTCATCATCTGTTACTAAAATTGTATAAGGCTTCAAATTTAACACCTCATTCCGTTGTTTTTCTTTATAAAATTTATTTTACAAACTAAATCTTAAAAAGTAGTCATCATAAAAATGAAGAAATTCTTAAGATTTTATCTTCTGTTAAAAATGTTTGCATAGTACCTACTTTCAGAAAGGATTACAGCTGATTAGACAAATATGTATAGTACAAACTGAAACTGTACACTTGTAGTCCCTTTTCCTAAAATTAAATTTTAAATTTTTCCATAATTATTCTACCTTCTCCAATTTATCATATATTCAGAAAGTTGAGGTTACTATTTTCTTCTATTATAATAAGGCCAAGGGGGCCTAACATTATGTACAAAACGGTTGCAGAAACAGCAAAGGATATCTCTATGCCTGAATATCAAGTAATGCGTTATGTGTTGGAAGGCCGCATTCGTTCTGTTCATGATGGTGAACAGTTTTTAATCAGTAGTGATCAATTTGATCGTTACTTCGAGCAGCTTCAACAGATTAAGGAAGAAATTGAGATATGGAAAAATACGCCGATTCCTGAAGATATTGATATTAAAGACGAAGACTAATTTAATATAGGATTGGTTTAAATGACCTTTAAAATGAAAAGCCACGAAAATTTTACTGATTGTAAAATTTCCGTGGCTTTGTTATTACTTAACCTCGTAGCCGTTATTCGCTATTCCCCACAATATATGTAGATTAGATTTATGAATAATGATACAACGAGTTAATAACTTAAATTGTAACTGTTGCTGGTGATTTCACTAACATGTCTGCATAATCTTCCACCATTACACTCGCTGTAGGGAACATACCTGCACCTGGACCTACAAGTGTAAGTGTACCAATATAGTTTGTATCAAACGCAACTGCATTATTAACACCTTCAATATTATATAACGGATGTTCTGGTCCTACTAATTGAAGTCCTACTGTTGCAATAATTTCACCAGTTGTCTCATCACGACGAACATCTCCAACATGTCTGTAACGCAAACCTTTTTCTTTTGCTTCCTCAACTTGTTCAGCTGTTATTTCCGTAATACCTACAATATCTACATCATCCCAATTAGGTTGTTCACCAAATGCTAATGCACTTAAAATCATAAGTTTGCGGAATGGATCTTGACCCGAGATATCATTATATGGGTCAGCTTCTGCATAGCCTAAACGTTGTGCATCTTGTAACGCTTCATCGAATGGTAATCCTTCACTGCGCATTTGAGTAAGGATATAGTTTGAAGTGCCGTTTAAAATCCCTTGAATATGACTTACTTCGTTCACCCGAAGGATATTTTGCATTGTCTTAATAACTGGTACTCCACCAGCTACAGTCGCTTCATAACCAACTTGAACGCCGTATTTTTTCGCTTTCTCTTGTAAAGCTAAACCGAATTTAGAAAACATTACTTTGTTCGCAGTAATAATATTGCATCCTTTTTCAATCGCCTTTGATAAATATCTATAAGCTGGCTCTTCTCCAACAATTGCCTCAAAAACCACTTCTAAATCTGGAATTGCTAAGATATCCTCAAATTTATCTGTTAATAATTCTTTTGGAGCATGTGAACGCGGCTTATTCACATTACTTACAAGAATTTTAACAATCTCAATATCTACTCCTAAAGTATCTTTGAATTGCTTTCGTTTTTCATTTACTATACGAAAAATACCTTGACCAACTGTACCGAAACCAAGAATCGCTACCTTCACTGTTGTCATATCATTCGCCTCCAAATTTCTCTTCTTTATATTGTGAAATACATATGTTCACTTCATACGCATTCAATTTGTGATTTATCTATCATTAACATGTGACCTATACATGTAAAGAAATCTTTAAATACTGAACTTAAAGTTGATTTTAGCTCACATACGGACAGATTACAAGAAAAATCTTTCTGAGAAGGACAATTGTTTTTTCTGAGAGGTCATGAAAACCGCTTACATCATTGATTTTATCGAATTTTTAGATTATTTTTAAAAAGCCAATTTATATAAGAGAAAAAGAGTGAACGTGTTTAACGCATCACTCTTTAAACTTTTGCTTCCCGAATCCAGTTTTATTTTGCCTCTTCAGGTTTACCGACTTTCGCAAATGCGGCCTCTAGTGCTTCTATTATATCTTCCGCAGCTTCTAAACCAATTGACAGACGAACTAATTCTTCCGGAACACCAGATTTTTTCAATTCTTCTGGACTTAATTGTTGGTGTGTTGTAGAAGCAGGATGAATGATTAGAGAACGAGCATCCCCAACATTCGCCACGTGGCAGAATAATTCAATGTTATCAATAAGCTGACGACCAGCACTTCGTCCACCTTTAATACCAAAAGTAAGGACAGATCCAAAACCATTTTTCAAGTATTTTTTAGCATTTGCAGCAAATTCGCTATCATCAAATCCATTGTAATGCACCCATTCTACTTGGTCATTTTGACGAAGATATTCTGCCACTTTTCTTGCATTTTCATTATGATATGGAACTCTTAAATGTAAAGTTTCTAATCCTTGGAGTAAATTAAACGCAGCGTCAGGGCTAAGTGTTGGTCCAAAATCTCGTAATAATTGAACGCGTAAACGAGTTGCAAATGCTGCATTTGCTGTATCAACACCGTAACGTAAACCATGATAAGATTCATCTGGCTCTGTATAATCAGGGAATTTACCACGTGTCCAATCAAATTTACCGGCATCTACTACTACCCCAGCAATAGTTGTACCATGACCGCCTATCCATTTTGTTGCAGAGTGAACAACAACATCTGCACCAAATTCAATTGGATTGCAACCTACAGGTGAAGCAAATGTATTATCAATGATTAATGGAATTTCATGTTTGTGTGCAATTTTTGCTAATGCTTCAATATCTACGATTGAAAGACTTGGGTTTCCAATGGTTTCAGCATAGATAGCTTTTGTATTATCTTGAATAGCTGCTTCAAACTCATCATTATTTTTTTCGTTGACAAATGTTGTTGTAATACCATAACGAGGTAACGTGTTCGCAAATAGATTATAAGTTCCTCCATAAATACTAGATGCGGATACAATATGATCACCTGCACGTGCGATGTTCAATATTGAAAATGCGATAGCTGCCATCCCTGAAGATAAAGCAACTGCTGCTGTACCTCCCTCAAGTAATGCAATTCGTTTTTCAAATACATCTACAGTAGGGTTCATAATACGAGAATAGATATTGCCTGGTTCTTCTAATGCAAATAATTTACGTGCATGTTCAGAATCTTTGAATTTATATGCAGTTGTTCGGTATACAGGTACTGCAATAGCTCCTGTTGTTGGATCTGGTGTTTGACCACCATGAACTGCTAAAGTCTCTTTACGTAATTCTGTCATTTTAAATTCCTCCTAAAAATTTTTTAGATGGAAAACGGAGGTGTGTTAAAGGGTTTTTATAAAGTCATTATTCCAATGCTTATAAAAAATAAAAACCCTTCTTCACGTAAGAAGAGGGTTGATTAGCATTTCCTCCCCTTATCTTTCAGACTCGCTTAGAATCTGTAGGAATTAGCACCGTAGCAAGTATTCATAAACTTACTGGTTGCTGGGCATCGCAGGGCCTATCCCTCCGCCGCTCTTGATAAAGGTTATTTTTTTATTCCATCTTGTTGAGGTAAGTATAGAAGATAAATAGAATAAAAGTCAACAACTTTCTGAATAATTAATCATTTTGAAAGGGATTTATTTCTTGTATTATATTTTTTGTAAGAATCACTAGTACAATATTTTCCTATCTTTTTAATCTTACTTCATAAGATAAACGTGTACTTTACAAATAAAGTATTTCATAAATTTTCCTTTTTTCGACATATATATGCACATTATATCAATAAGCACAGCCTTATAATGGAGATAAAGGAAAGGAATGATAATTATGGAGGAAGTTAAAAAGAAAAAGAATTTAAAACCTCTATGGATAGGACTTGCTTTTGCTGTATTAATAATCATGACATTTTGGCCAAACAGCGGAAATTTACCCGTAGCTGGTCAAAGGAGTTTAGCAATTCTTGGATTTGCCGTTATTTTATGGGTTACAGAAGCTGTTTCTTATCCAGTAAGTGCAGCCATGATTATAGCAATTACTGGAATATCAATCGGATTAGCACCCACTCTTGAAGATCCTTCACTAGAGTATGGTACAGCTAATGCTTTGAAAATGGCTTTAGGTGGTTTTAGCAATTCTGCCGTCGCATTAGTGGCTGCTGCTCTTTTCTTAGCTGCTGCCATGCAAGCAACAAATTTACATAAGCGACTTGCCTTATGGATTTTATCCCTGGTCGGTACAAAAACTAAAAATATCGTATTTGGAGCAATCATCGTTTCGATTATATTAGCATTTTTCGTACCAAGTGCCACAGCTCGGGCAGGAGCAGTTGTGCCCATCTTACTAGGTATGGTCGCTGCATTCGGCCTACCAAAAGATAGTAAACTAGCTGCATTATTAGTCATAACTTCTGTACAAGCTGTATCTATTTGGAATGTTGGCATTAAGACAGCTGCTGCGCAAAATATGGTCGCATTGAGTTTTATCAATAAAGAATTTAATACGGATATTTCCTGGAGCCAATGGTTTATATACGCAGCACCATTCTCAATTATTATGTCCATCGTGCTATTCTTTGTAATGATTAATCTGATTAAACCTGAAACTCAAAAAATTGAAGGCGGCAAAGAATTGATTGAATCCCAGTTAAAAGAACTAGGACCTGTCAAATCCGCTGAAATTCGTCTAATTATTATTTCTTTAATTTTATTATTCTTCTGGGCTACTGAAGGAAAGCTACACCCATTTGATACGACAACTGTTACAATTATTGCTATCGCAGTATTATTAGCCCCCAAAATTGGTGTCTTTGATTGGAAACAAGTAGAAGGTCTTATTCCATGGGGTACTATTATTGTATTTGCAGTAGGTATCTCACTCGGTACAATATTACTTGATACACAAGGTGCTCAATGGCTTTCTACTAAAGTATTCGGTTCACTCGGCTTAGAACATATGCCAATTTTAGCAACAATTGCTTTAGTGTCATTATTTAATATTCTAATTCACCTTGGTTTCGCAAGTGCAACCAGTCTATCTTCAGCATTAATTCCAATTTTTATTGCACTAACAACAACTATTGATTTTAATATTAATAATGTAGGATTTGTAATCATCCAACAGTTTGTTATTAGTTTTGGCTTCTTACTACCTGTAAGTGCACCTCAAAATATGCTTGCTTACGGTACCGGAGCCTTTACTGTCAAAGATTTCTTAAAATCAGGTATCCCAATTACTATTGCAGGGTATTTGCTCATTTTAATATTTAGTGCAACCTACTGGAAATGGATTGGTTTGCTTTAAAACTTACAATTAGTGAAATGGCGAAGAGTATTAAAACCTCTTCGCCATTTGTTTCAGTAGTAACTTTCTATAAAATCCCGTATAGTGAAAATGATACCTACTATAAAGGAGTGACATTTAGTGGTCAAAGATCTATTACGTAGTCATACATCTGTAAGAAAATATACTGGTGAAAAAATCCCTAAAGAAGTCGTGTATGATTTAATCGAAACTGCTCAAATGGCAGCAACTTCACACTTTATCCAAGCTTATAGTGTTATCTGGGTAACGGATGAAGATAAACAACAAAAACTTGGCGAACTATCAAACAATGCGTTTCAATTCCAAACAGCTGGCGCAGCTTTTCTATTTTGCGTAGATTTCAAACGTTTACAAATTGCTGGTAAAAAGCAAGGTGTTGAAATTGTAGCGGATTCGGCTGAAAATGTCCTTGCCGGTGTAGCAGATGTATCCTTATTTGCGCAAAACTTCGTTATTGCAGCAGAGGCAGAAGGTTATGGAATTTGCTATATTGGTGGGGCGCGAAATCAACCAGAAGCAATTAGCGAATTATTTAATTTACCAGACTATGTCTTCCCGTTATTTGCTATGACAATTGGTAAACCTACGAAACGTAACGAAACAAAACCACGTTTACCTTTAAATGCTATACTGCATGAAAATAATTATGATGTAGAAAAGTATGATCAACTATTAGATGAATATGACGCAACATTAGAAACATATTATGCAAGTCGTTCTTCTAACAAGAAGATGGCTAATTGGACAAAACAAATGGCTGATTTTCTTATCGAACAACGCCGTCCTTTTATCAAAGACTTCTTAGCTAAAAAAGGTTTTACTTGGAAATAGTATTCTTTTAAGAAAAAAAGGCCAATGGTAAGTATCCTTCCATTGGCCCTTTTTGACAACAAATTGTATCCTTGTAAATCTACTCTTCTATACCTTGAATCGTCATTTCTTTAACTGGTAAGAAAACATCTGTTGAATTTACATATTTTACTTCCACTTGGTCGCCCTCTTTTAAATATACTGCAAGAGGTGCTAATTCGGAGCTGACAATATAATTTTCTTTGTTATCTAATAAGAAAGAAATTGTCGTATAATCACCGTTTTTCTCTTTATAAACTCGGATTACTTTTCCTTTAGCTATTTTTTCTTCACTTGAAGAACTACTATTTAAAGAACTACTTCCCGAGCGATTAATCACTGTTTTATATTGTCTCAGCGCTTCGTTCGGTGTAGCTGCTGATACTGAAAGTTCTGGGTTTGCTGCTGATACAATGGAATAATTTTGTAAGAATCCATTGGAATCAAGTACTGGAACTAGCCAACTTGCTTCACCATAGAAATTGTAGATAATTGGCATAGAAGCTTGCCATTTTTTCTCGATGAATTTTTTCTCAATAATTTGAATTGCCCCTTGCGAATCCATATAGGCTTCATCTTTGTTACCTGAATAGTATGTTGCTTGACCTGTACGTGCATTTGTCAAAGAGTAGCCGAGCATTGAGTCCACGCCTTCTTTAGGACTAGTGAAATCTGTAAAGTAATACATGGTTCCATTTTCATCAAATACTGGACTAACATTAGCTTCAGTTCCTTCATCTGATGGGAGTTTTACATCCTTTTTACCAAATAAGCTATTCCAGTAACCATGCACATATTTACCAAAATACTCATTTTGTCTACTTACAGCTTCTGGAGAAATCGCACCGTCGATAAATTCAGGGACATCCTTTAATGCATAGGTTTGAGACTTGCCCGTTTTAGCATCAATCATCACAATTCCTTTAGGATCAAAACCATTACGACCTGATATAAACTCACCATAAGTACGGATATAAAATGGTTTACCATCGTCATTAACTTCTAATTGTGCGTCACCATAGAAGATTTCTTTAGTATTAGCTAAGCGCATATGACGTTCCACATTGTTATTTAAGTAAGCAGAAGTTGTGTAAACCATTGGAGATTTTACAAACTTAGGATTATCCGATGAGTTTGTTGCACTCATTGTTAAATATCCTGGAGATTCTTTTCCTTTCATCCATTTAAAGAAATCAGAGAATTCCACTGGAGCAATATAAACATATTCACCATTTACTTTTTGAATCTGCAGGTTACCTAGTTCATAGTAACTTGTATTTGGTACTTGGCTAAAGGCTTTTTTCATTTTGTTTCGTGCAAACTTTGGTGGAACACTTGCAGGTGTTTTTGTGTCATCGAATGCTTCAATCTCTACCTTTTTTGTCATCTCAGCAGATTGATATTTTTGGTTTGCATTGAAAAAAGGTGCTGAAATTAGGTATACAACAAATAGTAAGCTTGCAAAAGCAATAATCCCTTTTATTTTTCTTTCAAGCTGGTTTGATAATAATGCACCTATCAATGAAATAATAAATAGTACTGGCCATAAAATTGTCCAGTTTTGATCGATTTTTGTAACATAAAAAACAATTACTGTGATGATGAAGGCTAAAATAAAAATCGCAATTCCAAATTGCATCTTAAACTTTGTCTTAAACTCACCATCAGCAGTTCTACTAGTTATTGGCATGATTAGCACTGCTGCTATTACAGCAATAATGGCAGACATAAGTAAAGTAGTAGTCATAGTTATTCATCCTTTCTCATATTAAAATACGAATGACTTCATAGAAAGTTTCTTAGAAATTTCTTTGGAATTTTGTTTCGAATTATTTGAGGTATCAATATATAGAAAATCACGTAAAGGAGGTGGATTCATGACAAGGTTAAATCTTATTATACTTGTTATCTTCTTTTCTCTTATTTATATTTTCTTAATACCTGATGAACCATTCTTGTTGAAAATTACATTCAAAATCATACCGATGATCTTGATGATACTTTTCGTCTTTTTGAAGCGTAATTCGAACAACCCAGCATTTTCAAAGTGGCTTCTTTTTGGATTAATCTTTTGTATGCTTGGCGATGCCACATTACACTGGTTTTTACTGGGCCTATCCTGCTTTTTAGTCGGTCATATCTGCTACATTGTCGCATTTTTCAAGGTGAAAAAGAAAGCAATAAATGTATATATTGCTATTTTTTTATTGGCTTACGGTTTGATGATGGTAGCATGGATTGCGGGTAATTTATTTAAATCAGGGAATTATATACTTAGCGTAGCAGTTTGCTTCTATATTGCAGTCATTTTAACAATGGGCTGGTCCGCTATACAATCTTACTCACCATTACTTATAATTGGTGCTCTTTCCTTTATTTTCTCTGACTCTATATTAGCTATCAATAAGTTTATAACTGATATTCCTATGTCCCATGTCCTTATTATGACAAGTTACTATGGAGCCCAACTTTTATTCACTTTAAGCTTACTAAATTATTCCGTAGTCCGAAAGAAAGTGTTAGAATTATGACAATGCTTCAAATATAAGGAGGATTCAAACTAATGAAAGAAACAGTGATTGAACGATTAGTTCGCTATACAAAAATTGATACACAATCTAACGAAGATAGCCAAACGACACCTTCTACTGAAAAACAATGGGATTTACTCCATTTGTTAGAAAATGAATTAAAAGAAATTGGTATGCAGGAAATTTCTGTAGATGAAAATGGTTACTTATTTGCAACATTACCTTCAAATTCTGATAAAGAAATTCCAACAATCGGTTTCTTAGCTCATGTCGATACAGCGACCGACTATACAGGTACAAACGTTAATCCACAACGTCATGACAATTATGATGGTGGAGATATTCAACTAAATTCAGAAGTTGTATTATCACCTAAAAACTCACCTGAATTAGTAAACTATATTGGTCAAACATTGATCACTACAGATGGCACTACTTTACTTGGGGCTGATGATAAAGCAGGTATCGTAGAAATTATGACTGCAATGGAATACTTGATACAACATCCTGAAGTAAAACATGGTACCATTCGTGTAGGATTTACACCTGACGAAGAAATCGGACGCGGTCCTCATAAATTTGATGTAGAACGTTATAATGCAGATTATGCATATACAATGGATGGTGGCCCACTTGGAGAGCTTCAATATGAAAGCTTTAATGCCGCTGCTGCTAAAGTAACTACACGTGGTACAAATGTACATCCTGGTTCAGCAAAAGGGAAAATGGTCAATTCTATTACAATGGCTATCAAATTCCAAGAAATGATGCCAAAAGATACAATACCTGAAGCAACTGAAGATCATGAAGGTTTCATACATCTTATGAACTTCAATGGTACAGTTGAAAATACAACTCTTTCTTATATTATTCGTGATCATGACCGTGAAGCTTTCGAAGAAAAGAAAGCATTGATGAAAGAAGCCGAAAAAGCAGTCAAAGCTGAATACGGCGAAGATGCCATTACAGTAGATATCCACGATCAATACTATAATATGGCCGAAAAAATTCTACCTGTGAAAGAAATTGTTGACATAGCACAAAAGGCGATGGAAAATCTAGATATCAAACCTTTAATTTTACCTATTCGTGGTGGTACTGATGGATCTCAACTTTCATATATGGGACTACCAACTCCTAATATCTTCGCTGGTGGCGAAAATATGCATGGTAAATACGAATATGTTTCAGCTGAAACAATGGTGAAAGCAACTGAAGTCATTATAGAAATTGTTCAATTGTTTGAACAACAAGCTTAATTGCTGAATTCATAAGCTGATGATATTTAAAGAAAAGAAGAAACGACCATTCGGAAAACTACTCGAATCGTTGTTTCTTCTTTTCTTTTTAAAAATTATTTTCAAAAAGGATTAGATATCATATCAAGAAGGGATTTTGACAAAAGAAAAACGATAAGATGGATGAAATCTTATCGCCACAGTCTTGATACAAATTTCTAAACTTTTGAGGGGGGTTTAGAAATATGATGAATAGCTAATTTTTGGAGAAAAGTAGCTATACTTACCCTGCTCTACTTGCATTTGAAGAGGAGGTTTATTTTCTTTATATGACAATGATAATCATTATCATTTTTATTGTCAATACTTTTGAATATATTTTTAGAAAATTCCATAACTAATGTATAGTATGAATATGAGGTGATTTTATGGGTTCTTTATCAAAAGATCAATTACAAAAATTAAAGTCTTATAGTATTTATGTAGATGATTCAGTTCATACTATTTTTAACTTACAGCAGCTTCATAATGATGATTTTTTATGTGATTTTATAACACTGATTAAAGTAATTAGTAAAGTGGAGTCAGATGTAATTGCACTCTCCTATTTTACTCGTCGCTATGGAATGTTTATTTCAATGCAATTTTACATGTTAACAATGTATGACGAATTTTGGGATGGTGCTTTAAGTGATTTGAAATTCGGCATTAAAGAAGAATTTGGAAATAAGGCATTATGTACATTTACGAAATCATCAGATTGGCATTGGGTTGAAGAGGAAAACCGAGAATCTGCATTCAAAAAAATTTTAAAACAACAATGTTATGAAGTTTTTGTTCAACTTCGTAAAATAACTTCTGTATCCCCTAAAATGCTATGGGAAAATGTATTTGGTTATATGTTATGGCATTACCATGTTCTACTTTCAAATCCTGGGACTTATGAACAAGCTCAATTAGATATTGCATTGTTAGAAGATGATTCTCTATGGTCCCCTTTTGCTAAGTACTCTTACTTTAAAGAGTATACTGGGAAAGAACATCCTTCAAAATTGATCAATATTCCTGTACGAAAAACTTGTTGCTTTTCTAAGGATATTCCCGGTTGGATGCAATGTGGCTTTTGTCCATTAAAATAAAATTCCGATGTTCTCATCACCCAAAATATTATTAACTTAATAGTAAATCTAAAAATAATCCTAAATCCCCTTTACTTTTAAACTTAATAGCAGTACAATGTACACACAAAAACTTTCCTGAAGGAAACTTTATTTCTGGTATAACACTTTTGGGAATGGGGGAAAAACATGCTAAATAGTTTTCAAAAAGAAAAAAATAAAAACCATAATCAAATAACGGCTGAAAATGTTTTAAACGGTAAAGTACATGGTATTAAAAGTATACTTCCTTTCTTAGGTCCAGCATTTATAGCTGCTGTTGCTTATATAGACCCAGGAAACTTCGCAACGAATATTACAGCAGGTTCACAATATGGCTATTTACTATTATGGGTTATTGCTTTTTCAAACTTAATGGCTGTGCTTATCCAATCACTTTCTGCGAAATTAGGCATAGCAACGGGGAAAAATTTACCCGAAGTAGCGCGTGAAAACTTTTCTAAGAAAACGTCCATTCTATTATGGATTCAAGCTGAGTTAGTTATCATGGCAACAGATTTAGCAGAATTTATAGGCGCTGCACTTGGTATGTATTTATTGTTTGATATTCCAATGCTTCCTGCAGCGTTAATCACCGCTGTTGGATCGTTTGCTATCTTAGAACTTCAACGACGAGGTGTACGTGCATTTGAAGCTGGTATTTCGGCAATGGTAATGATGGTCGTGTTAGCCTTCGCATTCCAAACATTCCTTGCTCATCCTGATGCCGGAGCAATTGCTGCAGGATTTATCCCTAAATTTGAGGGTGTCAATTCGATCCTTTTAGCAACAGGTATTTTAGGTGCAACAGTTATGCCACACGCTATATATTTACATTCATCATTAACTCAACATCGCATAATAGGGCATAACGATGAAGAAAAACGGAAAATTTTCAAATTTGAATTTATCGATATCATAATTGCTATGGTAATTGCAGGGGCTATTAATATGAGTATGTTAATCATCGCAGCTGCTGTATTCCACTCAAAAGGGATGAATGTTGAAGATCTTGATGTAGCATTCAATGCACTTAGTGATATGATTAGTCCGATAGCTGCAGTCTCATTCGGGCTAGGATTACTAATTGCGGGGCTAGCAAGTTCATCGGTTGGTACATTATCCGGTGATGTTGTCATGCAAGGCTTTATAAACAAACATATTCCGATTTATTTGAGACGTGCCATTACCATGATTCCACCTATTTTAATCATCGCCTTTGGAGCTAACCCGACAAAAGCATTGGTATGGAGTCAAGTCATATTATCATTTGGGATTGCTTTTGCATTGATACCTCTTATTATGTTCACAAGTAATAAAAATATAATGGGCGGATTGGTCAACCACAAACTAACAACGATTTTAGGATGGATTGTAGCGGGGATTGTAGTAGCCTTAAACATCTATCTTCTCTATCAAACAGCTTTTGGCGCATAATATCCTTTGTATCGCTCACACTAACTTAAAGGAGAGTGATACCATGAAAAAAGATTCTTTGCCAAATGATAAAAAGAAATTCATCGATCTTCCTTACGAAGACAGACCGGATATGTTGGATTCTGAGTATATTAGTATTTATGATTTACACGAAGATGAGCAAACAGTTGATTCGTATCCACTAGAAGCTCAAAGAAAAGATTTAGAAAAAGAAAGTTTTGATGACAAATATAATGGAAAATGGACATCATAACAACAAAAGGGGCTCATCCAGCTAAATGGAGAGTCCCTTTTGTCTTAGTACTTAACATTAAACTATTCCTCTAAAAGCTGTTGTCCAATCGTCGTACATGCATCAAAAAACAGCTTGATATAACCTTCACGATTTACGCTATGTAACACTTTAGCATTTGGCTTCTTCCCTGTTTTATGTGTATAGTCAACTATTGTAGTCCCAGTAGTATAACGTCCTTCTAATTCAATTTCCACATAATAGTTGTCACCTTTAAATAACTCAGGTGCAACGATGGCAGCTACCGCACATACATCATGTACACGAATTTGTTCTTCAAAATGTGGTGCATAGAACGGTGTTTGTGATTGCGTAAATGTATAGAACTTCATCATGTCTGCTGCTTTTTCAGCAAATGGAGTACCTAATGTTCGAAGTTTAGCCATCTCTTTACGTGTAATATAGGCTTTATGTGTAACATCCAAACCACTCATCACAATAGGGACACCTGAGCGAAATACTATCTCTGCCGCATGTGGGTCTACATAGGCATTAAACTCTGCAGTTGTAGACATATTCCCCCCAACTGCTGCCCCTCCCATCCAAGAAATCACTTTAATCTTTGGTTTTACTTCAGGATGAGCAAGTAATAATGCACCTATGTTCGTTAAAGGCCCTGTAGCAATAATCGTAACGAGTTCATCACTAGCCATCAGTGTCTCATATATAGCCATAATGGCTGGACGCTTACTTTCTTTTAAAGTTGGTTCCGCCCATTTGACGTTACCTAAACCGCCTTCGCCATGCACATCTTCTGCTACTTCTAAAGTGCGGAAAATAGGATGGGCTAAACCACGTGCTACCTCAACATTTTGATTAATATAAGTTAAAAAGCTTAACGCATTATAGGTTGTCTTATCAGTAGATAAGTTTCCTGCTTCTGTTGTGACAAGTTTAATATCAAGTTCCGGACGTGAAAATGCTAATGCCAGCATCATTGCATCGTCAATGCCAGGGTCACAATCAATAATTACAGGTGTTTTGTTCAAAATTCTTCACCCCTTAATAAGGATTTACTTTTTATATGTTACATACCATTGATCTTTCATCTGAAACATATCTGTTCCCAAAAAGCCTTCTTTTAATAATTGTTGTTGTCCGGTAGTATCAGACATTAATAAAGCCCGTGATTCAGAAAAAGTTGGAGTTTCACCATTCAACTTTTTATAAAATATATAACGCAATTTGTCGCCATATTTTACTTTTAAACCTGCTATCATTAAACCTTGGGAAAATTTATCTTTTAAACTTGGGATATTCAATGGCTTTACTGTTGCACAAATATAATCGAATCGACTTAAATCTACTTGTTCCATAATGATTTGAGCCATCCTTTTTTGCAATCCATAACCACGATAACGTGGAGAAACATTTGAAATCTCTTGATAAAGTACTCTTGTAAGTTCTTCTTCTGGTATACTACAATCTCTACCTAAATGCTCTTCGTCAATCATTGGTTCAAGTAAAGCACGGAATGCAATTAGTTCGTCTTCTACATAAACACCAATCATTAAACCATGGTCGCTTAATATAAACTTAAATTCCTCTTCACTTAATGGTTGTAATGTATTCTTATCAGGTAATGCACCGATTACCTCCTCTTGTAACTTTGCAAGTTCGGATAAATTCTTTTCACTTAATATTTGAACGTAATAAGGTGTTTCACCAAGAAAACCATTTGCAATAGTCATAACTATAATTTCCTCCTAACGAACAATACATGATTTATGGCAAAGTTCTTGTATGATATCTTCATCTACATCTACTCCTAAGCCTGGTCGTTCGTTTAGGCAGATAAAAGGCACATCATAGTGTAGATTTCCAACATCTTTTGAGAATTTAAGAGGTCCAGTAAGTTCGACGCTTTTCATAATTTTTTTTGAAAAGGCTACATGAAAACCAGCTGCTGAACCAATAGAAGATTCCACCATAGACCCTACCTGGCATTCAATTCCTGCCATTTCGGCCATATTAGCTAATTTCATAGCAGGATAAATTCCACCACACTTCATGAGTTTTATATTCACTTTATCTGCTGCACGTTTTGCAATAATTTCACGCATTTCTTTTGTACCATGCAATCCTTCATCAATCATCAATGTCACATCAGTTTTTGATTTGACTTCAACCATTGCATCGATATCATCTGCATCTACTGGTTGCTCTAACCAATCTAGATTAACGTCGCGTAATGCGCGTAACCCTTTTAATGTTGTTGCTGCATTATGCCAACCTTGGTTAACATCTACACGAATGTCGATAGCATCCCCTACTTTTTCACGTACTGCTTGGATACGTTCTACATCCTTCATCACTTCTGTTCCGACCTTCATCTTAAATGAACGGTACCCCATTTCCACTCTTTCAGCTGCTTCGTTAGCCATTTTTTCAGGGGTTCCAATACTTAATACATGTGTAATAGGGAATTTTTCGTGATAACGACCACCAATGAGTTGGTAAACAGGAACATTTAATTTTTTACCTGCAATATCAAAACAAGCAATATCTATTGCTGCTTTTGCAGCAGGTACTTGATAAACCGTTTTATCCATTAACTCATGAATCTTTTCAAAGCTACAAGGATCTTGTCCAATTACGACTGGTGCAAGTTGATGTTTTAGAACCATATAAGTACTTTCCCATGTCTCGCCAGTTACATGTTCGTCAGGAACAGCTTCTCCATAACCAACGATTCCCTCATCTGTTGTCATTTTGACGATAATAGAAGGCATCGTATCGTATGTGTCATAGCTAATTATAAAAGGTTCGATTAATGGTAATTCAATAGCATAGATTTCTACCGATGATATTTTCATCTTTTTTCACTCTTTTCTTTACATTTAGAAATTCTCTTGATATAGTTGTCGTTAAATGGTCGCTAATAGCGATTAAAAAATAGTTAAGGAGTCGTCATAATGCCTACAAAAATTGCAGTCATTAGCTCTCTTGCTTTTAAGGATCGTTTAATAAGTATCTCACAAGAAGTTGAGAATATCCAATTAGAATTTTATATCTATAACACCCCAGATGAAACCCCAAAATTAATGAAAACGATTAAACCTTGTGATGTATTATTATTTTCCGGTACGCTGCCATATTTATACGCAAAACCACTATTAACGAACTGGCCGATACCATGGACATACTTAAAACAAGATGAATTTGCTATATCAACATCCATTTTATCCGTTTTAGCAAAACATCATATACAACTTTCTCAATTATCGATTGATGTTATTAACTCTAAGCACGTTAAAAATGTTTTGGATGATATAGAATACAATGGATCACAGCCATTTGTACAAGAAATTCACATTGAAGAACACTTTAATATGATCTATCAGCGGCATAGAAAACTATGGGATGAAGGCAAGATTAGATTTGTTATTACAAGTATTCATAGTATCTATGATGCACTGATTGCGGAAGGTATCCCTGCAATGCGTATGCATGATTCTAATAGTTCCATTATCCATCGTTTAGAAGAGACAAAAGTATTATCTAAAATGACTAAATCCGAGTCTGCAAAAGCAGTTGTTGGTATTCTAGAGTTTTCTGAATCAAATGAAGATGAGCAGCTTATATTACAAAAAGTTGTCACAGCTACACATGCATCCTATCAAAAAATGGACACTAATCATTTTGAATTATTCACCACTTTCGGTCACATTCAAAATGCTTTTCAACATAACTTATTAGAATCTACTTTTAACATAACACAGTACCCGATAAAGTTAACATTTGGTTATGGAGAATCTATATTAGAGGCACAAGAAAATGCAAAAAGGGCATTGGATTTTGCATTACCTAATGCCATCTACATTATGAGTGAAAACAAAGAACTACAAGGACCATTTCCAAACCAGCCTATAGTTCTTTCCTTACAAACAAAGGATCCATATGTGTTACAAATGGCAAAAGAAACAAAATTGAGTCCCCTCAATATTTCAAAAATCATGGCTTTTAGCGTTTCAAGACAATCTTTACAATTTACAGCAGTAGATTTAGCAAAATACTTACAAGTCACACGAAGATCTACAGAAAGAATATTAAAAAAGCTAGTTGAACACGGCTACGCAAAAGTAGTTGGCGAAGAAATGTCTTACCAACAAGGTAGACCTCGTGCTATATATGAACTTAATTTTTCTACTTATCACTAAATATTTTTAGAATTGAAAAAAGGGCTAAATCCATTTAATGGACAGCCCATTCTTCCTTATATAAAACTCAAACTCATTCACTTTTGCTAATCATCACTATGAGATTTAGGATTTTTAGCTAGTACAGCAGCTAATACTTTAGAAGCATCAAGCAAAGCTTCATGACTAAATGTCATTTTCGGATGGTGTAATCCTGGAGCTAAATTTGCACCAATTCCAATCATCGTAGCTTTTAGTTCTGGCTTTTTAACCGTATAGAAATGGAAATCATCACTTCCAGGCGTAATAACATGTGGTGCTAAATGATCTTTTCCTAAAGTTTCAATAATCGCTTCTTCCGCCATTTTAGCCGCTTCTTCTGAAACTTCAGCACCTGGTGTATAATCTACCCATTTCCAATTCATATCAATATTAAATTGTTTTTCAATCGCCTTTAAGCCTTCTTCAATTTTTCCTTGTATCACATCTAAAACACTATTTTTTTGTGCACGAATGTCCATTGTAAAGCTTGCTGTACCTGGAATAATATTCATACTTCCACCGTCTGCTACAATTTTCGTTAGCTTCGCAGAATGTGGTTCAAATGGTGATACATAGATACTTTTAATCATTTGTTGAATCGCTACAACAACATCAATCGAATTTTGGCCTTGATGAGGACGTGCACCATGCGCATCTGTACCATGAATCTCTCCCTCGAGGAAAATAGCTGATCCATGATGTATGGCGGGTGATACTTGTCCTAATTTAAGCTCTTCAATCGGACGTAAATGCACACCAAATAGATGAGATACACCATCTACTGCACCATGTTCGAATGCTGCAACCGCTCCATTTCCCATTTCTTCAGCAGGTTGGAAGATAAATCGTACCTTGTGCTGTAATGGTTGATCTTTTAAACGCAATAATGCCCCAAGTACCATAGACATATTACCATCATGTCCACATGAATGATTAGCTCTCCATTTTCCGTCTACTTCTTGCCACAGTGCATCGATATCAGCACGAACGGCTACAGTTTCTCTGCCTTCACCTATTTCAGCAACCAGACCTGGTACATCACCAAATAATCTATAGGAGATATGTAAGTTATCTAATATACTCGCAATTTTCTTTGTCGTTTCATGTTCTTTCCAACTAATCTCTGGATGTTCATGAAAATAATTAAACCAATTTAATATTTGTTCATCAATCGTCATTTTTTACACCTCATTTGTACCATATTACTTCAATTTATGTTTTTTTCCAAATGATACTTTGTCAAATTAAGTGCAACAGTTCTTCCTCAAAGGCCTCGTGTGCAGTTTTCCAACCAAGGCATTTTCTTGGTCGATTATTAATGAGTTGAAGTGCTTGGTTCATCTCATCTGGGGTAACGTGATCGAAATTTGTTTTCTTAGGGAAGAATTCACGAAGTAAGCCGTTCCCATTTTCGTTACTGCCACGTTGCCATGATGAATAAGCATCTGCAAAATAAATCTGGATATTTAATTCTCTTTCCAGTACGTTGTAACAGCTAAATTCTTTTCCTCGATCTGTTGTGGCTGTTTGAATTGCTCCTTGAGGTAACTGTTGATGCAATAATTTAACGGCTGTTTCCATTGAATTTGAAGAACGGTCTGGAATTAATATGCCTGTATACCAACGTGTTTTACGTTCAATAAATGTAGCGACACAGCCTTTTGCTTGTCCACGTCCGGAAACAACGGTATCTAACTCCCAATGACCGAATGTTTCACGTTTACGAACTTCTTTTGGACGTTTTGAAATCGGTGTACCAATATTAAAGCGACCTCTTGTTTCACGCGGTTTTTGACGTTTCCCTTTTTGGCGAAGTACAGCAAGAGGCATTTCTAATAAGCCGTTGTAAATCCAACGATAGATGCTTTTAAAACTCAGCTTACCTTGATACAAGCGGCCGACGATCTGTTCTGGTGACCAAGTTTCACCCAACTTTTCTTGAACAGCTTCTTTTAGTTCTGGTGTTAGTTTTAACTTCGCACCACAATTAGATTTATTACTTTGATAACGAGCTTGAGCTTCTTCAGCTGTACAATTTACATGACGTTTTAATTCACGTGAAATTGTAGAAGGACTTCTTTTTAGGCATTTTGCAGTTTCCCTAATTGAATATCCTAATTCTATATAAGTTTCTATTTTTGAACGCTCAGATATGGTAAGATGTTGATAGCTCATAACGATTCCTCCTCAGATGTTTGTGTGGTAACTAACATTTTACACGAGGACGTTATGGGCTTCTTTTATTTTGACTTACAAGTGTTGCACTTAATATTACAATTCATCAAATACAAAAAAACACAGCCATTATTGGGCTGTATTTTTGTTTATAACTCTGTATAAAATCCTTC
The DNA here is from genome assembly GCF_003576525.1 of Rummeliibacillus sp. POC4. Classification (GTDB taxonomy): domain Bacteria; phylum Bacillota; class Bacilli; order Bacillales_A; family Planococcaceae; genus Rummeliibacillus. Next base: position 29,744 of record NZ_QWUA01000028.1, on the reverse strand, counting down.
TGGATATTGTTCACTTTCATACGGTTGTTCCAATTCTTCACCAGTAAATTCACTTGAAGATAACTCATATTCTTCATCCAACAAATACGTTTCAAATTTCGAAGGTTTCATGGCAGCACTCCTTTTAATTGAATATTCTGATTATTTAATAATAATAATAATATATGATTATTAAAGATAATTCAACTAAATTGAAACTTTTTATTTATAACTGAGTATATATATTTAAAATCAAATTTTTAGGGGTGATTAATCATGCTATTTGTCGTTTTGATTGTAGCCATTGCTATTACAGGAGAAGTTATTAAGACAATTGTCCAGAACAAAAATAAACGCTTAGAAATTGAACACAAAATTTTAAAAGAGGAAATTAAATTAGAGGAAATCAAGCAAAAAAACTATATGTTAGAAACAGAGAAACTCCGTTTAGAGTTAAAACAGGTCCAAAATAATTCCCCCACTAAAGCTGAACTTTTAGGTTTTAAACAAATTGAACCTGACCGAGAGTGAGAACTGCTCCCCGCTTCCACTCATTTTAAATAAAATGAAAAGGACAAAGAGAGAACTTATTATGAATGCCTCTCTTTGTTGTTCCAACTAAGATTTCCTTGAATTTTTTGCTTCTGAAACTTTCTCCCTCATGGATGAATATTTATTATCTCCTATTAACATCATAATTTGTAAAATTGTAAATGGAAGTGAAGATTTTTTTCGATAAGCAAGATATTTTGGTTGCCATTCATTAGCAAACTTCTCTTTAAAATTTTGAACCCCTTGAAAATTATAATATTCTTGCCCATCGACTATTATTTGCGTTGCAATCTTTTCACTAATCCCTGCAAACTTGGAAACTCCTACATGTGATAGAGGTGTTATTCCTACATTTAAACGTTCAAACCCTCTAACTTCAGATGCTTGGATAATATTAAAGAATAAATAATCCATCGTATCATCTGATGAAAAATCTTTCTTACATCGAATTAGGTCAATTTTAACTGTACGTTCTTCATCATATAATGGAATCAAATTAGCAAAGGCAATAATTTCGAAATTATTATTTTTCAAAATAGCTAAAGGTGTAAATTGTAAATAATCTTTATCAAAATAACCGATTGAAAATCCTTTTTCTTTTCGATGGTCAAGCCATTCATCCGAAATACTTTGCAATTGGCTCATAATTTCAGCTGAGTATGGTGGTTGCATGATTTCACATGTGAATCCTTCTTTTAGAAGGTTCGAATTTACTCTCTTGTATTCTTCCATTACTTTTCTCGACTGTCTGAATTTCTTTAGATTGATATATCCTTCTTCACCCATCTTGAAAAAGCGATAACCATATCCGTGCAAGCATGAAACAAACTGGTCACTAATTTCATAGAAAATTGGTGTATATCCGTAATCATCTGCATACTTCATAAATTCCTCGATTGCTTTATTAAAATCCTCTTTCGCACCGACCAGATCACCTAAGACTACTAATTTATCGGCAATAATCTGATATGGGAATAGAACCGTCTTATTCTTATTCCAATAGATATATTTATCGTGAAGAAATATTAAATGGGATAACTCCTTTCCTCCATATTTATTTAGATGAAGGAAAATCTTCTCTTCATATGCTAATGAAGATATCTTTGTAAACTGAGTAATCTTACGTAGTGAAACTTCCAACACAACCACAAATGCAACGACAATAAGACCCATAAATGCACTTTTAAATAAATCACTCGAATCCGTAGTTAAAAATGGTCTTAGCTTCTCTGGAATAGTATACTTCATCGATGGATTTACAAAAAAGCCTATCAAGATATACAGCAATAAAATGACGAAGATGATTGCCGTATTTAAAATACTCCTCCCCCAAGTCACGACGTAACTTTCCCGATAAAATCGGCGGCGAGATAAATACAAAAGCCCTGCTACAAATAACATAAATAACGCTTGCTTGTACTGAACACCTTTAATAATAAAAAGTGCTGAAGCAAATAGTAAGACAAAAACTGTCATCCTATATGAATTTTTATCTTTATAAGATATTCCATTTGATAATGCAAGCAACACAAATCCCGTAGCAACCGCTAATTGATGTGAGATATTGATAATTGGAAATGCCATTAATTCTTTTGCATATTGAATACGTTCAATTGCACCAGGTGCGACGGAAGATAATAGAAGTATTAATCCTGCTAAGAACACAAGGGCAGTTGCTAAAATATGGCTCGTTTTTTCTAAAAAGAAACGAGGAATAGCATTCAATCCTACATTAAATTTCGCCCATAACTCGCGGATGAAAAGAGCGAGCCCTGCTAAAAAAGGGACCACATAATAACCAACCCTATAAAATAATAAAAGTACCAAAATAGACTCTTCAGGTATTTGTAAACTTTGTGCTCCCCATATAAATACCAAATCAAAAGAACCAAGACCTCCAGGAATCATACTAACAATTCCTGCACAAGAAGCAACGATAAAAATTGGAATTAGATTTTCGATACTGATTGATATATGGAGCGAATATACTAAAATCATCATAAATGTAAATGCGCCAAGCCATTCTAATATCGAAACACCTAATAATCCCAAATCACTTAACAAACGACGATTAGTAGTTGTTTTTCTAAACAATTGAATAAACGCCTTTACAATTAAAAACGGGACATACAAACCAATAACAACAGCTGCAACAACTAAAATCCGATGTTCTGCAAACATCGGAAAATCCCAGTAGAATATTGGCAAAACCCAAGTAAATAAAGAAATACCCGCTAGGTAAAATAATGTAACTGATGTGATGGTTTTAAAAAATGAAGCACTATCTACTTCTTCTTTTTTAAAATAGTGTGTACGTAGTAAGACTCCGATAAGTCCTCCAAACCCAATTAAATTTGAAAAAGAATTAATGATTAATGATTCCTTCATCAAGCGTCGTAAAGATCTTTTTAGCTTTAATTTTTTAATTATAAAATAATCGTAAAAAAACATTGGAAACACTAGCACTAATGAGAGTAAAGCAATTAATGCAACTGTTCTGACATCTAAGGATTCTAACTTATTTGCAATTTCTTTCCCATTCGCATTCCCTAAAATTTTACCAATTTCATGTATTGCAAAAATCATCAGCAAAATTGGTAAAATGACTTTTAACCATTGAAAAATCTTTGTTTTATTGATTTTCATCCATACATCCACCTAAATTTTATCTTCATACTCTCTACTATACATATAAGATACAATTTATGCAGTTCTTATTACTTCTAACTAGGAATTTTTATGATTAAGATCATTTTAAATAGATTCTTAAACATAAAAAATACGCCATTAATGTTAACTTCATTAATAGCGTATTTCGTATGATTCGTAAACTATTATCGATTAATTTAAAACTTTAATTGTTACTGTGCGTACTCCCCAGCTTTTTGCTTGACTGTTATTTGGCATTAGTAAGTCGATTTTATGACCTTTAATCGCTCCACCTGTATCTCCAGCAATAGCTGTACCGTATCCTTCAACCCATACTTTTGAGCCTAATGGAATAATTCTAGGATCTACCGCAATAACTTTCATGTTCGGATTAGCTTTTACATTAATCCCTGTTGCTGTTACACCTGAGCACCCTGCACAATATGGTGTATATGCTGTTGCTGTAACCGTCAATGTTTTACCAGCAGATTGTGGTGCCGCTTGGTTTGTAGATGTATTTGTTTTTGTCAGTTGTTGTTTAGATGTACTTTGTTTCTCTTCAGTTTGGGTATTAGCTGGTGTTTGTGTTTGCTTAGTCGAAACAGAAGCAACATTATTATTATTTGAATCTCCTGTTAAAACAAGCTTTTGACCTGTATAGATTAGATCACTATTAAGATTATTATAAGATTTTAAATCATGGACAGATATACCTGCTTTACTAGCAATCTTAAATAATGTATCGCCTTTATGAATTGTATATGTTTTAGCCTCTTGGCTAGTTTCTAGTTGTTGTGATGGAACAATTACATCTGAATTTAAATTGTTCATTTCTTTTAAATCTTCTACTGATACTTTTTCATCTTGAGAAATACCCCAAAGTGTATCTCCTTTTTCCACTTTGTAACTAGCAGCATCTGCTTGTGTTGATATTGCTGCAGTTCCAAGTGCGAAAACACCCGCTAGTGCAATTAAATATTTTTTCATCGTTTAAAAACGACCTCCTTTGTACTAACACGACTAACTTTACCATCGTCACATGTCATTATGATTTCTAATCGATGTATGCACTGTAACAATCGTGTTACATTCTTTGCCAATTTTCTGATATTTTATACATCATTATTGATATTTTTTTAGATTGAATTTTAATAGCTATTGATATGACTAGGTTCATCTTACATTGGAATTAATTTACAAAAGATTTTAATATTTCACCTTTTTTATACAAATAAAGAAATTGTTACACTTAAATTCCTCTATTTTTTATTTATAAAAAGGAAAATCAGCTGAATATAAGAGGGAAAACGACTTTTTCTACATTGAAATATTACAAATATAAATGAATAAAATGTAATTATTGTTTTATTGAGGAAATTTTTAAGAATGGAAACTAGTATTATCTTATTTCATACTGAAAAGATTATGGCGTAAAAACATGAAAAAGAGGTTAGGACTCTTGAGCCCCAACCTCTTTATAAGTTCTAAATTATGGATAATCCTTGATTTAAACCTTTCCCTATAACGAAACTTCTTTTTGCATCGCCTTTACCTCAGCTAACGTATAAAGTTCCCATAAGTCTTTTTTATCCAATTCATGTAATAATATATTCAAATCATTTAAAATAACATTTCTTTTTTTCGGAAACTCCTTTTCCCCTTTTAAAGGTGTCTCGTCAATCATATTTAATAGTAGCTCATCAGCAGAGACACGTAGAATTTTGCTTAATTTTACGATCCAGCTGGCAGAAGGAACGCTTTCACCCATCTCCCAACTCTTTATACGACTTGCTGATGTACCAATTGCCTTTCCTAATGACAGCATCGAATACCCATTTTGAATTCGTAATTCTTTTAGTTTTTCGCCAAAGTCTTGTGGATTAAACATTTGCCATCTCTCCCTTGTGTTAATCAGACTGATGTCAAGCGCTTACATTGTCTGAAATATTAGTCTCAAAATAGTAACCTTTTTAAATTCTATTTTCTAAGTAAAGAAAGTATCACAACTTTGTAAAACTACCCCTTTTAATTTCTTTCCTCAATAACATTGATACTTAAGGAACTATTTAGTTTAAACGTGTAGTATCTTTCCCATTTGAATCAAATATCATCCTTTACTTAAAAGAACGGCTACTAAAAAGATAAAAATTATTCGTTGTATTAACATTTCGACGTTAATTAGTTGAATCCTTTTCTTTTTTTGAAAATTTTATCTTTATAAGGAAAATGAAGTGTGAAAAATTCTATTTATTAGACAAGCTTTCTATATATAAAACTTTATTTAAAACAAAAAAGAGTGTCCAAAATTTATTTGAACAACTCTTAATGTAAATCAAAAAACCATTCTTTAATCATGAGTAATAACTATTGGTACGATGATTCTTACCGTCGTACCATTATCTTCGCTTACTTCTAATTCGCCATTTACAAACTCAACACGTTCCTTCATACCATTTAAACCATTGCTCGACATTCTTTTAGAACTCTTGGATATCCCTATTCCATTGTCACTTATGATCATTTCTATAAAATCAGCACTTTGTAATATAGAAATTTTACACTCAGTAGCTTGGCTATGTCGTACTACATTATTGACAGCCTCTTTTAAACACATACTCAATGAATTACTTAGTAATTTTGGAATACGATCGTACTGTGGATTTCCTTCCACCTTTAACTGAATATTGGCTGCTATTAATATTTGCTGAACATGAGTTATTTCCTCTTGTAGTTTCACATTTTTCATATTAGATACCATCTCACGTACTTCTTTTAAAGCAATACTAGATGTTTGCCGTATATCATGCAATTCACTAATTGCAGCTTCTGGATCTTTTTTCACTAATCGAACAGCCAGATCACTTTTTAGCCCAATCATCGAAAGCTTCTGTCCTAATGTATCATGTAAATCTCTAGCAATTCTTTGTCTTTCTTCATATACACTTAGTTCCGAAATACGAGCATTTGCTGTTTCTAGTGCCCCTTCAAGCTTTTTACTTTTACTTTCACTAAAAAGATAGAAAGGACCTAAAATAGCACTAAATAAGATGATAACAATTAAAGGAAGCTCTTGGATGAACAAATCTGTTTCGATAAAGAATCCACCAATGACAGATCCTACTGTCATCGCAATATGAAGACCATACATTATATAAAATCCTACTGTATGATGAATTTTCCCGATAGAGAATGCTGTAAAAAAGGCAAAAAATATATATCCAAACAATACTGTCATGACAGCATTGATCACCATTCCAAACGCAATCCACATATAAACAAGGCCATTTGTTGCACTATAGGCAAAGCGAAAACAGATTAAATACATGATTAAAATTGCAAGAGCAACTGACAGCGTAAGCCTTGATGCTGTATGGAAAATTAAATAAAACGGGATGAGACATAAGGCGACCCATGCTACCCAACTCATCACTGGATTTTTTGGAAAAACACTATACCATTTTGACACGTAAACTTTTCACCGCCTTTAGCTGCTCTCATTATATCAAAGAATATGCATTATTATATATATTGACCTTTCATCATAATGGATTGTTATTATTCCCTTTACATAATTATAATTTCCACTAAAATGGTTTATGTTAAAAACTTAACATTGGAGATGGCGAGATGGATTCAAAAGCAATTATTTTAGACCTAGATGGGACAACTTTGACAAGTAAAAAGACTGTCAATCCGTTATTAGTAGAATATTTACAGACACTTAGAAAACGTGGATTGCTTGTTCTTATTGCCACTGGGCGGACAATTTTCGAAATTAGAAAGATTCTTCCTAAAGAATTTAAAGTAGATGGAATTGTCGCATCAAATGGGATGAATATCTTTGATGCGTCAAAACAAATTATAAAAAAGGATATTCCTTCGAATACAGTTCAACAATTAATAGATCAATCGATTGAATTTGGAATTCACCATGAAATCTACCATCAAGATGGAACCGTTACTGCAATGAAAACACCTTTTCAATCGGAAACAACAAAGTTAAAATTACATAATTTCCGTAAATATATTGAATGGACATCATCTATCCATACCAATAATGTAGAAAAAATAATATTTTTTGATGACCATACTCCTCATGTAGCAAACTGGTTTGAAAACTTAAAGAGAATGCAAAAAAGTTTAGAATTTTCAGCAGCTCTATCATCCTCCCATTTAATAGATGTGAATGGAGCTGGAGCTAGTAAGGCCACTGGAACTACTTTACTATTATCCAAATTAAACATTGCATTTGACCATGTTATGGCTTTTGGCGATGGTGGTAACGATATTCCCCTCTTTAAAAAAGTAGGAAAAAGTATTGCTATGAAAAATGCCCGTAAAGAAGTTCAATTACATGCAGATGAAATTTCTAAATATACAAATGATGAGAATGGATTGTACCATCATCTCCATCAACTTTTCCATTAGACGTTAATCGACAAGATTATTTCTTGGGAAATGTTTTACGACAAAATCCCACCATATGCGTAATGTGACAAAATAAGTAACACATTGTTTAATTAATGAATACTTTGTTTTTTCAGTTGTATACTAGAATTGAAGTTAGGGTAGTCAACTTAATATAGATACTAGGGAGGAATTTTTATGTTATCTGAAACACTACACAATGCATTAAATGATCAAATGAACTTTGAATTCTATTCAGCTCATACTTACTTAGCTATGGCCGCTTATTGTACAAGTGAAAATTATGATGGCTTTGCAAATTTCTTTTTAGTACAAGCTGAAGAAGAGCGATTTCATGCGATGAAGTTTTATAACTTTATCAACGATTTAGGTTATCGGGCAACTATTCAAGGATTTGAAAGTCCAGAAAATAATTTCAGTTCTGTTTTGGAAGCATTTAAAGCTGCACTTCTACATGAAAAAGAAGTCACTCGCCGTATCTATGAGTTATCTGATATCGCATTAGATGAGCGTGAACATGCAACAATGGCATTCTTAAAATGGTTTATCGATGAACAAGTTGAAGAAGAATCTACTTTAGATACGATTATTCACAAATTCAAACGTATAGAAAATGACTCAAATGCCATTTTCATGTTAGACGCAGAGTTAGCTACTCGCACCTTTACTGCTCCAGAATAATTGATTATTAAAAAAGCTAGAGAATGGACTATTCTCTAGCTTTTTATATTGATTAATCTATAAGTTTCCCAACAATTTCTGCGTATTTTCAGATTGCTCAAGTATTTTATTTTGTTCAGTCCAATAAATCATATATGTTTTTCCTTTTGATTCGAACAAAAATGGTTTTAGCTTAGTAGAAATTGAATCATCCTTGTTTTTTAAGCACAATATCTCAACAGAATATAATACTTTGCTATTTATCTTATAAGTAATAATGTAGTCTGCCTTGTCCTTAAACAATTTACGATCCGCTTTGTCTAATTTGTCGATATGACTTAGTGGATATTTTTCTTTATACTGAGCCGAGTCGTTCTTAGTTGAGAAAATAACTTTATCAATTCTTTGATCTTTTACTTCAATTTGGTTAACTTCATCTTGTTTATTTATGATTGTGTTAATCTGTTGCTTTTGTTCTTTTTCTTTATATGCTCCCCACCCAAAAACAATAAGGACTATTGCCATTAGGATGAGTCCAATTCTCATTTTTTTCATATTAAATCCTCTTTCTTTTACAACCTCAGATTCTAATATTTATTTTACCATCAATAGTTGTTTCTAATATACTTTTCTTCATACTTGCTTGATAATAACGGTAAGGAGGGGAGTTTATCTTGAAAAGTAAACGATTACTAATCGGAATTATTATAGCTCTAATAGTCATTATTTGTGGGGGCGCATTTTATATGGCGCAACAAAAGGCTGAACAAAAGGCTGAAATTATGGTGGGGAAATTCACCAAAGTACTCATAGAGCAAAAATATGACCAACTGCCATCACTAGTTTCCAATGATTCATTAAAAAAATACAATTACAACAAACAATCCTTGGTCGACAAATATACGAATATTTTCAATGGTATTGGCGCTGAAAAAATAAAAATTAGCAATATGACTATTTCTAAAATAAAAAATGGGCAATATCAATTTTCATACAAGCTTAACCTAACAACTTCTCTTGGAAAAATGCCCACCCTTTCGTATAAAGGAAAGGTCATTAAAGAAGGTAAGGATTATGCGATTGATTGGAATCCCAACTTAGTATTTCCTAGTATGGATGCAACAGATAAGATTTCTTTCTCTGAAGAAGATGCTATTCGTGGGAAAATTCTCGATAAAAGTGGGAACGAACTAGCAACGAATGCAGAATTTCGCCAAGCTGGAATTATACCAAAAGAACTTGGTAAAGGTGATAAAAAGGAAAAGAATATAAAAGCTATCGCCAAACAATTTGATATGACGGTGGAAGAAATTGAAGCAAAACTTAATCAAAGTTGGGTAAAGGAAGATTTGTTTGTTCCTTTAAAAGTAATCGATAACGAACAAGTAAAGAAAATAACAGCTGTTCAATATCAAGCAGTAGATATTCGTTATTACCCACTCGGAGAAGCTGCTTCTACAATGATTGGCTATACTGGAAAAGTGACAGCAGAAGATTTGAAAAAAGATTCTACACTCTCTAGTGATGCTGTTATTGGAAAAAGTGGTTTGGAAAGAGCCTATGATAAAGAATTGCGTGGAAAAAATGGTGGTAAAATTTCTTTAATCGACAAAGACGGTAAAGTAAAAGAAGTTTTATTGGAAAGCTATCGTGAAGATGGTAAAGATATTCAGCTTACGATTGATGCGAAATCACAATTACAAGCATATGATGCACTTGAAAATGCAACAGGAGCTTCTGTCATTATGCAACCAAAAACAGGCGAATTATTAGCACTAGTAAGCAAACCATCTTATGACCCAAACAAAATGATTCGCGGTATTTCACAAAAAGATTATGAGTCCTATATGAACGATGAACGAAAACCGTTTGCCAATCGCTTTACGCAACGTTATGCACCTGGCTCAACATTAAAAACGGTCACTGCAAGTGTTGCACTAGATGCAGGTACACTAACGCCTGACAAAACTCGTAAGATTAGTGGACTGAAGTGGCAAAAAGATAAGGCATGGGGAAATTATTATGTAACACGTGTTTCCAATGTTCCACAAGTGAATTTAGAAAAGGCTTTTGTCTATTCTGATAATATTTTCTTTGCACAAACTGGACTTGATATGGGTGAAGATGTATTGCGTAAAGGCTTCAATCAATTTATCTTTGGTGAAAAATTAGACTTACCATTTACAATGGAACCAGCTCAAATTTCAAACAAAAATCAATTCCAATCACAAATTCTATTAGCCGATACAGCTTATGGACAAGGGCAAGTTTTAATGTCCCCTATTCAACAAGCTGTAACGTATAGCGCTTTTGCAAGTAATGGTAAAGTCGTTTATGCACATCTTTTAAAAGATGCCAAAACAAAAACAAAAGATGCTATCAGCTCTAAATCTGCTACAATTGTTAAAAAGTCAATGATGCAAGTTATCCAAAATCCAAACGGAACTGCTCATAATTTAAACGGTATCAGCCCTACGTTAGCTGCTAAAACAGGAACAGCTGAACTAAAGCAAACGCAAGGTACTGAAGGCACAGAAAATAGCTTTGTTGTTGCTTTCGATACGAAAAAGGGTCATGAATTTTTAGTATTATCCCTCGTGGAAGATCATAAAAAGGTAGGCAAAACAGCTACTGAGCTTGTAAAACCTGTCATTGAAGAATTAGAAAAATAATCAAAAAGGATACTTAATGCTTATAAAAACACATTAAGTATCCTTTTTATTTTAGTTGTAACAAACACCATCGACTATCACCAAATTGGCGGCTTGGTAACCATGAACCAAAGCATGATTAATAGTAACAAGGTGTATATATACACGGCTTTCCTTAATTTATTTACAAAGTATTCTTTGTTGTATTGTGGTGTGTTAAACGTTCTCATAGTTGGTTTAAATGCTCTCGCTAAAAATACAATTGATGCGATTAGTAAGGTAAAGGTCAACACGATAAATGGTGAAGTAATCGGATAACCACCCTGCCATAAAATATAAAGACCCGATAATATTAAAATATGGCCAGCATGCTTTACAACTTGAATAGCAAGAGAGAATGTTGTAACAAATGCAGTCATTTCATCGTGATTTTCAGAAATCCGCATTTTCTTTAGCATTGGAATGAGGACAAAAAACGGTCCAATAGATAATACAGCACTGATTACATGTATAAATAATACTGTTGAATAGAGCATTGATAAGCTTCCTTTTACGTATATTTCTTACTTTAACAATATAGGAAATGCGATATACAAGCAATCGACAAATAAGTGAATTAGGATTTGTAAATCCAAAGTAAAGATAGCTTGTGTTCTTTGTAAAAAGGCAGTCTGAGAACAAAATGTATTATATAATACACCTATCAAGAAGATATTAGTGGACAGCCTAGTCACATTCTTGATAAAGTAGCATACAATAGATAAAAGTATTTAAAGGAGAGGATTTTTATAGGTATTCATAAATTTTTTACAAGTTTAAATGATTTAGAGCGTATTATTCGTTGCCCTGGTCGCTTCAAATTTGAAGAACATAATGTGGCCGCACACTCTTGGAAAGTCTCACAATACGCTATGTTTTTTGGAACCATTGAAGAAATGAACGGCTCGATTATTGATTGGAAATCGCTATATGAAAAAACGATTAACCATGATTTTGCAGAAGTATTTATCGGTGATATTAAAACACCCGTAAAGCATGCGTCACCTGAGCTAAAGCAAATGATTTCTCATGTAGAAGAAAAAATGATGGAGAAATTCATTTTTAACGAAATTCCTGAAGAATTTCAAGAAGTCTTCTTTGATCGTATGAAAGAAGGAAAAGACGCAACGATTGAAGGGCGCTTATTAGAATTTGCAGATAAACTGGATCTTTTCTATGAGGCATTTGCAGAGCTAAAACGAGGCAATTCCGACAAAGAGTTCGTCAGTATGTATCAAGAGGCATTAAAGAAATTACTTGTTATTCCGCTACCTTCGAGTGTGAATTACTTTAAAAACACTATTTTAGCAGATGTCATAACGGAAAAAACACCCGTTGATATTACTGCATTGACTAAAGAAGTTTTAACTGAAGCTAAGCCTTCCAAATAAGGCAATGCTTTTTTATTTTACCCAAAAATAAACCACAAACAACCCAATCACTTAGTTGTTTGCAGTTTACCCTACCCATTTAAGTTGCTTGATAGAATGTTTTAGGAATTCCTCCTACACTCCTTTGATGATAAAGTAACGGTGCCTTATCAGCATTCACAATTCGATGAACTTTCCCTATCAAAATAACATGATCCCCAGCTTCTATTTCTTGAACGGTTTCACATTCTAATACTGACGCTACATTTGCTAAAATTGGCAATTGGCTTTCTGAACGTTGCCATTCACATTGTCCGAAGCGATTTACTTCCCTACTTGAGAAAAGGAAGCAAAGCTTTTCTTGATCACTTGCCAAAATATTGACTGCAAATTTCTTACTATTAGTAAAATCAGATAAGGACTTCGATCTTTTATCAATCGACCAAAGAATTAACAATGGATCTAATGACACAGAAGCAAACGAATTAACCGTTAAACCAACTGGATTATTCTCTTGATTAACGGTGGTCACAACCGTTACACCTGTTGGATAATTTCCTAATGCTTTCTTAAAATCATCTTGTTGAGTCATTCAAAGATCTTCCCTTCTAGGGTTTATTCTATAATATTAGAATATCCTCTTTACAATACATTTTTCTTAAAATTATAAATATTGAATAAATTTGTCCCGTTATAGACTAATTTTCCCGTCCAAAACGCTAACTTAAACATCACACTTGTTGTTGGATAACTTTATTTACTTTGTTTAACGCTTCTTGTAAATGTTCAATTCCCACTTCCGTTACGCCTTGATATTGATCGTTGACTCCAAGTTCAACAACTGGAACATGACGAACGCCATATTTTATATCTAGAATATCTCTTAATTCATCGTGATTTGTTACATCAATCACTTGGTAATCTAAATTTTGCTCTGATAAATACTCTTTTACCTCTTTGCAATAACTGCATCCATCTTTTGCCCACACTACTATTGATAATTCTTGTGCCATTTAAAAATTCCTCCATTCAAAAAAAGTTTTTATTATCGAAAACAAACTTAGATAAGTACTAGATGCTTTCTATGTCAAATCGATAACATTTGACTAAAAAGTCGTATTTTAAAAATTCTTTTTCTTGATCCCGTTGAAAACCTAATCCTTCATATAAACGAATTGCATCCGACATTTTATCTGTTGTATGCAAATAGAGACTGGTAGCTCCAAGTTGTTTTGCATAGTCAATACTTTCTGCTAAGAGTTTTCTTGCTATTCCCTTTCCCCTTGCTGATGGATGTACACCCAATAAGCGTACGATCGGCGCATGGATTTCTATTTCTGGTCGTCCATATGCCATTTCAGATGAAAGGAAAAGCTGTAACGTTCCTAAAACTTCGTCACCACTTTTTGCTACTAATACTCGGTCTAAATTTGGATTATCCAATGATTCTTTAATTTCGCCAATATATGTGTAGTAATCTTCTATGTTCGTATAACTATTTTTAAACTGTTCATAGCTGGCAACTAGAACGTTGCGTGTAGCCTCTTTATCTTCTTCAGATAATAGACCAATTGTAATAACTTCCCCCATGAAGCCCCCTCCTTTTCCGATATATATTGTTATTATCAAACTCAAAACGCATTTCTACTATAAGATTTCGCTTTCTTTTCCATGAAATATAATAAAGCTTCAATTATCAAAGTAATTACCCAATAAATAATACCTGCAGCTATAAAAGCCTCTAAGAATTTCAAATTCTTTGAAGCTACTATATTAGCAGCACCCGTGATTTCCTTTTGAGAAACGAGAAATGCAATGGACGTTGTATGCAAAAATCCAATAATAAGATTTGTTATATTCGGGACAGATTGAGCTAATGCCTGTGGTAATACAATTCTTTTTACAACCTGAAATGTATTCATCCCTATTGTATAAGCTGCTTCAATTTGACCTTTTGAAACACTTGAAATACCAGAACGTATAATTTCAGACAAGTAAGATCCTGCTGTCAGGGTTAATGCTGTGATAACAAATAATACAATTGGTACATTATTGGATTGGAATGGCAAATTGAATACCTTGATGAGGTAATCCAAGAGAATAGGAAATCCAAAATAAATCACCATAATGTGCATAATTGCAGGTGTTCCTCTAAAAAATGAGACATAGAAATTAGCAATTTGACTTAAAAACTTTATATTATATGCTCTTATCAAAGCCACAGCTAAACCTATTAGAAAACCTATGACAATCGGTACAAATGTTAAAACTAAAGTTAAAGGAACTGCCTTTAGAATTTCCTTAAAGGCAACCCATATAAATGAATAGTCAATAGTCATACTATTCCCCCTTACTAAATAGAAGAGATTCCATGAGGTTGATAGCGATTAAAATATCTCTCAGAAATTTTAAATATTTTTTCAAATACCAGCACGATTACATAATATACAATCGATAATGATATATATACCTCTAACGCATGGGCTGTCGAAGAGATTAGAGTTTCACCTCTACCCATCATATCCATCACACCAATAGTGAAAGCTAACGAAGTATCCTTTAGAGAGCCAATAATTGAATTGGCCATGTTAGGAAATGCAATTCGAATAGCTTGTGGTAAAACAATTCTAAAAAAACTTTGGAGAGGTTTCATACCAATTGAATAGGCTGCTTCAGTCTGTCCAATGTCAATAGCTTGAATTGCACCACGGAAAATCTCTGCAAAAATAGCACCGTGGCTTAGTGAATACGTAATAATTACAAAATAGAGTGCATCCATTCTAGTAATATCGATATTCCATATACTTAAAAGCGCTGGTAACCCATAGTAAACAAGAAAAAGTTGAATTAGAATAGGTGTCCCTCTTATAAATGAAATGTACAACGTAACAATTTGTCTTACTATTGGAATATGAAAGAGCTTTGGTAAAGCTACAATTATTCCTATGATTGTTCCAAAAATCATTGAGAAAAATACAATTTCTAATGTAACACCTAAGTATTTTATTAACGTAGGAAGGAACTCAATGATTAAGATAGGATCAAATGCTTTACCCATTTACTTGCCTCCCTTTAGAGCTTACTCTATGATTTTAAAACTCAACTGAATAATCAGCACCAAGCCATTTTTTACTTAACTTACTAACAACCCCCTCGTTTTTCAACTCTTTTAGAGCTTCATCAATTCGATTGGAAAGAGTTGTTTCATCTTTATTTAATAAGAAATATACTTTATAATTTAATAATGCATCGCCAACAACCTTTTGTTGCGCATCTGCCTGCTTATTATTGAAATCTACTGCAAATGGAGTTGAAATAAGTGCATCAATTCTTCCTTTTTTCAATTGTTCATTGCTATCAGCTGAACTAGATCCATACACAATTTTTGCTCCTAAATTGTGTTTTTTATTGTAATCCTCAATAAATACGGCAGAATTACTCGTTGCTGTCACACTTACTTTTTTACCTTTTAAATCATTAATAGATTTTATATCACTGTTTTCCTTAAAAACAGTTACTTTTAGCGGGAATACATTATAGGGTTCTTTATTGAATAAGAACTTTTCCTGCCTTTCCTTATTGACTTCCATCTGATGTGCGATTAAATCAATTTTTTTTGTTTGTAAGCTTAATAACAGATTTGAGAACTCCATCGTTTTAAACTTAAATTTATATTCTGGAAGCTTTTTGTCGATTTCTCGTACAATTTCAACATCATAACCAGTCAACTTACCATTTTTATCGATAAAGCAAACATTTGGGAATTGTGTACCTGTTCCAACAACAATTGTTTGAACTTTGGAAGAACTCTCCTTTTCTTTTTCATCTGATTTTGCTTCAGAAGAGCATGCCCCTAATAAAGCAATTGAGGAAATCATAGCTGCGAACCAAAGTTTTTTAATATTTTTCATTTGTTTTGTCTCCTTATTTTTATTATCCCTGTAAGTTTACAAGGATATATTGTTGAAAAGTACTATATTTATCCGTATAAAAGAATCCTTGTAGTAGTAGTGTTAATTTTTCTAGATTTTATATGGAATAATCTAATTCAGGTGTCATTCGCTTTAAGAACTGTCTAGTTCGTTCTTCTTTTTGCTCTGTAAAAATTTGTTGTGGAATCCCTTCTTCAATTACAACACCGTTATCCATAAAAATAATTCTGTCAGATATTTCTCTAGCAAAATTCATCTCATGGGTCACAATAATCATTGTCTTTCCTTCTCGAGCAATTTTGGCAATAACCTCTAATACTTCCCCAACTAATTCAGGGTCAAGTGCCGAAGTTGGTTCATCAAATAAAATAACTTCTGGATTCAAGGCAAGTGCTCTTGCAATTCCAACACGTTGCTGTTGTCCTCCCGACAATTGACTGGGATATGCATCGATTTTATTTTTTAGCCCGACTTTCTGCAAAACTTCAAGCGCCTTTTCTTTAGCTTCGTTGACGCTCTTTTTTTGCACTACAACAAGTCCTTCCATTACATTTTGTAATACAGTTTTATGTTGGAATAAATTATAAGCTTGGAATACCATTGCAGACTTTTTTCTCAATTGATAGATGTCTTTTTTGTTTACTTTGTGTGCATTTATTAACACATCATCGATCACAATTTGGCCTTCATCAGGACTCTCTAAATAGTTAAGGCATCTTAAAAGTGTTGTTTTCCCTGAACCACTTGGCCCTAATATTGAGATAATTTCTCCTTTTTCAACATGCATATTGATTCCTTTTAGTACTTCATTATGCCCAAACTTCTTTTTTAGCCCTTCAATTTCGATCATAGTCCCCCTCCTTTATCCTGAAAATTTCTTGACTACAGCGAAATCGTTTCTTTAGTGGCAAACAATGTATTAGGGCTTAATAATTTATAAGAAAGAATTCTTGCTTGGTCATCCTTAACTGGTGTGTGGATGATAAATTCATCTACTCCATATTGATGATGTAAGCGGTCTAACTCTTCTTTTACTTCGGTTGGTGAACCTGCTATAAAATTTGCCTGATGTACTTTCACTTCATATTCTTCTCCAGACTCTTTACCAAACTTTTCTGCTGCTTCTTCATTTTGAAGGGTTAATACCCTACCACTTTTCAAATGGACTTTAACAAGCTTCTGCTGTCCAGCAAGGCGTTTAGCTTCTTCACTTGTAAGTGCTGCAATAACTGAAACTGCTAAGATAAAACGACCATCTTTATTGTTTTCTTTATACGCTTCAGTTGCTTCTGCTAGACTACGATCATCACTATTAAAGAAACTGGCAAACGAGAATGTAACGCCTAACTTATTAGCTAATCGAGCACTGTTCGGGCTAGCCCCTAATAATATTAACTCTTGTTGTACAGGTGGTTTAGGTGTTGCTTTAATCCCAGCAAGTGGATGATTTGCTGGGACTCTTTCTTGAAGGATTTGTTGAAGAAATGTTAGACGTTCCTCGAAATCCTCTCCTGTATTAACTGTGCCATATTGCAAAGCCTTTGTTGATAAAGGTAATCCACCTGGCCCTTTGCCAACACCTAAATCTACACGTCTTGGTTCTAATGTAGCTAACACTTGAAAAGCTTCAGCCACTTTATATGGACTATAATGTTGAAGCATTACGCCACCAGATCCAATGCGAATTGTATTTGTTTTTGCCAAAAGATAAGGGACTAGTATCTCAGGAGCAGACCCAAGTACATCTTCAGAGTTATGATGCTCAGACACCCAAAATCTTTCGTATCCCCACTTTTCAGCTTTCTGTGCTAATTGGACAGTTCTTTGCAGAATCCCATAATTCGATAAGTTTTCAATTACCGGACTTTGATCTAAAATACCTAATTTATACCCCATTTAGTTCCCTCCTTATTTATTAGTATATTTACTAGTTAACTAGGTTTTAAAGATAAAAAATTTATACCGTTTCTTTTACATAACGACTTTCTTTAAAAGGTAATCCCAAATTACCTCTTAGTGTATCAGCCTCGTAATCTTCTCGATAGAGACCACGTTGTTGTAGAATCGGTACTACTTTATCTACAAAATCATCTAATGCGCCAGGAAGTGATGACGCCACAATAAAACCATCTGCACCGCGTCGTTCAAACCATTCTTGAACTAAATCAGCTATTTTTTCAGGTGTTCCTATAAAATCTGTACGTGGTGTTGCTTCTCTTAACGCTACTTGGCGTAAAGTTAAATGTTGTTCTTTTGCCTCTTTTTTAATACGATCTGTATGGCTTCTAAAGCTATTTGCACCGATTTCACCTAGTTCTGGGAAAGGTTCATCTAAAGGATATTGTGTAAAATCATGATGATCGAAATAACGACCAAGGTATGCTAGTGCTCGATCAATTGACACCAAGTTCACTAATTCCTCGTATTTTTGCTCTGCCTCTTCATCCGTATCACCGATTATTGGTGCTATACCTGGTAAAATCACGATTTCATCTGGATTACGCCCAAACTCTACTGCTTGTTTTTTTACATCTTCGTAAAAACTTTGCGCATCCTTTAATGTAGGGTGTCCAGTGAAAACTGCATCAGCATCTTTTGCAGCCAATCTCTTCCCAGCTACTGAAGATCCTGCTTGGAAAATAACTGGTTGCCCTTGCTTAGTGCGAGCAATATTTAATGGCCCTGCAACAGAGAAGAATTCACCTTTATGATTTAAAGTATGCAATTTTTTTGGATCAAAGAAGATATCGTTTTCTTTGTCTGCCACAAAAGCATCATCGTCCCATGAGTCCCATAGACCCTTCGCAACTTCCAAATATTCTTCTGCTATTTGATAACGTTTTGCGTGGTTAGGATGTTCTTCAATTGTCTTGTTGTAGTTCAAAGCTGTCTTTTCAAGCGGTGTTGTTACAACATTCCATCCTGCACGCCCTTGACTAATATGATCGAGAGAAGCAAACTGACGAGCAATTGTAAAAGGTTCACTATAGGAAGTAGATACTGTACCTACAAGACCAATTTTAGAAGTAACCGCCGCCAACGCTGATAAAATTGTGATAGACTCAAAACGATTTAAAAAATGTGGAATTGATTGTTCGTTTATATACAAACCATCCGCAATAAAGACCAAATCGAATTTGCCTTTCTCAGCTTTTAAAGCTTGTTGTTTATAAAAGTCTAAATTGACACTTGCATCGGTTGATACATTTGGATGTCTCCAACCCGAAATATTGCCACCTACACCATGAATGATTGCACCAAATTTAATTTTTCTTTGTTCAGCCATGCCAATCCCTCCATTTGTTCTTATAATACCTATTATTTTTATAAGAATTATAAGAAATTGTTATTGAAAATAATCCTAACATTTCTAAGGAAAGCTAACAAGGCTTTTTTTGATAGAAAAAATTTTTGATTGATAAAAATTTTCTATCATTTAGGTATAGAATTGTTTAACAGATTCTTCAATACTGCTTCTAAGCAAATTTACGGTATCATTTTCAACATACGACAAATAAACATTCTGCTTAATTTGAAGCAGATGCGTCGTATCAACTTCAAATAACTCCCCTTTCTCTAATTCCTCTTTTACACATAAGTATGGTAAAAACCCAATGCTTTGCTTATTTATGATTAATGACTTCGCTATTTCAAGGTGGTCTACTTTAAATTCAATGTTCGGCTCAATTTCTTCCACTTCAAATAATTTATAAATTAAATCCCAATCAAAAGCTCCACATTCAAAAAATACAATGGATTCCTTAGCCAATTCCTTAACTGTCACATTTTGTTTTTGTATAAATGGATGATCGGGATAAACAATCAGCCGAACCGAATTATCTAGTACTGGTTCCTGATGGATTCCCTCATCACGTATAGCTCTCATAAAAGCAAAATTTACTTGATGGTTTAATAATTTCGTAATCAATTCATCGTTTGTTGTTGCCGTAAATTTAAAATGTAGTTGTGGATGCTCCTTTTTCCACGAAGTTAACGCATGTGGAATAAAGTACTGAGATGTAATTACATTAGCACCAATGACAATTTCGTTTTGGGCACCCTGATGTTTTAGTTGACGTTTTCCTTCCCTTAATGTCTGTAAAATTTGCTGTGCATAAGGGATAAATTCCTTTCCCTGAGATGAAAGTACTAAATTTCTCCCTTGGCGAATAAACAATTCCGAATTTAATTCTCGTTCTAATGATTTAATTCGAGCTGTTACTGTAGGTTGAGATAAAAACAGTGCTTTAGAAGCTTTATGAATACTTTTTAGATGAACCACATACATAAACGCTTCTAAATTATCTATATTCATTTATAAATCCCCTTTCGTCTTTCTTGTAATAATATAATTACAATAGCATTTTCAACATCTTCATGGTATCTTCCTTCTAGCAATTAAATCATGAACTTTTATATCATAGAAGATCATTAAAAAAGGGCTTATCCAATTTACAGGACAGCCCTTTCTAAGAGAACGCTAAATAATTTTTTTAATTACAGTTTACCTACTTGCTTTAGAATTTTGATAAGCTTATCATCACGCCATGTCTTTAATTCTTCCGAAGAAATGTTTTTCATTTCATCTTGAAGTCCTTCTTTAATCATTTCCCCTGCATTCCCAGGTATCTTTTTCCAATCTGTCATATCTTCTAACCATGAATTCATAGACGGCCCAAGATGATGTATAGTTCCAATAATACCATTAGGGTTTGCAAGTTCATAAATTGAATGTGGTCCCATTAATGCGTAGCGTAATCCCGGACCATTACAAACAGCTTTGTCTACGTCCTCTACTGAACAAACGCCATTTAAAACTAAATCAGTAGCTTCTCTCCACACTGCCATTGAAATACGATTTGCCACATGACCTGGAACTTCTTTATTAAGAATAATTGGCTCTTTGTCAATTGATTTAAAGAAATCATAGGCTAATGATACAAATTCATCACTTGTTTTTTCCCCTTTAACAATCTCAACTAAAGGAATCAGATGTGGTGGATTAAAAGGATGCGCTATTATACATCTTTCTGGATATTGAGAAAATTTTTGAATTTCACTAATTAAAAGACCTGAAGAACTGCTTGCATAGATAGCATTAGGCGCGTATTTATCCAATTCACTAACAATTTTTTGCTTTACTTCGTAGCTTTCATAAGCTGATTCTTGAACGAATTGCGCATTAGTAAACGCTTTTTCCATATCAACAGTATAAACAGCTCGTTTCTTAGCATCATTACTTAATTCAGTTGTTATAATACCTTTTTCAACTAAGAAATCCAGATTAGAATCTATTAAGTTTTTTGCTCTTGCTAATGCTTCTTCATTAATATCTTGAATAGTAACATTTAACCCTTTCCATAGATAGTATGTTGCCCAACTAGCTCCTATCGTTCCTCCACCAACACAAACAACTTTTTTAATATCTTGTACTTTCATCACTTTAACCTCCTACAGTAGCTAAAACAAATAGAATTTGGAAATATCGATTATTGAGCAGTATAACCACCATCTAGAATTACTGCTTGTCCTGTGACGCCTCTAGCTTTGTCACTTGCCAAGAACACAGCATAATCAGCAATCTCAGATACATCTAGTAATCTTTTTTGAGGAACAAGTGGGAAGAATACTTCTTCAACCACTTTATCCACAGTAATATTTCTTGTTTTTGCTACATCTTTAAGTTGATTTTGTACGAGTGGTGTATCTACGTAACCGGGACATAAAGCATTCACTGTAATGCCATGTTCGGCCCCCTCTAATGCAGCAACCTTTGTTAATCCAATAACTCCGTGTTTTGCACTATTATAGGCAGCTTTCCCTGCAAAGCCAACAACTCCATTTACAGAAGCCATATTAATAACTCTTCCGAAACCTTGTTTTTTCATGATTGGGAACACATTTTTAATTCCTATAAATGGTGCTGTTAACATAACCTTTACTAATAGTTCGAATTTCTCGGTTGGAAATTCCTCGATTGGCGATACATACTGAAGTCCTGCATTATTGACTAGAATATCAAGTCTGCCAAACGTCTTATATGCCAATTCCAAACTATTTTTATAGGCTTCTTCATCCGTAACATCACTTGGAGCAGATAGAGCTTCAAATCCCTGTTCCTTTAAATCTGCTGCTATTAGATCACTTTTCTCCTTATTCATATCTGAAATAACAACCTTTGCTCCTTCTTTTGCAAAAGTTTTTGCAATCTCTAAGCCAATTCCACTTGCAGATCCCGTAATAAATGCTACTTTTCCTTCTAATATTCCACTCATTATTTCTCCTCCTTCATCAATTGATGTCTCACGAATAATATATTGTTTATACAATACCAAACCAAGTGTAAAGAGCTATAGCGACAAACACAGCCAACGATTTAATAACTGTAATCATGAAAATATCACCATATGATTGTCTATGCGTTAATCCTGTTACCGCAAGCAAAGTAATAACTGCCCCGTTATGTGGGAGTGTATCCATCCCTCCTGATGCCATTGCAACAATACGGTGCATGACTTCTGGTGGAATATTAGCTGCAGTAATTGCTTTATTGTATGTTTCGGACATTGCACTTAATGCAATCCCCATACCTCCAGATGCAGAACCAGTAACACCAGCAAGAGCACTAGTAGTAACAGCTCCATTAACTAAAGGATTTGAAAAAGTACCTGATAATGCATGATTGATTTGGGCAAATCCAGGAAGCGCAGCGATAATTCCACCAAAACCATATTCAGACCCAGTATTCATAACTGCTAGTAATGAACCACCAATACTAGCATTAAGTCCTTCTTTCATCGTTTTCGTTACTCGCTTCCATCCAAAAGCAAGAGCAGTAACAATACCAACGACTAACGCAATTTCAACTGCCCAAATTGCAGCATTTGCCTTTACATCAACTGTATAGCTATCTAATCCAATAGCAGAGAAATCAAATCCATTTGGATACCATCTTGGTATAGCTGTAGTCAGGTATCTATTCATCACTGCTACAAGAACAAGTGGCACAAACGCAAAGATTTGTCGAAATACAGAATGATTTGAGTCCATGTTAATAGAAGTATCTTCATCTAAATGCATTTCAACTGTTGCTGCAGTTTCATCTGGTAACCCATAATAACCTTCCCCTGCTCTTTTAGCTTGTCTCTTTCTAAACTCTAGATAAGCTAAGCCACCACCTAAGACAACAATGGCTCCTAGGATCCCCAAAACTGGCGCAGCATAAATGTCTGTACCAAAGAAAGTGGTAGGAATAACGTTTTGAATTTGTGGTGTTCCAGGTAAAGCATCCATTGTACATGTAAATGCTCCAAGTGCAATAGTTGCCGGCATAAGTCGTTTTGGTATATCTGCCTCTTTAAATAATTGGACAGCAAACGGATAGATGGCAAAAACAGCTACAAATAAGCTAACACCACTATAAGTTAAAATTGCACCTAAAAGGACAATTGTTAACATCGCTTGCTTTTTTCCAATCAAACGAATAATCGTTTTTGCAATGGATTCTGCAATTCCAGACATTTCAATGATTTTCCCAAATATAGCTCCTAATAAGAAAACTGGGAAATAATTTTTAATGAACCCAACCATTTTTTCCATAAATATTCCAGAAAAGAATGGCAAAATATTTGCAGGATCTATAAATAAAACTGCGAATAACGCAAAAATAGGTGCCATTAAAATAACTGAATATCCGCGGTAGGCAAAAAATATTAAAAGGCCTAACGCTAGTAGGATGATTATAAAATCCATAAGGATCCCCCTTTAATATCGAACAAAGTATGAACTCCCATCCAAGTAGCTTTTTGAAAAATCCCTACCTTTTTCACACTTTGCCCTCTATTTATTCTTCAATTTCTATAATAGTTGCAACTCCTTGGCCGCCCCCAATACATAATGTAGCTAATCCATAGTGAGAATTACGGCGTTGCATTTCATATAACAAAGTCACAAGTATACGTGCACCACTGGCACCAATTGGGTGGCCTAATGCAACGGCTCCACCATTGACATTCAATATTTCTCTTGGAATTTTTAATTCTTGGCCTACTGCAAGTGATTGTGCCGCAAATGCTTCATTTGCTTCAACAAGATCTATTGCATCCATTGTTATTCCAGCTTTTTTTAGTGCTTTTTTCGTAGCAGGTACCGGTCCAATCCCCATAATTTTTGGATCTACACCTGCTGAACCATTACCACGAATTACCGCCATTGGTTTAATACCTAGTTCTTCTGCCCTCTCTCGACTCATTAGTACTAATGCAGCCGCGCCATCATTAATACCAGATGCATTACCTGCAGTTACAGTACCGTCTTTTTTAAATGCTGGTTTTAATTTAGCAAGCTTGTCATCAGTAACTCCTTCACGAGGAAACTCATCTGTGTCAAAAATAATCGGATCGCCCTTACGTTGAGGAATCTCAATCGGCACAATCTCAGCTTTGAATTTTCCAGCTTTAATGGCACTCTCTGTTTTTTGTTGGCTCCAAGCAGCAAATTCATCTTGTTCTTCTCTACTGATATTGTATTTTTCTGCTATATTCTCAGCAGTGATCCCCATGTGATAAGAATTAATAGAACATTGCAGGCCATCTAAAATCATACTGTCATATATTTTCCCATCGCCCATACGATACCCTGAACGTCCTTTTGTTAATAAGTAAGGAGCCATACTCATATTTTCCATGCCACCTGCTACTATAACCTCAGCATCTCCTGTTTGAATAGCTTGCGTAGCAAGATGTACAGCTTTCAATCCAGATCCACATAGTTTATTGATAGCCATTGCAGTTACTTCAATTGGTAATCCCGCTTTAAGTGCAGCTTGTCGAGCAGGTCCTTGCCCAAGACCCGCTTGAAGAACATTCCCCATGATGACTTCATCTACTTGTTCCCCTTGAATCCCTGCACGATTTAGAGCTTCTCTAATGACAATTGCTCCTAACTCTGTAGCAGGTGTATTATGTAAAGCACCCATAAAACTTCCAATTGGTGTTCTAACAGCACTTACAATAACAACATCACGCATATGCCCATCTCCTTTGTTCATTTATCTTAATTCACACTAATATTGTAAATTTGTAAATATTAATAATTCTATTTTTCTAAAGTTATAATTGTCCTCTTCTAAAAAGAAAATCCACAATAATTTTATCGAATAGCATTAATAACCCCTATTCCTATTATTGAAAATTATTGTGCAGAAATTAACTCAGGAGATATTATAAATGGCGCTTCTGTCTTTTCCTTTACTTCTTCAAGGGATGCTCCTTCTTGTATTTCGATTAGGATCATTCCATTAGGAGTAAAATCAAATACTGCCAGATCAGTGATTAATCGTTGTACAACTTGCCTTCCAGTAAGAGGTAATGTACATTCTTTTTTTATTTTTGACTCACCATGCTTATTTACATGCTCCATTATGACAATTACCTTTTTGGCACCGTTCACAAGGTCCATAGCTCCGCCCATACCTTTTACCATTTTCCCAGGAATCATCCAATTAGCTAAATCCCCTTGTTCAGATACTTCCATACCCCCAAGAATTGCTAAGTCTATATGTCCTCCTCGAATCATGGCAAATGATTCTGCACTATCAAAAAAAGAAGCCCCCGGTACAGTTGTGACAGTTTCCTTGCCAGCATTAATTAAATCTGGATCTTCCATTCCTTCTAACGGATAAGGTCCAATACCTAATAGTCCATTTTCTGATTGAAGTAAAACGTTGAAATCAGTAGGAATTTCATTTGCAACAAGTGTAGGTATACCAATACCAAGATTAACATTCATGCCATCTTCAACTTCCATAACGGCTCTCTTCACAATTTTAAGATGTGTATCTTTCATTTTCGACACTCCATTCTATTAAATTAAGCTTTCACAACTGTGAGTTTCTCAATTCGTTTTTGATAATCCGTTCCAAGTAATAGTCGTTGTACATAAATGCCTGGCAAATGAATTTCATCAGGATCTAATTCTCCTGGTTCAACAATTTCCTCTACTTCTGCAATCGTTATTTTCCCCGCCATAGCTGCAAGTGGATTAAAATTACGAGCTGTTTTTCGAAATACTAAGTTCCCGAGTGTATCTGCTTTCCAAGCCTTAATAAGTGCAAAATCCCCTACAATCCCATGTTCAAGTAGGTATGTCTTCCCATCAAAATCCTTTGTTTCTTTACCTTCAGCAATTGGAGTACCTACACCTGTTGCTGTATAAAAGCCTGGAATCCCAGCGCCACCAGCACGGATTCTTTCTGCAAGAGTACCTTGAGGGACTAACTCAACTTCTAATTCACCACTTAAAAATTGCTGTTCAAATGTTTTATTTTCACCTACGTAAGAGGATATCATTTTCTTAATTTGATGATTGGCTAGTAATAATCCCAATCCCCAATCATCGACCCCACAATTATTGCTAACAATGGTCAAATCTTTTGTTCCTTGTTCTTTAAGTGCCTGTATAGAATATTCAGGTATTCCAGAAAGCCCGAAGCCTCCAACAATTAAAGTAGAGCCTTCTTCAATATCAGAAACCGCTTCCAAAAATGAATTCATCACTTTACTTTTCTTCATATAATTACCCCTCTGCAGTGTTACTATTATTCTGATTTCTACATGATTTAGTTTACAATTTGTTTTTTTATAAGTAAAATTCATAAATAGAATAAATATCATGAATACAGCGAATAAATAGGAGGAATCAATAATGGATTTACGAGAGATACAATTATTTATGAAGGTAGCAGACCATCAAAGTTTTACAAAAGCAGCAGAGCAAACATACTTATCGCAGCCATCACTTAGTAAAGTTGTAAAAAAACTAGAAGAAGAGTTACAGGTAGAACTATTTGATCGCTCTACACGCCACCTCTGGCTAACAGATGCAGGTAAAATTGTATATCAACAAGGTCAAAAATCTCTAGAATCTCTCACAGAGCTAAAGATGCTATTAGATGAACTTAGAAATGTTAAAACTGGGAGAATAAAAATAGGTATACCGCCATTAGTAGGTACAATCGTTTTCCCTGATATGGCACTTAAGTTTCATGCAAAATATCCAAAAGTATGGCTTCAGCTTGTCGAATTAGGCGCCAAGAGGATCGTCCATCTTGTAGAAGACAGCGAGGTTGATTTAGCCATTTGTGTTCTACCAGTCGATGAAGAAAAACTAAACGTTTATCCCTTTATTTCAGATGAGTTTGTAGTGTTTATTTATAATGACCATCCTCTAGCTAATAAAGAAAAATTGGCTATTAGTGAATTGAAAAATGAAAATTTCATCCTATTTTCAAATGATTTCACCTTACATGATTCGGTAATAAATGCTTGCAAAGAAAATGGATTTGACCCCAAGGTATCATATGAGACTTCTCAATGGGATTTAATCACAGAACTAATCTCAGCTAAAATGGGCATTGCCCTCTTGCCAAAGTCAATCTTTTATAAGCAAAACAATCCGAATGTTAAAATGATTCCTATTAAAGATTCCATTTTTCACTGGAGACTTGCAATCATCACTAAAAAAGACACCTATCACTCTTTTGCAACAAGAGAACTACTAAAAATGCTAATAGGAAATCTAAATGAGGGAGCTTCTTTGAAATAAAGAATTGAGTGAGGTTTATAACATAATCATTGTATTCTTTTGTTTCAAATGTGGTATTTATTTCTGTAATCTCCGAAGTGGTCTTTCTTGCAGATTCATCTCACCTGCTGTATTATTAGAATACAAGCTGCGTTGTACGTAATAATATTAAGTTTTAACCTTTGAGCTGTAATAGGGAGTTTAAATTGAGTACGGATTGGCATGCCGCATTCTTTGTTAATGCGGACAAACATGAAATATTCTGCAAACACCCACTTTGAGGAGTGGTGGTTTAAAACTTTCGATATTTTAAAATTACGGCAAAGGCGGCTTTACTAATATTAATATTTGATGTTCATAACATTTTTAGCACTTACCAATAGGTATGTGCTTTTTTAATGTGTGATTTTCATTTTTGTCAAATAGGTACATTTCTTTCACTTGAAACACTATCTATTAATATGTAAAAATAGCTAACCTTAATCTCTCTACAACATTTCACCATAAAACGAAAAAAATCGAAATTGCCTGATGCAATTTCGATTTTTTGATGAACTAAGACTAGTTCTGTCCCCGCCTCATACTATTATATAAAATAATAGACACTGGCAAACATTGCTGCACAACCTGCCATTACAAATACATGCCAGATTGCATGATTATATGGAATGCGTTTATTTTTATAAAAATAAGTACCTACCGAATAAATGACACCGCCAAGTAGCAATACTAGAAAACCTTTTAGCGTAATATGTGTGATTAGTGGTTTATATGCAAAAACGATAAGCCAGCCCATTCCTAAATAGACGATTAAAGATAAGGTTTTAAAACGATAAACAAAGAACATCTTCATGATGACGCCAATAATTGTTAATATCCACTCAATCCAGAAAATAACCCAGCCCGTTTTTCCACCCACTGCAACAAGTGCAATTGGAGTATATGTACCCGCTATTAAAAAGTAAATTGAACTATGATCCATCTTTTTAAAAAAGCTCTTATAAATAGGAACACTATGATAAAGTGTAGAACATAAGAACAATAACATCATTGATAAACCAAAAACAATATAACTAAACAATTCAATTTTCGAACCGTTCTCATTCGCCTTTTCAATAAGTAATATCAATCCTGGAATTGCTAACAAAAATGATACACCATGAGTTAATGCATTCCAAAATTCTTCCTTTTTACTGTAACCATTCTCTAGTATCACAGCTTGTGCCATTCTCATCACTTCTTTCTTTTCAATTATCCACTATTTTAGACAACCAATATAGTAGTGCTTGTCATATATATAATATGACAAATAACATGATAAAAATTATTTAGCATATAAAGTTTGTATAAGTGACGCTGCTATGCTCAGTCCTGTTGAATCATTTAAGTGAACTCCCCACCACTTAACAACTTTACGGGGTATTTGAAGTGGGGATTCTTGGGAAGTAGATACTTTTTTACTAGCTATCTATATTTCACAAGCGCCTTTAGGCTATCGCCTAACCAACATTCATCCTTTCCCAACTTATTGGGCTTCGCTCTTCACATTTCTTGAGAAAGGGCAATTCTGTCGGGATTGGTTAAATATTATAGATGGAGATTTTTTGCTCTGCTATACATACTAGATTTACATAAATTTTAACATTTAGATTCTTATTTCATAAAGAGGAACACTAAAAAGGACGCTCTATAAAATAGTTACATCGTCAAACCACTGAAATTTTATGCTAGAATTTATGCAACACGTATTATCTCCTATTTTAACTTTTGTTTTGGCAACTTTACTATAAAGATATTTGGAGCTTACGTGTATTTTTTTACCCTAAATTGTTCGACAACCCTCAACAATCAGTATAGAACCGGACTGTCACTACCAAATTGTTGGACATGCACGGGTACAC
>NZ_QWUA01000027.1 GCF_003576525.1 Rummeliibacillus sp. POC4 | reverse complement strand
GTCTTTATTCTAGTTAAGTAGTTTTTGAAGTAAGTGGTATGTATCATTCTTGATTAAAAATTAGCTTACAATATTCAAAGTATAAACACGAACAATCGACTATTAATGCAAGTAATCATTCATATTAATTGCTAAAAAATGCGATTTCACCATCGGCTGGATAAAATTCGAAATAGCTTAAACACGAACGATTAAATTAAGAATACCCTACCGCTTAAAAGTAATATTTTACTGGGCTTTTATTAGAATTAATTGCTACGATACATTAAATGAATTTGCTTTGTGATTGTTTCAGGTTATCACCATGCCACTTAATACAGCGGCTCTCAACGCATTGCCACGCGAATTAGCGTCGCATGGTTCAGCAGTAAACAATACAGTACGCCAGTTAGCCGGTGCAGTCGGTACTGCTGTCATTGTCACAATTTACTCAACACAGTTAACACACGCAATGAAAGTATCAACAACATCACCACTAGCAACAGCAGCCGGCGAGACATATTTCTACTTGTTTATACTTGCTTGTATCACATTTGTTTTAGCTTGGTTTACACCGAAACCGAAAAAGGTTGAAATACAAGTGTCTTAAATTTAATAAATCTCTTTATTTTTAAATCATAGGTACTTGAAGTTGCTGTCTGTATTTTGCGGGCAGCAACTTTTTTATTATTTTTAACCTAGATAAGTAGTTTTTAGCGTTATATTGACTATGTAAGTAGACAATGAAGATGTAATATTGAAGTAAGAAGATGAAATTAGCACTTTTCTTGACCAACAGAACGTTAGTTCGCATTATATAAATAAAGAAGTATTTAGTGTATCTCAAGTAGAAAATCACTAATTATCTATGGAAAGAAAGGGGATAGCTATGCCTAGAAAACCTGGTATTACAGATGAAGATATTATTTGTTTGTATAAAAGTGGACTTTCGGACAAAGAATTATCGTCTATTATCGGCTTAACGAATCGTGCTATTCGAAATGTGATCAATAAACATGGAATAAAATTAAATGGTGTACCAAGAAAACATAAAGTAAATGAGCATTTCTTTAAAGATTGGACACATGAGATGGCTTGGGTTTTAGGGATGTTTATCACAGATGGATGTGTACACAAAGGTACGCAAACAATATCTTTTTCACAAAAAGGTGAAACGATATTAAAAGAAATCGCTAATTATATGGATGCAGATTATGTTCTTGCACCAACAGGTCCAACAAGAACTGTGCCAACTTTATTGATCAATTCAAAAATCATTAAAAATGATCTTCAGAACTTAGGAATTACATCTAAAAAGTCGTTAACTGTACCGTTTCCGGAAGTTCCAGAAGAGTTTTTACCATCATTTATTAGAGGAGTAATAGATGGTGATGGGTGGGTTCAAAAAAGAGGTTATGTAATGAATATAACGACTGCTAGTGAACAATTTGCAGATGGTTTATTATCAGTATTTCAAAATTGGGGTTTACGATCTGAAATTACAATCGAAATGACTCAAGCTAGTCGTAAAATTTTCCGAGTATGGGTGAAAGGAAAAAATACATGGGTGAAAGGAAAAAATACTTTACCAAGACTAGCCGAAATTATTTATAATAATGTACCAGAACACTATATTTCTAAAAAAGCGCTTATGCTAAAGCATAAAATTTAAAATAAGGACTGAATGCAATGTGGAAAAATATAAACGGTAAATTGTATCAATCAATTGATACAGCAAGAGTAAAATTTAGAACAAATATTAGTAAATCATTATTAAATCAATTAGATAAGATTGCTGTTGAAAATGACACCCATGTAAATTATTTATTGGAATCTGGTCTGAAAAATCTAATAGAGCTAGATACTATTACGTTTGATAAGAAGTGCCGTCCTAAAGATCGTGTACAATATAAAACTACATACGATTCAGAATTACTCGAACAGGTTAAAATATTTGCGAAAAAACATCATTTATTTATAAACGATGTAATTGAATATAGTGTAAAATACATCGATATGGAAGAAGTGAAAAAAAGTCGTCATAGATTCAGAATAGAATAGTGTTTATCGCTATTCTAAACTACGCCCCGGTCATAATATAAATTCTAGGCAGTTACGTTTCATTACAAAAGTATACTTGAAATAGTGAGATATTTTAAGTTTTTAAACAAAATAAAAACTTCAGCATTTTTATATACTGAAGTTTTTCACCGTATTATTTATTTGTTTAATAATTTATCTTTATCAAATGGATTTCACACCAAATGCTCCGTATATAATTATGTCTTTTCGTTATTCTTGTGCGTCTTTATTCTTGTATATCCACTTCGGATCTTCCATTTCATGGTTTTATATATGTGTATTATCATCGTTTTTAATTCTGTTATTTGATATGAATTCTGTATAGTTTTTTGAATATTAATACTTACATTATCATCCATCGATTCTAAATTTTTTATGGCTTTTTCAAATTGTTTCTCTGATACTTTTATTCTCATATCGATTAATACTAACGGGATTAAGCATGTAGATAAAATCAGTACGATATAAACCAAAAACAATACTGATCCCCCTTTCCTATCCTCTATTTCTACTACACACTATTCCCTTATTTATATGATTAATAAACATCAGTGATACAATTTTTTCAAATTATTTAAAAATACGCCACATTTTTTCATTAGAATTAACTTTTATTTCAATTTCTTTACATTTTATTAAAATTACAATAAAAGTTATTATCTGTTAGGTTTATAATGTAATCGTACTACTTCAACAATAGTTATTCATAAGGAGACTTTTATGAAAAAGATTATGCTTATCGGTTCAGGAGGTTCAGGAAAATCTACATTAGCTAGACAGTTAGGTAATATTTTAAACATACAGGTATACCATCTAGATGCGATATTTTGGAAAGCTAATTGGGAAGGCGTTTCAAAGGAAGAACAAATAAGCATTCAAACAGATTTAGTCAAAAAAGATGAATGGCTTATTGATGGAAATTATGGAGGGACATTGGATATTAGGATGGATGCAGCAGATACAATCATCTTTCTTGATATAAATAGAACAATTTGTACTTACCGTGCTCTCAAAAGGATGTTGAAATACAGAAATAAAACAAGGCCTGATATGGGAGAAGGTTGCGAAGAAAAATTTGATTTTGATTTTTTAAGATGGATATGGAATTATCCTAAGATGAAAAGACCTGATATTTTAAGAAAGCTTCATGACTTGCCTGAAAATAAACAAATTATCATATTAAAATCCAAGAAAGATGTCCAAACGTTTTTGGAGTACTTAAAAACTAAATCTGCTGAAAGAATACTATAAAAATATCCATCATATTATCGGTATGATGGTTATTTTTATATAAGTTAGTCCTCTTTGCTAAAGCCATTCAAAGAATATGTGGTTTCAACCATAAACTTGAGAAGTCTACATAACCAAAGCTTTTTATAGAAATATTTTGAAGATCTGTAGTAAACGGTATCATTCTTTTTGAATAGTAAAGTGGAATTAGAATCGATTTTTCGATTAACATTTTTTCAATTTGATGATTTAATTCCGTCCAATTTGCAATCGATGTACATTTATAGTTTGAGGATAATTCCTTTATATCAGAATCGACAGAAAATGCTTCTGAAATTAAATAATCTAATCCCTTTACTAGATGAAAGAACGAATATTGCGGATTCACTTCATATACTTCACCGAATATAGTAATATCCGCTTCAATATCTTTTAAATTCCCATAGAGGGCATCATTAAACGTTTTATGAACAATCTCTATCTGAATACCAGCTGCTTCTATTTTCTCTTTCAACCAATATGACATTTCCTTCGTATAGTTAACTACTTGCATTTTAAGTGGTCTATATATACGAGGTTTTTCTTTTACGAGAGGAATGTTAAACGCTTCCCTATTCCCCAACTGAAACCCTTCTGCATTTGGATAATAAGAGCCTTTAAAACTTTCATGTGAAGCTATTTCATGACGATATTTTGCAATGATTTGATGGATATAATGACGTAAATCTGGATTTTCAAGCGGAGATTCATGACAATAATTCATAACAACTACACCAAATCCAGAATCACTTTTCACTTCAAACAACTCATCTGCTTCATCTGTTTGAGAAGTATGATAGATGATTTCAAAATCTGTAGGTACTTGAATAAACTCAATTCTATCAAGTAGTGGACGTTCTTTATAATAAGTATCAAATGCCTTTATAAGCGTTCTTGTTTCATTATCTTCAACAAGATAAAAAGGACCTGTTCCAATTAAATTTCCTTCGTACGCTTTATAGATACTTGCATATGTATTACTTAATAGAGGCAGCATATAATCTGCAAATGAATGAAGATCAAAATCTACTACATAAGGTGCTGGCGAATAAATACGATAAACAGGTTCCCAAATGTCAACATGTCTAGGATGCCTTCTAAGCTTTTCTAAACACGATACAACATCTGAAGCTGTTAACAGCGAGCCATCATGAAAACGAACACCTTTTCTTAGATAAATACGAAATTTCCCTTCTAAACATTCCCAACTATGCGCAATCCCTGGAGTAAAGTCCCCTGCTTCGTCAACATTAATAAGACGATCATAAAGTGTAGTGACCATATTAGCGCTATATACATCTATTGCCTCTAAAGGATGAAATGAGATAAATCGAAAACGTAACGGAATGATAAGGCTATCGTTTTCATCTTGTATAAATCCAATTTTTGTTTGAAATAGAGTCGTTAACCGCTCCTTACTTGAAGGAGACCAATCGAACGTTAGTAATTTCGCTGCATTTTCTACAGATTCCTCTTCCAACAATCGGATTGCCTCTTTAAGATAAATCGTTTCAACTGGTTTTAGCCATTCAATATATGAGCTATTCCCTCTTCCTTTACCAGGTATGTATCTTATCCAACCATTATCTTGCCATTTCCGTAACAAACGCGTTGTTTGTTTAAGTGATAGTCCTAGTACATTAGCAACTTGTTGTTGCTTACATTCCCCTGTCTTAACGTTTTGATAAAGCTTTAAAAGCATACTATCCATTCTCTCACCCTTTCAAAACTAGACATCATTTTCTATATTGTCTATTTTTAACATTATAAGTCTAGTTTACTATTATTGAAAAGAGAGAGGTGAACAACATGAATATTTTTCAATTACCACAAAATATTAAATTACGATTAATCACATCATTTTTCAATCGAATGGCTTCAAATTCTGTGATGCCGTTCATGGCGTTGTTTTTTACACAAGAGAAAAATAAAATTTATGCAGGAATTATATTAGTAATCTCTGTGGCTGTAAGTTTTATTTCTGGGATTATTGGAGGTTATTTAGCAGATCGCTTTAAACGAAAGCATCTTCTCTATTGGACATCTACGATTGCGCCTACATTTCTATTAATCATGACTCTATGTCTTATTCCTGAAAAAAGACCGATTTACTTATTCGCGGTCATTTACTTGCTATTTATCTTCTCAAACAATTTAGGGCGTCCTGCTTTAGAAGCTATCATATTGGATTCATCAACGCCTAAAAATAGAAAAGCTATTTATACATTAGAGTATTGGTTAACGAATTTGTCTATCAGTCTTGGAGCAATTTTAGGCGGGTTACTATACATCAATCATCAAATTTTATTATTCGCTATTTTAACCATTATTACTTATGGTATTTCAGTAGCATATTTTATCTGGTTAGAAGATGAACAAGTATCAGTAAGAAAGAAAACCAATGACAATATGTTTATTGACTTATTACAAAGCTATCAAACCGCATTAATGGATAAACGTTTTGTACAGTTAGTGTTAGGGTTTATGTTTGTATTTACTGCTGAACGTTCTCTTAGTAGTTATATAAGCGTACGCCTTAAAGAAACATTTGATACCATTTCAATATTCAATTTTGAAATTGAAGGGGTACGGATGTATAGTATTTTAAACGTTGAAAATACGTTATTAGTTGTTTGTTTTACTTTCTTAATAGCAAATTTGACTAAATCATTATCCAATAAGAAAATACTCTTAATAGGGTTAATCTTATATGGTATTGGTTATAGTTTAATAACTTCCGCTAATAACTTTTTTGTTCTAATCTTATTAGGATTTATCGCTACACTTGGAGAACTATTGTATTCACCTGTTTTTAACACAGAACAAGCAAATTGCATTCCAGAAGACCAAAGAGGTTCCTACTTAGCGTTTTCTAGCTTAAGCTTTAACGGAGCTACCTTGCTGAGTAACGCTTCATTGATCTTAGGTGCATACCTTTTACCTTGGCAAATGTCGATTTGGATTGCAATTATTATTTTTCTAGGTATTTTCATCATGTATCATGGGTTATATTATGTAAAAAAAAGAGAGCAATTTGCTTAATGCTCTCTTTTTTAGTTCATATTTTTTTCGAATAAGGTCAAAGATAAATTCTCTTCAACTGTTAATTCTTTTAACATTGTAAAACCATTCTTTTGATAAAATTCTATGGCTGGTGAATTTTTGGAGCCAGTTGTTACAATCATTTTTTTTGCATCATGAAATTCTTCCTGAAGAAAGTATAGAAGTTTTTTTGCAATTCCTTTTCTCAAATGATTAGGATGAACAAATAAACGATGGATATCTACTATATCTTCCTCAAGTTTCACCGATATTACGCCACACAACTCTTCATCTATAAAATATCCAAAGAATGTTTCATCACAATTATGTAATGACGCAACAGTATCTTTCAAAGGAGGTATTTCATAATTATCTAGTAACGCTGCTTCTATCCTATAAGATGGAAATTGAACACTCAAAACACGTTCAGCGCTTTCTAGATTCTTAATGTTAATCTTTTTGATCAATCTATATCCCCCTCCATTAAGTTATTAAAACCTCTTAGGCTAAATAGTTCCTCTACAGGCTTCTTTCCAAGCTTTAGCCCTTTGATCTATCTCTTGTATGAGGTCATGCTTTCCCTTAATATATTCTTCAATATTCGTTGGGTATTGCTGAGCTAATGTTTGCTTTAACACCGCATATTGATTTGCTTCGACAGGATGTGTTTTTAAATAATCACGAAAAGTTAAATGCCGTTCGATTTCCTGATCACCTGTTTGAAACATATGTATATGGTGTGAGCGATGGAGAAGGGTTCCTTTGATCAAATAGCGCCTACCTGGAATTCCGTTTTCGCCTTTTGGAATATAACCGTTATTTGTTAGTTGTTCATTATATGAGTCTATTTTCTGAATATCTTTCACTTCAACGAGTACATCTATAATAGGCTTAGCAAACATATACGGAATTGATGTACTACCTATATGATGAATAGCGATAACTTCATCTACTAGTATTTGTTCAAGACTTTCTGCTTCTTCGCTAAAAAGAATTGGCCAATTGAAATCATAAGGAACTACTTTTACTTCTCTCACTTCTCCCATACGCTCTCCCCTATCTATTTAATGTTAATAAATTAAGCGATATTGATTGACCGGACGTCCTACACCACCGTATTGAATGTCAATCTTCACTTTGTTTTGCTTTTCAAGATAATCTAAATATCTACGAGCAGTCACACGCGCAAGCCCAACACCATTTGCTACCTCTTCTGCTGAGACAGACTGCTCCTGTGTACCAATATAAGTGACAATCTTCTCTAAAGTAGCAGCATTAAGTCCTTTAGGTAGTTTTGTATCAGTTTGATGTGGCTTTTGTTGATGATGAAGGAGGAGGTCCAACTCTGATTGAGTCATCTCACTCTTTCCATCGATTTTCGTTTTAAACTGACGATAATTTTGTAATGTATGCTCCATTCGTTCAAACGAAAATGGCTTCATAATATAATCAAACACACCTAATTGAAGCATTTTTCGAATTGTCTTCATATCATTTGCTGCTGTAACAGCAATAACATCTACTTTTAACCCTTTTTCACGAATCTTTGTTAACGTTTCAATACCATCTTGTTCTGGCATAAAAATATCCATAAAAACAAGATCTGGTTTAAGTTGTTTGATTTGTTGAATGCCTTCTACACCATTTTTAGCCGTACCTATTAAATGATAACCAGGTACTTGTTCGATAAATTGACGATTAACTTGTCTTACCATCGGATCGTCTTCTACTAGTAAAACTTGTATTAGGTCCATCCTTTCAACCCCTCTTATACATAAAATGTAACATAAATACTTGTTCCTTCTCCAGGTGTACTTGTAACGTCTATCGTACCGTCAAATTTTTTTACGATATCTTGTATTAAATAAAGGCCGATTCCGTGATTCTCATTTCTTTTTGTTGTATAACCGTTATCAAAGATACGTTCAATTACTTCTTGTGACATACCGACCCCGTTATCTTCCACTAAAACAGATAAAGTTTCGTCATCTTGATCGATACTAATCATTACTTTCTTTTCGTCTTTTTTAGCTAATTGCAATGCATCAAAAGCATTTTCAATCAGGTTCCCTATAATAACGACGAAATCATTAAAATCTAACTGCTCCGGTAAATAAGTTAGTTGACTATTCATATCAATTTCAACGCTAATTCCTAATTCTTTCCCGTGATTGATCTTACTTAATAACAAACCGGATATATTTTGGTTTTTAATACGATCATTTAAGAAGTTTGCTATTTCTTCTTGTTTATCTTTTACTTCTTCAATATAGTTAAGCGCCTGTTGATAATGACCTAATTGCAAGAGTCCAGCGATTGTATGAATCTTATTTTTATGCTCGTGATTTTGAATACGTAAAGCTTGTACAAACTCTTTCACGCCTGTAAGCTCTTCTGCTAACTTTTTCACTTCTGTACGGTCTTGGAAGATTGCAATTGCACCTACCGTTTTGCCGTCAACTTCAATTGGTACCCGGTTACTCATAATCGTATGCTGATTGATCAAGAGCTCTTTGTTATAAATAGGGATATTATAATCAAGAATTTCTGGCAACCGTGTATCAGGTAAAATATCATATATTTTCTTACCGACTAAATTGTCTTCTGTAACCCCTAAAATTTGTTTTGCCTTTGTATTGAATATAGTAACTGTAAACTCATTATCAATCGTAATGATTCCTTCATGCATAGCGTTGAACGTTTCTGTCCGTTCTGTATACATTTTGGCAATTTCATGTGGCTCTAGATCAAACATTTGCTTCTTCATATTACGTCCAAGGATCCATGCGCCCCATGCACCAAATAGGAGGGACAATAATGTAGCAACTAAAATTTCTTTTCGAATCCCATACAAAATTTCGAAAATACTTGGTAAGTTGTACCCTACAATGACGACACCTATTTGCTTGTGTTTAGCATCCATAATCGGGACAAAAGCTCGAATTGTCGTACCTACCTCACCTTTTGCCTTTGACAAATAATAATGCTCGGTAAAAGCTGCATTTTCATCGTTTGTTTTTGACTTTTTGCCTATTAAATCTTTAACAGGGTGTGACAAACGAATATGGTCCATATTTAGCACAACAATATAATCTGCTTTGTTTATAATACGAATGCCTTCAATTGTTTCATTAATGGTTTTTGCTTGTTCTTGAGGCTTTTTATCTGATAGTAATTCATGTTGGATTTCTGGAAGCTTTGCGACTGTTCTAGCAATCAGCATAGCTTGATTTCCAAGTTCCTTTTCTTTAGTGGATAAAATATTCCCAATTACAAATATCCCTGCAACTAAAAATGAAAACACAATGATGAAGAAGGTGAGCGACATAATTTTGCCGTTCATAGACAGATGTTGCTTTCGTTTCACCGCTCGTCCTCCAATCTGTTAGTATATAAATATTGTAACATTTGCAATTATGTTAGAATAGAAAGAAAATGTCAGAATGTTGGTGATTGCATGAAAATTTATATTACAACCGCCATTTTAACAATTGTGCTGCTTCTTAGCTATATCGGTTATAGTCAGCAATTTTGGCAAAATTCAACGTTACCGGTGGATGAAGAACAACAAGGCTTAAATAAGCAAATCGTGATCAATTTTAGCCATGTAGTGGCAGAGGATACGCCGAAAGGTCAAGCAGCTATTAAATTTGCTGAGCTTTTAGAGCAAAAATCGAATGGACGAATACATGTCGTTATTTATCCTAATGGCATGCTTTATAATGATAATAATGAGTTAAAAGCATTACAGAATAATGATGTTCAAATGATTGCTCCTACCTTTTCTAAGATGACAAAAACGATTCCTTCTTGGGAAGTATTAGACTTACCTTACTTATTCCATACGGATG
Source organism: Rummeliibacillus sp. POC4 (assembly GCF_003576525.1). Classification (GTDB taxonomy): domain Bacteria; phylum Bacillota; class Bacilli; order Bacillales_A; family Planococcaceae; genus Rummeliibacillus. Next base: position 46,014 of record NZ_QWUA01000027.1, on the reverse strand, counting down.
AAGAGGTAGAAAACGTATTAAATGGGCGTATAGGCGAACAATTACTTAACCAGTTGAATCACGTAAATATAAAAGGATTAGCATTTTGGAACAATGGCTTTAAACAAATGATTTCGGAAGAAAAGCCTTTAGTAAGATTAGAAGATTTTAAGAATATAAAAGTACGTGCTATGCCAAGTAAAGTATTACAAACGCAATTTGAATTACTTGGTGCAAAATCAGTGAATACATCATTTGATGAATTATATACGGAAATTGAAAACCATGAAATTGATGCACAAGAAAATACGTTATCGAATATTTATTCGAAAGGATTTTATAAAGTCCAAAATAACATTACATTAACGAATCATGGCTTATTAGGTTATTCAGTTTTAATGAATGAAGACTTTTGGAACAGTCTTCCCCAAAAGCTTCAAGAAGATGTGCTGAGTGCGATGAAAGAAGCAACTGAGTGGAATTTTCAAATGGCGAAAGAAATGAACTCGAATGATTTAGAAAAGTTGAAAAAACAAGATCATATTAAAATAAATACATTGTCTGTTGCAGAACAAAATAAATGGAAGCTTAAATTCAAGCCACTTTATTCGCTGTATAAAAATCATGTTGGCGCAACATTTTTAAAAGAAATTCAAACAGAGCTAAATCATTAAGTATACTGTTTTAGTACAAAATGAGTTTAATTGATTAAATAATGAAAAAATTTTTAAGTCGGGAATTTATTCTCGGCTTTTTCTTATAGCTTGATATGACTGAATTTACTCGACAATTTAAAGCCTATATAACTTTTAAGACCAAAATGACCAAAAAGAGTTTTATAACCATAATAATAGATTTGAGAATTATAGGAGTATGATAATTTTGTAAGCGATAACAACGAAGAAACACATCACACACAAAGAAGGAATGGATATGAGAATTAATTTTAAAAACTTAACCGTACAAGTTATTTGTGCAATTATTTTAGGGATTATTGTTGGTGTATTATTCCCTAGCTTCGCTGCTCAACTAAAAGTATTAGCGGACATTTTCATTAAATTAATCAAAATGTTAATCGCTCCAATTATTTTCTTAACAGTTGTTACCGGAATCGGTGGCATGGGGAATTTGAAGAAAGTTGGCACAATCGGTGGGAAAGCACTGATCTATTTTGAAATAGTTTCTTCCATTGCATTAGCAATCGGTTTAGTTGTTGTTCACATTATTCAACCAGGTAGGGGTTTAGATACATCTTCAGCTAATGCTGGTGCAGTTACTCAGTTCACTAAACAAGCTGCCGAATCAAATCATGGTTTTGTAGCATTTATCACAAACATTATTCCAGATAACTTTTTTGGATCTCTTGCAAACGGCGAATTATTGCCAGTACTATTCTGCGCAATTCTATTTGGGGTAGCCGCTGCATCAATTGGTGAACCAGTAAAACCAGTGATTAAACTTTGCGAACAAGTTTCAGAAATCTTCTTTAAAATCATTAATATGGTTATGAAGCTTTCTCCTATCGGTGCATTTGGCGCTATGTCATTTACAATTGGTAACTTCGGGTTATCATCATTATGGTCTCTAGGTAAACTAATGCTTGGTGTCTATACGACAATGGCACTTTTTGTTATCGTGGTACTTGGTTTAATCGCAAAATTCTTTGGCTTTAATATTTTAAAATTCATCAATTATATTAAAGATGAATTGTTCCTAGTATTAGGAACATCTTCTTCGGAATCAGCCTTACCATTAATTATGAAGAAGCTTGAAAAATTCGGCTGTTCAAAACAAGTAGTTGGACTAGTTGTTCCGACCGGATATTCTTTCAACTTAGATGGTACATCTATTTACTTATCAATGGCTGCTATGTTTATCGCACAAGCTTACAATGTTGACCTATCCCTATGGCAACAAATCTACTTATTAGGGATTTTAATGATTACCTCTAAAGGTGCTGCAGGGGTAACTGGTTCAGGATTTATCACGTTGGCAGCAACATTAGCTGCATTCCCAATGATTCCTGTTGAAGGTATTGCTTTACTAATCGGTGTTGACCGCTTCATGTCTGAAGCTCGTGCAATAACGAACATCATCGGTAATTCAGTTGCAACAGTTGTCGTTGCCAAAATGGAAAAAGAATATAGTCCAGAACAGCATCACCATTTAGAAGAAGAGATTAAAATTGCGCATGAAAATGCACATGCTCACTAGCAGAACGTCATGAAAGGAACTCGATCTCCTCGACAATGACTTTCGATATCGCCACCCGCACTCTCCTCGTTGCGGGTGGTTTTTTATTTTTAATGTAATGAATCGAATTCGTAACTAAAGCTAGATGGTTCGTCATAATATCTTTTTTAACTCAATTGACCTTTTTACTTCTACGTTCTAATAACAAAACATCTCTCCACATACCATTATGTTGCGCAATCTTTTCACGAAACCCCACTTCTCGGAATCCTTGGTTTTTATGCAATTTTATACTTGCTATGTTTTCTTTGAAAATTGAAGATTGTAAAGTCCAAAATCCGTGTTTTTCACTTTCCTCTATCAATTTTAAAAGTAATAAAGTTCCTATTCCTTTGTTTTTTACTTTTGTGGACACATAGATACTAACTTCTCCAACACCTTTATATACAACTCGCTTAGATACTGGGCTTATGGCAATCCATCCAACTACATTCTTTTTGTTTACAGCAACCATTCTACATGTAGGATGATGTGATGTAGTCCACTCTTCAAAAGTTGGTACTTCAGTCTGAAATGTTGCATTTCCTGTAGCAATTCCTTCTACATAAATTTTCTTCACCATTGGCCAATCTGTATCTAACATCTCTCTAATTTCAATATGCTCCCCCATTTAAATCCTCCTATTTCGTTCAGTATGTACTGCTGTTTTATCTAAGTAAGGTAAAATTGTGATGCAACATTTATTATAAGAAAATTATTAATTTTGTGATATTATATTTAAAGAAGTGATTTCTTATTTAACAAAAATGCTTATGGAATTAAGTAATCTAATTAAACTAATTGATACAAAAGATAAGGTTAAACAATTTGTGATAAATCTATATCCCCCAGATTTATCCGCTAGAAAAGGAGCTAAATTTTAATGATTAGTCCAATTTAATATTCCCTCTTATTCTTGAATTGAATTAATAATATCGGGGGATATATCCATGAAAGTTAATAGAAATTTTTCTTTATTACTTTTAGGTCAGTCAATCGCTAATATAGGCGATGTATTATATATGGTTAGTATTATAAGTACGATTTTTGTTTTAACGGGCTCTGCAACTACATCATCACTTGTACCATTTACGATTACTACTTCTATGTTTATATCTAGTCTACTGACACCTATTCTAGTTGGAAAAGTAAATCTGAAATGGTTGTTGGCTTGTTCGCAGATTGGAAAAACGATTTTACTTGTTATTTTAGGTATATTGTTACTGCATATTACGGCATCTAATTACTATTTAATCTTTATAATAATAGGATTGATTGCTTTTTTTGATGGTTGCGCAAATCCGATTATACAAACATTAATCCCATACTATGTTAAACCAGAACATCTAATTCGAGCTAATGGAATGGCCGATACTGTAACGCAGGTCATACAAGCAGTTATGTGGTTCGTAGGAAGTTTATTTTTACTTGTGATGAGTTCTCAGCAACTTGTTTGGTTAGTTGGATGTTTATTCGTCATTGCAAGTATCTTAATGTGCCTTTTAGAAAGTGTACATCATAAACCAATTGAGCAAAAAGGGGTTCTAGAACAGATTAGTGAAGGATGGAAAACTTTATCTAATACGCCTGTATTAAGAAAGATTGCTTGGACTGACTTTCTCGAAACTATTGCAGGAACTGTTTGGATTGCTGCCATTTTATATGTGTTTGTCAACGATGCTTTGAACGTCGATGAGAAATGGTGGGGATTTATCAACGGAGCATTCTTTATAGGTATGATTTTAGGGAGTATTTATTGTATTAAATTTTCCTCTTTTGTTGAAAAGAGATTAGGAACTTTTATATTTGTCGGTTCATTCGCCAGTTTCTTCGTCATCATCTTATTTGGTCTAAATAGTAGTCCAATCATTGCCTTACTTTTAGCGCTCTGTACAGGTATTTTCGGGCAAATCAAGAATATTCCTCAACAATCCGTTATTCAAACTAGTGTTTCAAAAGAACGGTTGGCAACTGTTTATACATCATTAGGTGCGATTGGAACTGGGATTTTCGGCGTGAGTTCTCTTGTTATGGGAATGATAGCAGATTTGTTTGGGATTAGAGTCGTATTCGTTATTTCGGGGCTATTGTTTGCGATCATAAGTATCATTGTTCATACAAATAAACAATTGTTTACTAGAAATGTGATGGAATAATAAATTACTAAAAGACTAACTGCTCCATTTTTCAATTGATTTCTTAATAGTTTGTGTATTTTTAGACCTAGAGTAACTTCAGTATAGTAAAAAGAGCTTGGATACCCCAAGCTCTTTTTTGTTGGTATTGATATAGCGACTTGATACTTAACATAACTATTTACATATTTACTTTAACAACATGATGCCCCTGTATTATTTGGGTTAGTACTACATACACCAGTTTCAGGTAAATCAAGCTCGACACGTTTTGAAGCTTCTATATCTCCTGCAAGATAAGCTGTAATCGAGCGTACTTGTTCATACCCAGTTGCCATTAAGAAAGTAGGTGCACGTCCATAACTCTTCATCCCAACAATATACAATCCTTGTTCAGGTTGACGAAGAATTGCTTCTCCGTGAGGTCGAACTGTACCACAACTGTGAACGTTTGGATCGATGAGTGGTGCAAGTGCTTCTACGCTTTCTGTAGCTGGGTCAATAGATAATCGGAGTTCTTGCTCAATTGAAAAGTCCGGGCGATTACCAGTATTAACGATTAACTCATCAATTTCCTTTATAGAAATGATTTCATCATGATAACGTCCTACAAGCTCCAATTGTTCGTTTAATGCTTTGACTTGCATTGTATAAAATGGTGTATAGACTTTAACTTTACCTGAATCGACTAATGAATGGATTTTAGTACCTAATGCACCACGAGCTTCTAATGCATCCTTTTCTTCTCCTCCGAAAGCATCCGCTACATGTTTTTTACGTAGAATCCATAATAATTTTGTTTGTGGATATTCGATTTGAAGTTCGGCTAATTCTAATAATGTGTTAATAGCTGAATGGCCACCACCAATTACAGCAATTGTCTTATTTGCATAGCGATTTGTATTTTCCTTAACATTTGGTATTCCATATTCAATATGATCTTGGCATTCTTTTTCAGAAGCAAGCCAAACACCATTCGATGTTGCTGGATTAGGATTTCCCCAAGTTCCAGTTGCATCAATAACGGCACGAGCTTCTATTATCTCTACACTATGATTGCGTTCTACATAGATTTCAAATGGTTGTTTTTCACGATTTAATGATTTCATTTTATCGTTTTCTTTACGAGAAATAGAAACCACCTTTGAGTTGTAACGAATGGATTCTTTTAATATAGGTAATTCGCTTAATGGTTTTAAATATTGATCTATTAATTCTTTACCTGTTGGTAAGAGATCATCCTGAGGTGATTGCCAATCCGTTTCTTCTAATAACTTACGTGCTGCTTTATCTATATCGTATTGCCAAGGACTAAACAAATGCACATGTTGCCATTTACGAATATTTTCAGCTACTTGTTGACCTGACTCTAAAACGATAAATGGTACTTTTTGTATTGCTAAATTTGCTGCTGCAGCAAGACCAATAGGACCAGCACCGATAATAGCAACTGGTAAATCCAAATTAAATTGTATTGGGTTAGTCGCTTCTGTCGTCTTAACTTCAGGAGAAGAACAGCAAGATGTTTCATTTACTGTTTCTGATGAACAACATGAAGTCGTAGTAGATTCTGACCCACAGCAAGATGATTGCTTTGTTATATTAAACAGTTTAATTTCTTTCATTTAATACCCCTTCTTTTCTATTTGCACTATTGCTTTCTTAAAATGTAAGGCGGTGTTTTCTCCATATAAATTAGGGTTACCTCGAAAAAATTGTTCAGTCATATATTGACTTGCTTCTTTTAAAGAAAATTGCCTTGCATTCATCACAAGCTCCAAATAACGTTTAAAATAATCTACCGATAATGTGCTAGCATGATTAACTGTCATCTTATATCCTTAGCAACCGCAACTTGGTGCGTAGCCCTCTAATACTAAACCCATTTCTCCATCTTGTTCTTCTACATTAATCGTTACATTTTGTAACTCTTGGGCCATTTCAGGCATGATTGCAATATTAACATCGTTTACTTTTTCGATTTGATCGCCTTCTTCAGCTGGCACGAGTCCAACAGCTAGATTCATACCACAACATCCAGCAACTCCATAAAAGCGAAGTGTATCAGCATTATTTTCTTTCATCGCACTTAAGATATATTGTTTTGCATTTTCAGTCATGTTCATTTTATTTTTCCTCCAATAATGTGTGTAATCCATCTAATCCTGTTGGTTCTTTAAGACTCCAAGGGATTATGACAGTATGATTATTTGATAAAGTATTGATTTTCTCTAACCATTTAACTTCATGTTTTGCCTTTTGAGATAGTAAAGGATTTACTGTCTTTATATTGATAAATGATTGGTTGACAATCCAATGGGAAACATTTAATCCCGCACGTTTTAAATCATTTTGTAAACGAGCTGCTTCATAAACAGGTGTTGCCTCAGGTAATGTTGTAATAAGTATCGATGTCTTATCTTTATCTCTCAATGTAGGTAACAAATGCTGTATAGCAATTGGAACCTCACCTGAAGTACGACTTATTTCCTTATGATAGCTCTCCGTAGAATCAAGTAACAACAAGGTATGACCAGTAGGAGCCGTATCTATTACGATAATTTCATCGGGGTGGGATTCAATAACTTCAGCAAAGGCTCTAAATACAGCAATTTCTTCTGTACAAGGAGATTCTAAATCTTCTCGAACAAAGGCAAGTCCCTCCTCATCCATTGATTCGCTTGCTTTTTGTAATACTTCTTTTTTATAAGATGTTAAAACTGTGTTCGGATCAATATTACTAATCGTTAATGTTGAGGGCTTATTATCTCCTAATACCCACTTAATGTGTGCAGCAGGATCTGTTGTTGTTAAATGAACGCGCTCACCTTTTTCTGCAAGTCCTAAAGCGACAAGTGTTGCGACTGTGGTTTTACCAACGCCACCTTTTCCCATTGTAAAAATAATACGTTTCGAATCTTCCATAATCTCCTCGATTAACTGATGAATCGATAATGAATGGGGTGAATAATCCTCACTTGTAATATCAGGTAAGCTTTCATTGATGTCTATATTATTGAACCAAGCACCCATTCGATTTAATGATGTAATGGTGTATGGAACGAGCGGCAAGGTATAGGTAGGTAAATTTGATAATTCTACAGGCATATTTTCCATAGCTGAACGTTGACGCTTATAGAAAGCACTAGCATAAGCATCTTCTGAATCAGGAACCTCTAGTAATCCATTAATTATTAGCTGTTGATTTTCAATTCCAATATCTGAAAGTTCTTTTGATGCTCTTGCAGCCTCTTTTAACGGATTAGTATCAGGACGTGTAACAAGTATTAATGTAGTTAGATCGGCATTTGATAAAACGTCAACTGCCTTTTTGTACATTTGCTTTTTCCCTTCTAATCCAGCTAGAGGTCCTAGACAAGATGCTCCAGATGAATTATCAGCTAAAAATCCACTCCAGGCCATTGGAAGTTGTAGTAAGCGCAAAGTGTGACCAGTAGGGGCTGTATCAAAAATAATGATGTCAAATTCTTCTTGAACCTTTTGATCTGTTAAGAGTGCTGAGAATTGATTGAAAGCTGCAATTTCAACAGTACAGGCTCCTGACATTTGCTCCTCCATAGATTGAATGGCTACATCGGGTAATTTCCCTCTATAAGGAGCTATTACTTGTTCTTTATAATCATTAGCAGCTTGCACAGGGTCTAAATTCAATGCATATAACGATGTCGTACCATGAATTAAAGAAGGTTCATTCGTTAACGGCTGATTGAAAATATCTTGTAAATTACTTGCCGGGTCTGTACTAACTAATAAAACGCGCTTTTGTTCGCTAGCAATTGAATAAGCTAGGCTACTTGCAACAGAAGTTTTACCCACACCACCTTTTCCAGTAAAAAATACATATTTGGACTTAGGATAATGTGATTTTGTAAAGCGTTCCATTATAGACCGCCACCTTTTGTATGGAGAGATAATCGTACTTTCGGCTTTTTAGTTAATTCTGAGATTTCTAACCCAGTCCATTTTGCAACCTCTTCATTTGTTGGATAACGATTTGTCATCATCAACTTATCATCCAAAAATACATAAGGTAGCTCATTTACTCCAACAGAAGTAAGCATTTCATTTACTTCTGAGTTGTCGACAAATGCTTGGGGGTCACTTGATAGATTATGGCGTGTAATTGGATAGTTTTTGTTTTCGAGATTTTTGACAATAAATGAAACACGCAATAATTCGGGATCAATAGATGGTCCACATACACCACTATCACAGCACATTGCTGGGTCATAGATTTCAATTTTTTTCATCTTTCCCGCTCCTTGCATAAGCAATTTATATGAATGTAAAAATCTTAGCTTATTCTTTAATATGATTACCGATAGCAGAAACTTCCTAGAATAATATTCCTTTACAACTTAATTTTAAAGTATTTCTTCTGCCATCTTAGTGCCACTCCTACAAGTGCTATTAAGACAGGCACTTCAACTAACGGTCCAATAACTGCTGCAAATGCTTCGCCGCTATTAATACCAAATACAGCTACGGCCACAGCAATCGCTAATTCAAAGTTGTTACTAGCAGCTGTGAAAGAGAGTGCTGCTGTTACCGGATAACTTGCACCCGCTTTTTTCGATGCAAAGAATGAAACAATAAACATAATTAAGAAGTATATCAATAATGGGATTGCAATACGTAATACGTCTAATGGTAGAGCAACAATTTTATCTCCCTTTAATGAGAACATCATGATGATTGTAAACAACAAAGCAATTAGAGTAAGTGGAGATATTTTAGGGATAAATTTTTCTTGATACCAATCTTTTCCCTTAAGTTTAATCCCAATAACACGTGTGAGAATCCCTGCTGCAAAAGGAATGCCTAAATAAATCAGAACACTTTTGGTGATTTCCCACATAGAGATTGAAACAGATAAATTTTCCATACCAAACCAACCAGGCATCACATTCAAGAAGAAGTAAGCAAAAGTTGAATAGAATAGAATTTGGAACACGGAGTTAAAAGCAACTAAGCCAGCTACATATTCACTATCTCCTCTTGCTAGATCATTCCACACGATAACCATCGCAATACAACGTGCTAAACCAATCAAGATAAGCCCTGCCATATATTCTGGATAATTATGTAGAAAAATAATGGCTAAGAAGAACATTAAAAATGGCCCTAAAAGCCAGTTCTGTAATAAAGAAAGTAATAATATCTTCCAATCTTTAAATACTCTCCACATTTCTTCATATTTCACTTTAGCAAGTGGCGGATAAAGCATAACAATAAGGCCAATTGCAATCGGAATTGATGTAGTACCGACGGATAGTTTATCTAATGTATCCTTAAAATCAGGAACTATAATACTTAGTAAAATACCTAAACCCATTGCAAGGAAAATCCATAATGTTAGATAACGATCGAGAAATGATAACTGTTTTGTTAATGGTTTTTCCATGTTAAACCTCACCTTCTTCAATAGTACAAGCACAATTGTGTATTGAGATAGGCTCCAACTCATCGATGATTGTTTGGATATAAGGTGCTTGAATATCATTTAATCTATAGTGCTTCCAAGTCCCTTTTTTTCTTTCTAAGATAATGTCAGCCTCCTTTAATTTACGTAGTTGTTGGCTAACAGCTGGCTGAGAAACTTGTAAGATTTCAACTAAATCACATACACAGACCTCGCCGTTCTTTAAACTCGCTAACAATTTTAATCGGTTAGCATCACTAACTGCTTTTAATTGCTTTTCCATGATTAATAGCTGATTCATCATATCACCTCTTTTAATTAATTTACTATATAATTATATTCTTATATATTAATATATGCAAGAAAGTGGGAAGTGTTAATAATTTTTTATAATTACTTGTTTCTTAATTAGTATTCACTTTTGAAACTCCCTGTTTAAAAAATCGCTTTCATGTTTTCTAATCAAGTTAAATACAATTAACTAATACAATTATTCCATATGAAGGAGATGATTCATTTGCTAGTCTCTTTTTCGAATACGATTGAAGGTAAAACAATTGAGTCTTATCATGGGACTTTAAGTAGTGAAACAATCATAGGAGTTAATATTATTCGAGAATCTTTAAACTCTTTAACCGATGTTATGGGCGGCCGTTGTACTGCTTATGAAGTTAAAATGAAAGAAACACAGCAATTGACATTAGATGGGGTGAAGCAGCTTGCGAGAAATATTGGTGCAAACGCATTAATAGACGTTGATGTTTCAACTTCTCCTATTTATGATGGAATGTTCATGTGCGTCGCTACTGGAACTGCGGTGACCTATAAATAGTAAAAAGCCTTGTCTTTTTACGACGAGGCTTTTTACTATCTTTTTTATATAATTTAATAGCTCATAATAGATGTTATGACATTTAAAGCCTGTTCCGAGTCCCCATAGAAATAGGCAAAAATCGCAATCATTACACCCGCAAGCATCACAGCAATGGCTACACGTATTGGTGAAATAGGTGCTTTTCCGCCTACTTTACCCGTTTGCCCATTTACCATAAACTGATAAACTTTGCTTTTATATTGGAAAGATGATAGCCAAATAGGCAACATAAGATATTTGTACGTAATATTATCATAAGTTGTTGAAAATTGAACATTCCTTACATGGTCTGCGCCACACTCAAAGCGAACTTTAGATGCAATTTGGGAACGAATATGGTCATGAATGTCTTGTTGGGCAATATTCCAACCATCTTGTAAACCTATACTATAACGCTCTGCTAAAAATCCAGATACATATTCTGGTTGATAGGATTTATTGTCTAATAAGTTAAATGGTTCGATTTTTCGCAACATATCATGGTCATAACGTGTTGATGCACTGACTAGTTGATCGTCTATAAATTCTTGGTAAAAACCTGAAGTCATATACCAATCGGTTTCGATTCTCGTTTCTCCATCTTTTTCTTTAATGACTCGGTCTATCCCATAACTTGCCGTATAATGAGAGCCTGTTTTCGTATCAAATGTCCAATAGGGTAGGTAGACTCCTTTAAAGGCATTTGGTTTTGCACTTATTTTTGCTGCACGTGGTGTAAAGATTCTTCTCTTTAACCACTTATGAAAGTTTACGCCTGCTTCCTTATCTGTAATTTGAAAAGTACAAACACCATTTGGTGCGAGTGTATTAACCGTTGAGGCTTCCATAACTTGATGAGAACCGCAATAAGGGCATGTGTCTGCTACTTGTAGTGCATCATAAACTGTTTCTGAACCACATTCACTACAACTAACAGTTTTCTTTTCAACTCCCCAGTCAAAATTCCCTCGTTTTTCAGCTGTATAAAAATCCATTTCTTGCGCAACTTGTTCTTTCTGGTCTTCTGGTTTTGCTATCTCTGTTTCATGACCACAATAGGGGCATGTTAGCTTACCGTTTTCCGGATTAAACTCGATGGATGCTCCGCACGAAGGACATTCCGCATCAAAATCAATTTTTGCCTTTTTCAATTGTTCGGACATGCTTCTACCCTCCTATTGCTTATCTTGGTCATCAAATGGATCTCCACATTCTGGGCAGAATTTTGGTGGGTTGGTCGGGTCAGCTGGTTTCCAACCACATTTATCGCAAATATAGGTCGGTGTTCCTTGCGGTTTCTTTGTACCACAATTAGAGCAGAATTTACCTTTGTTTACAGTGCCACAAGTACAATGCCATCCTTCAGCAGTCGGTTTTGCTGTACCACAGTTCGAACAGAATTTCCCCGTGTTCTTTTGACCACATGCACAATTCCATGTATCAACAGATGGCTGATTTTGAGGTGTTTGCGGAGTGGTTTGGTTTTGTTGGGAAGCCATTTGATAAAGTTGACTAGCATTACCGCCACCAACTTGTTGTGCCATGTTCATCCCCATGAAACCACCTAGAGCCCCATTTTCATTTTCAGCAGCTTTAATCATCGCTTCTGCTTGAGCACCTGTTAGTTGTGCAGCGCCCATTGAAGGATTTCTGAATACTGCATTCCTTTGGAGCTGTTTAATCATCGCTTCATCTTCATCTGAAGCTTTTACAGAATTAATACCAAAAGTACCAACTGCAATCCCTCGTGATTCTAGCCATTTTTTTGATAGTACTTCATTTAGTGCTGACGCTAATTCTATCGTGTGTGCTGGAATTTCACTATAACGTACACCTGAAGCAGAGATTTTTGCAAATGCTGGTTGAAGAGCTGTCATTAACTCTGTTTTTAACTGACTATCGATTTCGTCACGGTGATATTCACTTTGTATATTGCCGCAAACGTTTTTATAAAAAAGGAGCGGATTCACAATTCGATAAGAATATTCTCCGTGGCATCTTATAGAAATATCAATATCTAATCCGATATTGCGGTCAATTACGCGGAAAGGAACTGGACTAGGGGTTCCGTATTTGTTACCTATGATTTCCTTCGTATTAAAAAAGTAAATACGTTGATCTTTTGGTGGTTCTCCGCCAAATGTAAAACGTTTACCGATTTCTTTAAATGTTTGGAGGATATTTTCTTTAAAATCCCCTTCAAAGAATACAGTAGGCTCTGTTGAAATATCATATACATATTCACCAGGTTCTGAACTAACTTCAACAACTCTTCCTTGTTCGACAATCATCATGCATTGGCCTTCGTTGATAGCGATAATAGAGCCATTTGTGATAATGTTATCGTTACCTTTGTTTGAACCACGTTTTGTTTTACGCTTAACACCTTTAGTAACTAAAATTTCTTTGGATAATCCTTCACAGTAAAAATATTCGCGCCATTGATCTTCTAAAACGCCTTTTGCAGAGCCAACTCCTGCCTTTATCAATCCCATTCATAATCCCGTCCTTTTATGTAAATTAAAGTTGAAATATAATATATCCCTATTTTATTACGATTAAGTAAAAATTAAGTTTCATTTTAATTCTATATTCTTGCATGTTGTATTTATTCATGTTTATAAAAAAGCGTATACCAAATCTGGATACGCTTTTTACTACTAAGAAGAGATTATGCAATTTCTGATTTTAATCCAACGATAATTTTCCCCATATCTGTTATTAGTTTCACTTTAGGTTTACCGTTTCCATAAATGATTTTACGAGATTTTTGACCATAAATTTCAACTTTCCCCATATCCGTTTCTGCGCTGATACTACCATTTGTCATTTCTTGATCGGTAGATAATTGAATATGGCCCATATCTGTTTCTAAATGAAGTGAATGTTCAATTTTAGGTATGTACATTTCTATCCGTCCGTTGTCCGTTCTTGCATCAATTTCTCCAGCTATTGCTTCTAATTCAATCCGACCGTTATCTGTACGGAGTTTGGATGTATTGACATTGCTATTTGAAAACTCGATCCGACCGTTATCTGTTTCTGCATAAAGTGATGTGAAATGACATTGACTTCCCCATATCCGCCCATTATCAGTTTTAAATTCACCATCATTGGCTAAAACGTTATCTAATTCAATCCGTCCATTATCGGTTTCAAGCTTAACATCTTTTGATTGTAATTTTACTAGTTTGATAAAACCATTATTATTATGAACAGCTATATGATTGTATAACTTTTCAGGTATTTGTAATGTAACTGTCGCATCAGTGAATGCATTTACAGCAATTTTGAAAAACCAAAATTTACGGTGAAATCCCTCACGTTCAATATTCACATGGAGTACACCATCCAAATTCTTGACGTGGACATTCGTTTTTTCTTTCGAATCTATAATATTATAATAGAATTTATCGTCATTAGAAGGTTTAAGAATGACATTTGCGCCATCTGCCATTATTTTCACTTTCTGAAATTGCTCTGTATCAATTGGTTTCAGCTCTTCAGTTGGAACAAATTCTTCCTCAGAATAGGCTTTTAATAGTTCAGTTGCAATTTCTTCGGCAGGACCAAATGATGAAATGATTTCTTCAACACTTTTCCCTTCTTTTTTGCCGTTTTCAAAATAGTCTTTGAAATCTCGTATTATATCTTTTCGTTCCTTTGAATTTAGTTGTTTTAGTGCAATTTCAAGCTCTAGTAGATACTTTTTTTCGTTCATTAGTCATCCTCCTTAATAAGTTCCATTAACCCCTTTAATAAAAATGCATCCATTCTTTCTCCAAGTGCAGTAATTTGATAGTTTTCTTGGTAGACCTTCTAAGGGATCTTTGCAAATTTGTGATAAAGTAGTAAACTTCTTCTGTTAATCGCCTCAACAACAGAAAAACTGAACTAAACAAGTTCATATTCCTACATATCACCTTTGTCTAGTAATGCTAGTACACAGAGATCTAGTACTCTGTTCATTAATCAGTAGTATACTATTCGATATTATTCAATACAATAATACTTATCTCTTTTTATAGAAATTTCAAAATATTTAGTAGAAATTTATTCATTATAATAAAAAAAGCCCATGTTTACGTTTTTTCAAAACAAAGAACAAAGGCTTTAGTGGGTTAGGGGATGAATACATATTTATTTTCTAATCCATCTGTAAATCCTATTTCTAATTCGATTTTTTGATAATCGTCTCGTATATTAAATAGCGAAATAAGTTCTTCCTTTACATCGGAAGCGGGTGTTCCTTTATGGAGTTTAAGTTTAAGTAGTAATGGTTGGATTTTTGAAAAGGCCTCTTTTCCAATGATCTTCTTACTTGTTTGAGTATCTATCATTTCGGCTTCTATTCCAATTGATTTCTTTTCGTATACGATTTCGGTAGATTGGTTATTTTCGTAATTGATATTCAAGATAAATTTTTTGAACTGTAGTTCTTTACTTTCAAAGTTGTTGGATGACTTTGTATTATTAGATAGATTAACGGAATGATTATCTATAGCAGCTAACATTTGCTCTTTGTTTGTAGCATTTTCGTTGTTTTCACAACCTAACAATATGAATAATATGAATACTAAAGCCAGATAGTTTTTACTATTTATCAAGGAAACAGCTCCTTTCAGTTACTAAGCCTACTATTTCCTTTTCAAAATCGAATCATTCATTATTCAATAAAAATGCCTTAAAAACTGATTTAGAATCAATTTTTAAGGCATTGGTCATTAAGGGTGGAAAGTATATTCTTTTTCTATTCCATCAGCAAATTTAACATCAAGATCAATTTTCACATATTCTTCTTTAATATTAAAAACAGACAAAATTTCTTTTTTTACATCTTCATCAGTTGATTGCGAAGTGAAAGTTAGTTTTTTAAACAATGGTTCAAGTTCTGCATATGCTTCATTTCCTTCGATTTTTTGGTTTTTCAAATCATTTTTAACTGATGCTTCTGCTCCATCTTTTTCATTTTCATATTCCACTTTAAAGGATTGATTTCCTTTATAATCTACATCCAAATCAAATTCAGAAAACGCAAATGGTATATTATTCGGATCTTTTACAGACGAGTAATTATTATCACCAGATTGGTCTGCTTCAGTTGGCTTATTTGCGCCACTTTCTGATACTGGTGCGTTTTCACTTACATTTGTTGCGTTATCATCAGTACCTTTACACCCAACTATCAATAAAGACAAAAGCATTAACGTTAAAAAAATGTAGATTTTTTTCATATAAACAGCTCCTTTATTATAACTGTTTATAGTATTTCCAGAATTCATGGATTTTCTACACCAAATTTAAAATGAGTAATAATGTTTTCATCAAAATGACTACTTTGTATAGTTAAAATCCTGGTTAAAAGGTTTTAGGCGAATCATGACCTTCGCCTTTACTTCTTTTTTATAATTGATTGGTCCAAAGTCTCTGGAATCCATTGAATTATTCCGATTATCCCCCATTACAAAAATTTCACTTTCCCCAACTTTCACATCAAGATCTTTCGTCACCATTGGTTCTTTAATATATGGTTCGTCGATTTCTTTACCATTACGATAAAGTACATTGTCTTTAATCTGAATATGATCTCCGGGTAAACCAATTACTCGTTTTATGAACAAGTCATGACCTGCTACAATTTCTGCATCAAAACTCACGATATCATTATAATTAGGATCTCCGTAACTATATGCGAGCCGATTAGATAATAAATAATCTTCCTCGTGTAAACTGTTTTCCATACTATGTCCAATGACAATTTCAGGTGAGATGATAGCACGAAAGCTAATAACTAAACAAATCATGATCATGAATGTTAAGAAAAAATTCCGCAAGTCTTTCAATAATCCTGAAAATTTCTTCATTTTTCCGCCTAGTTTCTATATTGACTAATTTTTAATATAATAATCTATTTTTCAAAGTACTTTGTCAAACAATATTAAACAAAAAATAGAGTTGTTCGAACTCCATCAAAAAAGGGATACCTAAAATAGTATCCCTTTTACATGTTCATCTTACAATATTGCTGTTATTTCCACTCTTTTAATGTTTTTTCTAAAGTTACTTGGTTGGTCAATCGTTGGATTCCTTTAGATTCTTCCACAGCTTGTTCCATTTCTGATTGATAACGCTCTTTGTTGTTTTGTTTCTTTGCAATCACTGCTTCTATGCTGTGTTTCATCCAAGATTGATAAAATGGCTTATTTCGTGCAACTCCATATTTGCCAGCGAGTGCTTCTGCATAAGCTTGGTTATATGACTTTAACGGACCATTTTTCATGGAATCGGCAATTTTTTTAGCACCTGCGAAATCACCTAAACGAACTGCGCGTTGGAATTCATAATCCATGCGACCATCATGATTGTTTTTATTTTTTTTGATGAGTTTATCTAGTGCTTCTATTTCATCTTCTTTTGTTCCTTCTTTAATCGCTAATATATGTGCATATATAGGATTGCTTTTTTGGAAACGGACTTGACGTAAAATCGCATTTGTCTTTTTAGACGCAGTCATCGTATAAGCATAATAACCCACTACAGCGATTGCTAAAAAGATAAAGAACAGAAGCGAGTATGTTGTTGGAACATTAAGCCAAGTAAAAATCCCGCCAATACCTAGAATGATTACGTAAAATAATAAAAGTTTTAAAATATTCATTTCAATTCTCCAATACTATAAGAATGGTGGATAAACCATCTATTCTATCTTATCAATGACTTAAAAATTGAGCAATGAATAGGGTGCAAAACGGAATGCTTTTATTGTTATTTTGTTCATAATTCATACATACATATGATTATTAATGGAACCGTTTAGGAGGTATATAGATTAACAAGAAAAAGATAATTCTAATAGGTACGATTATATTAATAGTAAGCTGTTTTTCTTACTTGTTTAATTTTTTCTCCGAAAAAGAAAATATAACTCCCACGATTGCCGAAACAAAAGTAGCTACACAAAAGGACACTGGAAATATGGACGAAATGTTGAAGAAAATAACTAGCTCTAACTTCGAAGAGGACTTAAAAATTGCATTAAATCAACATGGTTATGATGCTGTACTTGCTGGCTATTCAATCTTTTCTTATGAAAATAAATCGGTATTACTTTATTTAAATAATACGAACGGAAATGAAAATATTAAATCGGAGATAAAGCAATTGGTGGATGAAGTATCAAATAATAATGGACTCGGTTTATTTAGAGTTGAGTTATCTTATAAAAAAGAATGATCAAGTCATTTTTAATCTTTTTCCTCATTTAAGGCCACTATAACAGTCATTAAGGTAGGAATGATAATAATAGAAGCAACTACACTCCAAATGACACCTTCTAATATTGCGTTATTCCCTTGTGCAATATGAATCGTTTCCCATACCAAAATAGCTAGCAATAAACTACTCATATTTTTAATAAAAGAAATCATTAATACACTTTGCTTTACTTCTTTTTCAATATTTGAATTTTTGATATCTATCGGAAAATAGTGCCAATCAGGATGTTTCTCCAAGATTTGAAGTGCAATCATGATCAAAAATGTAATCATCGGAAATAAAAACAACGTCCATTTCGATTCATACTGTAAGATTTCCATGCTCATCCCAAAGTATTTGGGTACTTCAGCAGGCAAACTAGACCAGTTAAATATTAAATACGCGCATGCTGCTACAAATAGACCCAATCCAATTGTATCCATGATATGCATAAGTGTCGTCTTTTGAAAGGAAAAAGCTGAATCTCGTTTCAAGTAAATCACACCTCTTGTTCATTTTTAAAAGAAAACAATTAGCCAATTACTTTTATCATGTGCCAAAAACACGCCTAATATGATTTTAATTTCCCATAAATTGTCCAGGAAATTGGACTTTATTCTTTTATCCTTCAAATCTCATTTCAATTCTTAGATATTCTTTTCATATCATGGTAAAATATGTTTCTATAAAGGAGGAATGATTGTTATGACAAACGAAACAGTAACACTAAATAATGGTGTACATATTCCAGCTGTTGGATACGGTACTTTTAGAGTAAAAGATAGTGATGAACTAGCTGAAATGGTGACGCTGGCTATTAAAGAAGGCTATCGCCATATTGATACAGCTCATATATACGGAAATGAAGAAAGTGTTGGACGGGGTATCAAAAAAGCAATTGATGAAGGAATCGTAACGCGTGAAGAATTATTTGTTACATCTAAAGTTTGGAATGATGGACTTTCATACGATGAAACCATTGCTGCCTATGAAGAAAGCATCCAAAAATTAGGTTTAGATTATCTCGATTTATATATTATCCATTGGCCAGGTCAAGATGATAATTATATTGAAGTATATAAAGCACTTGAAGAACTATATAACAATAAACGTGTAAAAACAATTGGGGTAAGTAATTTCCATGTACATCATCTTGAAAAACTACTAGCAAACACTACAATTGTACCTGCAGTCAATCAAATCGAGTTCCAACCACGTTTAACACAAATTGAAGTTCGTGAATACTGTAAAAAACATGGCATTCAAGTAGAGGCTTGGTCACCACTTATGAATGGAGAAATTCTAAATGACCCTACACTCGTTGAAATTGCCGAAAAATATAACAAATCGACTGCTCAAGTTATTTTAAAATGGGATTTACAAAACGATGTTATTACAATTCCAAAATCAATGACACCTTCTCGTATTCGTGAAAATTTAGATATCTTTGATTTTACATTGACTGATGAAGATGTTGAAAAAATTTCTGCTTTAAATGAGGATTTCCATTATGGTGCTAATCCTGAAGTTTTCAATTTTAAATAATAAATAGAAAAATTAATTACTTGCTAGACTGTAGCTTAACTTTCTAAAAAGAGTTGCTACAGTCTTCTTGCATTTACCTATAATAGTGCTTTCGTTTTTAATACAAAAAGGCCCTTTAGACTAAGTAAATCCAAAGGGTAAGTATCGCATCTTTTTCTAAATACTTGGGTAGCTTAATAAAAATTTGTTATTTATCATTCTATTCTCTTCCAAATGCTTTCGTATCAATCTTTTTCTCATCAAGGAAGTCTTCTATTTTTTTCTGTTCCTTCCCATTTGCTATTTTAGAATTTTTAATTATTGCTCCAACGTTTATTTCTGGAAAGTCTCCATTATCATCTAGCATCTTATTGAGTTCATCAAGGGTCTCATTTACAGTAACAATATATCTGCTGATTCTTTTAGACTCTTCTAGATACCCTTCAGGTAATGTATTATTTAAAATATAGCCAGAAAAATTCTCATCATTTTCTTTTATAAGCTTGTTAATTTTGTCTAATTTCTCTCGTTCTTCTTTAGTTAATTCCTTTTCTTCATCAATAGCATCTTGAAATGGTTCACTAGCGTTTAATAATTCATCATGGCTATCTAGATAGGTTTTTATGCTTAATCTCATTTCCTCTTCATCAATTACACTATTTTGTTTATGAGAGGTAAAAATGGCACTGGGAATCTTTACATCCTGTATAGAAAGAACTTCATCATCTTCTGTAATGTCGATCTCAGTTACGCCCTCATGAGAACATGCACTTAATAAACATAAAATAAAGAAACTATAAAAAATCTTTCTAATAATAATCCATTCCCCTTTACTTTGTTTGTAAGAATCACACAAAAGACAACTTATAAATGATTAGTTATTTCTTTGGTTAGATTGTGGACTCGCTTTAGATAGTAATTTCTTTTCTCAGAATCATTTATAAATGAGGTAAATAATATGGACAGCATTAAAGCCGTATCAAGTCTATAGATGCATTGTATGATTGCATTTGTATTTTGGATAATGTCTACATCTTTATATCCCTTTATAAAATCTTCTTCATCTAATTCTTTTGTTTCAAAAATCCTCATTAACTCCATTATTGGATTCCCTATAAATGAATTGTCCCAATCAATAATTGCTTTAATCATTCCGTTTTCGCCTATTAGATTTGGTTGTCTAACATCAAGATGTAGTAAGCTGTTCTTTTTTTGAGCTGTATTCAGAATTTCTTCTAATTCTTGTAAGCTAGGAATGATAAAATTAGAATTTATTAGTTTGTTAAGTGAATCAACGCGTTCTGTTATTCTTTGTGAAACGATTTTACTTAAACTTTGCTTATTTTGATCTGCAATTGATAGTCCATGCAACGGAATTTTATGTATTTTAGATATGAGTTCCCCTATATCATAGGGAGGAATATCTTGACCATCTCCTGCTACAAAATCAGATACTATAAAGTTTATCTCTTTACTAAAATACAACTGATGAATTTTCGGTACGGGTATATGATACTTATGACAATGCTCGGATATGACTGCTTCTTTTTTTAATGAGATAATCCCACTTGAGTTCTTATCCATCATATTTTCTTCCAATCTCCAAGGCGTTCTTACTGCAAGTCTTCCTAAATTTTTCTCATGAATGAGGAATACGGCGTTTATAACACCACTACCTATTAAATTTATTTCTTCAATTTGCCAATTCAATTTATGGTTTAGAACATGTTTTATATCTACTCTTAACTTTTCTATTGTTTTAGTTGTTGATGCCATTGCACTAAACCCCTTTATTTTGCAATTAAGTTTTGCTCCAGAAGTAATTAGAATGTCCTCGTAGTTTTAAACTACTCTCTTACTATTCTACATAAAACAACAAAAACCTTTCTTCCAATGCTTTTCTAGATCAAATTAAAAAGCCGAAAACAAATTGAATTTGTTTTCGGCCATTCGAATTGTAATAATTATTTTTGCTTTTCGACTACGTTTAAGCACCAAGTGAAGTTATCCCAAGCTGAATACCAGCCGTTGAAAAGTTCAGATGAATCATCCCAACGTACATCGAATTTCTTTTGTCCATCTACATCGACAATATACAATGCAAGAGTTTCGTCTGCTTTAGCAACAGCTAATTTCATACCGTTTTTGCTTTCCTCTTCAGTGAATGGTACATCCGAAATTGAACGTAGTTGTGCCTGTTCAAATACTTGTTTGTTAATGATTTTGTAATTCATAATAAACCTCCGATAAAACTTTCGCTTAAAATTTAGTTCCTACTTTATTTTATACCTAAAACTAGAACTATAATAGTATATCCTATTTTCACTCTACAATTAAAGAAATCATGAAAATAAATTGGATATTTCTATTAAAAATTTTGTGTTTTTAACTTTTTCTTGTCCATCAGTGCTAAATCCTAAGAAAACAGACATGAATGTGGTACAATAATGCACTAAATAGCGAAAGGGGTTTTTAATATGAAAGCACTTGTTTTCAATGAATTTGGAGATTCAACAGTTTTGCAATATACAGAAATTCCAAACCCTGAAATCCGACCAAATGAAGTCTTAGTTCGCACAAAAAGTATTGGGCTAAACTTTGCTGATATATATAGGAGAAAAGGAAATTATCATTTAGCTGGTGAACCACCTTTTATACTTGGTTATGAAGGTGCAGGTATTATTGAGGCAGTTGGCAAAAATGTATCACAAGTACAAGTCGGAGATCGTGTAGCATTCGCCGATGTACCTTTTGCAAATGCTGAACAAGTAGCAGTACCTTCTGAAAAGTTGATAGTATTACCTGAAGAAATCTCGTTCGACGTTGCAGCATCTATCCTTCTTCAAGGACTAACAGCTCACTATTTGACGAATGATAGTTATAAAGTGAAAGCAAATGATTCAGTAGTTATCCATGCAGCATCAGGCGGTGTTGGACAAAATTTAGTACAAATTGCAAAATTATATAATGCTAGAGTGATTGCCTTAACTTCTACAGCGGAAAAAGGTAAGAAAGCGTTAGAAGTCGGTGCAGATATTGCTTTTACATATGATGAGGATTGGACACAATCTGTTATGAAATACACAGATGGAAAAGGCGCAGATGTCGTTTACGATTCCGTTGGTTCCACTCTTGAAGATAGTTTTCAAGCAACTCGTATAGGCGGTACGGTCGTATTCTTTGGTATGTCTGGCGGTGACCCTGCCCCAATAGATCCTCGAATGCTGATGGATACCTCAAAAACACTGACAGGTGGAGATTTGTGGAATGTCCTTACTTCATTTGAAGAACGTCAAAAACGATCCAAACAATTATTCGATTGGATTATTTCAGGAAAACTTCAACTTCAATCTCCTACTGTCTTTCCCCTAGAAGAAGGTGCAAAAGCACATGATTTCCTTGAAAGCCGTAAGAGCACGGGAAAAATATTGTTAAAGCCATAATCTATCGTTAAAAGTCATATTGTAAATCTCGATATTAAATAACGAAAAGCCTAGGTCATTAAGAGACTTAGGCTTTTGTTATTCTATTAAAATCTAAAACACTTAATTAGTAGAAGTGGGAATATCTAATTTTCTCTAACAACGGTATGATTTGATCGTTTTCTTTATCATATTTCATATATAAATCGACTGTAGGTAATTCAAATAAATCAAAATCGATCACATTCAATCTCCCTTCCATCATTTCTTTATACACAATGGATTTAGGTAAAAATGCCATTCCTAAACCATCTCTCACAAATTATTTTACGATGTAGCTTTGAGAAATTGACATGAAACGAACAGGATTTATATGTTTTTGCAATAACGGCTCGATTAATACCGCTTTTTTTAAATGTCCTGTAAATACGGGATACTTAGCAAATAAGTTTTCCAAGTCATAATAGCTCCCCGTTTCATCATCTTCGCGATCAGGAGGACAAACTAACTGCATGGGACTTGAAACGATTTTCTCTGCATGAATTGAACGATACTTACTCTTTCCAATTCCAATGCCGATATGAGCGTTATTCGAAATCAGTTGCTCATCAATCATATCTGATCCTTCAACAATGATACGAATATCAAACTCTGAATGCTCCATTAGAAATTGATAGATAATATGAGGTAAATTCGTCTCTGTTAATAAAGGGCTTTTTATAATATTCCTTTAATAATTTTTCGATAATAACTAGATGTTAGAATCGCAAAGATTGAATAGAGTAGAATGTAGATACCCATCGTCGTAAGTAATGGAACTACCAATTCGGTACCAAAGAAGTTCCAACCTGACTTAACAGCAAAATAGCTATGACATAAGCCTAACAATAAAGGTAAACCGAAACTAAATAATTGTTTTCGATAAATCCCTCTCATCATTTCATCAGGTGAGAAGCCGATTTTTCGTAATGTTCTATAGGATTCGATTTCTTCTTCTGCTTCAGTCATTTGCTTAAAGTATAAGATACTTCCGGTTGCTAATAAGAAGGCAGATCCTAAAAATCCAGTGATAAAAATAAGTAGTCCCATATTTTCAAGAGATTGTTGATACATTTCTTTTTTAGGACTAACTTGAAGTAATGAAGTAACTCCATCTTTTTTGCCAATTTTAAATGTCCCATCATTTGTCGCTTTTTTGTATAAAGTAATGGCTTCTTTTAGTTGGTTTTCCTTTGGAATGTTATAACCCGTATAAGTTTTCCATAAAGTGCTTTTTTGAATTGATGGATCTTTTTTCAATTGGTTAAATAATTCATCTTGGATAATAATCGCAGGACTTCCGTAAGATATTTCCGCTGATATACTAGCTTTTTTCTCAATATCGATTAGTTTGAGTTTTTGCTTTGCTTTATCATGATAAAGCGTCATGCTTTTTCCTATTTTTAGAGGCATAAGATTTTTGAGGACGTCACTGTATCCTGTCAATACTGCCTCATCTTGCCCTAAGTGAAGCTTTGGAAATACTTTTTTTGCATCACTTTCTTTCATCACGATATTGTCCAAGGTAATATTAATTTGTGCTTCTTTACTTAAAGGCTTTTCTAGCAAAGTATTCGTATCAATTTGTACGTTTAATAGCTCAAATTGATATTTTTGAAAATGAATATTGTTAGATTTTAATGATTCTTCAAAGGTTTTTTCACCATTATGATTAAGAATCGCCAAATCATATGGCATATTTTGTTCTGTTTGAGAATCCGTTGAGTAATATGTGATATAAGATAGTGACAATATCGTTAATGCCATTGCAGTCATTAGAGTAATAATTGATAGTGATAATGTATTACTTTTCATACGATGCATAATTGGCGTTATTGCAAGTACATCGTTTAATGATAAATGCCCTCTTTTTGACATACGAATCATATTCATGATAAATGCGATGGAGTAGCGGAATACTAAGAATGTACCGATAATTACGCTTCCTAATATAAGTCCCATCTTCCTATACAAATCATTAGCAGAAATGGTTTTATCGATTGCGAAAAGAACAGTTGATAAATAGTAACCGTAACTGATTAGTCCAATCCCGATAATTCCTAAAATGATTTGGAAAAAATTCATCTTCTTCATCTTTTGGTCAGCTTTACTTGTCGCTTTAAATAAATCTAATAATGTAGTGCGATGAACCATCCACATCATTTGAAGTAATACGACGATAAATAATAGACCAAACACAAGCATTGTTTGGAACAAAGCTTCCGTTGAAAATTCGAGTTCGATTTCCCTTTTTGTATTAATCGCTTTTAAGAATAATAAGGCAAAAAATCGAGAAAAGAAAAATCCTATCAACATACCAATGGCTGATGCACCAACCCAAAGGATCAAGTTTTCAATCGTTAACATATATGAGATTGTTGGCTTTGGAATACCAATCATTTGATACAAACCAATTTCTTTACTACGTCTTTTCAAGAAGAGCTGGTTTGCATAGAAAACGAAGAAAAATACAATGACCAATAACAATACAGATCCTACTTTAAAGCCCATTTCAGCTTTTAAGCTAGAATAGGATAACTTCACAACAGCTGCATTATGCTGTAAGGTTACGAACGAAAAGTATAGAGCAGCACTAAAAATTAGTGCGAAAAAGTATAGATAGTAGTGTTTGATATTCTTTCGCATACTGCGTAATACAAGGGTACTAAGCTTCATAACCGTCACCGCCTAGAACGCCTTGCGTATTCATAATTTCTTGGAAAAATTGTGTGCGCGTTTTATCCCCTTTATAAACTTGAGTGAAGATTTGACCATCTTTTAGGAAAAGTACACGACTACAATAACTTGCAGCAACTGGATCATGCGTTACCATCATAATCGTTACATGATTGGCTTTGTTTAAAGTACTTAAGTTTTCAAGCAATGCTGAAGCTGATTTAGAATCAAGTGCACCTGTTGGTTCATCTGCAAACACAATACTTGGATGAATAATGAGTGCACGAGCTGCAGCTGTACGTTGCTTTTGACCACCTGATATTTCATTTGGATATTTTTTTAATAATTCTTGAATTCCTAATTGTGTTGCTAGTTGTTGACAACGAGATTCCGCTTCTTGTTTACTTGTCTTCCCTACGGATAAAGGTAACAGAATATTTTCCTTTACAGTCAAGGTATCAAGTAAATTATAATCTTGGAATATAAAACCCATTTCAGTTCGTCGAAAAGCTGATAATTGTTTTGATTTCATCTTTTGAAGTGATTGTCCATTTATTTCGACAATGCCTTCAGTTGGACGATCAATCGAGCAAAGTACATTCAATAAGGTAGTCTTACCAGATCCAGAAGGCCCCATAATCCCGACAAATTCCCCTGCTTCAACTTCTAAATCTATTCCTTTTAGTACTTCCTGAGTGAACAGTTTTTTACCATATATTTTTTTAATCTTACTAGCTTTTAATATGCTCATTTGATTCCCTCCTGCTTTTGTTAGTTATATTGTATAAAGAAATGGGAGCGGAATCGTTCGATTAACGTGACATTTTGAATGTGAATATGACATTTTTGTCACTTTGAGATCGTTTTGACGAATTCATCGGAATTTGGAAATGTTAATGTGAAATTACTACCCACATTCACTTTAGATTGTACTGCAATGGAAATCCCTAATTTTTTAGCTGCATTTTGTGCTAAATACAGTCCCATACCAGTTGATGCGCTTTGTTTACGTCCCGTAGAACCTGTAAATGCCTTTTGGAATATGCGTGGTACATCTGCAGGATCAATACCATCACCCGAATCTTGTATATGTAATTGTTGATGGCCCTCATCATCCTTTGTACCATAAATCGTAATGGTATCTCCTTTGTGACTATACTTCACAGCATTCGATAGAATTTGACGTATGATAAAAGATAGCCATTTTTGATCTGATAATATACTAACTTGAATACCCTCTATATCGATTGCTAAGTTTTTGGCAAGACACCATGACATTAATTCTTTAATTTCTTTTGCCACCACTTTTTCTAAAGCTACTTTGTCTAATATCGTATCTTGTTCAATACTTGCAAGTCTTAACGTGTGTAAAGATTGGTCAAGTAAAAGGTGAATTCTTAGCCATTCAAGTTCTAATGATTTTCTCGTATCAATTGGTAAATCCTCTATTATTAACTTCATTGCAGTTAAAGGCGTCTTCACTTCATGAACCCATGCTAAATGTTGATCACGTTCTTCCGAAAATTGTATCGTTAACTCGTTCTTATAACGTTCTAGTTCTAAGGCTGATTCATTTAGTTTAGACATGAGCAACTCTTCGACTCGATGAAAGTTATTTGGCATGTCAGCAATGTCTTTAACAAATTTCATCTCTTTGAAATATCGCCAAACGAGGAAAGTTAAAAAGAAGAAGATTAGTGTGGCATTTAAATAAGTTGTAGAAACCTCCATAAACCCAACATCCAAATATAAAAGTAGGTTCATCCATAACATGCAAATCGCAAAAAATAGAATCCAGGAAAGTCTCTCTCTTAAAAATAACCAAATCAACTATTGCACATCCTTTGTAACAGCCATATACCCAAGACCTTTCTTCGTGACAATAACATCTTTCAAAGAAAGCTCCTCTAATTTACTTCTCAAGCGGTTAACATTTACTGTTAATGTATTATCATTAACAAATCGTTCATCATCCCATAGTTTTCGCATAAGCTCATCTCTAGAAACAATCTGGTCCTTATGTTCTAAAAGAACTCGTAAGATGAACTGTTCGTTTTTAGTCAGCTCTATCGTTTGATTGTTTGTCATGATCGTACTCGTTGAATAATCAATTGTTGCACCATTCCAAAGGACATTCTCTACTTTTTCCTCTTTATAATCATATGTACGGCGTAAAATAGCTTGTACCTTTGCTAGTAAGACATCCATATTAAAAGGTTTTTGTATATAATCATCGGCTCCCATTTGCATAGCCATAACCATATCCATCGGTTGATCTCTTGATGACAAAAACAGGATAGGAACCTTTGATATTGCGCGTATTTCACGACACCAGTGGAATCCATCAAAAGCAGGTAATTGAATGTCTATAATAACTAGTTGTGGCTGAATAGTATGAAAAGTATTCATCACATTTTTAAAATCATCTGGCACCTCCACTTGCATATCCCATTGTAAAAAATGATTTTGAATCAACCTTGAAATTGACTCATCATCTTCTATTAATAATATTTTAAATGTCATATTACTGCTCCTTACTATTATTTCTATAAATTATCATAACAAAACATACAGAAGAGGTGGACATTTTTATAAAGTCACTACTTATTTTATTTTGAAATTTTTCTAAACTGTACAACTTTTGTTGTAAATTCGCATAAGAACATACGTTTTGTCAAATTGTGGTTTTATGTTATAATATTGTAAGTTGAAATAGAAATGGGGAACGTAAATGTGTGTTGAAACAACGATAATTAATGAATTTAGTAAATATTCTTCTTGGCTAAATACATTAGAAGATATGGAAGAAATTTTATGGTCTAAACCTATAGCAAAAGGTAAATGGTCTGTAAATGAAATAATTGCCCACATTAAAAATTGGGATCATCATCTTTTATACGAAGTTATCCCTGCAGTTCAAAGTGGAAAGGGTATGGAATTTCCAGATTTTAATACCCATAATAAAATAGCATCTAATTACGCTAAATTTGGCATATCAAAGTCAAAACTACTGGAAGAAGCAAAGAATACAAGGAAGCGACTTGTAAAGGAACTTAACGAACTGCCAAACGAATTATTAAACAAATCAGTAACTTCAAACGGTGTAAGTCACTGTCCACATACTGGAACACCGTATTCACTTATATATATTGTTAAGGAATTTATAGATCATGATCATCATCATAAAGGACAAATTATACAATTCCTAAAGAAAAAGACTATAGATTAATCAAGTTGTTTTCTTCAATTCCCTATTATGACTTCTAAAGTTGGAACAATTCGCTGAAATAATTTACTGCGCCATATCAAATTGTATTTATTTTATGGTCGTCAACCAACCGCTTTATTTTATTCTTCAGTTCAAGGTAGAAAAAAGCACGAGCTCAGTACATTACTGACTCGTGCTCAAGGGGTATCTATTAAAAATATTATTTCTACTTTTATAAAATAAAGATTTTGATTAAATCATTTGATTTCGATGTAAGTTTGCTAGAATTCCGTCCCGCTCTACCAATTGATCATACTTACCACTTTCAGCGATACCATTTTTCGTCACAACAAATACTTGGTCTGCATTTCTAACTGTTGCTAGTCGGTGTGCAATTATAATCGTTGTGCGATTTTCAGAAAGCTCTTCAAGTGAGTGTTGAATGATTTTTTCTGTTTCAGTATCGAGTGCAGAAGTTGCCTCATCAAGGATTAGGATTGGTGGATTTTTTAGGAACATACGTGCAATCGCTAAACGTTGTTTTTGACCGCCTGATAATTTCACTCCACGCTCTCCAATTTCCGTTTCAAAACCTTGTGGCAACCCTTCTATCAATTCAAGTATATTAGCCTTACGTGCCGCTTCTTCGATTTCTTCGATTGAGGCATCTAACTTTCCATATGCAATGTTTTCTCGAACAGTACCTGTAAATAAGAAAACATCTTGTTGTACTATGCCGATATTTTCACGCAATGACCTTTGAGTCATCTTCTTAATATCAAGACCATCAATTGTAATGCCCCCACCTGTCACGTCATAAAAGCGTGGAATAAGGGAACAAATCGTCGTCTTACCAGCTCCTGATGGACCAACAAGCGCAACTGTTTGCCCTGCTTGAATCGAAAAATTGATATTTTGTAAAATAGGAAATTTGCCATCATAGCTAAAGTCAACTTCATGGAATGTAATATCCCCTGCTAATTGTTTAACAGCTATAGCATCCGGTTGATCTATCACATCAGGCTCTTCATTCAGCATATCTCGAAAACGTTTAAAGCCTGCCATCCCCTTTGGATACATTTCTAATAAAGCACTAATTTTATCAATCGGTTTTATCAATACATTTGTAAATAACACGAAACTAACGAGTTCACCATAAGTTAATGTACCTTTGAAGCTGTACCATGCCCCAACAATTAAAACGATTAGCGTTAATAGACGTGTTAAAAAGTAAATACTTGCATGTGTAGAAGCCATCACACGATAGGCAAATAATTTCGCATCTTTGAAAATACTATTTTGCTTTTCAAAGAGTTCCATTTCATGCGTCTCATTCGTAAACGATTTAACAACCCGAATCCCTGAAATACTGTCTTCTACCCGGCCATTAACATCAGCAATTTTACTGTACATCGTGGCCCAACCTTTGTTCATCAGCTTGTTACTTATAGAAATAACGAAAATTAGGATTGGCACCATTATTAAAACAATAAGTGCTAGTTGACTATTAATATTAAACATTAATAGAAATGCGCCAACAAACGTCATAATCGCAATAAAGAAATCCTCTGGGCCATGGTGAGCAAATTCCCCGATATCGAACAAATCATTCGTAATACGGCTCATAATATTACCTGTTTTCATATTATCAAAGAAGCGAAACGATTGCTTCTGCATATGATTAAATAGCTCTTGACGCATATCCGTTTCAATATAAATGCCAAGCTTATGTCCTAAATAATTGACGATATAATTTAATACGGTACTTAGTAAATATACTAAGAATAAGAGGAAACTAATTTTTGTGATTTCTCCCCATTCTCCTGTCGGTAATAGACTATCGATAAACCATTGTACCGCTACAGGGAATGCCAACTCTAAGATAGCAACAAAAATTGCGCTAAAAAAATCGATATAAAATAAGCGCTTATGTGGTTTGTAATATGAGAAAAATTGTTTCAGCATACAGATCCTTTCACGCCTATAGTAATCAACGATAAACATATAGGCTTGTTTATTTTTATGTAGCATCTTCCAGATTGTTCTTTGCATAATTCGCATTTTTCAATTACACATAATAAGCATAATTGCTAATATGCAGATTACGATAATTCAATAAAAAACGCAGCCAACGTTCTAGTCTAACTCATTAATGATAATATTTCTCAATTAAATATGTCAATAATATTTTATGGTTAGTATTGCTTTTTGTAAGTATATTTTGTATTAATTTCCCTTAGTGCCTATGTTTTTATTTTATATAGACTAGCGAGGCTTATAATTCTATGCAAAAATCTATAAAACTGTATTAATACAAAAAAGACAAAATTCATCTGTTACAAAAAATCAAGAAATCGATTAGTATGATAGAAATCATTCTTATTCCTTCTATTACCTAGCCTTTAAGCTATGTCCATCAGATAAGACCAAAATAACCAAAAAGACTTTTAAAACCATAATATTGAAAACGTTTTCTTTTTCAGTATGATGTGAATAAGCGAGAAGATAATAGATAAATAGAGAAAGAAGGCGAAATAATGAAATTCAACTTTAGAAGTTTAACCTTTCAAGTAATTACAGCAATTATTATCGGTATTATTGTAGGGGCGATCTTCCCCGAATTAGGCGTTCAACTAAAAGTGTTAGCGGATATCTTTATTAAATTAATCAAAATGTTGATCGCACCAATTATATTCTTAACGGTTGTGATTGGTATAGGAAGTATGGGGAATTTAAAAAAGGTTGGTAAAATTGGTGGTAAAGCATTAATCTATTTTGAAGTGGTATCGACAATTGCTTTAGCTATTGGATTGGTTGTCGTTCATTTTGTAAACCCAGGTCATGGTTTGGATACTTCAGCTGCAAACAGCGGCGATGTGTCTGCGTATACAACAGCAGCAGCTGAAACGGAGCAAGGACTTGTAGCATTTATCATGAATATCGTGCCTGATAATTTCTTCGGTTCTTTAGCAGCTGGTCAATTATTACCCGTCCTATTTTGTGCGATCCTTTTTGGTGTAGCGGCTGCTTCTCTTGGTGAAAGCGCAAAACCTGTTATTAAACTATTTGAACAAGTTTCGGAGATTTTCTTTAAAATTATTAATATGGTGATGAGACTTTCGCCTATCGGTGCATTTGGTGCCATGTCATACACAATTGGTAATTTTGGACTTGAATCCTTAAAATCACTTGGTCTATTAATGGCTGCTGTTTATATTACTATGTTCTTATTTATTGTTTTCATCCTTGGAGCAATTGCAAAATTCTATGGCTTTAACATTTTAAAATTTATCGCCTACATTAAAGATGAGATTTTCCTTGTTGTTGGAACTTCGTCTTCAGAGTCGGCACTTCCATCTATGATGAGAAAATTAGAGAATTACGGATGTTCTAAACAAGTGGTTGGTCTTGTGGTTCCAACTGGCTATTCTTTCAACCTTGATGGTACGTCTATCTATCTTTCAATGGCCGCGATGTTTATCGCACAAGTATATGATGTGCCAATGTCTATTTGGCAACAACTCACTTTACTTGGAATATTAATGTTAACTTCAAAAGGTGCTGCAGGGGTTACAGGTTCTGGTTTCATCACTTTAGCTGCTACGTTAGCCGCTTTCCCGATGATTCCGGTAGAAGGTATCGCATTATTAATCGGTGTGGACCGCTTTATGTCTGAGGCACGTGCGGTTACTAATCTAATTGGTAACGGTGTTGCAACTGTTGTTATTTCGAAAAGTGAGAAAGAATTTGATCCTACTGGAGCACACAATAAGGTTGTTGATGAACCGGAAGTTAGTCCTTCAACAAGTCCAGAAATAACAGCATGATTTGCATGATAAAAACCGTTCTAGAAAGTGCTAGAACGGTTTTCTTATGGAATTCATCATATTTTCTTACCATGTAAACTTATACAATCGTTAAAATTTCTTTAAAATTATCAATGACATAGTTTGCTTTATTTAATTCCGTTTCTTGTGCAAAATCAAATCGAACACCAATGGATGTTAAATTATTGTCTAGAGCTGCTTTTATGTCCGAAGAACGGTCACCAATCACAAAACCTTCTGCAATCCCATTCTCACTTTTCACTAAATGCACAAGTTCTGATTTATTTCCTGATGGAATTACATCAATACTATAAAATCCATGTATAAAACGATTTAATCGAAACTGTTCCACAATTGCTTGTAAATATGGTATTTGCCCATTACTTGCTATGTATAAAGGGTATGTCTTTGATAATTGGGCTAATGTTTCTTCCACGCCTTCGTACAGAGCCCCATTCCCTTTCGTTATTTGTTGAATAAGTTCATCTAGAAACCACTGATTCGTATTGTTATGTACTTCCAAAGTATGTTGAGGACATAAAGTTTCCCACACAACGGGTAATGGGACCCCCATAATTTCACGATATTGATCTATCGGGGTTTTGTCGTGCCATAATTTTTTCATACGTAACTTTTCAAATGTAGCTTCAAGAGCAGGTTCTAATATTTTATTCGTCTGAAAAAGTGTACCATCCATATCAAAAATAAGAGAAGTAGTCATCTAAAATCTCCTTTGATTTTTTGTATTTTTACATAAAGAAATGTAATATAATAGAAAAGTAAAAATCTATATCGACCATGAAATGAGGTTATAAAATGTCTTCCAATCAACAATCTTCACAAAACTCATCTGAAAAGAAACAATATACGACTGAAGAAATGCTACAAGAAATTCAACGTCTAGCAGGCTTACTACAAAGATCCGATATTACAGAAGCTGAATATTTAAAGGAAAAAGAGAAATTGATCAATATGATGAAATAGAATCTCTTATAAATAACCAGGTTATGCTATTAACCTGGTTATTTTCTTTTAAGATGGTTTATTCAAAAGAGCTTTATATGTTACCCTACCCAATCTCGGTTTTTAATGGGAAACTTTAGTTTACATAATAAATTTATTTATAATATTTGGTAAATCTAATAAATCGTCCACCACATATTCTGCTTCTACATTGTTCCACTGAGTATTCTTCTTCCAAATGGCTATCATTCCAACATTTTTAGCTGCTTTTATATCATTTTCAAGATGGTCCCCAACATATACGCTTTCAAAAGCATTCACTTCTAGCTTTTGTAATGCCCTATGAAAAATTTCTGGATTAGGTTTTTTAATATTTTCCCACTCGGAAATTAAAATCGTATCCATAACTTTGTCCAAACCTAATGCAACGATATTATCCATCTGAAATTGACATTTGCCATTTGTAATAATGCCTAATTTATATTTTTGAGACTTCAAAAGATGTAACATCTTAAATAGATTAGGAAAAGCAATGCAATGATGATGAAAATTCTTTATATAATCATTTAACAATTCGTCAGCAGAAATATTTTGAATTTTAAATTCATCTACTAATTGCCTGTAAACTTGATCTTTCCATGTATAGCCATGATTATCTAATTCGATAAATCGATCTATATATAGTTGCTTAGGAATGTGATGAATGCAATTGCTGAATCGTTCATATTGATCGTTGATAAATGACATAAGGGACAAATCACGATTTAATAGCGTGCCATCAAAATCAAATAATATAGCTTTAATCAAATAGAACCTCCGAAGAAGGAACTCAATCCAAAATACTTAGTCAAAGGTACTTTTCGACCTTCTTTATCCCAATTATGATATTCCTTAAATAAAGCCTTCAGATCATGATTAGCATGCACTTCTACTAAATGCTTCACAGCAAGATAACTGCGCCAATAATCAAACATAATACTTGATAAATTACCTTTATATGTACTACTTCCAAAGTTATCTATTGATTGTTTTCCATATTGATCATTAAATGCTTCTACTAATTTCGTTTCTGCGTTCGTTATATCATTAAATTCTTTCTCATTTAACAGTATTTTACGAGGTAAGAAAAAACACATTCCCTCTTCGAACCAAATACTATCTTCTCGTTCATCTTCAAACTCATCCAAAAACAAATCTGAATGATGTGTTAGTTCGTGTGCTAATATGATAAATACTTGGTTTTCGGAAAAATTCTCGTAAAACTTTCGAACATTTGGAAGCTCTTTATTGTCTAATTGCTTTACAAGTATCTTCCTCCATGTTTCTATATCTGGTGACATATATATTAAGTTTTTATTTGTATAGGCAGGGATAGGTACTTCAGAGAACACTGTAGTTGCTAATTCTTCATTCGTCCATAAAATTCCCTTTGGTAAGTCCTTCAAAGCATATTCACTTTCAAGTATTTGTTGATATTCCTTTAATTTAATTGCAAATCGTTGTATTGTATCTTGGTATTTTTTATATTCTTCAATACTTTCAAATGCAAAGATATGTTTCATGATTATATTGCCCTCCGCAATGAATGAACATTCTAATTTTTTAGTTTATTAGTAATCTAAGTATCCAACAAAAAAACTCCAACGTTACTGTTACTATTCCTTTTCTAAATCTACACTTGGCGCTACTAAACGAATATTATTTTGCATTCTCCTCACTCCATATCTATTAGATGATAAATTACAAAATCTTAGTCATGTTATACCAAACTTCCCCACCATGCTCTGATTGAGAGATTCCGTTATTTACGTACCCGTGTTTTTCGTAAAATGGGATTAACCTTTCTAAGCATGTTAATGTAACAGCTTTGCGATTCTTACTCTTTGCATCTGTTTCAAGATGAGTTAATAATGCTGTTGCAATTCCTTTTTTTCGATGCATTGGATGTACAGCTAAACCTAATATACTTTGAACTCCACCCGTTTTTGGATTTTCTTTTGTTTCGCTAAATAAGTCATCTGTAATATAATCTCTTTCCATCACAGGACCATTAACAAAGCCAACGATTTCTCCATTGTCTTCAGCTACAAAAAAGCTATCTGGAATCATACGGATTCGATTGACAAAAGCAACCTCTGTCGCAGCTTCTTCTTGCGTAAAGCTTAAATTTTCAATTTCTATTAAACGGTCTAAATCTTCTATTGTTACTTGTCTAATATTCAAAGTTACATGCACCTCAAGTTGTTTTTTATCTATTGTCTATCAAAACCCACATTTTGTAAATAGATGAGTGAATTTCTTAATGAAAACGCAAAAAAACACCTAATCATCATCACTGACAATTAGGTGTTTCGAGTATTAGATTATAAAACTTTCTCTAAGAAGTCTCTTGCACGTTGTGTTGATGGGTTTTTGAAGAATTCTTGAGGAGCTGCATCTTCGATTAAATGGCCTCCATCTAAGAAGAATACACGGTCCGCTACTTCACGGGCAAAGCCCATTTCATGTGTAACGATTAGCATCGTCATACCTGTTTTTGTTAATGATTTCATAACATCTAGAACTTCTTTAACCATTTCTGGGTCAAGTGCTGATGTTGGTTCATCAAATAACATAATATTTGGTTCCATTGCTAACGCTCTTGCGATGGCAACACGTTGTTTTTGACCACCTGATAGACGGTTTGGATATTCGTCTTTTTTATCAAATAAGCCAACTTGTTTTAACAGTTCTCCACCACGTTTTTCAGCTTCAGCTTTAGATAATTTACTTACTTTCATAGGAGCATATGTTAAGTTCTCCATTACGGTTTTGTGTGGGAACAAATGGAAGTGTTGAAAAACCATACCGACTTTTTCGCGAACTTTCATCAAATTCGTTTTTTTCTCCGTGATATCTTGTCCGTTAATAATTATCTTACCGCTCGTTGGCATTTCTAGTAAGTTGATACATCTTAAAAAGGTAGATTTACCAGAACCAGAAGGACCAATGATTGCAATAACCTCGCCGTCTTGAATCGTTGTAGAAATGCCTTTTAGTACATCGTTTTTGCCGTACGACTTGTGCAAATCTTGTACATTAATCACTGACTCTCATCCTTTTCTCAACTAATTTACCAGCATAAGATAAAATTAGTACGATAATATAGTAGATTACCCCTGCAATTAGCAATGGTTCTATATAGTGGAATGTTGCACCACCGACAATGTAGGCACGACGCATGACATCAAGAGCACCGATTACTGTTACAATTGCAGACTCTTTTGTTAATGAAATAAATTCATTCATAAGAGCTGGAATAATATTTTTTAATGCTTGTGGTAAGATAATATCTTTCATCATGCTAGCATAAGAGACACCTAGAGCTTGAGCTGCTTCGCTTTGCCCTTTATCAACTGCCATGATACCACCACGGATAATTTCTGAGATATAAGCTGCTGAATTTAATGAGAATGCTAGAATTGCAGCAGGCATAGGTTGAATATCAACATTTGGGAACATTTGTGGAATTCCCATGTAAATAATGATTAATTGTAAAACAAGTGGTGTACCACGGAATACGGAAGTATAAAAGTCAGCTAGCCATTTAAGTGGCTTAATGCCACTTAATTTGACTAGTGATAGTAAAACTCCAAGAATAAAACCGAGGACACACGCAATTGCAGCAATTTCTAATGTAACGACGATCCCTTTAAGAATATAGGGAATCGAAGGTATAATTGGCGTGAAATCCAAATTCATTTATAGAACCTCTTTCCCTTATTAATCGACTTTGAACCATTTAGCTTTCATTTTATCAATTTCTCCAGCGTCATCTAATTCTTTAACAGCTTTGTTGAATTCGTCAACTAATTTACTGTCTTTAGAGAAAGCAGCTGCTTTCTTTTGATTTTCAACGCCTTCAATGTTTGAGTATTTTAAATCATTATTTTGTTTCACATAGTTTTTAGCGACGATATCTTCAAGGACAATTGCATCAAGTCGACCAAGTTTTACTTCTTGGATTAGCTCAGGTACACGGTCACGAGTTTCAACTTTTACGCCATTCACTTTATCTTTAATAGCATTAGCTGTGTCTTCTTCAATAGAAGATACTTGAGCGCCAATTTTTTTACCTTTTAAATCGTCAATGCTTTTAAAAGTTGTGTCTTTTTTAGTAATGATAAAATCTTGTGTATCATAGTAAGAATCAGTAAAGTCTACTACTTTTGCACGTTCTTCGTTTGGTGTAATACCAGCCATTGCAAAGTCTATTTTTTTAGCTTGTACTGCTGGGATTAAACTGTTGAATTCCATATCTTGAATTTTTAGTTGGTATCCCATTTTCTTTGTGACTGCATTTGCTAAGTCTACATCAAAACCAATAATTTCATCTGATTTAGCAGAATCAATGTATTCAAATGGGGCAAAGTCTGCTGATGTTCCCATTACTAATACTTTTTTGTTTTGATTATCATTGTTATCTGTTGCAGTTTTATCAGAATTAGATCCACATCCAGCTAGTGAAAGTGATAATACAGCTGCTGCTGCAAATAACCATTTCTTTTTCATGTTGAAAAACTCCATTCTATTGTTGTTATATATATTCTTTCATTTGAGTGTTTTAAGTATCTGATTTTCATACGGGTATACTACAAATAATGAATATATATTAATTTAGTTTTATAAATATAATAACATAAATATTTTAAAACTAAAGTCCTTTTCATAATAATGTGCAATTTTTTTTGATTTATGTTTCACAAAAGTATAATTTATGTCGAAAAAATATCGTCTTTTATGAGATTTTTGTCGCATTTTCTTATTCCTCGGGTAATATTTTTAAAATATTTCCTGTACTTTTATCTCTTTTTATAGGTTAATACTTACATCTAAAGTAATGCTAGTCCCATCGTTTACGCAATTTATACTGTGCTAGCAAACATACCTCAATTATAAATAAACTGACAACAATATAATTTCCACCCTCAATAACAATTGTTCTTGCATTTCCCAATAAACTTATTGCCGGTAAATGAATGGTAAAGTTTACATACATACCAAAAGTAAAATTCCGAACCCATTGAGTTGGATGATAAATGAACAGAGCGTCCTTTATACCAAATTGTTGAATACGAAAAATACTGCGGACTCCTTCTATACTTTCTACAATGCAAAATACGACCGTCACGATTACCCAATAATAAATGAGCCATTTCTCTAAAAAACTAAATGTAACGATTAACGCTAATCCAGTAATTGATAATGCACCATGTATCGTGCAATTAGTCGTTTTCCAATTTAATATTGCAGTCTTTAGCGTATTTTTCATCAAATAGAGACTGCGCCCGATCAATGTCAAACTAATGATATAAAATATGGCACCAACAACGATCAATAAGAACGCAAATTCAATAGGAAATTCCGCTTTGAATATTGTTTCTCCACCTATTACTAAAGATTGCGTTGATACACATGATAAAATGATCACGCCATTTAATTTTTCTATAAATTTTGGTTTTCTTATATAAATTGAATAATTCCGTATAATAATTCCTAAATAAAACAACCAAATTAGAAAATCGATGATATAAAGTCCAATGCTTACAGTCGTTAAATGTGGAAAATGATAAGTTATATTCAATATGATGACGGATGTTGCTGCAACCCAAGTTCCTATTGTGAAACTGTTAATCGGATCTTTTAGATGATTGTTATAAAAAGTCCCCTTTTTTATATCCATTAATAATAACGAAATAATACATCCATAAGCACCAAATAATAGTATTGCCAATAAAGTTTCAATTCGCTCATTATAAAAAGCGAATTTTTGAATTAAACCAATCTGCATAATTCCAAATGCCATTATGATTGCACCTGAATTTGTTGGAATTGAATGAACTCCTTTACGTATAAAAAGTTGTATCAATATCCAGATATACAGAATGAAAAAAACGAAATAATACATTTAAACACGACCTTTTAAAAGTTACATCATTCATTATAGCGAAATATAATCATTTGTTAATCAGAAATTAAATATGCATAAAAAAACCCCTATTTCTCAATGTATTTCACATTAAGAAATAGGGGTTTGGGATTGTTACCTTCAGAATTATTTTACTTTAAACCATTTAGCTTTCAATTCGTCAACTTTTCCTTCTTTCGTAAGTTCATCCAATGCTTTGTTAAATTCAGCAGTTAACTTACTGTTTTCTGGGAATGCAGCTGCTTTTGATTGGTCTTCTTGGTCTTCAATTATATAGTAACCAAGTTCTTTATTTTGTTTTAAGTAGTTTTCAGCAACAATATCTTCTGTTACTAATGCGTCGATACGGCCTAATTTAACTTCTTGTATTAATTCTGGGACACGGTCACGACTTTCAAGTTTCACGCCTTTAATCTCTTTAGCTAATGATTTAGCTAAATCTTCTTGGATAGAAGAAGTTTGTGCGCCAATCTTTTTCCCTACTAAATCGGCATCTGATTTGATACCACTATCCTTTTTGACAACCATGTACTCTTTTGTATCGTAGTAAGATTTAGAGAAATCAACTACTTTATCACGATCTTTATTAGGTGTCATACCAGCTAATACGAAGTCCACTTTATCAGCTTGTAATGCCGGGATTAAACTATTAAATTCCATATCTTTTACTTGTAATTTATAACCCATTTTTTTAGTTGCTGCTTTGGCAAGGTCAATATCAAAACCGATAATATCGTCAGATACTTTTGCATCAATGTATTCAAATGGTGCATAATCTGCTGCTGTACCCATTACTAATACTTTTTCTTCTTTTGTATTATCTGCTGATTTGTCGGAACTGTTTGAACCACATCCTGCTAATGATAGTGATAATACTGCTGCTGCTGCGAATAACCATTTTTTCTTCATTTTCATGTTAAAAACTCCCTTATTTCAATTCTTCTTTGTATTTTTGTATAGCGTTATCTAACATTGTTAGTCCATCATCAATTTGTTCTTTTGTAACAGTAAGTGGTGGAATCATTCGGATTACTTCCCCTTCGTTCCCGCAAAGGTAGAAAAGCACCCCTTCTTCTAATGCTAAATCTAGGATTCTTTTTAAAGCTTTTCCGTCTCCAAGTCCAGTTTCTGCATCAATGACGTCGATTCCTATCATTAAACCTGTTGCACGAACTTCTCCGATACAATCGTATTTATCTTGGATTTTCTTAAGTTGTTCAACCGCATATGCTCCAACTTCTTTAGAGTTTTCAACAAGATGTTCTTCTTTGAAAACTTCGAGTGTAGTAAGTGCTACTGAACAAGCAATTGGATTTCCTCCAAATGTAGTACCATGAGAACCGATTGGCCATTTTTTCATTAGTTTGTGACTTGCGACTGTTGCACTTAGTGGAAGACCTGAGGCAATGCCTTTTGCGATGGCCATAATATCTGGTGTTACGCCAAATGTTTGGGCTGCAAACCATTCACCAGTTCGTCCAAAACCTGTTTGCACTTCATCAAAAATCAATAATATTCCATATTGATCACATATTTCACGGATTTTTTGTAACCATTCTTTTGGTGGAATGACATAACCACCCTCACCAAGAACAGGTTCTACAATTACCGCTGCCACTTCTTCTGGTGTTACTTGATGTTTGAATAATTGGTTAAAATCGTGTTCTAGCTTGTCCACTACATATTGAATTGGGTCTTGACCCATTGGTGCTTCTTTCACATTTGCATATGGTATTTGATAAGACAGATGTGATGGTTGCATAAATTTACGATATTTTGCTTTCGAAGTGGTTACACCAAGTGCACCCATTGAGCGTCCGTGGAAACAACCTGTAAAGGAAATCACATATGGACGTTGCGTTGTGAATTTAGCAAGTTTTAAAGCACCTTCAACGGCTTCCGTTCCACTATTTCCATAAAAGAAACAATCTAAATCTCCTGGAAGAATTTCACCAAGTTGTTTGGAAAGTTCTAAAATTGATTCATACATGATGACCCCAGATGGTCCATGGATCAATTGATCAGCAGCGTCTTTAATGCTTTGCACGATTTTAGGATGACGGTGTCCTGTATTAGCAACTGCAATTCCTGATGTAAAGTCTAAATATTTTTTACCGTCTGCCCCGTAGTAGTAACAACCTTCCTCTTTTACTACAGGTAAATTTGGGTGATCTTTAGCCATACTTGGTGCTAAATAATTCCCCATATTGTCATATAAATCGAGCCAACTTTCCATCGTAATTCCTCCAATAATTTTTTGAAAATAATTAATTTAATATTTATACATATATTATCATAAATATTAAAAAGGTAAATAGTTTTTTAAAAATAAATATATAAATTTCTTTGTTTTTTATAATTTTTAGGTATTTATATACCTCATTTTTCTCTAAATAGAAATATTTAGTTTAAATAAATTATGGATATTTGACAATTTCGAATAATTTCTATATTAAACACATATTCATTGTGAATTTTTATACAAAAAAACAGGATTGCTGATAATCTCAACAGTCCTGTTTTTTCTTTGAAATTAAAGTTACGCATTAAAAATCTTATTTATTTCCCTACAGTGAGTAGCATTTCACGGATTGTTTTACATGCAACTGCAGTGGAAGCGCCGGATGGATCATAAGATGGTGATAGTTCAACAACATCGGCTGCAACGATATTGTTTAGTTTTTGCAATTGTTGAATACCGTTTAATAATTCGTTATACGTAATCCCCCCTGGTTCTGGTGTTCCTGTACCTGGAAATGTTCCGGGATCAAGTACGTCTAAATCAATGGTTATATATATAGGAAGATTCTCTAATTTTTCTACAATTTTTCCCAAAGTATTGATTGTGAACCGCTCCATATAAGTATGTTCCTTCGCCCATTCGAATTCTTCTTTTAGACCTGAACGGATACCAAACTGAAAGATTCGTCCATCCCCTAAGAACTCATGACAACGTCTTATAATTGAGGCATGAGAGAGTTTTTCTCCCATATAGTCTTCACGTAAATCGGTATGTGCATCTATATGAATTACATGTAAATCTGGATACTTTTCATAGACTGCTTGAATAGTTGGATAACTTACTAAATGTTCTCCTCCAACCATGACGAATTTTTTGTCATCTGCAACAATTGAACGTGTATAAGATAAAATTGCATCCATTGTTTTTTGTGTATTTCCGAGCGGAAGTTCTACATCTCCACTATCATAAATCGCCATATCCTCTAAATCTCGCTCCAGATATGGTGAATATGTTTCTAAACCATATGAGTCTGGTCGAATTGCTTGCATGGCAAAACGTGTGCCTGGTCTAAAACTTGTCGTACCATCAAACGGAATACCGAAAAGTACAAGGTCTGATTCTTCATACTGATTGTCGCATCCTATGAATGTTGAAACATTTAATGATTTATGTTGCATTTATAATTTACTCCTTCATTTGCTTGATGGTATTCTTCTACTTTTCTTATTCTTTTACTACGGTTATATGATGTTCAAGCGCTGATTCTGTTAAAACATTTCCAAAAGTCTGAGAATA
This sequence comes from Rummeliibacillus sp. POC4, assembly GCF_003576525.1. Lineage (GTDB taxonomy): Bacteria > Bacillota > Bacilli > Bacillales_A > Planococcaceae > Rummeliibacillus. Next base: position 2,953 of record NZ_QWUA01000027.1, on the reverse strand, counting down.
ATAATGATACTGCTGAATGACATTCTCAGATATCAATTCCCCAGGAATAACAAGCGGAATGCCTGGAGGATAAATCATTAACAAATCAGCACTTATTTTACCAAGCGCCCTATCAATAGACATTAGTTCATGCTCAGCATAATGGGCATCTCTTGGACTTAACAATAGAATATTGGCATGTGTTGAGGTGACACTTGTAGAATAGATAGGTGTTTTTCTGCTATATAGTCGATCTATCTCTCGCAAAGCCCATACTAATTTTTTTAAAGAATTTTCATCATCTGCTGTTGTGATGACTGCCATAACGACATATCCTTCAGCAAGTTCCATTTGAATCTGGTATTTTTCTTTTAATAATGTGTAAACCTCAAAACCTGTTAATCCGCTATCATTTACACGTATTACAAGTTTCGTCCAATCATAGGATTGCATATTATGTTTTTTCACAAAATCTTTTTTCAGTATTTCAAAACAAGTATGTTGTTCGATTTCGTGGATGGCTCTCTCCACTAGTGGTTTTAATGCTTGATAGCGTTTATATCCATAAAGTGCAAGTTCATGTCTTGCAACATCTAAAGAACTCATAAGCAAATAATTCGCACTAGTTGTTTGGATCATGTTCAATGTTTTTTGCATAGTTTTCGCTGAAATACGCCCTTCATTTAAAAGCAAAATTGAACTTTGGGTTAATGAACCACCTGTTTTATGCATACTCATGGTGACGATATCAGCACCAGCAGTGATTGGATCTATTAGCTCCGGCATAAATGGTAAATGTGCCCCGTGTGCACTATCTACGATAACAGCTATATTGCGATCGTGTGCTAACTTGCAAATTGTTCGTAATTCGTTCATGGAGCCAAAATAGGTTGGATATGTAACTAAAATTGCTTTTGCCTCCGGATATGCAGAAAGTGTTTTTATGACATTTTTAACTGAAATGCCATGTGAAATGCCGAAATGTACATCCACTTCAGGTTCGATAAATACAGGTTTAGCCCCACTCAATATTAAGCCATTCATAACTGATTTATGACAATTTCGCGGTACGATTAATACATCATCTGGTTTACAAGTAGCTAATATCATCGCCAATATCCCTGATGTTGTACCATTTACTAAAAAGTATGCGTGGTCTGCACCGAAAGCATCTGCCGCAAGTTGTTGTGCTTCTTTTATGACTGATTGTGGATGGCTAAGAAGATCTAACTCTTTCATAGAGTTGACATCCATTTTCATCGTCATTTCACCAAGTATATTTTTTAAAGGACTAGCCTGTGCGCCCATTTTGTGTCCTGGAACATCAAATGGTATTGTATTTCTATTGGCATAGTGGACAAGCGCATCAAATAATGGCATTTTCTCTTGCGTTTTTGATAACTCACTTATTTGAAGCTGTTCTTGGATGCTGTTCATTATTCAATACCCTCCTCAAATGATTTTTGAAGTAATCTTGAATAATGTACATTCGTTGGCTTTTTTATAGAATAATGCAATTTTTGAGTAGACCCTTTTTCAATAAAATGATTCCTTGGCAAATTAAAAACAGTCAATATTTATCACTCCTACTAAAAAATGTCATTTTTAGCATAGAAAAAAGCTCTCCAACCATTAGAAGGAAAGCTTCGATATAATATCAACTGCTTATCCTCTTATCGTTCACAAAACTTTGTACATTTTGCGCTCAGGTTGAGCCCCAACGTCTGATAAAATAATCAGACAGGTTTGCCACCGTATCCTAGACCCCTCGTCTCAACGGTTACTAATAAGAGCAACTTTATTTATGCTGAAGCTAATATTAATGGAATTTATACAAACTGTCAAACCCTTTTTATAAAAATTTCAAAAATTCTATTATTAATTATTTTATTTTTTCGCAATTTTTTAGAAACCTCTAAAACTGTATTATAAATATTCTGTTTGATGTTTCAATATATAACATCCCACGTTTTTAATGTAAAATCATCTTTTAAAATAATACAGTATAAATCATCTTTCAATCTCTGTACTATATGCAAGAAAGTGTTAAAAGTTTTCTTGAATAAATTACAAAAAGATGCAAATTCAATGGCACTGAATCTGCATCTTTTTAGATTTATAACTTTATATAATTGGACAAATAATCCATTTCATAAAAATTTGTAAGAAATTTTTTTATTCCATCAAATATTGTACTTGATCTGCATAGGTTAAGTCAGATGGATTCCATTTTCTTAATTGGCAATCGACAACTGTATAAGGAATGCCCATTTTTTGAATAAATTCAGCAAATTTTTCATCTAACCATGGCGGAGTCCAAGCTCCAGAACGGCAAATATGAATTGCTGAAATCTTCTCCTTAGGATGTAAATCATTTAGCTTTGGATATTCGATATGAAAGCGCTTATTCATTTGTTTAAAGTACTCAGGTTTTTCAGCAGTGTACGGTCCATAAACAATATGTGCCTCATCTACTTCATTGTTTTTTAACAATTTTCCGAGCCAGTTTGCGCAATTTAGTTCAAAATCAAGTGATGGTAATCCTCCGTAGCCCAAATCTGAATGAGCATCGAAAAGGTAAACATCATCACAGTTAAACTCATGCGCGATTTTATAAGATAGTGCATGTGAGTCCGATACATATACATGTATATGAGAGTCGAACTCAAAAATTTCTTTCATCTCGCGCCAAAAGTTGTCAACCTCATTAGAAAGCTCATATCGTTCTTGAATGTCTTTACCTTGTGCTTTCAATTGAAAGTAACGCTTATACCATAAATCGTTTATTGTTCTTTCATTTTCAATACATGATGAACCGTTTTGATTGTCTAAAGAAATAAAATAATCCCAATCTATTGATAATAAACTGTTTCCCATTATGACCACCTCTATTAAGTTAAATCACAGTTTATCTTAAAGTGTTCATAACATAATTGTAGTTCTGCATAAATTTTATGTCAATTTATCATTTTAC
>NZ_QWUA01000026.1 GCF_003576525.1 Rummeliibacillus sp. POC4 | reverse complement strand
GTATTTTTTAATGATTATCGTATTTGTTGAGTACATTCTTATAATTTTATTTCTTTAGGGCACCATAGTGAATAATAACAAACGAGGTGATTAATCGAATGGAAAATAAGACTTACAAACAGAAGGAAATTATCAAATTAAGAGAACTAATTAAAAATATCGATACAGCAATGTTCACAACAAATTCTGAAGATGGTTTAGTTTCACGCCCAATGAAAACACAGGAAGTTGAATTTGATGGAGATCTATGGTTTTTCACAAAAAAAGAGACAGATAAGTATCGAGAGATTCTCCAAAATTCAGATGTCAATGTAACTTATGCAGGGAAATCTTATGTATCAGTACGTGGAAAGGCTGAAATTGTAGAGGACATAAATAAAAAGAAAGAATTATGGAACGCTGCTTATGAAAAGTTAATGGAAACAAGTTATGATGATCCAAATGTTATACTATTGAAAGTAAAAGTGGAAACTGCTGAATATTGGGAAACTGGGAATATGGTCAAACAGATGATTTATTTTTATCAAAAGATAACTGGTAATAATTCTTATAATGAGAAGATGAATGAAACCATTTCATTGAATTAATTTTGAATATTCTAATTTTAAAAGCCGCTATATTTAAATAAGGCGGCTTTTTTCTGATAGAAAAGTAATTATTAAGAAGGGTATTGTTAAAATTATATATTCTTGATAAAATTAACATTGTCAGAAAGAAGGTCCGGTAGTTCAGCTGGTTAGAATGCCTGCCTGTCACGCAGGAGGTCGCGGGTTCGAGTCCCGTCCGGACCGCCATTTATCTTAAATGTTCATGCAAACACAGCTAAGAGGCTGTGTTATTTTTTTGTGTTTAGAGAAATACAGCTCGTTCACTTTGAACATTTTTGTAGGTTTAGGTAAACTATAATTAATGTGAAGCTGAGAGGACGAAGACAAATGGAAATAATGGTTGCTTCATTAGAAGAAACGAACCAATTGGCATTAAAGTTAGCTAAATTATTACAAGCACAAGATACGATTACGTTAGAAGGAGATCTTGGTGCGGGTAAAACCACGTTTACGCAATTTTTAGCAAAAGGATTAGGGATTAAACGGACTGTGAATAGCCCAACATTTACAATTTTAAAGCAATATGAGGGACGCATACCCTTTAATCATTTAGATGTCTATCGTTTAGCAGATAGTGATGAAGATCTTGGATGGGATGAAATTTTTTATGGAGATGCTGTATCTGTCGTAGAATGGGCACACTTAATAGAACAAGATCTACCTGCTGAGCGTTTGGCAATTGAGATTCAACGTGTTGATGAAAATACAAGACGATTTTTATTGAAACCAATTGGTCAGCATTATGAACAATTGTGTGAGGAGTTAATAAAATGATTTGGTTAGGTATAGATACTGCAAATTCGCCTTTGGCTGTTGCTATCGTTAAAGATGGACAAATACTTACAGCTGAAGTAACGAATATTAAAGTTAATCATTCTGCTGGTGTAATGCCAGCGATTGAACATATTTTTAAGAAGGTCAGCATTTCTCCGAAAGAGATAGATGCAATTGCTGTTAGTCAAGGACCTGGTTCATATACAGGTGTTCGTATTGGTGTTACCATTGCAAAAACTTTATCATGGACATTGCAAAAGCCTTTAGTAGGAGTCTCAAGTTTACAAGTTCTTGCAGCAAATGCTGCAATGTTCCAAGGTATTATTTGTTCTCTAATCGATGCTAGACGTCAAAATGTTTATGCTGCTGCATATGATTCCACGATGGGACTTGCTCCGATTGTGGAGGATGGTCATTACAGTATGCTTGGATTATTAGAACAGCTTAAAGAAATAGGAAAGCCGGTTCTTTTTGTAGGACATGATGTTGATAATTTTTGGGGGTTGATCCAACAAGAGTTAGGAAATAGTGCAATAAGAGCACCTTATGCTCTCGACTTACCGAGTGCAGCACAGCTTATTCATCTTGCGGAACAACAAGAGTTACCATCGATTGATGCTACACATACCTTCGTGCCAAAATATTGTCGCTTAGCAGAAGCAGAGGCAAATTGGTTGAAAGAACAGAAAGGCAAACAATAGGTGAGTGGATGATTACGTATCGACAAATGACTATTGATGATGTAGAGGCAGTACATCGTATTGAGGAGTCCGTCTTTGCTACACCTTGGACAATGGATGCCTTTTATCATGAAATGACAACAAATACACAAGCCTCATATGTCGTTGCTGTGGATGAAACAAATTCAATCGTAGGTTTTTGTGGAATGTGGATTGTTTTAGATGAAAGTCAAATTACGAATGTCGCTGTTCTACCTGCTGGTAGAGGAAAAGGCACTGGTGAAGGTTTAATGCGCGAAGCAATTCGAATTGCAAAGGAACATGGCGTCGTCTTAATGAGTTTGGAAGTCCGTGTAACTAATATTGTCGCGCAGAATTTATACCGGAAACTTGGATTTCAAGAAGGCGGTATTCGTAAAGGTTACTATACTGATAATCAAGAGGATGCTCTTGTCATGTGGGTGAATTTATAATGGAAAAAGATTTATATATATTAGGTATTGAAAGTAGTTGTGATGAAACCGCTGCTTCAATTGTAAAGAATGGTCATGAGATTGTTTCCAATGTGGTAGCATCTCAAATAGAAAGTCATAAACGTTTTGGTGGAGTTGTTCCTGAAATTGCTTCCCGCCATCATGTTGAACAAGTAACAATTGTAATTGAAGAAGCACTTCTACAAGCAAATATGAAACCTGAAGATTTGGATGCAGTTTGTGTGACAGAAGGGCCTGGGCTCGTAGGTGCATTATTAATAGGTATTAATGCTGCGAAGGCTTTTGCTTTTGCTAACAATTTACCGTTAGTTGGGGTGCATCATATAGCAGGTCATATTTATGCTAATGCATTAATCCAACCTATGGAATTCCCATTGTTAGCGTTAGTCGTATCTGGCGGTCATACAGAGCTTGTTCTTATGAAGAATGATGGTTGTTTTGAGTTAATTGGAGAAACACGTGATGATGCTGCTGGTGAAGCTTATGATAAAGTAGCGCGTGTGTTAAATATTCCATATCCAGGTGGACCTAAAATCGATCAACTAGCTCACGAGAGTGATGGAGCAGTAGATTTTCCTCGCGTTTGGTTAGACCACGATTCATATGATTTTAGTTTTAGTGGATTAAAATCTGCTGTTATTAATTATAAGCATAATGCAGATCAGCGTGGAGAAGAGATTAACCCGATGCATGTAGCAAAAGGTTTTCAAGATAGTGTTGTAGAGGTATTAACTGCAAAAACATTACGAGCAGCGCGTGAATTTAATGTTAAGCAAGTTATCGCAGCTGGTGGTGTCTCTGCAAACAAAGGTTTGCGGACAGCATTGGAAGAAGCCTTTGAAAAAGAAGGTATTCCTTTCTATGTACCACCATTAAAATTGTGCACAGATAATGCGGCAATGATCGCAGCTGCTGGTTCATCTATGTTTAAAGCAGGGAAACGAAGTGATCTTACTCTAAATGGACGTCCAGGTTTAGAATTAGTCTCATGGAATAAATAAGTTTATTAAAAGTTGAGGTTATCGCTATAAGTCGATAACCTTTTTCTTTGCAAAAATAATAAGAAAATTCTAAAATAGTCCACAGTTTGTTGATAAGTTGTGGATAAAATGTGTGTTTTCTATATATAGTAGTAAGTTTTTCACAATTATCTGTGCGTAACTTATATAAAATCTGTGGATAATGTGGAAAAGTATTTTCAAACATTGAAATATAAAGGTTTATAATGTGTATAAATTTGTGGAGAAAAAAATGATGAATATTTAGTATTGACCAATATATAGACAATATATACAGCAATTCGACAAATAATTCATGATAAAATTTTCTTGATCTTTTATTTGAGACGTTGAAGTTGATCTGTTATCTTAAAAAATAACGATAAAAGGCTACTAAATGTATTAGCACATGGACATTTAGTAGCCTTTTTAAATATTGAATTATACAAATTCCTCAAGTTGCTCATTTAGTTCTAGCCACTCTAATTCAATTTCTTCACGTTGTTCTTTAATTGTTTCTAACTCAGTTTGTAATATCATTACTTTTTCATGGTTTTGGAAAATTTCTGGATCACAAAGTTGCTCTTCTATAGTTTTAATTTGAAGATCCAAGTCACTTAGTGAGACTTCAATTTCTTCAATACGTCTTCTTATTTTGCGTTCCTTTTTCTTTGCTTCTTTATCGATTTGGTTATTCTTTTGTTTTTTTACGACAGTATCTTGAATTTGGGGAATTGCTGCTAATTTTTCGGCTGCAATTTCTTCAAGTTCTTTTTTCTTTTCAATATAGTAATCGTAGTCGCCGAGATATTCAGTTGCTCCGTCATTTGATAGTTCAACAACCTTTGTGGCAATGCGGTTGATAAAGTAACGGTCATGAGATACAAAAAGTAATGTACCAGGATAGTCAATAAGGGCATTTTCTAAAACCTCTTTACTATCCAAGTCTAAATGGTTAGTCGGTTCATCTAGTATAAGTAAATTTGACTTTTGTAGCATTAGTTTTGCTAATGAAAGTCGTGCTTTTTCGCCACCGGATAAATCGTGAACAATCTTATCTACATCTTCACCTGAGAATAGGAAACGACCAAGGACAGTACGAATATCTTTTTCATTCATTAAAGGCCATTCATCCCAAAGCTCTTTTAAAACTGTTTTATTACTTGTTAGTTTGGCTAGTTCTTGATCATAGTAACCAATTTGAACATTGGTTCCATAGTGAATATCGCCAGCAAGTGCTTGTTTATCTTTTACAATTGTCTTCAGTAAAGTGGATTTTCCAACCCCATTTGGTCCAACGAGGGCGATACGATCTTGTCTGTATAAGCGCATTTGAATATTAGTTGAAATTGCATGATTGTCATATCCAATAGATAGGTCATTAATAGATAGGACATCATTTCCACTTTGTCGATTTATATCAAAAGTAAAAGTTGCAGATTTTTCATCGCCATCAGGTGCATCCATCCACTCTGTTTTTTCAAGAACTTTGCGTCGGCTTTGAGCTAACTTTGTTGTTGAGGCACGCGCAAGGTTTTTTTGGATAAAAGTCTCAAGCTTTGCCTTTTCTCCTTGTTGTTTTTCATAGAGCTTACGATCACGTTCATAGTTCTTTGCCTTTTCACTTAGATAATCACTATAATTACCAGTAAATTTTGTGACGTGATGACGAGAGACTTCATATACAATTGAAACAACTTGATCTAAGAAATATCGGTCATGAGATACAATAAGAATAGCGCCATCATAATTTTTTAAGAAGTTTTCTAACCAGCTTAATGTTTCGATATCTAGATGGTTTGTAGGTTCATCGAGAATTAATAATTCAGGCTTACTTATTAGTAACTTAGCGAGAGCAAGTCGCGTCCTTTGTCCACCTGATAAGGAAGAAATCTTCTGATCATAGCTGTCAGGATAGAATTGCATACCATGAAGAATAGATCTTGTATCAGCTTCGTATTGGTAACCGCCTTGCTCTTTAAAATCATGTTGGAGTTGGTCGTATTCAGCCATTATTTTAGAGTAGGAATCTGCGTCTTCAAAAATTGAAGGCTCAGCCATTTTCTGCTCTAATTTTCTAAGTTTTTGTTCTTGCTTTTTTAATGGTTCGAAAATTGTCATCATTTCTTCCCAAATAGTAAGGGGAGATTCAAGGCCTGCATGTTGATCTAAGTAACCTAGTCGAATATCTTTTGGCATAATAATATCGCCGGAATCATAAGAAAGCTTTCCGGCAATTATTTTTAATAGTGTGGATTTACCTGCACCATTACGACCAACTAGTGCTACGCGATCCCGGTGCTGCACTTCGAGTTTAACGCCGCTTAAAATCTCATCGGCAATATATGATTTATATAATTGATTGACCTGTAATACGATCATATTAGACACCTCAGTTCAATTCTAGTTTAATGGAAGATACATATGTGTGCAACGAGAATAGCTTTACAGATAGCCAATCCTCATGTACTATTGAATGGATTTCGAATTGATTGTAGGAGGAAAAATTGTGAAAGCTTCAAACAAAATACCACAAGCTACTACAAAAAGACTTCCTCTTTACTATCGCTTCATCCTAAACTTTGCTGAAGCAGGACAAGTAAGAATTTCTTCTAAAGAACTAAGTGAAGCAATGAAAATCGATTCGGCAACCATTCGTCGTGATTTTTCATACTTTGGGGCTCTCGGTAAAAAAGGATACGGATATGATGTTCAATATTTACTAGATGTTTTTAGACAGGTATTAGACCAAGATGAACGAATGAATGTAGCGATAATAGGGGTAGGGAATCTCGGTAGTGCTTTGCTAAAATATAATTTTCAGAAGAGCCATAATATGAAAATTGTTGTGGCATTTGATACGAGTGGTACACCGGAAGGAAAATATATTAATGATATTCCGGTTTATCCACCAGATCTATTAGAAGAGAAATTTGCAGAATATAATGTGGAATTACCAATTTTAACTGTACCAGCTCGTTCAGCACAATTTATGACAGATAGGTTAGTAACAATAGGGGTGAAGGGAATATTGAATTTTACTCCAGTTAGATTAAGTGTGCCGGACTATGTTAGAGTACATACTATTGACCTTACAATTGAATTGCAAACTTTAAGCTATTTTATGCGTAATGATAAGTAGTGACGTAAAATATTCACAAATAGGGTACTAGTATAAATGGTAAAAAATATAATTTTGGGTTAAAATAAAGTCATATTATGAGGAGGTGTCTGTAATGGGAATTGGTGCTGGGAGCGCTATTATCATAGGGATTGTTGCCATACTAATTTTCGGACCGAAGAAACTACCAGAGCTTGGTAAAGCAATGGGATCTACTCTCCGTGAATTTAAAAACGCTACTAAAGGTTTAGCGGATGATGACGAAACAACAAAAAAAGTGTCTGAATCTGCAAAAACTGAAGATAAATAAGTTGGGATGTTAGTTGAATGAATAATACTGAACTAACTGTTGTTGAACATATAGAAGAGTTAAGAAAGCGGCTATATATTGTTGCCGTTTTCTTTGTGGTTGCTGTTATAGGTAGTTTCTTTTTAGCAGAGCCATTAATCCATTTCTTACAATATAGCAGTGAAGCAAAGAAACTACAGCTTCATGCATTTAAAATAACAGATCCTGTTAAAATCTATTTTCAAGTAATATTTATACTGGCTACTGTTATAACATCGCCTATTATCTTATATCAATTTTGGGCTTTTATCAGTCCGGGATTATATGCCAAAGAACGTAGGGCAACATTAAGATATATTCCTTACATTGTACTATTGTTTGTTGGTGGTGTACTGTTCTCATATGAAATTCTATTTCCATATATCATCAATTTTATGGAGAAGATGTCTTCAGAATTAGATGTACAACAAACAATTGGTATCAATGAATATTTCCAATTTTTAATACAGATTACTTTACCTTTCGGGATTGTTTTTGAGTTACCTGTGGTTGTACTATTTTTAACTCGTTTAGGAATCATTACACCACAAATGTTAAGTAAGGTACGTAAGTATGCTTACTTTATCTTGTTAGTTGTAGCTGACTTAATTACACCAACTGATGTTGTATCGCTATTTATCGTAGCGATTCCGTTATGTGTCTTATATGAGATTAGTATAATAATATCTCGTATAGGTTATCGAAAATATTTGAAAGCTGAACAACAACGTCAAATGGATCTTGCAATTAGTTCCATAGAAGAAAATCCTTCTATCAAATAGATAGAAGGATTTTCTTCTTTTCTGGAGAATTATCTAGATTATTGCATTTGTTGAAGTTGTTTTATGAATTCGTTGATCGGTTCTCTATAAAATTGAACGATAGTTATAAATCCATTTAACATCATGTGAGCAATAATAGATGTGATAATTCGTTTTGTCTTATGGTAAAGGAATGCGAATATAAAGCCAGATATTGCATATATTATGATGTGTGGAAAATCTAGGTGAATTATGGCAAAGACAATTGAACTAACTAGGGCAGCAACAAAGAAATTAGTAGTTTGTACGAGTGACCCAAATATAACGCGTCGGAATACAAACTCTTCAAGAACTGGCCCAAAAAAGACAATTGCAATGATTATAATCGGTGCAACATCAGTTATTGATAAAAGACTAGCAGTATTTTCAGAACCTTGTTTAATACCTAAATTACTCTCTATAATAGCACCAATAGACTGCCCAATCATTACCATAAAGAATCCTATAATTCCCCATAGAATAGATATAGGAAGGGAAGCTTTGTTACCTTTATAGATTTTCCAAAAGTTTGAGTCACGTGAAACTAATAGTATGGAAATGATAAGAGCAATACCCATACTAATAAAGGTGTACCAACCATTTGTAGTTAAAATAAGTTCATTTTTGCTCAATTCAGGATTACGACCTTGGATAAAGTGAAATAATGGTCGTATGAAAAAGAAACCAGATAGTTGCATTAAGATATAAACCAGTAAAATATATAACGCTGTTTTTTTGGATTTCAAAATCAGAACCCTCTCTAAATTGCTTAATTTACTTCATTTTAAAATATAAACGGATAAAAACAAAATTTTTTATGCTTCATACTTGCAAAAACAATTGTAATTCATTAATATAATAATTGTGTTAGCACTCAATAAGAAGGAGTGCTAATAATATATAAAATATATTTACTCATAATTCTAGGAGGTTGTTTCAATTGTTAAAACCATTAGGCGATCGTATCATTATCGAAGTTATCGAAGCTGAAGAAAAAACTGCATTCGGTATCGTGCTACCAGACTCTGCAAAAGAGAAACCTCAAGAAGGTAAAGTTGTTGCAGTTGGTACTGGATTCTTAACAGATGGTGGTAATGTAGTGCCACTTAACGTAAAAGAAGGCGACAACATCATCTTCTCTAAATACTCAGGTACAGAAGTAAAATACGAAGGTAAAGACTTCTTAATTCTTCGTGAATCAGACGTTCTAGCAGTCGTTGAATAATAAATTAATGATCAAATAAAAAATAGATAAATTATTAGGAGGTTTTTTAAAATGGCAAAAGATATTCGTTTTAGTGAAGACGCTCGTAGCGCTATGTTAAAAGGTGTAGATAAACTAGCTAACGCAGTAAAAGTAACATTAGGACCTAAAGGACGTAACGTTGTTCTTGAAAAAAAATTCGGTTCACCATTAATTACAAATGATGGTGTAACAATTGCCAAAGAAATCGAACTTGAAGATCCATACGAAAACATGGGTGCAAAACTTGTTTCAGAAGTAGCATCTAAAACAAACGAAATCGCTGGTGACGGTACTACTACTGCAACAGTTTTAGCTCAAGCAATGATTCGTGAAGGCTTGAAAAACGTTACAGCTGGTGCTAACCCAGTCGGCATTCGTAAAGGTATCGACAAAGCAGTTGCAGCAGCAATTACTGAATTAAAAACAATTTCTAAGCCAGTAGAAAACAAAGAAGCTATTGCACAAGTAGCTGCAATTTCTTCAGCTGACGATGAAGTCGGTGAACTAATCGCAGAAGCTATGGAACGTGTTGGCAACGACGGTGTTATCACAATTGAAGAATCAAAAGGTTTCACTACAGAATTAGATGTAGTTGAAGGTATGCAATTCGACCGTGGTTACCTATCTCACTACATGGTAACTGATACAGATAAAATGGAAGCTGTTTTAGATAATCCATATATCTTAATCACTGACAAAAAAATCTCTAACATTCAAGAAATCTTACCAGTGCTTGAACAAGTTGTTCAACAAAGCAAACCATTATTAATCATTGCTGAAGATGTAGAAGGTGAAGCACTAACTACATTAATCCTAAACAAACTTCGCGGTACATTCAACGTAGTAGCTGTTAAAGCTCCTGGATTTGGTGATCGTCGTAAAGCAATGTTAGAAGATATTGCAATCTTAACTGGTGGCCAAGTAATCACTGAAGAAATTGGTTTAGACTTGAAACAAACTTCAATTGAAATGCTTGGACACGCAGGCAAAGTTGTTGTAACAAAAGATCATACAACAATCGTCGAAGGTTCAGGCAGCGCAGATACAATCGAAGCTCGCGTTGCACAAATCCGTGCACAATATGAAGAATCTACTTCAGAATTCGATAAAGAAAAATTACAAGAACGTCTTGCAAAACTAGCTGGTGGCGTAGCAGTCATCAAAGTTGGTGCTGCAACTGAAACAGAATTAAAAGAACGTAAATTACGTATTGAAGATGCTCTAAACTCAACTCGTGCAGCAGTAGAAGAAGGTATTGTTGCTGGTGGTGGTACTGCACTAGTAAGTGTTTACAACAAAGTAGCTGAAGTTGGCGCTGTTGAAACTGGTGACGTAGCAACTGGTGTAAAAATCGTTCTACGTGCTCTAGAAGAACCAGTTCGTCAAATCGCAAACAACGCTGGCCTTGAAGGTTCAATCATCGTTGATCGCTTAAAACGTGAAGAAGTAGGTACTGGTTTCAACGCTGCAAATGGCGAATGGGTAAATATGATCGATGCTGGTATTGTTGACCCAACAAAAGTAACTCGTTCTGCTCTTCAAAATGCAGCATCTGTAGCAGCTCTATTATTAACTACAGAAGCAGTAGTAGCTGACATTCCAGAACCAACTCCAGCTCCAGCAATGCCTGATATGGGCGGCATGGGCGGTATGATGTAATACCAAAGTTTAGACGATATTCAATTCAGTTTGAATTGTTCTAAATTTAAGCCTTTCGTTCCTTCTATAAAAAGTAGTATTACTTATAGATGAATCGTAAATCAAAAGCCATCTCTCACAAAAAATTGAGAGGTGGCTTTTTTACACATCAATTAGGATGGCTTTAAACAGCTAAAAGTAAACGTAAATGCTGTGAGAATTACTAAATTGAATGTATCGAATATTAATATATTTCAAAAATAATAATAAATGTGTCGATGCTTAGCATAGAAATATAAGATATAATATAGACAGTATGTTAGAATGGGGGATTAGTAGATGGATGTTCTCGACCTTCTCGATCAATTAGATCAGATTGAAATATTGTTTGAACCGATTTTTAGTGCAGATGAGCATGTCATAGTTGCTTATGAAGTAATTGGCCAATTGAACAATGATACTCACAATTTCAATATTGTTGAATTTACATATGATGAAACAGTTCCAGCTGATATTCGTGCAGAAGTGGAACAAATTTTGATAAAAAAGGCGATAGAACTCGCGACTGATGCATTGAAAGAAACGAATCTCTATATACCATGTAATCCAAATTTGTTGATGTTGGACTTCGGTGAAGCCTATTTTAAAACGCTAACCGATTTAGTAGAGGAAAGTCTTTTACCACATATTTATTTACAAATTCCAATGCAAAAATTTAAAGGGGATATCAATCAATTTAGACATCCAATATACTATATTAAGACATACGGAGTAAAAACTGTCATGGCTGATATTGGACCTGACAGTAAATTGGATCAAATTTTACTTTTAGAACCTTCAGTATTGAAAATGGAAGTGAGTGGCCTTGATTATGACGCTTGGGGAACTCAAAATCATATGTTCACCACTATTCAGTCCATTGCAGTTAAAATGGGTGCAGCATTTATGTTTGATAATATTAAAACGAGCTATGAGTTGCATTATGCTTGGAAAAACGGAGCGCGCTATTTTAAAGGTGCCTATTTAGAAAAACCATCTAATCAATTTCTTAATCGTGACATTTTAAAGACACGTTTTAGAAGCGAATGTCAGCAATTTATTTCGACTGAGAAAAAGATTTTGGCTTTAAAATACGAAGAGATAAATAATCTTCAAAAGCACATTACAACGATGGTAAAGCAGATTAGTCCTACGAGTTTGAATATTGAAAGTCTTTATGAACTGGCTGAAAAATTAGAAAATTACGCCTTTCGATTGTACATTTGTAATGATGAAGGTTTTCAAATTTCACCTAATATCGTTAGACTAAACAATGAATGGAATATAGAAGAACAGGCAATAGGAAAAAATTGGAGTTGGCGTCCTTATTTTCTTCTGAATATTATAAAATTGCAAAATCATGCAAAAGGTGATTTATCCACTATATATAGCGATATTCAAACTGGTGAGCTAACTCGTACCTATTCAATGGCTTTAAATGAGCATGAATTTTTATTTGTGGATATTACGTATAGTTATTTAATGCAACATAATATTGTAAATTAAATCATTCCTAGTGTAAAAAAGTCTCTTATCGAAGTTTTATTCGATAAGGGCTTTTTATTTGGAAAAGAATATAAACAGGGCCATAAAATATTTTCGGTATATTCTCTGTTTTAGTATTAAATTTTCCTAAATGCAGAAGATAAGTTTGATTCTTATCATTTGTTGAAGGAGGTGTAATATCCATGGAAGTATTAAAAAGAATAGCTTTAGCTTTAGTAATTATTGGGGCTATCAACTGGGGTCTAATTGGGTTTTTTAGATATGATTTAGTATCAAACCTATTTGGAGGAGAAAGCGCCTTTTTATCAAGAGTCATTTTTGGTCTTGTAGGTTTAAGCGGTCTGGTTTGTATAAGTCTTTTATTTGCTCCTTTGGATAGTGAAGAACATACAGAATCAGAACGCCAATACGGAAGAAATTCTGAATTGTCCACTGAATTTGGTGAAGAAGCAGATTTTACAGATGTCAAAGATAAAGACGCCAACAAATAGTAAGAATCCTAAAGCCATGCGAATGCATGGCTTTCTGTTTTAAGAATTTAAACGATAAATAGACCAAGCTAATGTGGTAGCTATAAGAGACCATATTAAGTAGGGGATTAGCAATAGAGCGGCAAGTCCTGAATATTGAGTGGTTGAATAAATAAGTAAAATATTAGTGATGACAACTACAAGTGTATCCAGAAAAGCTAAGTCGAGTTTTTTGGCGGTAAATTGGAAAAAGCTAAAGGCTTGATTGGCTAAATAATTGATAAGCCATAATAGGATAAACGAAATGCTTGTACTTTTTAATCCCATTTTATATTGAATAATAGCTAGTGACAATGCGATTAATGCATATAAAATGCCCCAAATCATTCCTATTGTTTTACCAGAGGGTGTCCAAGAGGGCTTTTTTAACGATGCATACCATGTACGATCAACAGGAAATAGAATTCCGGAAAGACTAAACAGTAAATACACGACAATAAAGACTAAAATAGCCGATAAAATTTTACCCACCTCCAAGATATTTGACTAGCTACTAATTATTTGTATGCATTGAAATGCATTTTATTAGTAAAGATTGGATTTATCTTTTGGAGGCATCATATATTTTTCGTTCATCTGTATAAACAGATTGTTAATGCAAATTATAAAGGGGAATCAAAGGATAAATGAGAGGAGCGTTATAATATGGACAACATACGAGAGGGGTTAATACCAGCAATACTTGGAACTGCTGTAACAACTACTGGAGTGGCATTGCGAAATAATAGAAGTATAACACCTTGGATTCGAGGATCCATCATAGGCTTTGGTTTAGCACATGTTGTGCTAGGGGCCATTGATTTAGTCGAGCATCGTAACTAAGATTCAAAAGTAAAGGATAGATGGAATAGGAGAGTAACATCCTATTCTCATCTATCCTTATTTATGTGGGGTAAGCCGATTAAAAATGCTACGTCGTGTAGCAAGTTGTCCTAGAAAGTTACATTCCTTTATCCGATTAAGTAAAGTATTCCAACTTTGCGTTTGGAAAAAATTCGTTCATATAACTGTATAAGTTGCTCTTCATCTCTTCTTCTTCATCTTTTTGATAAATGTACTTTCCAATACCATACTTTCCCCATTTATAACGTCTTTTTTCTTCGTCTAGTTCAAGTTTTGTCTTAGGATAATTTTTTTCAATTACTCTTTTGGCAGGTTTGGTAAAACGATGTTGGATAAATTCAAATGTTATATCATCACGTACTTCAAGAGGTAACTCATCATTAAGACGTTCAAACATATGATAGTAACCTTCTTGCCAACCATCATGAAGGTATATAGGTGCAACGATGAAACCGAGTGGATATCCTGCTCGAGCTACTTTACCAGCAGCTTCGATACGTTTAGCTAGTGGAGAGGTTCCTGGCTCAAAGTTCTTGATAACATAATCAGCATTAATACTAAAACGAAATCTTGTATTTCCATTGTGTTTGGCATCTAGAAGATGATCTACATGATGAAATTTTGTTACAAACCTCAAACGTCCAAGCTCTGTTTGTCCAAAATGTTCTATGGCTCTTTTTAATGTATGAGTTAAATGATCGATTCCTACAATATCCGATGTACAAGCAGCCTCAAATCGAGTTATTTCTGGTGCACGCTCTTCTATATAATTGTCTGCAGCAGCAAGAATTTCATCTACATTTACATAGGTACGGATATAAGGTTTACTTCCCATAGTCGTTTGCAAATAACAATAATGACAGTGTCCCATACAACCGGTAGCAAACGGGATAGCATATTCTGCAGAAGGTTTTGAAGTATCGAATTTTAATGTTTTTCGTAAGCCAACTACTAATGTTGATTTGGCATTACGATATTTTTGAAAGTCGTTTTCTCCAGGCAGATTACGGACTTGGTTGTGTGATGTGGTATATCTTATTTCTATATTTAGTTTTGTGAATTTGTCAAAAAGTTCTTTTCCTAATGGATAGTCTAATGCGTTTGGTTCAAAGTAAACCAGTTTTGGCATAAAAGGATCATTCATATTATCACCATTTTCTTTTATTTCTTCAAGGAGGATTGAATGTGCTTTATGATTAAGTGTTACCTTTTGAGTTTGAATTATGTTTTCTTTCTATTGGAAAAATAAAATTTGTTAAGGACTTTGGAAAGTATAATTATCCTCTTTATGAGGAAAGGTAAGTTAGAAAGAATATGGAAGGAGTAGAGAAAATGAGCAATGAACAATTAAAAGAAAAGGTACTCAAACTAATTTCGCATCATAAAAATGGTGTTCTCTCAACAGTTGAAAATAATAAGCCCCATTCAAGGTATATGACATTTTATAATGATCATTTCACTTTGTTTACACCAACTAAATTGAATCAAGAAAAAATAGAAGAAATCGAAAACAACAACGCAGTTTCTGTACTGCTTGGTTATGAAGGAAATGGACTAAGTGATGAGTATGTAGAAATTTCTGGAGTAGCTGAGCTAAATAAATCTCAAGATTTAAAAACAAAGTTTTGGGAAGAATCATTTAAACAATGGTTTGAAGGTCCTGATGATCCGAACTATGTATTTATTCAGATACAACCGAAAATTATACGTTTATTAAATACTCAAGGTGTTCCATCTGAAGAATTGGTTTTATAGAAGTTAAACATGTCCATATATTATAAAAGGCTCTTCTAGTCATTCTTTAGATGAAAAGAAGAGCCTTATTCTTAATTACCATTCTACTGTAGAGCTTGAAATTCGTTTGACACCACGAAGTGAGGCAATGTCCTCTATAAGTTTATGCATGGCAAGATTCTTTTGTTTAGCTTCAATAATAACGTCTATATCTTGATCGTTTAGTTTAGCCATTTCTAAAAAGGGTAAGACAAAATCAAATGAAACGAAATCTGCATGAGCACGATAAAACTGATCTGACTTAGGTGAAGAAAGGTGAACTTTTGGATTTTTATTTGTTCTATGCCAAGTATCATAGATCCTTTGCAAATAATGTGACAGGGTTATATCTCCTCTATTTGCCATATAGTGATGATAATCTAAAATCATAGGTATATGTTCCTTTTCACAAGTAGTAAGCGTTTCTTCAACATTATAGGTTTTATCATCATTTTCTAATGTCATTATCATTTTTATCTCTGATGGTAATTTCTTTATATTTTGATGGAATTGTCTTAAGGCGATGGATTTATCCCCATAAGCGCCTCCGATGTGTATGTTTATATTTCCGATATTTGTTATGCCCATAGCTTCGAGCATTTTATAATGATATTCCATATCTTTTATAGCATTATAGGTTACATCATCACGTGGACTAGTAAAAATCGTAAACTGATTGGGGTGGAAGCTAGGGGATAGTTTAAAATGATGTATCAGTTGTCCAATCTCTTTCCATTGGTCTTTTAAGGGGGTAATATAATCCCACATCACTTCTGGATGAGTAGCTAAAGGAACGAGTGCACTTGAAAATCGATATAAATTGATTTCATGAGCGATATTATAATGTAAAATTCTTTTTGTATGTGCTAAATTTTGGGTTGTAATAGATATTAATTTATCCAGTCGTTGGTCTTTTGGTAGAGCAGAATAACGGGCAAAAGTTAAAGTTTTTGATGGACTTGCATCCCATAATCCCAATGCGTTCGCTACATAACCAAAACGAATTTTCATATTTTAACTCCCTATACTAATGGAAAACCCCGATTGGGTATAATAAATGTACGCCATTCGGGGTTGTTCTTTGTTATTGTAGCTTATTATTTTGGACTAATTTAACAACACAACTTGCAAGTGCTTCTTTTTCGCTTTCAGAAGCAACTCCCCACATATCGGAAAGTACTCTTTGTTGTAAGTTTTTTGGATCAACATTATTCGCTAAATACTCTCCAATTTGTACAGCTGCTTGTTGGATTACATGATTGGGCATACCAGCATCTTCAGCTTTGTCTACATTTTGACCTAAAAATGATGTCCATTGTTGCCAATTCTCTAAAATAGGCATATAAATCCCTCCTTTATGCTTGTAGTATGTGCTTCATCCCGTACTATATGTACGAAATCTTTAAAGAATTTTTTAAAAGGAAAAGTCTCTAAAAATTGCAGACCTATAATTACGGTATACAATGTGGAAAATTCAAGATACTAATTCATGATCAATTGAACTTAACATCTTTTCGATCTTCTCTTCACCGGCTTTTACCCATCGACTTTTATCTCTTATATGCCCATCCTTATCAATAGGATCTTGAAATTGACTAAGTCCGCCTGTAACAGTTAATAATGAGTTCTCGTCATAATCTAAGCCAAGATTTACAACGTGTTTGATCACAAAAGGTCTCTCAAATTGTATATATGCTGAATAATGATCTAGTTCTCCATCAATTACTCTAAAGGGCATTCGAAGATAAACGGTTTCCCCATCTTCCCGATAGAGAATGGAATCGAATTTTCCTTCATGATATTCAAAATTAGAGCAGAAACTACATCCGAATGATTCGAAAACATCTCGAATATAGCCAAACTCAGTTTTTTTACCTTCAATACGTGATTCAAATAGTATCATAGTAATCACCTCTGTTAGAATTTACTATTACTATTCTTAACAAAATAATAAAAATCATTCTAAAAATTTTATAATGTTTTATAGAAGCTTATAGCTTTTGAATAAAAATGCCATCACCCTCAAGCCATTCGGCTAAAAAAACATCTTTATAATTAGAAATATTATGAGAGGAAAGTTGCTTTTTTAACCAAACTTCATTGTATCCGCTCATCTTTTAAAAGCTTTCCATCACGAATAATTGTAACAGGGGCATGTACAGATTTTTGGGGGGAATCTTTCACAGTGGAAGTGGAAGAGGAAAAAGTAAGGCGTTAGTTTTCGACAATTATGTCGATCCTTAACGCCAAATGTCTTAAAAGAATTTTTTTCGATCTCTTTCTTCTTTCAGTATTTCAACAGCTTCCCTAAAACGCAAGGAATGGACAATTTCTCTTTCTCTAAGGTATTTTAATCCATCGTTTAAATCAGGATCATCTGATAAATCGATAATCCATTGGTACGTTGCACGTGCTTTTTCTTCTGCAGCAATATCTTCATATAAATCAGCAATTGGATCTCCTTTTGCCTGAATATATGCAGTTGTAAATGGAACGCCAGAAGCGTTATTGTAGAAAAGTGCACTATCATGCGCAACGTAATGATCTCCTAGACCTGCAGCCTTTAATTGTTCAGGTGTTGCATCTTTTGTTAACTTATAAATCATAGTAGCGATCATTTCGAGATGTGCAAATTCTTCTGTGCCAATGTCATTTAAAAGACCAATTACTTTATCTGGAATAGTATAACGCTGGTTTAAGTATCTGAGTGCAGCTGCCAGTTCTCCATCAGCTCCACCATATTGCTCGACTAAAAATTTTGCTAAACGAGGATTACACTCCCTTACCTTAACAGGATATTGTAGCTTCTTTTCGTAATACCACATCCACTATTCCTCCTATCATCACTGATTCACAATCATAGAGCTACTATACTTGCCAAGGCCAAGGAGCATCTTTCCAATTCCAAGGGTAGTTTGAAAAACTTCTACCGAAATTCATCAGTGGGCCAAAGTGTTTTTCAAATTCAACTTTCATCTCCATACTTTTTAAAGACACATCATTAAATTGCTTAATCGCTTCAAAATCATTTGGATGGGTGTCTAAGTATAAATTTAATTCTAAAGCGACAAAATCATTGGCTTGAATTTCCTCAAGCATTTGATAATACTCAGGAGGTAATTTTTTTGTAGTCATATTAATTCCCCTTTTTTTCAGGATTCGGATAAGGGCTGAAAAGGTCTGGCCAAAGTGTTCCGCAGTGTAGTGCTTGTTTTGCGGTTGGATATTGTGGTAATCCAGGCGGTTGGAATTGGATATAGAGTTGTGGAGGAGTGGAGTAGCTTTTTATACGAATAGGCTCACAGGGATCGAAAGGGCTAATATAAGGCTTCCAGTATTTGAATTGTGTAAACATATAAACCTCCTTTCTGATGTTTTGGCATCAATGTATCTATATGAATACCTGTTTCGCAATATACATTTTTGTTCCAAGTTGTTGAATAATGTAAAAGAACTCTAATACATAATCGTTTATAAAGGAGACAAAATAAATAGTAAGAAGGGATGTGGTGAAAATGGAAGGAAACAAATATGCAAAGCTGGATGATAAAAAGGTAAAAGAATTAAAAGAGTTAGAAAAGAAATTTGGTTTTACATTAGTAGCATTTGATACTGCAAATAATCAGGGGCAACGAAAGTGAATTTTTTAGATTAGAGAAGGGGCTTTCCTCTTCTCTAATATCTGCTGTGAAGTATATATCCTGCGGTGGTCAAATCAAGATTCCATCATCCCCATTGCAATGGGCGTGTCTCAACTTTCATACACGCTCTTTTCTATTGATAAAATCATATTGAAGGACGTGAGAGGCATTGTTTACAGATTACTATGCAGATTTACATATTCATATCGGTCGAACATGGAAAGGAAAACCAGTAAAAATAACGGGAAGTAAAACATTAACACTTGAAAATATACTGGATGCAGCAACTTCTAAAAAAGGCTTAGATATTGTTGGTGTGATAGATTGTCATTCGCCTGAAGTGTTAGATGAAATGGCATTTCTAATAGAAGAAAATAAGCTAGTTGAGTTAGCTGGTGGCGGTTTACGATATCAAAAAACGACGCTAATACCAGGAGTTGAAATTGAAGTCAATGATAGCAACTGTTTAGGTCCGTTACACGTACTTGCATTTTTTAGATCGTGGCAAGCAATGCGAGAGTTTTCTAAATGGATGCAAAACTATGTAACGAACATTAACTTAAGTACGCAGCGAATAGCCTGTGATGCCATTACATTGCAACATAAAGTACATGCACTAAGCGGTCTATTTATACCAGCACATGTCTTTACACCATTTAAAAGTGCTTATGGCAAAGGTGTGAAAAAGAGTCTTGCAGAAGTATTTGATATGGATCAAATAGACGCAATTGAATTGGGACTTAGTTCGGATACGGATATGGTGAAGGGAATAAGTGAGTTGGACAAATATACCTTTGTTACAAATTCCGATGCACATTCACTTGGTAAGATGGCTCGGGAATATCAAAAAATCCGATTGCAAGAAGCGACATTTGATGAATTGCAAAAGGCTTTGCACGAAATAGATGGACGGAAGATTATTGCAAACTATGGACTCAATCCGCTTTTAGGAAAGTATCATGAAACTGCTTGTGCAGACTGTGGGCATCGAACAACTGAAACACCATGTTCAAACTGTGGAGGAAAGCATCTTGTAAAAGGTGTAGCAGTAAGGATTGAGGAACTTAAAGATACTAATGAGACATCGCGCATTCGTCCGCCATATATTCACCAAGTGCCATTGGACTTTATCCCTGGTGTTGGTCCTAAAACAATTCAAAAATTATTAAGTAATTTTGGAACTGAGATGGCTGTTTTACATGTAATAACTGAATCAGAATTAAAAGAAGTGGTCCCAACAAAAATTGCTACATTAATTGAACAAGGGAAAAATGGGAAATTATCTCTATCTAGTGGAGGCGGTGGCGCTTATGGTAAGGTCAAAGCAGAATAGTCGAAAAAGAGAATGTAAGGTTTTACGTTCTCTTTTTATGAGCATAAAATGAAAAGTATATATACAATATGTCATTCGGTAAAGAGGAAATCTATTCTTTTGTTATAATGCTATAATAGATATCATTGTGTAAGGTTGGTGATATCATTTGAATCGACTTTTGAAAAATGTGATGATTCTGCTTGGAATATTATTTTTTTTAAAATTCGGGCTGTCGATTGTTCGTTGTATCATTACATTATTAATGTACAAATATACTATAATTATTGTAATAATACTTATTACTTTTTGGCTAATATATAAAAATTTCCACTTAAAAAAGATGTAACGTATCACTTGGTTACATCTTTTTCTTTTACACTGTGATATCTTGATTTATAAAGAAAATATATTTTTCTTAAAAATAAATTGAGGTGGATAGTTTGAAAAAAATAGCATCATTTTTGTCTGGATGGATATTAATTTCTTCAATTATTGTTGGTCTTACATTACCAACAACTGCTGATGCCAAAGCAGGTAAGAAATTTACAGATCGTGTCACTAAATGTGTAGATGGCGATACTGCATATTTTAAAAAAGCTGGATATTCTAGATTTCTTTATGTAGATACTCCAGAGTCAACAAATAAAATTCAACCATATGGTAAAACAGCTTCCAAGTATACTTGTACAAAACTTAAAAAAGCAAAGAAAATTCAATTACAATATGATGGACCTAAAAAGGATAAATATGGCCGTACATTAGTTTGGGTTTGGGTAGACGGAAAGCTATTGCAAGAGTCTTTAGTAAAAAAGGGTTATGTTAAAAAGTTTTATGATTACGGAACATACTCTTATGAAAAAAGATTAAGAACATTACAAGCTCAGGCAAAGAAAAAGAAAGTAGGATTGTGGAGCGGTAAAAAAGAGATAACAGCTCCTAAAAAGACTACTACAAAAACAAATTTTAAGAATTGCACTGAATTGCGTCAATATTATCCAAACGGTGTTCCTAAATCTCATCCAGCATATCAAGAAAAAATGGATAGAGATCATGATGGATACGCTTGCGAAAGATAACTTATGGTAAGAAGAGGCTAAGATTAATCAGAAGGTTAATCTTAGTTTTTTTATTCTAAATACCTATTAAAACAAACTATTCCCTACAATTGTTCACATCAATAGTACCTTGTGATTATCGACAAATTATTGCAAAATAAGATGTATGGGTTATTTGACGAATTTTGTCTAAATATCCTATTATTTTTGACTTAAAAGTATATTTGAAATTACAATAACTATTGGAAAATCGAAATACCTGAGTCAAGGTGCTTGTAGATAATCAGTTTTTATAAGTAGAAGTAGGAGGGTACCTTCATGCCTAAACCGGTGAAAACAAATCACAGATACATAAGTGGTTTAGACGGTCTGAGGGCTATATCGGTAATTGCAGTGATTTTATATCACCTACATGTTAGTGGAATTGTGGGTGGCTATTTAGGCGTTACCATTTTCTTTGTGTTATCAGGCTATTTAATCACAGATTTACTGTTGAATGAATATGAAAAGTACGGAAAAATCGATTTAAAAAGCTTCTGGATACGGAGGTTTAGAAGATTAATCCCTGCATTATTCATCATGTTAATACTAATTGGTTTTTGGATTACGTTATTCCAACGCTCTTTTTTAGTGGGATTGCGTTCCGAAATATTAGCAGCTGCATTTTATATTAGTAATTGGTTTTATGTTGTTCAGGAGCATTCATATTTTACAAAATTTTCTCCGCCATCACCCTTACAACATATGTGGTCATTAGCGGTAGAGGAACAGTTTTATATTATATGGCCACTTATTTTAATAGTTTCTTTATCCTTTATACGCAAAAAGGAGAAATTTGCTTTATGGATAATTGGTGGAGCTATTATATCGGCGATAATGATGGCAATTATGTATACTCCAGGAGAAGATCCTAGTCGTGTATATTACGGTACAGATACAAGAGCATTTTCACTATTAATAGGCGCAGCATTAGCATTTGTATGGCCAAGTGGAAAACTGAAAGAAAAAGTTACAGATGAAGCAAAGAAATTATTAAACTGGGCTGGGACAGGAAGTTTCTTAATTCTTCTTTTAATGTTTATATTCATGCATGAAGAAGGACCATTTTTATATTATGGGGGCATGTTATTTGCTTCTATCGTAACAGCTATTTTAATCGCAACCATTGTACACCCAGCAAGTCAGGTTGGAGATATATTGAGCTTTAAGCCGCTTTTATGGGTAGGGGTTCGATCTTATGGTATATATATATGGCATTTCCCACTAGTTGTTTTGATGGGTGCAGGTGTGGATGGGGTAGATGTTCCTTTGTGGAGAACGCTTTTCATCATTGGTTTGACGCTTCTTTTAGCTGAGCTTTCTTGGCGATTTGTTGAAGATCCAGTTCGAAAAGGAGAATGGAAGATTTGGTTACATAAATTTCAAACCCATGAATGGTCTTGGAACTGGAAAGAATGGGCATTACCCTATAGAATAGGCTCTGCCTTTGTAGGGTGTATTATTATCGTCTTTGCGATGGGAATGGTATTTACCCCCGCTCAAAAGCAAACAAATAGTGAAGCATTAGAGCAACATTTGAAAGACGAACAAAAAAAGTTAAGCGAAGAAAAAGATATAAAAGAAAAGACACTACCATCTTCAACAGCATTAGATAAGGAAAAAGTAACTAAAAATGTGGAAACTGCGCATGAAAAAAAGTCGATTGCAACAGCTGTAGCAGCTAAAAAAGAAACAACAGGTAAAGATATTAAGGCGATGACCGTCTCCCCATCCATAAGTGTGACGGCTATTGGAGATTCTGTTATGTTAAGTGCTGCATCCTCATTAAAGAAGCAAATTCCACAGATTGTCGTGGATGCAAAAGTTGGACGACAAGTATATGAAACGGTTAAAGTTGTTAATAATTTAAAGCGAAAAGGTAAGTTAGGCAAAGTAGTTTTGCTCGGATTAGGATCTAATGGAGATTTCAGCAAAACTCAACTAGAAGATTTATTGAAAGAAATTGGTAATGATCGCCATATCTATCTTGTGAATACACGAGTTCCACGTAACTGGCAAAACAGTGTCAATCGCAAAATCAATCGTGCAGTAAAAAGCCATAAAAACGTGAAGCTAATTGATTGGTATAGTATGACAAATAGACAGTATGATTTGTTTTATGACGATCAGATACATCCAAACCAAAAAGGTGCGAAGTATTATACAGCTTTAATCAGCAATAAAATCGCAACAGGAGAAAGATAATTCTTTCTAAAAAGGCTACGATATTAGTGGAATCCACATTATCGTAGCCTAAATTTTTGAAGGATTATCAAGAGTTTAGAAACACGGCTTACTCCACATGTTCATACAAGTTGACACTTTCAATATAATTAACAAACCTTCGTAAATCTCGTTCTTCCTCTTTACTAATCTCGCCAGCTTCGTACATCCTATGAATTTCAGCTCGTTCGGTTTCCGTAATCACTGTCCGTAATTCATTTTTTAACTCTTCATGTTTATTTGAAATTGTTGTAACTTCTTTATTTATTAGAGAAATGGCTCTTTCATATTCGAATGCAATCATATAATAAATTTCAGGATTTGGTGCCAATTTTGCCTGTTCTCTTAGAAATTCTAAAGCATGCTCGTATGCATTTTTCCTGATTACTTGTTTCATCCGAACATAAGAGACGAACTTTTCTTTATTCAACAGGTATTTTTTCCGCGCCATACGCCATTCTCGAATAATCCGGTATAATACAAACGAAAAACCTTTTTGCATATTGTGTTGGATAATGCGTTTTCTTTCTGAAAAAGTGGATTGAATGGCCGTATACATATCTTGATCTAAATGGTGTCCCTTGTATAGTTCTTCAATATATTGTTCCTCAACTACCAACGCTTGTAAACGAATTTTTGTAATCTCACTTTGGTATTTAGGCTTTCCGGTTTTGGCAGCACTAGTATCAATTTGTACTTGACGAAATATTTGCTGATATTCTCCAATCAGTTGGTAAGCTATATTACGATTATCATCATTCATTTCACGATGAATTCGATTAATAGATACAAGTAAAAGTTGCTTTTTTGCTTCATTGAAATTGTGCTGTTTTTCGATAACATCCCCAACTTCGCTTGAATCAATAAGGATAGGAAGGAAAATTGTTGCAACGATTAACGTAAATAAGATTACAGCCGAAGCTAGAAATAAAATCAATGAGCGCTCGGGGAAAAATGAGCCACTTTCCGTGATGAATGGCAATGATAATACACCAGCCATAGTAACAGCTCCCCGAACTCCTACGAAGCTACTAAGTAAGCTTTTTTTCAAAGTTGGCTGATCATCATTTCCTTTTTTAAATGAGTAAATAGCATTGAAATGAGACCAAAGGAAACGTATCCCTAGAATGACAATACCAATTGCAAGTGCGTATCCTATTAACTTCCAGTTATTGATACTTGTATTTTCAATCGATTCTTCCATGGAGGAAGGAATATTCAAACCAAGTAAAAGGAATACAATACCATTTAGGATGAATAAGACAATCGACCATGTATTTTCAGTTAGTAATTGTTCTTCTGCTAGTAATATCTCCGTCTTATCTTTAACTAAAGCTTGAGCAATACCAGCAACGACAACTGCAATAACACCTGAAGCATGGAAGACATCTTCTGCAACAAGATAGACGATAAATGGTGTTAACAATTGCAAAAGCGTATGGAAAATAACATCTCGAATACCAGCACGGCGTAATGAAAAACGGATTTGCGTTAGTATAGTACCGACAACTAAACCTAAAATTCCGCCAATTAAAAATGTGTAAGAGAAATTTAATAACGCTTCTTTAATAGAGAAATAGCCAGTGACGACAGCGACAACTGCATATTTAAATGCTACTAGTCCTGAGGCATCATTGATCAATGATTCCCCACGTACAACATTTAAAATTTTCTCAGGTATTTGAATGCGCTTTGCAATACCATTTACAGCAACGGGGTCTGTAGGAGAAAGTATGGCTGCTAGTGAAAATGCAGCAGCTAAAGGTATAGAAGGTATTAACCAATGTATAAAGTAACCACCGGCTAAAGTTGTAATTAGTACTAGAATAATGGCATTGCCCAAAATAGGCATCTTCATATTCCATAATTCTTCACGGGGAAAATTACGACCATCATTATATAAAAGTGGTGCGACAAACAGCAAAAGGAACCATTCTGTTTCAAGTTCTAATGTAATATTACTAAATAAAAGTGCTAATATAACTCCTATAGCAATTTGAATAAGAGCTGTAGGAATAAAAGGTAAGTAGTGCCCTATTATATTTGAAATAAGCAAACAACCTATTAGCAATAGAATAATCATCAATAAATCCATCTCATCATCCTCGCTATGTAAGTGGAACTTTTCCACTCCTTAATTAAAAATAATAAGATATTAAAATAATTTCTACAAACAATATCCATTTTTCTAAAAATCGTCATAAATCACTTAAACTGTTGTGACCAAAATCATGGCATCCATTGATATGAAAGATTATACTAAGATTTGTCAAGAATCGAATAATCTCGTGAATATAAAGGAGTTGGACAACTTGAAAACAGTTGTTGTAGTTGGCGGAGGCATTACTGGGCTTTGCACTATGCATTATTTACAAAAACAGAAAAGAGAAAAAAATTTAGATATAAATCTTGTGCTAATAGAGAAAAATGAATATCTAGGAGGCAAAATACATTCGGAGCATAACCATGGATTCATCATGGAAACAGGTGCTGATTCAATCGTTGCCCGCCATAAAAGTGTATTGCCTCTTGTCCAAGAAATTGGATTAGAAACTGACCTCGTTTATAATGGCACGGGTATATCATATATATATACGAATAATACATTACATGCTATCCCTGCTGATAGCGTATTTGGGATCCCTACAAGCATCGAATCATTAAATAGCAGTACACTAGTTTCACCAGAGGGAAAAAAAGAAGCATTAAAAGACTTAGATTTACCGAATGACCGTTTCACAAAGGATAGCTCGATTGGTGAATTTCTTGAATACTTTTTAGGAAAAGAGTTAGTCGAAAAGCAAATTGCTCCTGTTTTATCGGGTGTATATTCAGGTGATTTGTATAAGTTAACAATGGCATCTACATTACCATATTTACTAGATTATAAAGAACAATATGGCAGTATTATCAAAGGGTTTGGCGCAAACCGTGAGCAATTCCAAAAGTCATCAGACAAAAAGTTTATCTCTTTTAAAAATGGACTTTCACAATTGATTGATCGCTTAGAAGAAACGTTAACAGATGTAGAAATTATAAAAGGTCTAGCAACGACGAATATTACAAAAAGTGATGACCGATATATATGTTCGTTTGATAAACATGAAAATATTATCGCCGACTATATTGTATTAGCAACCC
Source organism: Rummeliibacillus sp. POC4 (assembly GCF_003576525.1). Taxonomy (GTDB): domain Bacteria; phylum Bacillota; class Bacilli; order Bacillales_A; family Planococcaceae; genus Rummeliibacillus. The sequence continues at coordinate 30,932 of NZ_QWUA01000026.1, read as the reverse complement.
CACATGCAGTAACGAGTAAGATATTAAAAGACAAAAGAATTGATGAAGAACTAAATACCATTCATAATGCTTCTATTATTACCATTTATGTAGGATTTAATATTCCTGATGAAAAGCTACCAGCTGATGGTACGGGCTATATAGTATCAAAAAATAGTGATGTAAAATGCAATGCTTGTACTTGGACAAGTCGCAAGTGGAACCATACATCTAAATCGGGTAATTTACTTGTCCGTCTATTTTATAAAAGCTCAAATCCTATATTCAATAAGCTCAAACATTTAAACGAAGAAGAGTTAACTGCAATAGCATTGGAAGATATTAAGAAATCATTAAAATTAGATAGCGAACCAGCTGTTGTAAATGTGACAAAATGGAATGATTTAATGCCTGTCTATGGTATGGGACATGCAGAAACGGTAAAATCATTGACTACCCAATTAGAAGAAAAATATCCACATGTTATTTTAGCAGGATGCTCATATTATGGAGTAGGCATTGGAAATTGCATTAAAAACGGACAAGATACAGCAGAAAAAATTATCCAATCAATTTAATAATTCTAAGTTTCTATGACCAAGAGCTAATCTCTCTCTTGGTCTTTTTTTATTGTAATATTGGAACTCACTATGTAACATGGAAAGATAAGAAAAAAGAAAGAGGTTTATAAAATGATGAGAAAGTTGAGTTTAGTGCTCGGTATTTTATTACTCTTTACGGGATTAGTATTGACCTTTCAAAAACCAATAATGGTATTGTTGGTAGATAACATGTCTAAGGAAACAATCCAAAAGACCAATATTGAAAAAGCAAAGACAACACCACAGGCAACTTTCGATTTTGCAAAGGTGGAAAATATTCGTTTACAAGATGTACTTGATGCCCAAACGAAAAAGAAAGATGTACATGCAATTGGAGCAATTAGTGTACCGGATGTTCATATGCAATTACCAATCGTCTATGGAATTTCAAATATTAATTTAACGGTTGGTGCAGGAACGATGAAACAAGATCAAGTTATGGGACAAGGAAATTACTCTTTAGCTGGGCATAATATGAATAATGGTAAAACCTTATTTAGCCCATTAACAAAAGCACAAGAAGGTATGAAAGTTTATATTACAGATTTCAGAAATATATACGAATATCAAATTTCTGATATGTTTATCGTCAAGCCAACACAAGTAGAAGTGATTCAAGATCAAGGAGATGAAAAGCTAATCACACTTGTCACCTGTAACTATAATGGTGAAAAACGTATGATTATTCGCGGAAAACTCATTAAGAAAGAAACATATACTGATGATACGAGCTATTTTAAGTTAAAATAAATTTTTATAGCTTACTAAAAGTCTTTCCTTTTACAACCGTAAAATGAGTTGCAATTATAAAAAATACAAATGTAACTCATTTTTTCATATGTCCTTGACGAAAAGTATATTAAGGAGTATGATTCTTTTAATTATTCTAAAAATTAAATATTATTTCTTATCAAGAGAAGCTGAGGGACTGGCCCTATGAAGCTTCAGCAACCAGCCAATTGGTCAGGTGCTAATTCCAGTGGAGTAATCCTGTAGATAAGAAGGAGCAATCAATATGCATTCTAAAACCTTCTTATTTTTTGTTAAGAAGGTTTTTTATTTTAAATTTGATGAAATTCCCACATCGATTTTTCTCACAAGCTCAATGTGGAAAATAATACCGAGTGGTAGGACTACGGTAGAAAAGAAAGGAAGGACAGTATGGGACTTTTAGAAAAACTTCAATCGCAAGTTTTAACTGCAGATGGTGCAATGGGAACATTATTATATTCGTATGGACTAGACTATTGTTATGAGGAATTAAATGTTAAAAAGCCAGAAGTTATTGAGAATATCCATCAACAATATATCGATGCAGGTGCAGACATTATTCAAACGAATACTTATACAGCAAACGCTATTAAATTAGAACGATATGGTCTTGAAAATTCTGTGAAAGCCATAAATGAGAGTGCCATTCAGATTGCAAAAAAAGTTGCTTCAAAAGGGGAACAGTTTGTTTTAGGGACAATCGGTGGTATTCGGGGTATTCGAAAAAGTGATGCGACTTTAGACGAAATCATTCGGTCGTTGGATGAACAGGCAGGAATTCTACTAGCTGGTAATCCGGATGGACTTTTGCTTGAAACTTATTATGATTTTGATGAATTAAAGGCAGCAGTAAAGCATTTGCGCAGAATCACTGATGTTCCAATAATTTCGCAAGTATCGATGCATGAACCAGGTATTTTGCAAAATGGTTTACGATTAAATGATGCTCTTCACCAATTAGAAGCAATCGGCGCTGATATCGTAGGCGTTAACTGTCGCTTAGGTCCACACCATACTATCCAAGCCTTTGAAGATGTAGAACTCCCATCAAAAGCCTTTCTTTCGGCTTATCCTAACGCAAGCCTTTTAGATGTTGAAGATGGCAAAATAGTTTATGAATCTGAGGCAGAATACTTTGGCAGATCCGCAGTATTGCTAAGAGATCAGGGAGTAAGGTTGATTGGTGGATGTTGCGGAACAACACCAAAACATATAGAAGCGGTCAAACACCGTTTGGCAGATCTACCACCAATTCAGCATAAAGTAGTTAAGCATAAAGAAGTCATATTGATTAAAGAAGCTACAAAAGAAAGTTATAAGCCACTTCATGAGAAGGCGAAAAAGGAACGTTCTATTATAGTGGAACTTGATACACCAAGGCATTTGGAAATCGAAAAGTTTATAGAAGGTTCCAAGGCTTTATATGAAGCTGGAGCTGATGCTGTGACCATGGCAGATAATTCACTTGCCTCACCGCGAATTAGTAATATGGCGATGGGATCAATATTAAAGCTAAATAATAATATTCGCCCTCTTGCCCATATAACCTGTCGTGATCGGAATTTAATCGGTTTGCAATCACATTTAATGGGGTTAAATGCGTTGGGCATTCATGATATTTTAGCGGTTACAGGCGACCCATCCAAAGTAGGGGATTTTCCAGGCGCAACAAGTGTATATGATGTCTCTAGTATTGAACTTCTCCAACTTATAAAAAAATTGAATGAAGGTATTTCATTTTCTGGAAAGCCACTCCGGAAAAAAGCGAATTTTTCAGTAGCTGCAGCATTCAATCCTAATGTACGTGTAGTAGAGCGTGCAGTTGGTCGGTTAGAGAAAAAAATCGAAGCGGGTGCAGATTATTTCATCACACAACCTGTCTATAGTAAAGAAAAAATTATTGAAGTGTATGAAGCAACAAAACATTTAGAAACGCCTATATTCATTGGTATCATGCCACTTACAAGTGTAAGAAATTCGGAATTTCTGCATCATGAAGTGCCGGGTATTAAGCTTTCTGAAGAAGTATTAGAACGTATGAGAGCGACAGGTGAAGATAAGGAAGCCGCGAGATTTGAAGGAATTGCTATTGCAAAAGAGCTGATTGATACAGCGGCCGAATTGTTTAATGGAATCTATTTAATCACACCATTTATGCGTTATGATATGTCAATTGAGTTAATGAACTATATACGCGAATTAGATTTCAAGAGAGAGGATGAAAGCAACTATGTCAAAGCATCTCATTGAAGAACGACTTGAAAATCACATTTTAGTTTTAGATGGTGCCATGGGAACGATGTTGCAAAATGCAAATTTAACAGCGGAAGATTTTGGTGGAGAGGAATATGAAGGGTGTAATGAATATTTGAATATTACTCGACCAGATGTTGTTGAATCGATACATCGTGCTTATCTTGAAGCAGGTTCAGATGTTATTAGTACAAATACATTTGGCGGGACACCAGTTGTTTTAAATGAATATTCTTTAGGAAATAGAGCAGAGGAAATCAATAAAAGAGCAGTAGAAATTGCAAAAAAAGCGGCGGCCGAATTTTCAACTCCCGATTGGCCGCGCTTTGTAGCGGGCTCTATGGGCCCAACTACCAAAACACTTTCAGTAACGGGTGGTATTACTTTCGATGAGTTACAACATGATTTCTATGTACAAGCGAAAGGACTAATTGAAGGCGGAGCGGATGTTCTTCTACTTGAAACAAGTCAAGATATGTTAAATGTCAAAGCGGGCACTTTAGGGATTAAGCAAGCTTTTGAAGAGCTACATAAAAAGATTCCTGTGATGATATCAGGGACAATTGAACCTATGGGTACAACACTAGCTGGTCAAGGAATCGAAGCATTTTATATTTCAATTGAACATATTAATCCTTTATCAGTTGGATTAAACTGTGCAACAGGTCCTGAATTTATGACAGATCATTTGCGCTCTTTGTCTGAAATTGCAACAAGTTATGTTAGCTGTTATCCAAATGCTGGTCTCCCTGATGAAGAAGGACATTATCATGAAACCCCAGAATCCTTATCAAAAAAACTTGCAGGCTTTGCAGATAAAGGATGGTTAAATCTAGTCGGTGGTTGCTGTGGAACAACGCCAGATCATATTCGAGCAATACGAGAGGTTGTCAAAGACCAAAAACCACGCAAGAAGCCTGATCATGAGCATGGTCATGTAGTATCTGGTATTGATTCATTGGTTTATGACGATTCTATGCGTCCACTATTTGTTGGTGAACGGACAAATGTTATCGGTTCTCGTAAATTTAAGCGACTTATTGTAGAGGAAAAGTATGAAGAAGCATCAGAAATTGCTCGTGCTCAAGTGAAGAATGGCGCGCATGTTCTAGATATATGTTTAGCAAATCCAGATCGTGATGAATTGGAAGATATGAAGAACTTTATGCAAGAAGTTGTGAAAAAAGTTAAGGTACCTCTTGTAATTGATTCAACTGATGAAAAGGTAATTGAAGAAGCACTAAAATACTCACAAGGAAAAGCAATTATCAATTCTATTAACTTAGAAGAAGGGGAAGAACGTTTTGAAGCAGTATTACCAATCGTCAAAAAATATGGTGCTTCAATTGTTGTTGGCACAATTGATGAGAAAGGTATGGCGGTTGATCGACATCGTAAGTTAGAGATAGCTGAACGTTCTTATGATTTACTCGTTAACCAATGGGGAATAGCACCAGAAGATATTATTTTTGATCCACTTGTTTTTCCAGTTGGAACAGGTGATGAGCAGTATATAGGATCAGCTGTTGAGACAATTGAAGGGATTCGGTTAATTAAAGAAAAACTACCAAGAGCTCTAACAATTCTTGGTGTTAGTAATGTTTCATTTGGGTTACCGCCAGTTGGACGTGAAGTATTAAATGCTGTGTACCTTTATAACTGTACACAAGCAGGTCTTGACTATGCCATTGTTAATACAGAAAAGATTGAGCGTTATGCTTCTATCCCTGATAATGAAAAACAATTAGCAAATGATTTACTATTTAAAACAACAGATCAAACATTAGCGAAGTTTACAGATTTCTATCGTGATAAAAAGAAGGAAAAAACAGAAGCAGATATTCCTAAAACAGTTCCAGAACGTTTAGCTTATTATATAGTTGAAGGTACAAAAGAGGGGTTAATACCGGATTTACAAGCTGCTTTGAAACAATATGATACACCGTTAGATATTATTAATGGACCTCTTATGGATGGGATGGCTACTGTAGGTAAACTTTTCAACGATAACCAGCTTATTGTTGCGGAAGTACTGCAATCTGCAGGGGTTATGAAAGCGGCGGTATCATTCCTTGAAGACTTCATGGAGAAAAAAGAAGATGATACAGGGAAAGGCAAAGTAATCCTTGCAACTGTAAAAGGGGATGTACATGATATTGGGAAAAACCTAGTAGATATTATTTTAAGTAATAATGGCTTTAAAGTAATAGATTTAGGAATCAAGGTGACTCCTCAAGCGTTAATAGAGGCTATTCGTACCGAAAAACCCGATATAGTTGGCTTATCAGGCTTACTTGTAAAATCAGCTCAACAAATGGTTGTTACTGCACAAGATTTTAAAGAGGCACAGATTGAAACACCAATTATGGTTGGTGGGGCTGCATTATCTCGAAAGTTTACAGATACCAAGATTGCGAAGGAATACGGTGGTCCTGTGTTATATGCTAAAGATGCGATGCAAGGACTTGAAATAGCCAACCGATTGCAAAGTGATGATAAAGAAAATCTTTTACATGAAATATATGCAGCTCAAGAAAAAAGAATGGCACAAGAAGCAAAAAGAGGAGAGAGAACGGCCGTTGCTGTTGCTCCAAAACCTGTTAAAACAGTACGAAATGATGTACCTGTATTTGTACCTCAAGATTTAACAAGACATATATTAAGAGATTATTCCGTTGCGCATCTTCAACCATATGTGAATATGAGAACCTTAATCGGACATCATCTTGGATTAAAAGGTTTCAATGAAACGATGCTCGAAAAGGGTGATGAGCGAGCTATTGAACTATATGAATTAGTAACAGGATTTTTAAAATCAGGGATTTTAAGCCCATCTGGTATGTATCAATTCTTCCCAGCACAATCAGATGGAGATGACGTAATTATTTATGATCCTAATGATACTAAAAAAGAGATTGAACGTTTTACATTCCCACGTCAACAAAAGAAGCCATTCTTATGTTTGGCTGATTTCTTAAAATCGGTAGATAGTGGAGAAATGGATTATGTTGGATTTATGCAAGTAACAGCAGGACATGGTGTTCGTGAGGCGGCTACTCGTTTAAAGGATCAAGGAAAATTCTTAGAAAGTCATGCATTACAAGCCACAGCTTTAGAACTTGCGGAAGGATTTGCTGAACGGATACATCAAGAAATGCGTGACTTCTGGGGATTCCCTGATGGTACTGATTTTACAATGCGTGATCGCTTTGCAGCAAAATACCAAGGACAACGTTTCTCATTTGGCTATCCAGCTTGTCCTAATCTCGAAGATCAAGAAAAACTATTTAAATTGATCAAGCCAGAAGATATAGGTGTTACATTAACCGACGGTTACATGATGTCTCCAGAAGCATCTGTTAGTGCCATGGTTTTTGCACACCCAGATGCACGGTATTTTAATGTAGAATAAAATAGTCAAAAGCCCATCTTTAGCTGCGGACTAGATGGGCTTTTACATTTGATTATTTCCATATTTTTCGCATACTGGCTGTTGGAATTTGCAGCTCATCACGGTACTTACTAATAGTTCTTCTAGCTATTTGTATAGCGTATTCAGAATTTAAATACTCCGAGATTTTTTGATCGGAGTATGGTTTATATTTGTTTTCTCTTTGAATAATTTGTTTTAATAATGCTTTTACTTTTTCTTGAGAAATTTGACCGCCATCATTTTTAGAGATTTTAGAAGTGAACAATGATTTCATCTCAAATGTTCCGATAGGCGTTTGGATAAACTTATTTGATGTTGTACGACTTACGGTAGATTCATGCATATCAATTTCCTCTGCAACTTCTTTTAAAGTTAATGGTGCTAGATGGGCAATGCCATTTTTAAAGAAATCTAATTGTTTATTGATTAGTACATGCATTATTTTGATAATTGTATTTCGGCGCTGTTCAATACTGTTTACGAGCCACTGGTAATTCCTATGATGATTAAGGATATATTGTTTATCTTCACTATTTATAGTTGGTACATTTAAGTAATGCTTATTTAGATGGATTTGAGGAAGATAATAATCGTTTAAGTAGAATGTCAATTCATTTTCCTGAAATTCTACAATAATATCAGGTTGCACATATTCAATGCTATCAGAAATAGAAAAATTGCAAGGTCTTGGATTGAGTGTTTGGATTTGTTTATTTAATTGTTGTATGACTTCTACGGAACATTTCATATTTTTAGCAATCATTTGCCACTTGTTTTCAGCAAGTAATGACAAATGATTTTGAATTAATTCTTGTAAAATAAGATGGTTCGGATATCTATATTGACATTGCATTATTAGACATTCTTTTAAATTTCTTGCTCCAATTCCAATCGGTCCAATCTGTTGAAGAAGTTCAATCCCCTTTGTAATGAATTCTGCAGAATAAATTGCATTGCTATCTTCTATTATTAGGTAACCAAAATCATTCAAATTATTGATAATATACTTTAGTAATTTTTGTGTATCTCTATCTTTAAAATTTAAATTGACCATTTTCAACAAATAATCTCTTAGATTTTCTTCAATTGGTTTTGAAATATCGGATGTTGCCTGTTTTGCATATTTAGATGGTCTAAAAGGTGGAAGTTTCTCAATTTGTGGTGACGTTGGTTTTTCTTGAAGGTCAATCAATGGATTTTCTAATTCTTGCTGGCGTATAAATTGTTCTAAATCGTATGTTGAGTATTGGAGTAATTCTATAGATTGTCTTAGCTGAGTTGTCATATACAATTTAAGTTCTTGGCGTTGTTGAAGAAAAAGATTCAAAAAAATCCCTCCATAAAACTAAATGGCTAGAATAATCCCCAAAATTCTTAAAAAATCTACTCTGGGTATTAATTATTATACTCTATGTATCTATTCTAAATGATAAGGATAGGTGAAGAAAAATATTATTCAAAATATTTTTCCAATATTATCATTAAGTACATAATAATTAATTGCTTTTAGCACCGAGAACATGATAAATGTCATGTCTACCTCATGACATCTATATCTATTGTAAAACGATGAGTGAAAGTATGATGAGTCCAACAGGAAAAAAGGTTGGAGGGATCTCTTTGACAGATCGTGAAAAAACAAAACAGCTAAAAATGGCAGTTACACCTTTCGCAACTTCTGATACAAAAAAAAGTATCATACAAATAATAAATACAATTATTCCCTTACTCGCAATATTAACTGCTGCGTATTGGATTATTCCTTACACAATGTTAGGGGCAATTGGACTTAGTATCATCGCAGCAGGATTCGTAGTTCGTACATTTATCATTTTCCATGATTGCACACATGGTTCGTTCTTTAAGAATAAAAAAGCAAATGATTTCATGGGATTTATAACAGGAGTTCTTACGTTATTTTCATATGAAAAGTGGAAAAAAGAGCATATGATTCATCATGCTTCAAGTTCTAACTTGGATAAACGGGGAATCGGTGATATTTGGGTAATGACAGTTGATGAATATTTAGAAGCTTCTAAATGGAAAAGATTCTGTTACAGAGCTTACCGTAATCCACTTGTTATGTTTGGATTAGGACCTTTATATTTAGTGTTAATCGATAGCCGATTTAATCACAAAAACGCAAAGAAAAAGGAACGTTTAAATACTTATTTATCAAATATCTGCATCGCCGCAATTATTACTGGCATCATTTTACTGACAAATGTTCAATCGTTTTTAATCATTCATGGTACAACAATGTTTGTTGCTGGATCGCTTGGTATTTGGTTATTCTTTATCCAACATACATTTGAAGATTCTTATTTTGAAAATCAAAATGATTGGGACTATGTAAAGGCGGCAATAGAAGGAAGTTCTTATTACAAACTACCACTTGTTTTACAATGGATTACAGGTAATATTGGCTTCCATCATGTACATCATTTAGCACCACGTGTACCAAACTATAAATTACAAGAAGCTCATACAAAAACACCACCATTGCAACATGCAACAACCATTACTATTAAGACAAGTATGGAATCGTTGCGTTACAAATTGTATGATTCTCCAAACAAACATTTTGTAACGTTTAAAGAAGTGAAGAAACGTATCGCTTCTCATGATTACAAGTTAAGGTCGCTAAAAATATCATAAAGAACTAAGAGTCATTCCTGAATAGGGGTGGCTTTTATTTTAGGAATGATTGTATTTTTTATATCACTTTTGTGCAACTCTATGATGTAATGGTTTGATATTATTTGAGGGAAATGAAAATCTGAAAAGCTGAGGCCAATTAAATATTTGCTATAATGAACGTAAAGAGAATCGGAAGTCATTTCAAAGGAAGTGGAATAAGATGATTAATATAGTAATTGCTGAAGATCAAGGAATGCTGCTAGGTGCTTTGAAATCGTTGATTAATATGGAAGATGATATGGAAGTTGTTGGAGTAGGGCATAATGGTGTAGATGCATTAAAACTTGTTGACAAATATCAACCAGATATCGTTATTATGGATATTGAAATGCCTGAAAAGACAGGGCTAGATGCAGCAGAAGAATTGAAAGAAAAAGACATAAAGGTAATTATTTTAACAACATTCGCTAGACCAGGTTATTTTGAACGAGCAAGAAAAGCGGGAGTTAGAGGCTATTTGCTAAAAGATAGTCCTATAGAGGAATTAGTAAATGCTATTCGAGTAATTATGGATGGTCGCAGGATTTATGCTCCCGAATTGATCGACATAGTTTATGAAGAAGAAACAGAAAATCCCCTTACTGATCGAGAAAGTGAAGTATTAGGGCTTGTGGCAAAAGGAAAAACAACAAAAGAGATTGCAAGCGAACTGTTTTTATCTCCTGGCACTGTTCGAAACTATATATCAACAATTTTAGATAAGCTAGAAGTTAGCAATCGTATTGAAGCTGTTGCAAGATTTAAAGAAAAAGGCTGGAATAAATAATAAGTAAAATCCCAATTACAATATTCTGGATGTAATCGGGATTTTTTAATGCCTGCTATTATCGAAAAACTAAAGAGAAAATTTGGTAGGCATTTTACTTTTATCTTCGTTTTGTTAAACGTCCTACTATAAAACCAGCAGCTGCTACTCCGAGTAGGGTATTTGTCTTTTTATTAAAAACTTGTTTGATCACAAGTTCGATATTTTGTGGACGTTCAGCTAATCGGCGCATAAAATAACCGTACCAATCTTGTCCAAATGGAACGTATGTGCAGAAGTTATAACCTTCTTTTGCAAGTTGAAGTTGCATATCTCGACGGAAACCGTATAACATTTGGAATTCATATTTTTCTTTTGGAATATTGTGGTCAGTGATAAATTGCTTTATATGATTAATAATATTGTGATCATGTGTTGCAATAGAAGTAAATTTTCCATGTAATAAATGGTATTCTAAAAGTTCTATGTAATTGCGGTCGATATCCTCTTTTTCTTGAAAAGCAACATCACTCGATTCTTTATAGGCGCCTTTTACAATGCGTAAACGAAAGTCTTTGAATTTTTTAATATCGTCTTTAGCACGAAGAAAATATGCTTGAATAACTGTCCCGATATTTTGATGATCTTTTGATAATTTTTCAAGTAAATTAAAAGAAGGTTGTAGACGTTCATAATTTTCCATATCGATGTTCACGAAGATATTATATTGGTCTGCTAATGCAACAATTTCTTTTAAATTTTCATAGCAAAAGTCATAATCAATATCTAGACCAAGTTGAGAAGGTTTTAAAGAAATGTGCGCGTCAACATCGTTTTGATAAATGGCTTCTATAACAGCTGAAATTTGTTCTTTTGCTGCTATTGCTTCAGATTTATCATGAACAAATTCCCCTAAGTTGTCCACTGTGCAAGAGATACCATGTGAGTTTAACTCTTTAATACTGTCCATTACTTCTGCAATGTTAGTCCCAGCAACTACGCTAGCAGCACCTAATTTCAATCCATACTTCTTAGCATTGTTATTTAAAAATTGGTTTTCGGATAACGCGATAAAGAAATCTTTAAGTGACATATGCTATTCCCCTTTATGATGAAATTGTATTTTAATAGATTATATCATAGAAGCTTGAAAAAATATTATTTTAAAACATTTACTGATATTTAAGGATAAATATGTTTATATAGCTACGTTGTTTTTGGTTAAGGATGTATGTATAGGTAAAGTTAAGTCAGAACAAATAATACTACATACACTTAAGACTTATTCGTGTCGAATTTTGTTAGCTTTTATGACAAATAAGTTGCATTCGTCCTATAAAATATGTAACTTAGTACATAGGTACAAAATTAATATTATGACGCAAAAAAAACGTTTTCCCTTCATGGAAGAGGGAAAGCGTTTTTTTGCGTATTAAGAATTAGTAGCTTTCAACAATTATTTTAGTTTCTAAAGGATTCTCCACGATTAAAACTTTTCTTTTAACATTTGCATGCGATCATTAAATAGTGTTGGATAGGATAAAAAACCTAATATACTGCTAGAAACTGCGGCAGAAGTTAGTAACATAAATAAGACCATTAATTGGAATTGAACAGCTTGAACAGGGTCAGCGCCAGCTATTATTTGGCCACTCATCATGCCTGGCAATTGGACTAAACCAATTGTTTTTTGACTTTCGATGGTTGGAATCATACTTGCTTTGATGGCTGTAATTAATTGATGATGTATTGCTTGTTTTGGTGTACCACCAAGCGACAAAATAAGTTCTGTTTCATCTTTGTGTGAATCTAGCTCACCTTGAAAACGATTTAAGAAGAGAATTGCCAGCACCATGGAGTTTCCGATGGCCATGCCGCTTATAGGAATAATATATTGAGCGGTAGCTGGGACAATTTCAAAGCCTAGTAAAATAGATTGTACTATGATCTCTACTGTAATCAGTGTAATAGCTACTTTCCAAGTGATACCTTTAATATTTGCACCTTTTTTACGTGCATTAAGTGTGGCTGCTACAACCATTAGTACAATCATTAGAAGAATATAAAGTAAGCTATCGGATTCAAAGATAAATTTTAAAATATAGCCGACAGCTAGTAACTGAATGATTGATCGAAGAGTTGCAATTATCGTGTCTTTCTCTAATCCAAGATGTAATGTTTTAGATAAGATAAGCGGAATGAATACAAATAGTAATGTTAAGGAAAGTGTAGTGAAGCTCATGCTAACCCTCCTTGTACAAATTGTCTTACAAGTTCTTTTGTAGGAAGCTTTAGGAAAGTACTCTCTCCCGTTTCAATAACACGACCATCCATCATCACCCAGGTATAGTGACCGATATGAATTGCCTGTTCTAAATTATGGGTAATCCAAATAATCGTAACATTGTATTTTTTATTTATCTTAACAATGAGATTTTCCACTTCTTTTACAGAATTTTGATCTAAAGCAGATGTGATTTCATCTAATAGTAATATATCCGATTTGTTAACAAGTGTCCTTGCGATTGAAACGCGCTGACGTTGCCCTCCAGATAAATCCATAGCATCTTGATCTAAAAAGGATTGATCTAATCCTACATCTTCTAAAAAAGAAATAGCTTCTTCACGCGATAGGGATATTCCTTGTAATTTTTTTGGTAAAGATAAATTCGTATAAACTGTACCTTTAATCATAGGTGCAGATTGTAAGGCGATGCCAACATGACGACGTAACAAAACGGGGTCAATCGTGTTAATGGGTTTGTCATTAATATAAATCTCACCTGCAGTTGGAGAGATTAAGCCATTACATAGTTTTAATAGTGTAGTTTTGCCTGCTCCAGAAGGACCGACAAGGGTTGTAATATAACCTGTTGGAAAGGAGCCTGTTATTTGTTGCAAAATTTTATGTCCATCTATTTCATAGTCAATGTTATGAAAATGGATGGCAGGTTGGTAGATTGTATTCATATTCGCGCTCCTGAAAATAGAATCTTATTATAAATGTATTATAAACCAAAGCCAAATACTAGAAAGATGAATCTATTTAGTAAGTACCTTATAATATGAATAATTATCATCTGATATATGGAGGTGCAATGTTGGAAATTACCTACTGGACTTCATTTATCCAAAAAGAATGGACATTCTTTCTAGTGGCGACGGAAAAAGGGTTATGTTATGTCAGTACGTCAAAAGAAGCTATTGAGGAATGGTGTAAAAAGCATTATAAAACATTCGAATTAATAGAAAACCGTGAAAAAATGGGCAAATATCAAAAACAATATGAAGAATATTTTACAGGGAAAAGAACTTTCTTTGATATACCAATAAATTTACAAGGAACACCATTTCAAAAAGAAGTATGGGAAGCGTTACTTCAAATTCCATTCGGTAAGACTACTTGTTATTCAGAAATTGCTAACCGCGTTAACCGTCCAAAAGCGGTAAGAGCTGTTGGCGGAGCAATAGGCGCAAATCCAATCTTAATAGCGATTCCTTGTCATCGGATAATTGGGAAGAACGGAAAACTGACAGGTTTTAGCGCGGGTATTCCGTTAAAAAAGGCATTGCTTCAGATAGAAAATGTACCGTATAAAGAATAATGATTTTGTGAAAGGTAAAATAAAAGATCTTGATATTACAGCTGTCATGACATACTAGCATTTTTAAAGACATATTTAAAAATAAATAGTGTATACTATGATGTATTAAGATGGTGGAAGAAGGGAATAGCATGATGACAAAATATCCTGACGATAGCCTAGCGCTACATACAGATTTATATCAAATCAATATGGCAGAATCTTATTGGGCAGACGGAATACATAATCGCAAAGCCGTATTCGAGCTCTATTTTCGAAAATTACCATTTGGGAATGGTTACGCTATTTTTGCCGGTTTAGAAAGAATGTTGGAGTACTTACGTAATTTTCGAATGAGCGAATCTGACTTAGAGTATTTACAAAAAGTTGTTGGATATGATGAGGATTTTATTGAATACTTAAAAAATCTACGCTTTACAGGTGATGTCTACTCTATGATTGAAGGGGAACTTGTCTTTGGAAATGAACCGATTGTTCGAATTGAAGCGCCCCTAGGAGAAGCACAGCTAATCGAAACAGCATTACTTAATATTGTGAACTACCAAACTCTAATAGCAACAAAAGCAAGCCGGATTAAACAAATTGTTAAAGATAATGTTGTGATGGAATTTGGTACACGCCGTGCACAAGAAATGGATGCAGCAATTTGGGGAACAAGAGCAGCAATTATTGGTGGCTTTGATTCTACAAGTAATGTAAGAGCGGGTAAACTATTCAATATACCTGTTGCAGGTACACATGCTCATTCCTTAGTACAAGCGTATAAAAGTGATTATGAAGCCTTTCATGCTTATGCAAGACGACATAAAGACTGTGTATTCCTTGTCGACACTTTTGACACATTAAAATCTGGTGTACCTACAGCGATTAAAGTCGCAAAAGAACTAGGAGATAAGATTAACTTTATCGGAATTCGTTTAGATAGTGGCGATATCGCATTCTTGTCAAAGGCTGCTCGTAAAATGTTAGATGATGCAGGGTTTACGAAAGCTAAAATTGTTGTATCAAATGATTTAGACGAGTATACGATTCTAAACTTGCTTGCTCAAGGTGCGAAAGTAGATCAATGGGGTATTGGTACAAAACTAATAACTGCTTATGATCAGCCTGCATTAGGTGCAGTTTATAAACTTGTTTCACTTGAAGATGAAAATGGTAAGATGAAAGATCGTATTAAAATTTCTGCAAATGCTGAAAAAGTGACAACACCAGGATTAAAAAAATTGTATCGTATTATCGATCGCGAAAATGGTAAAGCAGAAGGCGATTATATTACCATGATTGACGAGAATCCTGAATCACAAGAACGTATTAAAATGTTCCATCCAGTCCATACATTTATCTCAAAATTTGTCACAAACTTCGAGGCAAAAGCTCTTCATAAAAAGGTAGTTGAAGATGGTAAAATACTATATGATAGTCCTTCAGTACAAGATATGAGAGCATATGCTTCTGAAAATCTAGAATTGTTATGGGACGAATACAAACGTTCATTGAACCCTGAAGAGTATCCTGTAGATTTAAGCCAAAAATGCTGGGATAACAGAATGAGAAATATCCAAGACGTGAAAGATATGGTTCGAGATATTGATGCTAGTTTAGGGGGGAATATTTAATGGCTATGTCTTTGCAACAAAAAATTATAGAGGAATTACATGTACTTCCTCAAATCGATGCGAAAGAAGAAATTCGTAAATCTGTCGACTTTTTAAAGGAATATGCTACAAAGAATACCTTTTTAAAGGGCTTTGTACTTGCATTGTCAGGTGGTCAAGATTCTACTTTGACTGGTAAATTAGCACAACTTGCAGTAAATGAGTTAAATGAAGAAGCTGGAGAAAACAAGTACTCTTTTTGGGCAGTTCGCTTACCGTATGGAGTCCAAGCAGATGAACAAGATTGTCAAGATGCTATCCAATTTATCCAACCAACCAAAGTCTATACAGTTAATATTAAACCTGTAGTAGATGTAAGCGTCCAATCATTAAAAGAAGCAGGAATAGAACTTACTGATTTCTTAAAAGGTAACGAAAAAGCGCGTGAACGTATGAAAGTTCAATTTGCTATTGCAGCTCACCATAATGCAGTTGTACTAGGTACAGATCATGCAGCAGAAGCAATTACGGGATTCTTTACAAAATTTGGTGACGGTGCAACTGATTTAACACCCATCTTCCGTTTAAACAAACGTCAAGGTAAAGCATTGCTTGCCGAACTTAATTGTCCAAAACATTTATACGAAAAAACACCAACTGCAGATTTAGAAGAAAACCGCCCGTCATTGCCGGATGAAGTAGCACTTGGTGTTACTTATGATCAAATAGATGACTATTTAGAAGGTAAAGAGATTCCAGAAGACGCAAAAAAACAAATTGAAGGGCATTTCTTACGTTCAGAACACAAACGCCACTTACCAATTTCTATTTTCGATGACTTTTGGAAAAAATAAATTTTAAAAATTGAATGTTTAGCAAAAGAAAGGACTGCCCTTTAAGTTTACTTATGGGACAGCCCTTTTCTTTTGCATGAAATAAAAATGTAACAAGTCAAAATATAGACAAATAATTTTTGAACTTTTTTCACAACCTAAAGGTAAAGTATTAAGTAGTTGAAGGGAGAGAATATGATGAAAAAGAATTTAGGTATAACAGTAATCTTGGCAGCTGCATTGCTAGCAGCATGTGGTCAAGATGGTGCTAAAACAAAGGATGCTAATAATACTAATGCCACAGAAAAAACAGAACAAACAACAAACGAAGCATCTCTCAACAAAGTCAATTCAAAATTACAAGAGCCAAAAGAAGATACAGTTTGTGAATTTTGCAATATGAAAGTATACGATGCAGATCATGAAATGGGTGCATTTTCAGCACAAGCAATTAAAGAAGATGGCTCAACAATTTTCTTTGACGATGCAGGCTGTATGTTAAACCAAGAACGAAAAGATAAAGTTAAATACGATAAATATGTTCGCGACTATAATTCTAAAGAATGGTTGAAACTAGATGATGCTATCATTGTAAAAGCAGACATAAAAACACCGATGAATTATGGCTATGCGTTCTTTAAAGAACAAGAAAGTGCAGATGCATTTATAAAAGAAAATACAGGAGCAAAAGTTGTCAAAGTATCGGATATAGATGATGTTGCACATGAACGATATAAAAAGAAAATGCAAAAGATGAAAAATAATGACTCTAGTGACAAGATGGATATGAACATGAATAACGATGATTCTGAAGGTCATGAAAAATAATAATCCTTTATAAGGGCTGGGGCATTCTCCGCCCTTTTTGTCGTAGATTGGAGGTGTGCTTATGAAGCGTGTTTTACTACTGGTTATTTTGTTTATCGCATTTATGTTGTCCGTACCACAAGCACATGCAAAAACGAAAACATTGCAACAACTAATTGATGAGACACCTGAAAACGGAACATTACAACTATCAAACGTTCTCTATAAAGAAAATGTAGTGATACATAAGAATATCACGATTAAAGGAACCGAGCATACGGTATTGGAAAGCTTAAACCAAAAGCCTGTCATACAAATAGAAAACGCAGAACATGTCTCTATAAACAATGTTACACTGCAAAACTCCTATCTGGGTATAACGGGGGAAAAATCCCAACACCTTCATTTTGAAAATCTTCATTTCAAAAATATGAGGAGTGGCATTCAACTTTATAACACCAATAATGTAACACTAAAGCATTTAAAAATTACGGGAATTCAAGGGCATTACTCAAATAAAGGAAATGGAATTGCCTTATATAACAGTGCTAATGTAAAGGTTCAGGGGAATAATATTCAACATGTCCAAGATGGTGTTTATATAGAATCGGTCAATCATATTTCTCTTTCGGAGAACAAAATTGATAATGGACGATATGGAATCCATTTTATGTATACAAAAAATGCGCAAGCAACAGGGAATACCTTTAAAAAAAATGTGACTGGCATTATGTTAATGATGTCTCAAAATGTAAAGATGTACGATAACCATCTGTACGATCAAAATGGACTAAATGCTTCGGGAATGACATTATTCCAGTCAAAATATATAAAGGTATTCGCGAACATATTCCAAAATAATCGAACAGCAATTTCTGCCCAAAATTTAACGAATTCGACGATGAAAAACAATGTATTATTAATGAATCAATCAGCAATAGAATTGATTCGTTCAAATGAAAAAAATCAAGTGAAGCGAAATAACTTTATCGGAAATATTGTTAATCTTCGATCAGATGGGACAGGAAGTCAAATTGTCCAAAATTACTATGATGATTATGCAGGCATTGATGTCAATAATGATGGTATTGGTGACAGAAATTATGTGGCGCTTCAAAGTTTTGGACAATGGATGGTTAGACAGCCCGCTTATCAATATTTTATCGAATCACCAAGTGTAGTGTTACTTAATGAGATTGACCGCCAAACGAATATCATTGAGAAAGAACAACTAGTTGATCAAGAACCTTTGATGCAAAGTACAATGACAATAGAAAGAAAGAATACATGGAATTTCTGGAAATTGGTGTTAGGAGTTGGACTTGTGTTTACAATACTATGGTTTTGGAGAAAGGAAATTCAAGGATGAAGAAGAGATGGTTGGTAGGTATTTTCGCGATAGTACTATGTTTACAAGCATGTGGAAACAAAGAATATAAACCTAGAAAAATTGTTAGTGAAACTGACATCTGCAAAATATGCAATATGAGTATTGTTCATAAAGAGTATGCAGGGGAAATTGCTTTGAAAAATGGAGATTACGAAATATTTGATGATTTAGGTTGTTTAGTCGAATATATGAAAGATATGGACGAAGATGATTTAGGTAAGGCATTTATAAAAGATAAAAGCGGAAAAAAATGGCTTGATGTGAAAACAGCCTCTTATGTATATGACAAAGATATTTGGACACCCATGTCATATGGAGTAATTGCCTTTCAAACAAAAGATGAAGCGAAAAAATATATTGAAAAAGAAGGTAAAGGAGAGTTATTAAGCTATAGTGATCTAGATACATTTAAATGGGGTGTGCATCATTGAATAATCACCTATTTATACGGTTAGAGTGGAGACAAATGTTGCGAAGCCGTTGGATGCAATTAGTAGCAGTACTTTTTGTTTTTGTTTTTGCTGCTATATCGCTTATTCAACAAATTGCATTACCCGATTTCAATGGTTTTACAAGACAAACAGCTAGTTTTTTAAATTTACTTCTATTCTTATTGCCATTATTTATCTTAACCATTGGAAGCATGGGGGTTGCAAGTGATTTAGAGTCAGGATGGTTTTCTTTGTTAAAAACATATCCGATGACAATTACACAGTATATATTTGGTAAATATATCGCATTAATCCTATCATTTATGCTTATTTTATGTTTAGCTTTTGCGGTTGTGTTAGGAATGAGTGGAATATCTGGTCAAGTACATCTGCCACTTCTTTTTGTAGGATTATCTATTATGACAGTACTACTATTTTCGTCTATCGCAATCCTTTGCGGTAGTTTTGCAAAAAATCGTTTACATGCATTAGCTTTATCATTAGTAGTATGGGCAGTATCATTATTGCTACTATCGTATGCTTTAATGGCCATTGGAACAGTTGTAGCTGGACATGTCTTACAGAAGTTAACGATTATCATGCTTCACATCAACCCTGCTGAATGGGTTCGTTTTGGTTATTTCCTATTTTCTGATCAAACATCTGTATTAGGACCATCCTTTTATAGTTTTACTGAATTTTATAGTTCTACCGTAGGCTATGTATTATATGCAGTTGTCACAATCTTATGGATTGTAATACCGCTAGTATTTGCAAAATGGGTGCTAATGAAAAGAGGGCGTCAAGCATGATTGTAGAAGGAAAAAATCTTGTAAAAAAGTATTCGGAATCTCAAGGAATAGACGATGTTTCATTTACCTTACAAGAGGGGAGAATTATCGCCTTGGCGGGTGGTAATGGAGCTGGTAAAAGTACACTGATCCGCCTATTAATCGGACAAGAGAAGCCAGATTCCGGTGAGTTGAAATGGGTTACACATCCGTCAATTCGATATATGCCAGATGATGTAAACTTCCCGCCAACTCTTACAGCATTAGAAATTTTACAGTTACTTGCAGGATTAAAGAAAATACCATCAAGTGAAATTGATAGAGTACTAAAAAGAGTAGGACTATGGGAATTTCGCAAACAAAGAGTTCGCCAATTTTCGAAGGGAATGCGCCAACGGATTAACTTGGCACAAGCGTTATTAGGAGATGAGCAATTATTAATCTTAGATGAACCAACAAATGGTTTAGATATACGATGGATTGCTGAATTGAAAACGATCTTACAAGAACAAAAAGACTGTGGTAAAACGATTCTATTTTCTACACATTTACTTTCTTTTGCTGAAGAATTAGCAGATGATGTACTTTTGCTACATGAAGGGCATGTTTTAAAACATGGAAATATTAAATCTGTTTTACAAGATTCAAAAACATTGCATTTAGAAGAACTTTTTATGCATGAAATCATTCAAAAATAGAAATAAATGTAATAATGTATGAAAACACGACTAAATAGTAAGTCGTGTTTTTTGTAAGGATTAAAAACAATCATGCTATAATAATGCTAATTGAGAAAAAGAACCAATAAAAAGGATAATTGACAGGAGGCCAATTAATGGAGACACAAGAAAAGTTACAATCCATTATCAATAATATAGAAAAAGTAATGATTGGCAAAAAGCATATCGCAGAACTTAGTGTTGTGGCATTGTTGGCAGAAGGACATGTTTTACTGGAAGATGTACCAGGTGTAGGGAAGACTATGATGGTTCGTGCACTTGCTAAATCCGTAAGTGCTAATTTTAAACGAATACAATTTACACCCGATTTGCTGCCATCGGATGTAATTGGTGTTTCCATTTATAATCCAAAAGATATGGAGTTTCATTTTCGTCCTGGTCCAATAATGGGGAATATCGTATTGGCCGATGAGATTAATCGTACATCACCTAAAACACAATCTGCCCTATTAGAAGGAATGGAAGAAGCTGCAGTTACAATTGATGGGGAAACCATTCAAATTGCAAAGCCTTTCTTTGTAATGGCTACTCAAAACCCTATTGAGTATGAAGGAACATATCCACTGCCTGAAGCACAATTAGACCGTTTCTTATTAAAATTGAAAATGGGTTACCCAAGTCATGATGATGAAATTGAAGTATTACGAAGAGCAGAAGGAACACGTCCGATTGAAACGTTGACTTCGGTAGTTACGCTAGATGAATTGAAGGTTCTACAACAAGAAGTGAAAAGAGTCCATGTTGATGAATTAGTGAAAGGCTATATTGTGGAACTAGCTAGAGCAACTCGTGAACATCAATATGTATATCTCGGTGCGAGTCCTCGTGGTTCCATCGCTTTGATGAAGGCATCCCAAGCGTATGCCTTGTTGAAAGGACGCCAATTTGTAACACCAGATGACGTTCAATTTTTAGCACCTTTTGTTTTTGCTCATCGTCTCATTTTAAAACCAGAAGCACGCTATGACGGTATTACACCTGAAGAAATTATTGGTCGCGTTATTATTAATACATCTGTACCGATTAAAAGGGCTTCAAGATGATGAAAAGATATAAAGTAAAGTGGCTATCGCAAGCGATTATACGTTTTATATTGGTTGTATTTTTGTTAGCTATTTCTCTATCTTTTGCATTGATGCAAGGTGGGTTTGTCAGCTGGTTTATATTCTTTATGTTTTTACCTTTTGCCATTTACTCAATCATGCTGTTTTTTGTGCCAGTTAAAAATTTTTCAGTTGAAAGGACAATGATTTCTGGACGTTTAGAACAAGGTGATTCTCTTCGGATGAAGATTACGTTGACGAGAAATTCGCGATTTCCATTACTCTATACGATAATTCAGGAAAGCGTGCCAAATGAGCTATTTGTTGAAGAGGTAGACCAAACTCGACATTTTTTAATAATGGGCTGGAAAGAGCAATTCTCTTGGCAATATGAAATTCCAAATATGCCACGTGGTCATTACCAATTAGAAGGAATTGAACTGACCATTGCAGATTTTTTTGGTTGGGTAAAAAAGAAAGTTTTAATACCAGCAAATCGTTCAATTGTTGTTTATCCAAGTATTACGAATATAGTTTATACGCCGTTACAAATCTCCAGAAATAGTGGTGCAGGTACAGAGCATAGCGCGATAGTACGTGATACAACTATGGTTTCAGGTATTCGCGAATATCAACCTGGAGATCGTATGACGTGGATTCATTGGAAGACATTTGCCAAAACACAAAGCTTACAAACGAAAGAATTTGAAGACCAACAATCATTAAATGTTTGTCTAGTATTAGATGAGTCACCTTCTGATTTATTTGAGGAACAAGTAGAGTTTTGTGCGTCTGTGTTAACAGCTGTTACGAATCAGCATTTTACGATGTCGTTTTTATCTGCAGGAGCGAAACCAGCTTTTTTCAATCAAATTCAGACCGTGGAACAATTACAACAAGCACTCTATTATCTTGCAGCTGTAAAACCAAATTTAGTTGAACAAGTTGGGCCTAAATATGTGCAAAATCGTAATTTAATTAGCGCAACAATGCTTTATTTTGTTACAGGATCTCTCACACTTGAATGGATTAATATCTTAAAAAAAAACTTCAAACAATCCCAAGCTGTAATTTGTTTTATCATTCGAAATCCAGAAAAAGTTATTTCAGAGCAAGAGGAAAAGATGGAGATCATAGCAAAGGAAAATGGAATATTTGTCTTACCAATCACACGTGAACAATTTTCAGATGCCTTTACGGAGGTGTTAAAATGAGCAATTCATCAATAGTGAAATGGACGAGCTTGATGGGCCTTTATCTTATTATATTTTGGATGTTGGTAGAATGGCTCATGCCTATTGTACAGTTGACGAGCACTGGACATCTTGGATTATTTCTTGTTTTTATAGTGCTTTGCTTAGGAAGTAACATCGTTAACTTAAATGGTGTACTATCTTTTGCGATTAAGTTTTTATATATCATTTGGTTCCTTATGTATGTATACTTGGGGACAAAATTTTTCTCTGTAGACAGTATGATGAAAATTGCTGGTGATTTTGGGATAAGCGTGAAAGCGTTAATAGCAGGTGATTGGAATGATGTAACGGATTCATTTCGTAGTATTTTATTTTTTGTTTTATTATGGATGACAATCTATCTAATCCATCATTGGTTAACAGTCAAGCATACTGTTGTATATTTCTTTTTAACAACAATCATTTTCTTATGCTTAATAGATTCACTGACTAAGTATAATGCCGACTCTGCCATAATCCGCGTCATGGTATTAGGAACATTACTAATGGGCGTATTGTTTGTAAACCGTCTATTTAATGGTAGTCAGGTTAAATTACAGGCAAAACACTATACCATGTTATTGATACCACTTGTTCTTATGATTATTGGTAGCTCTGTATTTGCTTTCTTAATGCCTAAAAAACAAGCTATAGTGAATACACCAGATTCTATCGCAAAACTAATGGATTGGAAGAATGGTCAAAATGCTGGTATCGGGAAAATAGGATATGTTGAGGATGATAGTAAACTAGGTGGTCCTTTTGAAGAAGATAGTCGTCCTGTTTTTGAAGTAGCAGCAAAAGTAAATCAATATTGGCGTATCGAAACGAAAAATATTTATACCGGAAAAGGGTGGGTACGAAAACCAGGAGATGTCTATGTACATACCTTTGAATACGGTGAAGATATCCCAATGTCATTAAAACCTGGTAAGGAAAAAAACACAGATGTTGCGACAATCACTTTAAAGAAAGACTATAAGTTTATCATGCAACCATATGGGTTAAAATCGATTGATCAACCAAATGACGAAAAGTCATTTTATATTGAGATTGATGGTGAAAAAATACGACCTTCTATTAATGAGCAAAAGGTACTTTTACCAAAGTATTCAATGTCCTATTCCACACCTGAATATAGTTTGAAAGCGTTAGAAAAAACGAAAATGTCGGATTTAAGAAAACTTCCAAAAGAATACGATCAGTATCTGCAACTTCCAGTTACTTTACCTGAACGTGTAAATAATTTGGCGAAAGAAATAACAAAAGGTGAAAAGAACGTTTATGATAAGGCAAATGCCATTGTTTCTTATTTTCAATATAACGGTTATCAATATTCACGAACAGATGTAGCAGTACCGAAAGAGGGCCAAGATTATGTAGATCAATTCCTCTTTGATACGAAATCTGGATATTGTGACAATTTCTCTACTTCAATGGTTGTGATGCTTCGTACATTGGGCATTCCAGCACGTTGGGTAAAGGGATTTTCAGAAGGAGATGAAGTGTCTTCTGATAACGGTACTCACCGTTTTGTTGTCACAAACAACAATGCACATTCTTGGGTAGAGGCATATATACCTGGAGTGGGTTGGATGTCTTTCGAGCCAACAATTGGTTTCGATGGATTTGATAATGTTCTAAACGATGTGAAAGATGAAGAAAATGAAGGAACCATCAATCCAAAGCAAAAGGAAAATGAAAAAGCAAAAGAAGAAAAGCAAAAAAAAGCTGAGCAAAAGAAAAAGGCAAAGCAAGAGAAAGAACAAGCGAAAAAAGAAGAAAAGAAAAAACAGCAGCAACTAGAAGACAAGCAAAGTCAAAATGAAACAAAAACGACAAGCAAAAAGTGGAACAAAGTTATTACCATTTTTGCAGTAATCGTTTTAATACTAGCAGCTCTCGGCTATTTAACACGAAAAAAATGGATGCCAAAGTGGCTATTGTTGAAATATCGATTTAAAGGAAAAAATAATATAACCATAGATCGTCTGTATAATGATTTACTTCATCAGCTTTCTTTAAATGGATTATCAAAAGAAGAAGGACAAACTCTTAGTGAATTTGCCAAACTTGTTGATAAAAAACTTGGTACTGACCATATGAGCAATTTGACGAACATTTATGAAGAATATCTTTATAGTAATGGGGCCTCAACAATGGATAAGGATAAAATTATAGAATGTTGGGAATATTTAATCAATCGTATAACAGGTTGATTTTGGCTCTTATAAACTGTAAGATTAAGAAAAATTATAAATAATTGAACTGCCCTCGTATATGTTCGAAAATATGGTTCGAATGTTTCTACCAAGCTACCGTAAATGGTTTGACTATGAAGGTGAATATAGCTATGTTTAGACATAGTTTATTTGCCTTTTGTAGAGACTGAACGCGTAGGAAGAATGTTACTTTCAACGCGTTCTTTTCATATTAGTAACTTATATAAGAGAAGTTTCATTTATAAAATATAGAAGAGGTGGAACTGTTGTCAGTTAGTACAATTTTAAAAGATCAAGAAAAAATTATCGTTCTTGATTTTGGGAGTCAATACAACCAACTTATTACTCGTCGAATTCGTGAGTTCGGTGTTTATAGTGAATTACATCCTCACACAATCACAGCTGAAGAACTAAAGGCGATGAATGCTACTGGTGTCATTTTCTCTGGTGGTCCCAACTCAGTATACGATGAAAATGCATTCCATATTGATGAAAAAATCTTCGACATGGGCTTACCAATTCTAGGTATTTGCTACGGTATGCAATTAATGACGCATTCTTTAGGTGGTAAAGTGGAATCAGCTGACCATCGTGAATACGGTAAAGCAGAAATTAAAGTATTAGAAGATAATGCGTTATTTGGTGAACTTCCAAAAGAACAAGTTGTTTGGATGAGTCATGGTGATTTAGTTACTAAAACACCAGAAGGTTTCACTACTATCGCTACAAGTGCATCATGCCCAATTGCAGCAATGGCAAATGCTGAACGTAAATTCTATGCTGTACAATTCCATCCAGAAGTACGTCACTCTGTATATGGTAATGATATTTTACGTCAATTTGTATTTGATGTTTGTGGTGCTAAAGGTGATTGGTCAATGGATAGCTTCATCGACATGCAAATTGAAAAAATTCGCGAACAAGTTGGAGACAAAAAAGTTCTTTGCGCACTTTCAGGTGGCGTTGACTCTTCAGTTGTTGCAGTGTTAATCCATAAAGCAATCGGTGACCAACTAACATGTATGTTCGTTGACCACAACTTATTGCGTAAAGGCGAAGCAGAAAGCGTTATGCAAACATTCGAAGGTAAATTCGGTATTAACATGATTAAAATTGATGCTCGTAAACGTTTTATGGACAAGCTTGCAGGCGTAAGTGATCCTGAGAAAAAACGTAAAATTATCGGTAACGAATTTATCTATGTTTTCGATGACGAAGCTTCAAAACTTAAAGGTATGGACTTCCTTGCTCAAGGTACTCTATATACTGATATTATCGAAAGTGGTACAACAACTGCACAAACAATCAAATCTCACCATAACGTAGGTGGACTTCCTGAAGATATGCAGTTCGAACTAATCGAACCACTTAAAACATTATTCAAAGACGAAGTACGTGCATTAGGTACTGAACTAGGTATTCCTGACGAAATCGTATGGCGCCAACCATTCCCAGGACCAGGTCTTGCAATCCGCGTTCTAGGCGAAGTAACAGAAGAAAAACTAGAAATCGTTCGCGAATCTGATGCAATCTTACGCGAAGAAATTGCTAAAGCTGGTCTAGATCGTGACATTTGGCAATACTTCACTGTACTTCCTGATATCAAATCAGTAGGTGTAATGGGCGATCAACGTACTTACGATTACGCAATCGGTATCCGTGCAGTAACGTCTATCGACGGCATGACTTCAGACTGGGCACGTATCCCTTGGGACGTACTAGAAAAAATCTCAGTACGTATCGTCAACGAAGTAAACCACATTAACCGCGTACTGTATGACGTGACTTCTAAGCCACCAGCTACTATCGAGTGGGAATAGACACATTGCGACGAGGATGCGAAGCACCCCGAGAAATACAAGTGTAGATTGAGGGAATTGCTCACACTCGTAACAATTGAAATTATAAATATGTTCTCCCTTATTTTCTACTTTTGAAAATAAGGGAGTTTTTTTATGTTAAAAAATTATTGAACTAATAGATGACCTCCGGAGACATAAGCTTCAGATAATTTGATTTAATGCTTTTCATTACATATATTTAAATTGTTAGTTATTTATGGAATTCGTTATGTATTAAATAGAGGGTGATTAATATAATTGATAATTTCAACCGAGTGTTCCGGTTTAAAGACATAGACATATGGGATATTGAGATTGATAGAATTACATACAGAATGTTTATTTTTGACGAAAATCGTCCTTCAAGACAAGACGATTTTGATTTAGGTGATTATGAAGATAATGATTTTTGGGAGGATGTCTTAAGGAAAAACTTAGTAACTGCAAAAGTTTATTCCAATACCCCAGTAAAGGAAAATCACATTTATGATTTAGATCAATTTTCAAAAAGCGTAACAAATCATCTTGCTTTAGCACATTGTAATGTCGTCATATCGTTTTATGTGGAATCAATAGAACTTACTTTAAATAGTGTTCTAGTTGAAAAGAAAAATATTACAGAAGATGAATTACCGTTGAATCGCTTATGGCATTTAACTCAAGACTAACCGACAAAAAATAATATAAAACGGATAGAGCATAAAAACCTCCAAAAAGAACAAATTATTGTTAGGAGGTGATACGCCATGGGCAATAAAAACAACAAGAGGACCATGAACGTAAGAACTCATAATCCTTTCGATCTTTATAAAAGTACAGATAAAGATGATACCAATAGCAATAACAATAATCCTAAAGACAATTTACATGAAGAGTTTGCTGCTGAATGGGATTCAAAAGCTAAAAACAAAAACAACAAAACAAACCACGATAAAACTCAACAATCAAACAGAAAGAAAAAGAAATCCTAATTGGATAAGCAGATGTTACGATAAGAAGTTCTTTAGGTATATACAATCTAATTGAATTTATGATTATGATATGAGATTTTTCACACAAAAAAGCTCACTTATCTTATTAAGGTAAGTGGGCTATTATTCACTAATCTTTAATGATTACACCAAGCGTAGCAGCAATAGAAGCTGCTTGATCAAACCGAATTGACATCCCCTTTGCTAAGTTGGGTGTAAGTCTTATGTCTATAAAATCTGAATTTGAAAAATCTAAACCATTTAATTTACTTTCTGTAAAATCAGCGAGTTGTAAATTACATTTGAGAAAATCAACTTTATTAAAACTAACGCTTTGGAAAAATACCTCTTTTAATTGACTATCCTCAAAACAAACCTGTTTTAACTTACTATCGGAGAATACAGCATAATTCATAAAACAGTCTTGCCAATATATATCTTTCAATGTACTGCCAATAAATTGCGAGCCGATTAATTTACATGCTTGGAATTTACATCTATAAAATATGGATTTGGAAAAGTTGAAGTTAGAAAGGTCACATTTCTTGAATATGATATCTAAAAATTCCATTTGTGAATAATCATTTAATAAGAATCGGCAATTTTCAAATTGAACTTCTTGTAATTGTTTTCTACCAAAACGGCAATCAATTTCACAATCGATTAGATGTGTGTTTTCTTCAATTTCTTCAATCAATAAATTTTCGGCTTGAATGATTTGAGTATAGTTGGTAGAAGGAGCTACTATTTTGTTTATTAGAATCACCTCATTAAAAATTAGTTAGTAAGTGTAAGTATAATGTCGCATATTTTCAAGCAAAGATAAATTGTTTTCATTTATCATCGACGACTTATTTTAATTTCAATGTTTATTCACGAACTATTTACGATAATGTATAGGAAATGTTCGGAAAAAGTATTGAATTAGTGATAGAACCATGTTATATTATCAAAGTAAATTAAATAACGTCGTCGTATAATGTCGGGAATATGGCCCGAAAGTTTCTACCGAGTTACCGTAAATGACTTGACTACGATTTTAATAAAGAAGATAAAATAATAATTTCTTCTTTTAAATCTTTACATGATTCATAGAATGTGAAGAATCGTAGGCAGTCAACTCATTATTAAGTTGATTGTCTTTTTTATTCTCATGACGTATAAGACGGCATACGGAGGATTAATCATGAAAAAGTATTTCCAATTTGAAGAACTTGGTACAAATTATCGCCGAGAGATAATTGGGGGAGTTACAACATTCTTAGCAATGGCGTATATTTTAGCGCTAAATCCACTAATCTTAACATTAGCAGATGTAAAAGACTTACCAGATGCAATGCGCATGGATTACGGATCTGTATTTGTTGCAACAGCTTTGGCTGCAGCAGTTGGTTCGTTCATCATGGGCTTTATTGCAAAATATCCTATCGGTTTAGCACCGGGTATGGGACTTAATGCTTTCTTCGCTTATACAGTTATTTTAACTTACCATATTCCATGGCAAACAGGTTTAACAGGTGTATTCTTCTCAGGTGTAATCTTTATCATTCTTTCATTGACAGGTATTCGAGAAACGATTATTAATGCTATTCCTGTTCAGCTAAAATATGCTGTATCTGCAGGTATTGGATTATTTATAACATTTGTTGGTTTAAAAAATTCTGGGATTGTTGTTGCTAGCGAAAGTACATTTGTTACTTTAGGTGATTTCACTGATGGAAATGTATTACTAGCAATTGCAGGTATTTTCATCACAGTTATCTTGTTATCACGTAAAGTAAAAGCTGGTATTTTCTACGGTATGATTATTACAGCTGTAATTGGTATGATTTTTGGTTTAGTAGAAGTACCAAAAGCAATTGTTTCATCAATTCCAAGTGTATCTCCAACTTTTGGGGTTGCATTAGATCCGATTATTCATGATCCATCTTCTTTATTTAATGTGAAATTCTTAGTTGTTGTCTTAACGTTCCTATTTGTAGACTTTTTTGATACAGCAGGTACTTTAATGGCAGTTGCAAACCAAGCAGGATTAGTAAAAGACAACAAATTACCTCGTGCAGGTAAAGCTTTACTAGCAGATGCTTTAGGTACAACAGTTGGTTCTATCTTCGGTACTTCAACAACTACTGCATATGTAGAATCTACAGCTGGTGTTGGTGCAGGTGCACGTTCTGGTTTCGCAGCAGTTGTAGTAGGAGTGATGTTCTTACTAGCATTATTCTTCTCGCCATTATTAAGTGTAGTTACCATGGCTGTAACAACCCCAGCGTTAGTTATTGTCGGTGTAATGATGGCATCGTCTTTACGATTAATTGAATGGGATAAATTCGAAATTGCAGTTCCAGCATTTATGACAATGTTTATGATGCCTATGGGTTACAGTATTGCTTCAGGTATTGCTGTTGGTTTTATCTTCTATCCAATTACAATGTTACTTGCGGGACGTAAAAAAGAAGTACATCCATTAATGTATGTTTTATTCTTCGTCTTCTTAGCTTACTTTATCTGGGTAAGATAATAATAATAGAAAATAAAAGTGAAAAGGCAGCATTCCGACAAGGGAATACTGCCTTTTGCTTTATGTACTGGATTTCATAGCTTGATAAATTGATAAATTGATATATAGTATGGGTGGAATAGAGAGGCTATCTATATATAATTGAGCATTTAAAATTGTTTATTGTAGTTTATCTAGATTAAGTTAAAAATAAAATTGGATTTTAAGTTGACAATCGATTAATAGGGGAGTATAGTTAACAACGTTGACTCGTAAGTAAATAAAACGACAAAATATGACTTAAAACTTTTAAAAAAAAGTTCTTGACTTTTAGAAAAAGACGTGTTAAGATATATAAGTCGTTAAGATGACGACGAGATATGAACCTTGAAAACTGAACAAGCAAGATGTTAATCAATAAGCTTTGTTTTTAACAAAGACAAAA
>NZ_QWUA01000025.1 GCF_003576525.1 Rummeliibacillus sp. POC4 | reverse complement strand
AAATTATTGTAAAAGCCGAATTTGTATTGCAAATTTCATTTTTTAGAATAAATTTTTTGAATATAAAAAGGACTGCACTAATGCAGCCCTTTTGTATTCATTATGCTTCTTGAGCAACTGGGTACACGCTGACTTTACGTTTATCGCGACCAAAGCGTTCAAATTTAACAACGCCATCAACTTTTGCGAATAAAGTATCGTCTCCACCGCGACCAACGTTTTCTCCTGGATAGATTTTAGTACCGCGTTGACGGTATAAAATAGAACCAGCAGTAGCGAATTGACCATCAGCACGTTTAGCACCTAAACGTTTTGCTTCAGAGTCACGACCGTTCTTAGTAGAACCTACACCTTTTTTAGAAGAGAAGAATTGTAAATCTAAAGATACTAGTAACATATGTTCCACCTCCTAGATCATCTTATATTTTAACTCGATAAAATCTCCATAACTAGCAACCATCGTATATACTTGGGTTACCATTGTTTGAAGAATAATTTGCAGTTTTGCATCGGTTTCAGCGTCAAGATCATTTTGGTCAATTATGCAGGATAGATATCCCCCATTTTCACCTTGTTCTATGCCTGGTTGTAATTGTAGTAGTTGTCCAATTGCATTCACCGTACCAAAGGCAATGGCGGATGCGCCCGCACAAACTAGATCATGACCAGGTTCACCAGAATAGGCATGACCTGAAATTTCAAATCCATAAGATTTACGATTTTCATCGCTATGAATTCCAACAGTGATCATATTATCACCTCACTATTAAGCGTTGATAGATTCAACAACTAGTTTAGTGTAAGGTTGACGGTGACCTTGTTTACGACGGTAGTTCTTTTTAGCTTTCAATTTGAAAACAACAACTTTTTTAGCACGGCCTTGTTTTTCAACTTTAGCTGTAACTGTTGCGCCTTCAACGAAAGGAGCTCCAACTTTAACATCTTCGCCACCAACGAAAAGAACTTTGTCAAAAGTAACTGTTTCACCAGCTTCAGCGTTGATTTTTTCAACGTAGATTTCTTGGCCAGCTTCTACTTTAACTTGTTTACCACCAGTTTCAATAATTGCGTACATAACTGCACCTCCTCAAAGTCTCAGACTCGCCCTCAATAGGTGATTCACAAGGAATTCTTAAAGTAACCTTTTCAGTGCGGTTGTAGCACGGGTGCTACATAACGTTAAAATATTACCACACAAAAACTATGACGTCAACCTATTTAACACAACGTTTTCAAATGCTTGTTCATATTTTCTGTATCGAAAAGCTTGGATATTTTGAAAAAAAAGCAAAACAAGAATAAGCATAAAATAGATAGATTGCGGAAAATACCAAAGTGAAATTACAAAACAGGTGATACAAAAAGTAATTGATACTAATAAAAATGACGTTTTGGTAGCTTGTAACGACTTTTTTTCACTCCATATTATTTCTAAAATCCGACCTCCATCTAGTGGCCAAATAGGTAATAAATTGATCAACAACAAAATAATTTGTATCGATTGTAAAGGTTCACTTAAAGTTTTTGGTAAGAAAAATGCGCATATATATATGATCAATGTTGCAATTGGACCACCTAAAGCGATTAACAATTGCTGTTTTTTCGTTATTAACCATCTCGTTGCAAATTGAATTTCTCCTCCATATGGCATGATTATGCATGTTTTTATTTTGACTTTTAATATATAGGCAATGAGTAAATGGCCAAATTCATGCAAACATAGCGATATGAAAAGTAATGCATAGTTAGAGAATTGCCCAGTAATGATCAACCATACTATTAAAGGAAAGAGTGTAGGATGAAGCTTAAGCTTCCGCATCAACGAAGCCAATCCTTTAACGAATCTGGATCCAACATTGCTCCTTTTCTTTCTACTTGCAAATAGAACGTCCCTGAATCCATTGTTGCAAGAGGTTCTCCCTCTCTAATAGTCGTATATGGTAAATAGTCTAATGATTTTAATAATCCATACGTTACTCTTTCCCCTGTTTCGTATGTAATTGTCATTGTTTTACCAAGAGACTTTGTATGTCCTGTAAAAATAACAAACCCTTCATGCTTCGCATAAATAGTCAAAGGCTTATCGTAGGATAATAACACTCCATTCGAAAAGGATTGCATTGTGTTAAATTCACCTATCCGTGAGTCTATAACAGGAGCTGTAACAGTTACTTTTTCATCATGAAATACATCCTTTGTCCAATTTGTAAGAATTAATAAATCATCGTTTGATAATACGTAGGCCGTTACATCACTATTTATTATTTGCTTTTTTTCTAATACGATTACACTAAATAATAAGAATGCGACAAACAACATTAGTTTCCACTTTTTCAAGAACTACCACCCCAAAACTGCATTTTCTTTCAGTTTATGAGCCAAGCATCGTAAAAATGAAAAAAGAGTCTCTAGAGATTATTACCTCTCTAGAAACTCTTTTCATAAATGTCTAAATAATTATTTAGCAAATAAAGCTTTAATTTTTGCAAATACACCTTTATGTTCATTTTCTAATGACATAAGTGGCACAGATTCACCTAAAATTCTACGCACAATATTACGATAAGCAATAGCAGCTTGTGTAGAAGGCTCCATTACAATCGGTTCACCTTTGTTTGAAGAACGGATTACTTGTTCATCATCAGGAATGATTCCTAATAAATCTATAGATAGATGTGTTGTAATTTCATTGACATCCATTGAATCTCCGTTTTTCATTAACTGTGGTCGAATACGGTTAATAATGAGTTTAGGCGGTTCTATTTCTTCTTGTTCTAATAAACCAATAATTCGGTCAGCATCACGAACTGCTGAAATTTCAGGCGTTGTAACAACAATCGCTCTGTCAGCACCAGCAACGGCATTTTTATAACCTTGTTCAATTCCGGCAGGACAGTCAATTAGGACATAGTCAAAATCTAGTTTTAACTCTTCCACTAACGTCTTCATTTGCTGAGGAGTTACAGCATTCTTATCGGAAGTTTGAGCAGCTGGCAATAAAAATAGTAAATCATCAAAACGTTTATCTTTTACCAATGCCTGCTGAATTTTACAACGCCCTTCAACAGTATCTACTAAATCATAGATAATACGGTTTTCTAAACCTAAAATCACGTCTAAGTTGCGCAAACCAATATCTGTGTCTATTAAGCATACTTTTTTATTTTGAAGGGCCAATGCAGTACCTAAATTGGCAGTAGTAGTTGTTTTCCCTACTCCACCTTTACCAGAAGTAATTACAATAGCTTCACCCACATTAGCTTCCTCCCTTAAATGTCGATAAATTTGGTCTTAAAATACGTAAATCCTGTAAACGGTCAATAGCAATTTGTCCGTTTGAATGAATATAAGCACATTCCATTTCAGGTTTTTCTGCTAGAATTGTCACCTCATTGGTCATCAATTCCATTAGATCCGCAATCTTTAAATGAGTTGCTTCTAACCATGAAGCAGCAATCACACAATCACGATTTCCTTGTGCCCCTGCATGTGCAATCCCCTTCAAACGTCCCATAACATAAATACTACCTCCAGCAACTACTTTACCATTGGGATTAACATCGCCAATAACAACAAGATCGCCTTCAGCTCGTATTTCTTGTCCAGAACGTACAATTCCTATGTAAGTTGCAGATTGACTTTTCAAAAGCTTTTGGTTACATTCTTCCACAGTAATAACATCACTTTTAATCTTTGAAACTTTCAGGTGTTTGGATTGTTGCACAATATGAAGAATTTCTTTTAATTGCTCTTGACAGCAATATCGGTTTCCTACATGAATTGTTACTTCTGCCTGTCCTTCTAGACCATCTTCAGTGACTTTACGCTTTAATTCATCCAATAAATCAGAGTAAGCGCATTGATCATCAAGCTGAAGCACGAGTCCTTCTTTTGTTCCTTTGATCAAGACTAGTTGCTTAGTTGTCAAATGCTTCACCCCACGCTTCACTACTATAACGTTAATCGACTTGTGTTTTTCAATAGTCGAGCTT
The DNA here is from genome assembly GCF_003576525.1 of Rummeliibacillus sp. POC4. Taxonomy (GTDB): domain Bacteria; phylum Bacillota; class Bacilli; order Bacillales_A; family Planococcaceae; genus Rummeliibacillus. The sequence goes on along the minus strand of NZ_QWUA01000025.1, from coordinate 54,124 downwards.
CAATCAAATACTTAAATGTCCAACCTAGCATGATTAAATAGATACAGTTTGCAATCATAGTTGGAATAAGTCTTTGATTTAAAAACTCTGTAAATGGAACCGAAGTAAAAGAAATCAATAAGAAAAATTGATGTAAAACAATCTCTAATAGGGCTACAAGCACCAATGAAAGAATTGTTGATATAGCTAGATGTTGATGGATATATTTTACTGTATAACCTGCTATAAAACAAATAAACGGGTAGAGGAATGTATATAATCCAATAATATCAATATAGAAAATATCATACAATACCCCAAATACTAATCCATACCACATCGCACGTTTACGGTCATAGTAGATTGACAAGAAGATTAAGTAAATAATCAAAAATCTAGGCACTAGGTAATATAAATGGCCATGCCATTTAATGGGTGAATAGAGTGAAAACTCCGTTTCTAAAAAGAACAATACAACAGCTACAAAAGGTATAAGAAATCTAGCCATTATTTTTGAGCTCCAGTTCCTGTAATAGCTTTATTTGTATTATTGCCATCAGAACCATCAATAGTAATCGATTGACGATTAGCAATTACAACATGATCCAACATAGAAAAATCAGCCGCTGGTTTCACATAAGCTAGTTTTGTTAAGCCATAGTCATCCGTAGAAACTTTTGTAATTTCACCAATTAACACACCTTTAGGGAAAATCCCTCCTAGACCAGATGTTGTAACTTTATCACCCTTTTTAACAGGTAAGCTTGAATCGATTCTTTTTAAAATCAATTCACCACGTTTTGGTTCAAAACCTTCAACAAGGCCAAATGCTTCTGATTTTTTATTTGCCACAACAGCAGATACACGATAATTTGAGTTATTCGTAGATAATAACTCAACTTGAGATGTATAAGGTGTTGTTTGAACAATTTTACCTATTAAACCTTTTGAAGTTAGTACTGCCATATTAACCTTTACACCGCTCATAGAACCCTCATTTAGAATGAGTTTTTCTTCCCATTGATCAGGGTTTCGTGCAATGACATTTGCTTGAATTGGATTAAAGTTACGTAAATCATCTTTCTTTCCGACTAAATCTTTTAACTTGTCATTCTCAACTTTCAATTCATTGACTTTAGCTTGTAATGTTCCAAATTCCTCCAAGCGCGATTTTAAACGTTTATTTTCATCGTAGGTGTTTAATAAATCATCTACATTATTGACGAATCCTGTTATATAGCTAGCTGGTTTTGCAACAATAGATTGCACAAAACCAACAGTATCTTTAATTATTTGTTCAGGAAGAGAAGCGTTTTGACGATCGCGTAAGGAAAAGCTAATCAATGCCACTAAGAAGATTACGCCGACAAGCAGCAATATCAATCGCTTATTCGAGAAAAACTGTGGCATTGTCTAATCCCCCTTATTTTGTTTGGTGACGACGCATTAAGTCGATATGATCTAATGCCATACCAGTACCAATTGCAACACAATCTAATGGATTTTCTGCGATAAATACAGGCATTTTTGTTTCATCACTAATAACCTTGTCCAAATTTTTAAGTAAAGCGCCACCGCCAGTTAACACAATTCCTCTTTCCATAACGTCAGCAGAAAGTTCTGGTGGAGTTTGTTCTAATGTTTTTTTCACGCCATCGATAATTGCAGCGATTGATTCTTTCAATGCATCTACAATTTCAACAGATGAAATTTCGATTGTTTTCGGTAATCCTGTTACTAAATCACGTCCGCGAATTTCCATTTTTTCTTCTGGACCTTCAGTGCTTGCAGAACCAATTTCCATTTTAACTGATTCAGCTGTACGTTCACCGATTGTAAGGTTATATGTCTTACGAATATATGCTGTAATAGCAGAGTCCATTGCATCCCCACCGACGCGTACAGATTCACTTGTTACGATACCGCCTAAAGAAATAACTGCAACTTCAGAAGTACCACCACCGATATCTACTACCATACTACCTGTTGGTTCCCAAACTGGTAGATTTGCACCGATTGCTGCTGCAAATGGTTCTTCAATTGTATAAGCTTCTTTAGCACCAGCTTGACGTGATGCATCGATTACTGCACGTTGTTCTACAGATGTAATGCCGTAAGGAACACAAACCATAACATTTGGTTTCTTCCAGTTACCACCTGAAGCTTTCATAGCTTCTTTCATATAATATTCAATCATCGCAGTTGTAATGTCGAAATCTGCGATAACACCATCTTTCATAGGACGAATTGCCACTATTGAACCTGGTGTACGACCAATCATATTTTTGGCATCATTACCTACTGCAACGATTTCGCCAGTTTTTGTATTTTTCGCTACTACAGAAGGTTCTCTGAGTACGATTCCTTTACCTTTTAAAAATACCAATGTATTTGCTGTGCCGAGGTCAATCCCGACATCTTTTCCACCTAATCCAAACACTATTCTGTTCTTCCTTTCTCTTTTAGCCATAACTTTCGTAGCTGTTCATAAAATCATAAGTTTCATTATAACGGAAAAGAGCAAAAAATTACAGTCCTACATGTACCCTTTCTCCTTTAAACTTATAAATTGATGATCTCCAATGATGACATGGTCTAATAATTCGATTCCGATGATTAAACCAGCTTCTTGTAAACGCTTAGTTACATCTATATCTTCTGGGCTAGGAGAGGGGTTTCCTGACGGATGATTATGTGCACAAATAATTGAGGCAGCCGATCGCTTAACAGCTTCACGAAAAATTTCACGGGGATGTACAATACTTGCATTTAAACTCCCTATAAAAATCGTTTGCTGATGGATAATTTGGTTTTTAACATTTAAAAATAGCGTCACAAAATTTTCCTGCAATAAAGATGACATGTCTGGCATCAAATAAGTGGCTGCATCTTGTGGTGAGCGAATGGTGAAACGTTCATCGGTCCTTTTTTTATGTAAACGTCTACCTAATTCAATTGATGCTAACAATTGGATAGCTTTTGCCTCACCAATTCCTTTGATACACATGATTTCTTCAATTGTCGCATTCTTTAATTCGTGAAGCTGTTCAAAATGAGTTAATACGCGATTTGCAACATGTAGAACAGATTCATGTTTTGTCCCTGTTCGAAGAAGAATTGCTAATAACTCTTGATTTGATAAACTATCTGCACCTTGTCGCTTAAGTCTTTCTCTCGGCCTATCATCAAGATGAACGTCACGAATCATTAATGGATTTTCAACACTAGTTGAAGTTGCCATAAACTGATTCCCCCTCTTCAACAGATATAATCTCTTTATCTGTTAAAAATTTTTTCAGTACATCTAATGGTAACCCCGCAACATTATATTTACTTCCGTCAATCCTCTTCACTAAATTCTGTCCAACTCCCATTATATTATAACCAACATCTTGTTCAAAAGGTTCCCCTGTTTCGATATATTGTACAATTATTTTTTTGGATAAATGGTGCATTAAAACTTCAGATTCTACCACAAATGATGAGATTTTATCATCATAACGGATTCCCACTGCTGAAGTAACTAAATGTCTTCTATTTGATAGCTTTTGAAAGAAAGTTATTGCTTCATGTCTACTACGGGGTAAAGGCAAGATCTCGCCATTAAAACTAACGACTCTTTTAACATTCATATAACATAGGGAAGGGTGTGGAGCTTTCATCCGTAATAATTGAACAACAACAAAACTGTTTACAAATTCAATAGGGTTAGTAGGTAGCGTAAAATCCATTGATACATTTTGGTGAACAACTGAAAAAGGGAGCTGCAGTTTTCCTAACAACTCTTCACAATTTCCTTGTGGATTTAATAATATAATGTCTTTTTTTAACTGAATTGACATTCTATCAACCTCCTTTTTAGTCATCATAATCCAAAAGTAAAAATTAGGGAAATTTACGAAAATAAGCAAAAATGTTATTTTGAATACTATTTAACTATCAAAATTTAATTTGTAAACAGTCATTTTGGGATACATAATGCTCTAAAATCATTAACTTTACGATTTCCAATTCTTTCGAAACCTTAGTGGCAGTAGTAACGGCCGTCTTCCAATCAACCGGTGTTGCCTGTCCAGATTTAGAATCGCTAATATTTAATTTTGCCACTTTGTCAACAGCTAACAATTGAGGTATAATTTTTACCCCCTTTTCTTCACATGCAGCACCATTTAAAACAAAAGGCTTCACAAAAGAGTCTTTAGTTACAATCGATTTAATCTTCTTCTCACTATTACTAATAGCTCCCCACAAATAGAATTGCTTATCAGCTCTAATAATAGAAACATTCTCAAATTCAGGATGTGCTGCTAAAAAATCTGAAGCAGCTTGTGATGATGAGTAAACTCCATACTGCATTGCATAGAATTTGACTGGTTTATTTTCTACACTAGCACTTTTTTGTGAATCTACAGAAAGAGTTTTCCCATTCGAATCTCCTACTTTTTTCTCAACTACCTGTAATAGGAAGAAAAATAGTAGTACACCTGCAGCTCCAATAATGACACCATGTATAACCGCAGCAAGTAAAAACTGCTTTTCTTCTTTTTTCTGTCTTGTATTAAATTTCATATCGACATCACCCCTATTCAATACCCTAGCAGAATAGACATAAAAAAAGGCGAGACTGATGTCGTCTCGCCTTAAAAAGTTTTCTCGCTAAAATAACAAATTCATATACCATTCGAGTATATCTGTACCGTAAAAATACGTCACAACACTCCCTAGAGCAATCCAAGGTCCAAAAGGCACAGGGTGTTTGCGGCCTTTCTTTTGCCATACTAACTGTGAAACACCTGCTACAAGGCCAATGATAGAAGAGACAAACAGTGCCAAGATCGTTAGTTTACTTCCTAAAACAAGGCCAATGACGAAAAATAGCTTTATATCTCCACCACCCATTCCACCTTTCGACACAAAGGCTATCAAAAACAAAATACCAAACCCAATGACTGCTCCAACAAATGCGTCCCACCATGGGTTTAAAGGTGAAAAGATCCGAGAAATAATGAGTAAAATACCAAATGGCAATAAAACCTTATCAGGTATTAACATATATGCTATATCAGACACTGTAATAATAATTAGTAGTGATATAAAAAGAATAGCGACAACTAGTTCTAGTGTAAATCCAAAGTGTAAATAGGCGAAGGCATATAAAACCCCTGTTAACAGCTCCATTAATGGATGGAAAAATCCAATCTTTGCCCCACAACTACGACATTTTCCTCGTAAAAAAAGATAAGAAAATACTGGTACTAAATCGAGTGCAGTTAATCTCCTATTACACCCTTCACAATGGGAAGGTGGAGAAATAATAGATTGTCCTTTTGGCACTCTTAAACCCACTACATTAAAGAACGAGCCAAATACTAATCCAAATATCATAAAAAATACCGCATAAACTATTTCCATCATCTTTTCCCTCTCTATCTATACCAAAAGACAGAAATCTCCCTGAAAGGCTTTACTGGAGAATTACTGCCTGTTTTTGTTGTGCTCATTTCTTTTCGTTTTGTTCATCCAGTTGACCGACATAATAGAAGGTAGTAAGTTGAATAGTCGCTTGTAATGGATCTTCTTTCGTATCCGCAGATGAATTTGTTACCTCTATATTGGGTGTTTCATAAGAAACAGAGTCTATTCGCATGATTCGAGGCAAAAATTCAATTTCCCTCAAAAACTGTTTAATCTCTTTTTTATCAGTTGCATCAACCGTTAAGTTCATCGTTAATAGTTTCAAGGATTCTGGCAAACTACTAGTAGCAATAGGTGACACAGGTGCTATATTTTTTTCACTATTTTGCGTAGCATCTGTATTCTGGTTATTTGAATCTGGTGCAGTCGTATTTAAATTTTGTGATTGAGTTGAGTCAACCTGTTGCGCATCTGTGGATTGGGTAGATGAATTACTATTTGTTGCCCCATCTTTTTGCTCTTCTGTGTTAATTGTTTCTTTCACAGCTGCATCATAATTATTAAAAGCAATATCGACAATTTCCGTGTTACTAACAGATTCTAATTGCTCAATCGAATCGATTAAGCTATCAAGCTCTCTTTCTGTAGGGACTTCTGTTTTTAGTTCAGACGTACTCTTTTTCTCTGCCTGCTGATTAGATTTTAAGTTATCTAATTGTTTCTCCAAGTCTTTTGATTCTGTTTTTAAATTTGTAATTTGGTATTGCAAAGAATCTCTTTCTTCCATCTTTGGATAAACTACATAGTAAAAAATCGCAAATCCCAATACAAATACAAGTGCTGCGATAAATAAGGAAGTTAGTTTTTTGTTCGTACCAAATGATTTCATGGGCGTTCACCCTCTGCTAGTAGATTTGCTTGATTGATCTTAAGTTGAATGGTTGCTTTATAGCGAGGGACAAGCAGCTCACTCGCTGTCGCGTTTTGGTACTCTGCTTTCTCTGGTTTAAAAGAAGAAACAGAAGAAACTTGCACATCTGTATACAATTTATCTGTCATTAAATTTTGAACATATGTAGAGACACCATATAATGTTTCAAAATCTGCTGTAATTTCAACGCCTGATTCACCATATGTAATATCCGTCAATTTTTCATAAGATTCTAGATGACTTTCAATACTGTCAATAATCGGTGTAACAGGGTATGAAACAGCTTCAACAAACTTCACTGATTGTTCAAAAGAAACTGGTGATTCCTTTTGAAAATTAGCAATTTGTTTATGATAAGAATCTACCTCGCTCGATAATGCTTGTTGTTGTGAGTCAAGAGATTTTATATCACTTGCAAGCGAAAAATAATATAAACCAAATACGAGCGCCATTAAACCAGCTATTAAGACGGCAAGCCATACAGCTGGTTTTTGCGATGTACTTTTTTCCACATTGGGTAAGAGGTTAATATCTGGAATCATGCCTTGACAACCTCCTTCAATGCCAAACTAATGAGACTGGCTTGTGATGCTTTAAAGTTTGGAAACTCTTCTTCCATTACTTGATCTGTTAAAACGTGAACAGGTAAAGTAACTTGACTTTCTATCATTTCTGCAATGTATTCCAGCTCAGGAGAGTCTCCCAATACGACAATTTGATCTACCCCTTTTTCCCCTTTGTTCAATGAATATTGATAAAAGTTAATAATTCGTTCAATTTCAGCTAGCGGCTCAAATAGCGCGTTTTGATACTGACTAATCTCATCATTGTAAAAATAATCAAAATCATCTTCTGTATAACGCGATTGCCATTTACTACGCTCTGTCTCAATCGTTTGGAAACGCAAAAACTCTACCTCGCCAAATGAATAGATGACGAGCGACAATTCATTGATTGACCAGTTGGCTAGCAATGTTGTCGTATTCACCAAATTTGGTAAGAGTAAATTGACTAAACGAATCAATGAAATCACTTTAATATCTGCTACAACAGGTGTTAAGCCTGCATCTGTCAGTAATCCAACTACTTTTTGCACTTCTTCCGCATTCGTTGCGAAGATTGTTGCTTTACCATCGCCTTGCTTCGCATCATAAATATCAATCAGAGGATTTTCAAATGGTAGATGGATTGTTCGACCAATCTCCATCTCCACATACTGTTTAATAGATACAACATTTTCTAATTCTTGCGGATGCTCAATAGCTTTCATCATTACCGTACTTTCCGGTACATAAAAGCTCACATTTTGGCCCTTAATTCCCCATTTTTTCACATGATCTTTTAATAATTCAAAAAATGCTAATTCATCCTCGATGATTCCATCGACCACAATACCTTCATCTAGCGGAATCGAGTGAACCTCTGCATGTGCTAAATCATTCGAACTGGACGCTAACACTTTCAATGCAAAATCATTATATACAAGCGACACTTGTCGCTTCTTCTTTCCAAAAAACATATGTATTCCTCCCACATGAAAGCTTTAATACTTCGGTGGAGAAAGCCGAATCATCGATGTAAAGTCAAAGTTGGATTGTTGGCTTTCTTCAACGAAAGATTAAATAGGGCAGTAGCGGGGAGCTGCTGATTAATTATTCACTTCCCATTAATTTAGCTAAGTCATCACTATTAATTGAACCACTTTTAACTGCGTATTTAGTACCCTTATTAGTTTTTAAAGCGTCATAGTTTAAAGTATAAACAGCACCACTTTTAGTTACTGAATCGTCATCTTTTATCTTAACTTTAGAACCATCAACATAATCTTTTAATATTTTACCTGAACATGATGTAGCGGACTCACAAGCTCCATCTGCAAATGCAATTTTTGCTCCACTGATTATTGTACTTGCATCAGCTAATAAAGCTTTATCTTTTGAATTGTTAATAATATTTCCAATCGCAGGAATTGCAATTAAAGCAATAATCGCAATAATAACAATAACTGCTAAAAGCTCAATCAATGTCATACCTTTTTGATTTTTCATCAATTTTTTCATTTTTGTTTTCATTGTTCTTCTTCCTTTTCTATATGTAGGTTCTTCACCTAGAAAATTTCGTGAAACATCGTCTTTCATTTCCTTTTCACCTCCTTTCAACTGGTCTTTTTTACATTTGTTCATATAAGCTAAACATCGGTAACATAACTGCTGCCATGATGAACCCAACTACAACTGCCAATAAAAGGATCATGATTGGCTCGATTAATGCTTTCAATGAATCTACTGTTCGGTCGACATCATCTTCATAGAATTCCGCAATTTTCTCCAGCATATAGTCAAGTGAACCTGTTTGTTCGCCGATTGATACCATTTGTGTTACTAAAGGAGGGAAAACCCAACTTTGCTCTAATGGTTCTGCTAACGAACTCCCTTTTTCGAGTGAAGACTTTGATTGTTTTACGACATCTTCAATGACTGGGTCTCCAATAATTTTCTCAACAATTGCTAATGCATTTAGAATAGGAACAGAACTACTAAATAATGTAGCGAGCGTTCTTGTCATTCGAGCAATTGCCGATTTTTGCAACACTTTTCCGAAAATCGGCATTTTCAACAGTGCATAATGAATATAAAAATTTAATTTTGTATTGTTCTTATAGAGATATAGGAAAACGCCAATAACCACTATTCCCCCGAATAGAAATATCCACCAAAAGTTTTTTAATGCATCACTTAAGGCTAGTACCATTAATGTAATGGCGGGTAACTCAGCACCAAAACTTGCGAAGTTTGCGGTGAATTTTGGCACTAACCAAATGAGCATAAAAGCGGATACAAAAAGGATGAGAATGAGTAAAACAATTGGATAGGCCATCGTTGACTGGATCTTCTTCTTCAATTTAAAAGACTTCTCGTAACTAAATGCCATACGGTCTAATGTATCATCCAAATTTCCTGTTGCTTCACCAGCTTTCATCATATTGACAAATAGCACAGGGAATATCTTTGGGAATTTCGTTGCGGCATCCGAAAAAGCAATCCCAGAACGTAAGTCTTCTTCGACACCATTTAGTGCTTTTTTTAAGCCTTTGCTTGATGTTTGTTCAGATAGAATATGGGTAGCTTCAACAATCGATATCCCAGCTCTTATTAATGTTGCAAATTGCCGGCAGTAAATAACAAAATCTTCATTTTTCATGGCATTGCCAATCGTCAAATCTTTGTGCAATAAGCTCTTCGATTCTTCAACTTGTCTTGGATTAATACCTTTATCACGCAATTTTTTAATCGCTAGTTGTTTTGAACCCGCTTCAATCGTGCCCTTTTCCATTGCCCCTTGCATAGTACGGCCGCTAAATCGATAAACTGTCATACAAATTCACCTGCATTCATATAAACTTTTGCTGTATCAAAATCGATTAGTCTTTTGGCAAGTAGCTGCTGTATTGAGCTATCAATTGTATGCATACCAAGTGCTCGATTCGTTTGCATAATATTTGTCAATTGATGTACTTTGTCATTGCGGATTAAGTTTGCTACTGATGATGTATGTATCAAAATTTCAGTAGCAGCAATACGACCAGGCTTGTCTATTCGTTTAAATAGACGTTGAGAAATGATCCCTTGCAAAACATTCGCTAATTGAATACGAATTTGCCCCTGCTGATGAGGAGGAAAAACATCAATAATGCGATCAATCGTTGTAGGTGCACTGCTCGTATGAAGCGTTGCCATCACTAAATGACCAGTTTCTGCAGCAGTAATTGCTGTGGAAATCGTCTCTAAATCTCGCATTTCTCCGACTAGAATAATATCTGGATCTTGACGAAGTGCAGCACGAAGCCCATTTGCAAAGCTTTTCGTATCTGAACCAATTTCACGTTGATTGACAATTGACTGTTTGTGCTTATGCAAATACTCAATTGGATCTTCTAATGTGATAATATGTTTAGCCTGATTTTCATTGATATTGTTGATCATCGCTGCCAATGTAGTCGATTTCCCTGATCCTGTGGGACCAGTCACTAGAATAAGTCCTTGAGGTTTTTTACATAAATCTTTTAATACATTAGGCATTCCTAGTTGTTCAATGGTTGGTATTTCTGCTGTAATCTTACGAGCAGCTAATGTACAACTGTTTCGTTGATGATAAGCATTCATACGAAAACGGCATCTTCCGGGTAACGAATAGTTAAAGTCGACTTCGCCATTCGTCTCAAATTCTTCCATCCGATGAGGTGGCAACACATCACAAATCATTCGCTTTAAATCCTCAGGCGTTAGTATTTCTTCTCCATGCGGTTGTAATTGACCGTTGATTCGATAATAAGGAGGTACCCCTACAGTTACATGTAAATCCGAAGCATCCTTTTCATCAGCAATGGTTAGTAAATCTACAATTGATTTTGTCATTTCCTCACATCCTACTCATCTGTCGCCACACGTAATATTTCTTCAGTTGTCGTTAGACCATCTGCTACTTTTAATAGTCCATCTTCTAGTAACGTGCAATATCCATGCTTGTACATATGTTTTTTTATATCTGCTAGACTTGCCTTATTTAGTATTAACTCTTTAACTTGTTCATCAACTACCAAAACCTCGTGAATTGCTAGCCTTCCTCTATACCCCGTATTATTACAAGATGGGCAACCTGACCCACGCTTTACTTGTGAAATTGGAATTTGATGTTTCTCAAATATACCTGATTCTCGACTTGATAATTGTTGGTATTCTCCACAATCTCGACAAACTCGACGAACAAGACGTTGTGCTACCACTCCAACCACTGAAGAAGAGAGTAAAAAAGGTTCAATCCCCATATCAAATAGTCGAGATATAGATTCGACTGCACTATTCGTATGTAATGTACTTAATACTAAATGACCTGTTAAAGATGCCCTTGTTGCAATTTGAGCAGTCTCTAAATCTCGTATTTCTCCAATCATGATAATATCTGGGTCTTGACGCAAAATTGAACGTAACCCAGTCGCAAATGTTAAACCAATTTCTTCACGGACTTGAATTTGATTGACACCTTCCAATTGATATTACACTGGATCTTCAACCGTAATAATATTGACCTCTTCATTATTTAGATAGGTAAGAGCAGTTGATAATGTTGAAGATTTCCCTGATCCTGTTGGTCCAGTTATCAATACAATTCCATTTGGTTTGCCAATCATTTCTTTAAAATAAGTTAAATTAGCCTCTGAAAAACCTATTTTATGGAGATCTCCGTGTGAATTATTTAAATCTAATACACGCATCACCACTTTCTCCCCGTAAACAGTCGGTAAAGTAGATAATCGTATATCAACTGGATGAAGATTAATATTAGCTTTAATCCGTCCATCCTGCGGTAAGCGATTTTCTGTAATATTTAAATTCCCCATAATTTTTATACGAGCAATAATCATATTCTGCATCGTTTTCGGTAACGATCTTTCAGTTTTTAAGACACCGTCAATTCGATAGCGAATACGAAGTACGGTTTCTTGAGGGTCAAAATGAATATCACTTGCTCTTTGCACAACGGCATTCGAAATAATTTGGTTCACGAGCTTAACAATTGGCGAGTCATCATCTAGCATTTCGTTTTCATCATTCTTTTCTGTAGGCATAAGATCATTTAATGCCGCATCCATTGTTTCTTGTAAGTCATAATACTTACTAATCGCACGTCGTAAATCATCTTTTGTCGCAATACAAGTTTCAATTTGACAGCCTGTAGCCATTCGTACTTCTTCAATCGCAAAATAATCCATTGGGTCTGCCATTGCGATTAATAACTTATTCTTCTCTCGAGACAAAGGCATAAGTAAAGCACGTTTTGCCAGACCTTTTGGAAGCAACTGTATTAGGTCTTGATCAATAGCAAACTGACTGATGCTAATGTGTGGAATGTCTAATTGAATTTCTAATACGTCTATAAGTTGTTGCTCAGTTAATAAGTTTTCGCGTATTAAAAAGTCACCCAGCTTTTCATCTTTGCTCTTATTATGTAAAGCAAATTCTAATTGTTCCCCTGTTATAGCCCCTGCTTCAACTAGTAAATCACCCAATCGTTTCCTAGTCGTTAAACTCATCATATTCACATCCTACAATGTTATTTAGTATCTTTTGGTGTTACTATATCGCCAGATTTGTTATAATAACTGCCTTTTGGTACAGATCCACCATTTTTACTCTTTGTAGCTTCTTTATGGCTTGCTGCAATTGAATTGTTTTGCTCTATACTATTTGAATTTCCGCTGTTACTATTTAAATTTTCGCTCGAATCATCCTGATCACTTAAACCCTCAGAAGCTGTTTGTCCATTTAAACTTATTGAATTTTCATTCGTATCATCTGAAGTATTACTATTCGTCGGTTGAATAGATGATTTTTCGATAATTTCATTTTGTGGGGCGTAGTAATTTTGACTTACAAGTTGTGTCTTTGAATCACCATTTTCATCTGTAATAGTTCGATAGATTAATAGCTGTAAACCATTTTTTGCTCGTTGAATTGTTTTACTTTCACCTTTCGATAAATTTTTGGAGTATCGATAGATTGTACGTGATTGAACTGTCTTTTTATCTTTTTCTGAAACAATAACTTCTGGGCTACCCGGTAAAGTAAATAATTCAATTTTCAGAGTATTTTCTTTCACGGAAGCTACAACTTTTGTAGGGACCGCACTATGAGAGATGAATTGCAAATCCTTTTCTAAAAAAGGACTTACAGTAGCTTCGTATCCTGGTTTTATGTAAGTTGGAATTTTTTCAGCTTGATGTCTTTCCATAATTTCAAAACTACTTTGTAAAACTGCACTATATAATGCTGATGCCACAAGCGTCATCGTATCATCATTACTACTAGCTTTTGTGGCAAGATCATTAAAAGAAAACGGCGTTTCTGGTTCAATCATGACGCCATCTAATTCTTTTACAATTGCTGTAGCGTCTAAAATTTGATCTTCTTTTAATGCAATTGACTGAAATGAAATTCGTTCTGCATCTTCCAATGAAAGATCATTTACTTTTATTTTAATGGGAGATTTCTTTAAGTAAGATGCTGATTCAAGTAATTGTGATTCAATTTCTGAATTATGTATTTTAGTTTCACTTTTAATTTTTTTCATTAATGACTTACTTGCTCTAACATCTAACCGTTCATCAACAGTAGGAGAATCTTGCCAAAATGCATACCATGGTTTTTCACTATGCTCTTTAAATTTTTTAATAGAATTATCAATATTAAATAGAAAATCATCACCACTTAATAATATTTTCTTAGAACCAACTGTTACGTAAATACCTTCACTCTTCCAGTCTTCTATTGCGGTATTTAAATTTCTTCTGATCTCTTTATCCGATAATTCATCCACACTAACAGTTCCAATCGTTGATCCATTAGAAGTTGCATACGCTATAACATCCACATATTTTAGAGAAATTAGTAATATTGATAAAAATAGTATTATTGCCATTGCTTTAGACAAAAAATTCATACTTATATCCCCTATCAAAATCATTCTATTAACATGTATTTTTAACTTTATTTAACATTATATCTTTTTCTTATAAAAAAATCTGTGACTTTTTACATCAATTTTGTTCAAAAAATAAATTAATTAAACAAATAATATGATTTTTTTCATACAAATTATCTAAATAAGTGTATATAATATATATGCATGGGTAAATTGTAAATTTATAGAATTTTAATTGTGCTGTATTTACCATATTAATCTAGTAATTACATAAATAATTAGCAAAAAAGATTTTGGGAAAGGATATTAAATGATGTCAAATAATGTTTATCGTAACGAGAGAGGGGCAACATTAGTAGAAGTCATTGCTTCATTTGTCATCTTAGTCATTCTATTAGTATCATTTTTCACCTTTTTCATTCAGACGAAGCAAACAACGAAATCTTCAAAGACTAATGTTGATGCCACATATGTTGCACAAACCGAAATGGAAAATATATATAATACCAGTATAAATTATACATTTAATGATAAAGAAAGTGGTATTTCAGGGTTAAAATATCAAAATGCTTCATGTGTAAATACTTTTCATAAAAAAGATACTCAATTTTCCGATTATTTAATAGTCTTGCAAATTGAACATAATGCCCAATTCCCTACAGTTCTCTCAGATATAACTATTAAAGTTTATGACAAAAAAACATTAGAAAATCTAGATGTTATCTGTGATAATCCTCAAAATTATAAGGCAATTATGCAAAATGTCATTGAATGGAAGGCTGGTACTCAATGAATTTCAAAAAGATTTTTCTAAAACAAAAGGGAATAACCTTAATAGAAGTTGTAGCAGTACTTGTTATTATTAGTTTCTTGTCACTCTTAATACTTAACGTTTTAACAGATAGCTCTCAGCAATATAATGTCCAAGTAGCGGAAAATACTCAGATTAATGATATTTCATATATTTTAAAACTAGTTACAAAGGAAATTCGAATGACGAGCGTTGAGCATATTATTGAGATTGATAACGGTATACGATTTAATAACTCGAATACAAACTATCAATTAGATACAGCTAATCGCACGATTTACAAATATAGTGGCGATCCAAATACCTATAGTAATCGCGACGAAGTTCTCGCAAATCAAATTAATACATTTAAAATTGAAAAAATAAAGCCTACTAAACAAGGGTCTAATACAGGATGGCATATTCTTATTGAAGATCAGCATAACAAAAAAATTGAAACAACAATATTTTCGAGGAGTTGAGGCTATGAAAACACTTTTGATTTGCAGGAATAACAATCAAAATGGCTATACTTTAATTATCGCCATCCTAACTCTATTTATAATATCAATACTCGGATTAGGCTTAATAAGCACCACTTCTTCAACAATGAAAAAAACTGCTAACGAAAGGGACAACCAATCTGCCTACTATATCGCAGAATCTGGCATTACCCAGGAACGAGTTGAAATCAAAAAAATAGCAAAGCTGGCTTTTGACGAAACAAAAATTGCCGAAGCGGCTTATATTGCCGCTTTAAAGGAACATCAAGAAACTAAACCAGCACCATTCGATTTTCAATCTGAGTTTATTCAAAATGCGAAAGAGAAAATTAATAAAAAGTACACAAATTTACCTGAAGGAAGTAGCCTTCTCGTAATAAGTGACAGTAATTTAATAAAAATGAGCAGTAAAGTTACATACACTAAGCAAAAAGGTATAGAACCTACTTCAGAAACAACCGTAAAGCCGGATTATCAAAATAGTACTACTAAAAAGCTTATTTATACTATTAAATCAACCGGGAAAATTGGGGACAATAATAAAAGGACTATCTCACAAATAATACAAATTTCTCTAGATCAAGATCCAGGCAAAAAAAAGGTTGTTATTGAAAATCCAATAGATCCTACACCTCCAAGTCTAAATTCTTGTTATGCAGTTTACACTTCAGGAACATTTAACGGTGGAAGCGCAACAATAAAAGGAGATGTATACTCAACGAAGAAATTAGTGATTGAAAATACAGGAGCCTCCTATAGGGGAAGTATCTATTCTACTGAAGACATAATTATAAAGGGTTCTAATGGCATAAAAAATGTTTATTCTCAAAAAGATGTTACCTTAAGCGGTGGAAGTATCAGTGGTTCAGTTTATGGTAACAATATTTCAATTGATGGTTATCCGAAAATTTCACAAGATGTAATTGCCTTGAATAACATTAATATTACAAGTTGGGTGGAGATAGGTGGACATTATAAATATGGAAATAATTTTTCAAATACTACAACTTCACAGGAGACTTCAAAAGCAAGTCAATTAACAAACGGAGAAATAACAAATTTGAAAAAAGAATACTCATTTGAAAATAATAATGAAAATAATTTCAACAATACATGTACAGCAACTATACCCAAATTAAAAAATACAGAGGATGTTTTTAGAAATACAAATCTCCCTATTTATCCAAATAAAAAGATTACCAGTACAGATAATAGTGGAACTTCCTTTGCTTTTGTGGAAGATGGAATTCTTTCCGTAAATGCAAAAGCAAGCAATCAGGTATTAATATTAGATTCAGATATCTATTTAAAAAAAATAAATATTACTGGTAATGAAACACTATATATAGATCTTAAAGGTCAAACTCATTCAATATATGTTGATTCATTAAATTTAGCTGGCAAAATCAAGCTTATCAATCAAGGAGTATTAAATCTTTACATTAAAGATAAGATGTATTTGAATCATGGCTCTATTAATGAAAATGGTGGTTCTTCACAAACAAATATCTATTATGCTGGTGCTGACAAATTAACTATAGCGAGTAATATTAATTTAATGAGCTCTTTACATGTTAAAAATGCAGACTTAACTTTAACTTCTGGAAGTAAAGTAGCTGGTAATATTTTCGTTTACGGAAATAATAATGTGGAGGTTTCTGGCGGATCTAAAGATGTAGAACAATTATTTTTAGCCCCAAATTGCAACTTTGTACAATCCGAAGGTGGAACCATTAATGGAAATATTGTAGCTAAAAATTATGTTAATTCTGGTGGTGGTTCGGTGAATCCCCCTTCGAAAACAGAGCAACCAGGAAGTTTAAATCCAGGAGGTAGTTCGACGACAACCATAGAATTAGATGATTTTCCTGCAATAACTGACGATTTTGTATTTATTCAATCTCAAATTGAAGAAAAACGATAAAAAACTAAGGCTCTAGCCTTAGTTTTCTTTTTAGAATTTATTTAAAGTACCTGTCAAAACCCAGCAACCCGGTTCCTACCCTTTTGCTTTGCGCCAATGTACATTGCTTGATCGGCGTTTCGTAGTAATGAGGGGCCATCATCGGTATCTTCATAAGCGGAAGATACACCTATACTAGCAGTGACATGCACGACTAAATGTGAGACATCTTCTATTAAATCCGGAGAAATTTCAAATGGTTGTTGCTCAATGGTTTTACGTAAATGTTCTGCAATTTTTAATGCAGCTTTTTTTGAATAGTTTGGTAGAAGGACAACAAACTCTTCCCCTCCGTACCGAGCAATGGTTCCTCGCGAAGCCACTTCTCTTCGTAAAAGATCTGCAATTCCACATAAAATATCATTACCACTTTGATGACCATAATTATCGTTAATTCTTTTAAAATAGTCGATATCGAGCATTATTAATGATAAATTTGAAATATTTCGATTATTTAAATCACCCATCATATCCGTTAAATGTTGGTCAAAATATCTGTAATTAAATAATCCCGTCAAACCACATCGTTCACTACTATGTTTTGCATTTTCTACATATCTTGCTTTTTCTAACGAAACGATAAAGTACGAACAGATAAGTTCTAAAATCTTTATTTGGTAATCTTTAAAAAAGTTTTTCTTTTTAGATGTTAATAATAGAATGCCTTCCATACTTTTTTCTCTCAATAGTGGTAGTGCTAAAACACTTTGAGTATCAGAAGGGAGATAGTCATTTGAACACAAATCTAATTCTGAACGTTTATTTACCTCAAATTTTGTTTCTGTAGTTAAAATTTCAGTTAAAAGGCCTGTACTAAGTTCTTTGTGGGTAACGTTTTTTAATATCATTTTCCCATTTTCATATGCTCTTAAAACTGAAAGAGTTCCTGTTTGTTTTCTTCGATCAATCATATAAAGTCCATCAACAGAAACCATTTTAGGTACACGATCCATAAATAAGTCGAGCGTTTCTTCTGAACTTAATCGATCAGCTAATTGATGTCCAAAGTGCGCTGCGTTAGAAAGCTCCTTATTTAACTTACTCGAAGTCCCATACAGTTCTAATAATTTTATCGCAATAAAAAATGGAATGCCGAGTAAAATGATAGCAATGACACCTACATGCTCACCTAAAATATACAAACTGATCCCCATCGGAAGCACAAAGCAACAGGTTAGATAATCCCATGCATCTTCCATCGTAAAAAATGGTGATCTATTTCCTAATAAAAGACCACTAAGTTTTAGTAAAATATGATTTGCTGTAATATTTACCAAGATATAAAGCAAACCATAACCAACTATCTCCTTAATACCATCTGTATGGATTTCTCCACCAAATTCTAAAAAGGCAAAACCACTTAGAAATGAAACAAGTAAGAACATAATCGAATTCCATGGCATACGGTAAAGTTGTTGCCGAGGTAGTTGTAAACGATAGATAAAAGGAATCATCGAAATTTGGAAAACAATAATTTCAATAAATAATCCAAATCTCAAAAATACAGCAAGACTTACCCATTGAATTAGGAAATAAGGTACACCATTAATATTCGCTGGCCAATAAGCAGTTACAAGACTTAAACAAGTAAGTCCTAGTAATAATCCCCAATCTATATCACCAGTAGGAGGGTATTTGAGATATATAGCATAGATGCTTAAAGGAACAATAGCAATCCATGCGATAAAGATCATTATTTGAAAAGTAAATGACTTTTTCATACTTCCCTCCCACTCAATCTTAATTTATTGTAAATTATAGCATAAATAATTTCCATTTCAATACAACTATATAGGTTATTTAAACCTTATTAATAGTGTATTCCTCCATTGGGCTAAAAGATAAAGCGACCCTGTCATAATAATAATACCACTCATATCTAGCTTTTTTTCCATAATTTGAATTATATTATCTTTGGATACAGATTTATTTTCACTATGACTTAAGTCGTATATCATATTAGCTGGCATTGCCCGTTCATTATCTACATCAACAAAAGTAAAACTATTACCTACTTCTTCTAATAACCTTAAAACACCTTCTACATCTTTATCCTTTAATATCCCCATAACAAAATGAATCTTTTGTCCTGGAAATTCTTCTTTAATCGTCTCAACAAGTGTTTTTGCACTTGCAGGATTATGTGCACCATCAAGATATAAGTTTTGAGTGATTTTTTCAAAACGTCCAGCCAAATGTGCTTCGTGAACACCTTTTTTTATCTTTTCTACATTAATTTCTATACCCTGTTCTTCTGCAAATTTTATAAAGGCGGTAATCGCAAGAGCCATATTACTACGTTGATGGGCACCTGGCATGATACGTTTCAAATGTGAAATTTCATAATTAGGTTTATAGTATCTTTCATCATCTTCCGTTACTTCAATAGAGAAATCTTTGTCGTACACATAGAGTGATGCATTTTGTTTTTTTGCTTCATCGATGAAAACCGTCATTGCTTCAGGTGGAAGCTCTCCGGTAATAATTGGTCTTTCTTTCTTAATAATGCCTGATTTGTGATAAGCAATTTTAGCTAACGTATCTCCTAAAAAGCGGGTATGTTCTAATGAGATACTAGGTACAACTGAAACAATAGGGATCATTACATTTGTAGAATCATAACGGCCACCCATACCACATTCGATAATCGCAATATCGGGTTTAAATCGACTAAATGCCAGATAGGCTGCTACTGTAAGAAGCTCAAAATCCGTTAATCTTCCACTTAAACCTGCCTCACTCATAATTTCAAAAATTGCATCCATCTCATTTGTTGTAATTGGCATTTCATTAAGCTGGATTTGGTCGTGAACATCTTCTATACATGGAGACATAAATGTAGCTGTCTTTAAGCCATGACTTCTAGCAATATGTTCAATAAATGTTACTGTAGAACCCTTTCCATTTGTACCAGCTAGATGAATTACCGGTATACTATTTTGAGGATTTCCCACTAAAGCTAATGCTTCTTTCATCGCATCTAATCCTGGTTTAATCGCTGGATCGCTGGAAATTTGCCAACGTTCCTTATATTCATCTAATTTAGGAATCATCTTAACACTCCGTCCTATATATTCAATCATTTTCGTGCTAAACTTTTATATATTATTATAGCACTGTGTTAAGGGGATTTTTATGATGAAAACTTGTTGGATTATATACAATGGTAGTCTTGTAAATGACAAATTTCTCGACCAAGCAGGACTAATGGCCGAAGCATGTGAACAGCTTAATGTTCAACCAATTATTTATAAAAATTATGAAATTATGATGAAGCTAGACGAAAAACTTCAAAACAAACCCGATTTCGTCATCTTTTTAGACAAAGATATTCTACTCGCAACTTTCTTAAAAAATAGTGGTATTCCAATTTTTAATGATCCTGAGGTCATTGAGACTTGTGATAATAAGGCCAAACAATACATACAGCTCGCAAAAGCAAATGTACCAATGCCTACGACAATTATTGCACCAAAGGTCTATGCTAAGTTTACTATTCGAGATAGCGGTTATTTTGAAAATGTTTTACAAACATTAGGCTTACCAATGATTATTAAAGAAGGTCATGGATCATTTGGGATGCATGTCTATCTGATTCATACAAAGGAAGAATTTTATGAAAAAGTGGATGCACTTAGAGGTGTAGATTTTGTCTTCCAACAGTTTATCGATTCAAGCCGTGGTCGCGATATTCGGGTCAATATTATTGGTGATGAAGTCGTGGCATCCATGTATCGCCATTCTGAAACTGATTTTAGAGCAAATATCACAAATGGTGGTCATGCAGAAAAAGTAGTGTTGACGGATACACAGAAAGAAGTGGCTATTCAAGCAGCTAAAGCAGTTGGTGCTGAATTTGCAGGTGTAGATTTATTATTCGGACCAGATGAAGAGCCTCTAGTTTGTGAAGTAAATGCTGCAGCACATATTCGAAACCTTTATAATGTTACGGGCATTAATGTAGGTGTTAAGTTTGTCGAGTATATTTTGAAGAAAATTGGGTGATTTGATGGAAAAGGCTTATCTTATATATGAACGGGAAGACTCTAAGAAAAATACAACTTTTATCGAACAAATGATAGCTGCAGCTCGTAAAATGGAAATTGAGTTCATTTTAGTAATAGCAGATGAAATTGAGCAAAATATTATGGATATACCTTTCAATGGGGCACTATTTGTTTGGAATCGTACACGTAATCCTGAAATTGCTAAAAAGTTAGAATCGATTGGCATTAAAGTATTTAATCGTTCAACTGTAAATGAGCTTGCGAACAATAAAAAAGAGACCTTAAAGTTTGCCCATCTACACGGAATTCCTACCGTTCCTATCTTACGTGAAGAACAAATACAACAGTATCCTATTATTATTAAAACAATTGATGGACATGGTGGGAATGAAGTTGCTCTATGTAACTCAAGTGAAGATCTTAAATTTTTTCAATTAAAGTGGCGAGGGCGAAAACTATTAACGCAACCTTATATTGAGACAAACTCCACAGATGTACGGGTATGGGTTGTAGGTTCAAAGATTATTGGTGCTGTTAAAAGAAAAGGAAGTCACGATTTTCGATCTAATTACACTTTAGGCGGATCTATTGAAAAATATAATCTATCTCATGAGCAGCGTTTACAAGTGTTGACACTTCAAAAAGCATTAAATAGTAATTATATCGGCATTGACTTTTTACTACGACCGGATGGCAAATGGCTCTTAAACGAAATTGAAGATCCAGTCGGTGCAAGATCATTTTACAATTTATATGATGAAGATTTATCTACTATATTAATGGACTATTTCGTTCAGGAATTGGAAGTTTTATAGTTTCTTGGTGATGCGGGGGTGTCTGATGACTCTCCCGTATTTTTATTAGCTGTTTCTCACGCGATTTTCGGGTGGTCTCCCGCGATTTTCAGTCTGTCTCCCGCGATTTTGACTAATTCTCACGCGATTTTGACAATTTATATCCTACTACATTTGTTAATTAGATTTATAATTTAAATAAGGAAGCATATATTTTACCCTGCTTGTTTTTCCCAATTTTATTAAATTCATATTTTTCAACATTCTATAAGATTGATCAACACTTTTTATATTAAGAAATTTTCTACATTCTTCATTGGATATTTTATTATTTATTATTGTTAAATAATCATAAATTGCCCTTTCATGAGCTTTTGAACTTTTAGAATAGCAATTAGGGCATCTCCAGTAATGGGATAATCTCTTCATTCCAAGTGTATTGCACTTATTACAGATTACACCATTTGAAACATCCTCTCGCGGAATATTATATCGTTCAATTAATGGGTAAGGTATAAATTCCTTATGCTTATCTAAAATGGAATGTCTCAAATATTCTAGCTCATCGTCAGTAATAGAATCGCATTTTGTCACAATCCTTCGTAAGAATGGCTTTATTTCATTTTTTTGTAGGACTGTAGTTTTGTTAGAACTTTGCTTAATAAAGCTTGATGTAAAAGGAAAAATTATTGCTCCGTAGACTGGAATATGAATATTTTTATTTTGGAAAAATTTTTGAAGTTGGTAAATATATTCTTCTAATTGAGGCTCTGGACTTTTAAAAACATGAATTTCACCATCAGGTAGTGTACGGATAAGTTGACTAGGATTGTCTGTCAATTCAATAGCGCCTTTAATATTTTTCACTTCAAAAATAAATGCATAGTAACGCGTTAATATTAAAATGTCAATTTGGATATGGCTTTCTATAGACAAATAGAGATCATGAAAAATGTAAAACTGGTATGGTAATTGGAGTTGCTCAAGAGAGTTCATTACAACTTTTTCGCCAAAGTTTCCTGCTTTAATACGGTTATATTCGTTCAATAACTCTTGCCTTTTTGGATTTGACAATGAGAGTCTTTGAATTAGTCCATATAGTGCATCTAAATAATGTGTATCAGAATACCCTTTTCCAATCAAATTGCTTCCTCCTTCCACTCTAGGTCAAACAAAGTATAAAAGGGTTCCCTAAATCATGCAAAGTAGCGAAATTAAAAAGCGTGCATTTTTTATTTGATAAAAAATCATTTTTTTATCATTTTCATTTATTTAAGCGAAATAAATACAAATTTTACTATACAAAAAATAGTTTTGCTTAATTTTGATATTTTCTATTTCTGCGATTTTCTCAGTTACTCATTCCTACTCACGCGATTTTTGGTCGGTCTCCCGCGATTTCGACTGCTCCTTTCGCGATTTTCGTTCGGTCTCCCGCGATTTTGACTAATTCTCCCGCGATTTTGACAATTTATATCCTACTTCACTTGTTAATTAGATTTTTTATTAGCTGTTTCTCCCGCGGTTTCCGGTTGGTCTCCCGCGATTTTCAGTCTGTCTCACGCGATTCTGTCTAATTCTCCCGCGGTTCCGACAATTTATATCCCAAAACTCCTCTCATCCATAGTAATCCACATAAAAAAACGCCCAAGCTACAAATAGTTAGCTTGGGCGATTTTTCTTTGTATAAAAACTACATATTTTTCAATTCAGCAATACGTTTTTCAACAGTTGCAAATTTTTCTAGGTAGTCTGCTTCTTTTTCACGTTCAGCAGCTACTACTGCTTCTGGTGCTTTTGATACGAAGCGTTCATTGTTTAATTTACCTTGAACACGTTTTACTTCTTTATCCCATTTTTCAAGTTCATGAGTAAGACGTTCAATTTCAGCAGATACATCGATCAAACCTTCAAGAGGTAAGAATAGTTCAGCTCCTGATACAACAGCTGACATTGTTTTCATAGAAGGTTGTAGGTTTTCACCTAAAGTTAGTGTTTCTGGATTACAGAATTTTTCGATGTATGCTTTATTTTCTTCAAGAACTGCAAGAGTTGCTGCATCTTTAGCAGAAATGTACATAGGTACTTTTTTGCTCATTGGTGTATTTACTTCTGCACGGATATTACGAACAGCACGAATGATATCCATTAACAATTTCATATCTTGAGATTGTTGGTTGAAAGTAAATTCTGGGTTCACCACTGGCCATGAAGCTTGTGTAATTGATACACCTTCATGAGGAAGGTTTTGCCAGATTTCTTCAGTAATGAATGGCATTAATGGATGTAATAGACGCATAGTATTGTCTAAAACATATGCAAGTACGGAACGTGTTGTTTTCTTAGCCGCTTCGTCTTCACCGTATAACGGCAATTTAGCCATTTCAATATACCAGTCACAGAAATCATCCCAGATAAAGTTGTGTAAATGACGACCAACTTCACCAAATTCATATTTATCTGCAAGACGAGTAACTTCTTCGATTGTTTCGTTTAAGCGAGTTAAAATCCATTTATCTGCAACAGATTTTTCGCCAGTTAAATCGATTTCATCATATGTCATGCCATCCATGTTCATAAGAGCGAAACGTGATGCATTCCAAATTTTGTTAGAGAAGTTCCAAACAGCTTCTACTTTTTCTGTTGTATAACGTAAATCTTGACCTGGAGATGAACCAGTTGCTAAGAAGTAACGCAAAGAGTCAGCACCATATTTTTCGATAACATCCATTGGGTCAACCCCGTTACCAAGCGATTTAGACATTTTGCGACCTTCACCGTCACGAACTAAACCATGGATTAATACATCTTTAAATGGACGTTCGCCTGTGAATTCAAGACCTTGGAAGATCATACGAGATACCCAGAAGAAGATAATATCGTAACCTGTAACTAACGCACCAGTTGGATAGTATCGTTTGAAATCTGGGGCATCAGTATCTGGCCAACCCATTGTAGAGAAAGGCCATAATGCAGATGAGAACCAAGTATCTAATACGTCTTCATCACGAGTCCAGTTTTCTTCATCTGCTGGTGCTTCTTTACCAACGTAAACTTCACCAGTTTCTTTATGATACCAAGCTGGAATTTGGTGACCCCACCATAATTGACGAGAAATACACCAATCGTGGACATTTTCCATCCAACGAGTATATGTGTTTTCAAAACGATTTGGCACGAAGTTTACCTTTTCTGCTTCTTTTTCTTGAAGTTCAAGAGCAGCTTTTGCAAGTGGTCCCATTTTAACAAACCATTGTGCTGAAAGATAAGGTTCTACGACAACACCAGTACGTTCTGAGTGACCAACAGAGTGAGTGTATGGTTCAATGCGGATCAATACGCCCATTTCTTGTAAATCTTTAACGATTTGTTTACGACATTCGAAGCGATCCATGCCTTGGTATTTACCAGCATTTTCGTTCATCGTACCGTCTTCGTTCATCACGATAATACGTTCTAAATTGTGGCGATTACCAACTTCAAAGTCATTAGGGTCATGTGCTGGAGTCATTTTTACAACACCAGTACCGAATTCCATATCTACATAATCATCGGCAACAATTGGAATTTCGCGACCTACGATTGGAAGAATTGCTGTTTTACCTACTAAGTGAGCATAACGTTCGTCTTTTGGATTTACAGCAATACCACTATCACCAAGCATTGTTTCTGGGCGAGTTGTTGCAATTTCAAGTTTGCCAGAACCGTCAGCTAATGGATATTCCATATGATAGAAAGCACCTTCGATATCTTTGTAAATAACTTCGATATCAGATAATGCAGTTTTTGCTTGTGGATCCCAGTTTATAATACGTTCACCACGGTAGATTAAACCTTTTTCATAAAGCTTAACAAATACTTCTTTTACTGCATCTGAAAGACCGTCGTCTAAAGTGAATCTTTCACGAGAATAATCAAGAGCCAATCCTAATTTTGCCCATTGTTGTCGGATTGTGCCTGCAAAATTTTCTTTCCATTCCCACGTTTTTTCGAGGAATTTTTCACGACCTAGATCGTAACGAGAAATACCTTCTTCACGAAGTTTTGCTTCTACTTTTGCTTGTGTCGCGATACCTGCATGGTCCATTCCTGGTAACCAAAGAGCATCATATCCTTGCATACGTTTCATACGAACAAGAATATCTTGTAATGTTGTATCCCAAGCGTGACCTAAGTGTAATTTACCAGTAACATTTGGTGGTGGGATAACGATTGAATATGGTTTTTTACCACTTTCAGGTTGAGCTTTAAAAAATTCTCCTTCAAGCCACCATTCGTAGCGACCTTGTTCAATCGACTGCGGATCGTATTTTGTAGACATTGTTGTAGTTTGTTCAGTCAATTGGATGACCTCCTTTAATACTCGCTATCAGTAAAAGTAAATGGGGAGAAAATAAAAAACCTCCGCCCCTAAACAAAGGGCGAAGGTATTATTCGCGGTACCACCTTAATTTCAGCAAAAAGCTGACACTTCATCTGATAACGGCTTTTCACCGGTTTCTGCTACTAATTTGTTCACAGAAACTGCTCCAGGGCTACCTTCAAACGTCTACTTGAGAAACTTGCACCAACCGTTTCCTCTCTAACAAGTAGGAGCGTTCTACTCCTCCCCTTCTTCGCATATATATAGCTGTATTCATTTTACCGAATTAAAAATTGTTTTTCAAGCATTTCAAATTTCTGATTTTAAATCATATTCCCCACTTAATACTTTTAGACATTGAAGCAGAAAATAACATTTGCAAAACTCCAAACTCAAGAATAATAATTGATATCAAAAGATATTTCGATATAACGTTATAATTTAAAACCATAAATACATTCTTATCATTAATAAATGAAATTATTTAGAATGGAATCAGGGCATTCATCATCATTCACTAAAAAATTTATGTACAAAGAAGTTGATAAAGACAAAGCACCATTACATCACAGAAAGATTGCAAAAATAAAAGATCTATACTTTGTAGAGTAAACTGCATAATAACTTTCCTACTTAACTACAAAAATCCATTCCTAGCAACATATAATACTAGGAATGGATTTTTCATTTTAAAAGAAAGGAGATTGAAACATGAAAAAGGGTCGTTACAATCCATATTTACTCCCTCCTTGGTTGCGCAAGACAAGGTTTTACTGTAAGAATATCATCATACCTATATCCTGCTTTCAATTCATTCGAGTCATTTTTGTACCGACATCTTTAGACGTTGTCTTACTGTTAATCTTTTTATTACTTTGGTATTTGTTATTTACGGATACCATTTAATTGAATTTCAACAGTTGTATAATGTTCTTCTAAGTCCCACAATAGTTCGCTTATGATTGATTCTTCGTCATCATATGCTTCAGTAGATGTATCTGAGAGGTCGACTAAATCTGTACTTTCTACAGGTTGTACTACGGCCTCTGACGATTCATTCTGTAGCTCTTCATAACTACATTCTACTTGATACTTAACCTGACAAATACCATCATCTTGCATCTCTACTTTAATATCTCGTGCATTTAATTTAACAGATGATTGTGGGATTTCTTTTGGCAAACTAATTTCAAAGGGATTAGCATATTCAAAATATGCTTCTTTTTCTTTCCATTCCACGTCATCTATTAGAGTGCACTCATTCGATAACTGTTTTACCCTTTCCTTTTCTTTATCAAATTCAAGAAAAGCTGATAGGTGATAAATGCCCGAAATTGTGAGTGATAAATCATCTACTTGTTGCTCCCAATGTGGTACTACTTTTATCTCACTTACTTTTACTGGGCAGCCATATGATTCTGGAAAAATAAATGATTCATTTATTTCCCTGGTAATATTTTTCACTCGCTATCCCTCCTCTATCTTCATATATATGCAAAAAAAATGAAAACAGAACTTTTCGAAAAATAATAAAATGAAATTATCTCACCCTTACCAAAAGGGATATTCAAATCTTATACCCTCCCATTAGATTTAATAAATCTAGTGGGAATTTTGAATATAAGCTACATTCTTGATAGTAGGAACATATATCAATAATTATTTTAATATAACAAGTAAATTTCAAAATAAAAAAAGCCAACGAAAATTAAATTTCGTTGGCCATTGTTATATCTTATCTTGCTAATTTCTTAAATACTTTTTGGAATGCTGTTACTGTTTTTGCGATATGTTCTTCTGTATGTGCAGTTGAGAAGAATACACATTCAAATTGGGATGGTGGAAGGAAAATTCCTTCTTCAGCCATTAATGCATAGTAATCAGCGAATAATTGTAAATCAGCAGTTTTTGCTGTTTCAAAGTTAATAACTTTTTCATTTGTTAAGAAGTAGCCAATCATAGATCCTACACGGT
This sequence comes from Rummeliibacillus sp. POC4, assembly GCF_003576525.1. Lineage (GTDB taxonomy): Bacteria > Bacillota > Bacilli > Bacillales_A > Planococcaceae > Rummeliibacillus. The sequence continues at coordinate 25,926 of NZ_QWUA01000025.1, read as the reverse complement.
TTACTGTGTGTGGAATATGGTATGTTTCAGCTGCTTCGCGGAAACCAGCTTCTAATTGGTCGCCTAATTTTTTGAAGTATTCATATGATTCTGGTGTTACGTGATTTAATGTTTCTAGGCCTGCTGCCATTGCTAGAGGGTTCCCTGAAAGTGTACCAGCTTGATAAATTGGACCAGCTGGAGCAACACGTTCCATAATTTCACGTCGTCCACCGAAAGCACCTACTGGAAGACCACCACCGATTACTTTACCAAGGCAAGTAAGGTCTGGTGTTACACCAAGATATCCTTGCGCACAGTTAAAACCTACACGGAAACCAGTCATAACTTCATCGAAAATTAGAAGTGATCCAGCTTTTGTTGTCACTTCTCTTAAACCTTCCAAGAAACCTGGAAGTGGAGGTACACAACCCATATTACCAGCAACTGGTTCAACTATAATTGCAGCGATATCTTCCCCATATTTTTCGAATACTTGTTGTACAGCTTCTAAATCGTTATAAGGAACAGTCAATGTATTTTGAGCAATTCCCATTGGTACTCCTGGACTGTCAGGTAAACCTAGTGTTGCAACACCTGAACCAGCTTTGATTAATAATGAATCACCATGACCATGATAAGAACCTTCAAATTTTAAGATTTTATCACGTCCAGTATAACCACGTGCTACACGAATTGCACTCATTGTTGCTTCTGTACCTGATGAAACCATTCTCACCATTTCAACAGAAGGCACACGTTTAATCACTTCTTTGGCTAACTCATTTTCAATAACTGTAGATGCGCCAAAGCTTGTACCTGTTTCAGCAACTCGTTTAATAGCTGCTACTACATCAGGATGTGTATGTCCAATAATTAGTGGTCCCCATGATAGAACATAGTCAATATAGTCATTACCATCTACATCAGTAATAATTGCTCCGTGACCTTTTTCCATTACGATTGGATCCATATTTACTGCATTAAATGCGCGAACTGGGCTGTTAACCCCACCTGGCATTAAATTGATTGCTTCAGCAAATGCTGCTTTTGATTTTTCATGTGAACGAGCCATTGATTATTTTTCCTCCATCCATCGAACTGCATCTTTTGCATGATAAGTGATGATTAAATCTGCACCTGCACGTTTCATGCCAGTCAATGTTTCGAGAACGATTTGTTTTTCATTTACCCAGCCATTTATTGCTGCAGCTTTAACCATCGCATATTCGCCACTTACGTTATAAGCTACAACTGGCAAGTCATAGTTATTTCGTACATCACGAACAATATCTAGATATGAAAGAGCAGGTTTTACGATTAAGAAATCTGCGCCTTCTTCTACATCACTTGTAGCTTCTCTCATCGCCTCATTACGATTTGATGGGTCCATTTGATATGTTTTACGATCACCAAATTTAGGTGCTCCATCTGCCGCATCACGGAATGGTCCATAGTAAGCTGAAGCATATTTCACTGCATAAGACATGATTGGAACATCTTCAAATCCAGCTTCATCTAAACCTTTACGAATAGCAGCTACAAAGCCATCCATCATGTTAGAAGGTGCAATAATATCTGCGCCTGCTTGTGCTTGTGAAACAGCTGTTTTTGCAAGAATATCTAATGAAGGATCATTTAAGATTTTATGATCTTCTGAAACGACACCACAATGTCCGTGTGAAGTGAATTCACATAAACATGTATCAGCAATCACTACAACGTCTGGATAGTTCTTTTTGATAAAACGTGTAGCTTCTTGCACAATTCCGTGATCATGGAAAGCTTGTGTTCCTACTTCATCCTTTTCAGCTGGAAGTCCAAATAAGATAACAGATGGAATGCCAAGAGATACGACTTCATCCATTTCTTCACTTAAACGGTCTAGAGAAAATTGATACACACCTGGCATTGAATCTACAGGATTTTTAATATTTTCTCCATCAATTACGAAGATTGGGTAGATAAAATCTTCTTTGTGTAAGTATGTTTCTTTTACCATCGCACGCATTGTTGCAGATTGACGTAAACGACGATGTCTTTTAAAATTCAATTCTGTCATGATTCTTGTTCCCTTCTTTTAGCCAGTTCGTCAATAATGGCCATCATCGTATATTTTTTTGGTATTATATCTACCGTAACTCCCACTTGGTGTAACGCAGTTTCTGTTACGTGACCAATTGCTGCAACCTCAAAGCCGCTCCATCCTATATCGGGTGCTATATGCTTTGCAAAAACATCTACTGCAGATGGACTTGCAAAGATCACAGTAATAGATTGACATGGCGATTGTTTGATCAAATTTTTTATAGCAGAAGTATACTCAAGAGTTTGAATGGTTTCATAAACTGTCCATTCTTCTACTGGAAACGGTAATCCCTCTCTTATAGTAGCCTTTGCTAAACTACCTTTCAAGAATAGACAACTTTTTAATTGTCCTACATGCTTTGGGAATTCCTTTACAAAAACATCTGCACTATATGTAGAAGGCATAAAATCAATTTTCAGGCCTAATGCTTCAATTGCTTGAGCAGTTTTTTCGCCTACTACAGCAATTTTAGCAACACATTTATCTATAGTCTGTTTAAATCGTTTTAGTTTATTCGAAAATGATTGCACCGCATTTTGACTTGTGAAAATAAGCCATTCACAGGCAAAAGCACGATTTAGCATATCGAAATCCTCTGAAGTTTGGACTTCTCTAACAGTAATAAGCGGTAAGTGATGTACTTTACCGCCTAATTCAATTATTTTAGAAGATACTGAGTGAGTCATTTTCGTGCCAGTTAGAACAATTTGTTGTCCTTGTAATGGCAAATTATTTGGCATTTTGCTCAGCCTTTACTTTTTGAATCAAATCAAATGCACCTTGAGCTGTTAACTTAGTAGCTACTTCTTTCCCAGCTGCAACAGCATCTTTTGATACAAGAGATTCTTTATAAAAAACAGATGCATCAGGAGCTGCTACAAGGCCAGTAAAGTTAACTTGTCCTTCGTTATAACGAGCAAATCCAGCGATTGGCACTTGGCAACCACCATCCATAGCAGCTAGGAATGCACGTTCAGCTTGAGCTTCTTCCCATGTTGCTTTATCTGTTAGTTTAGCAAGTTCTGCAAGTAATTCTTCGTCATCAGCACGACATTCGATTCCTAGTGAACCCTGTCCAACTGCTGGCATACAGATATCTGTAGATAGATACTCAGTTACTACTTCATCATTCCAGCCTAGTCTTTTAAGTCCTGCTGCTGCTAAAATTATTGCATCGTATTCATCTGTTTCAAGTTTTGCCAAACGAGTATCTACGTTACCACGAATCCATTTAATTTCTAAATCAGGTCGAGCAAGTAATAATTGTGCACTACGACGTAAACTACTAGTACCTACAACAGCACCTTTAGGAAGATCAGCAAATTTTACATGACCTTTTGATATAAACGCATCACGTGGATCTTCACGTTTTGGAATACAACCAATTACAAGTCCTTCCGGAAGTATAGCAGGCATATCCTTCATACTATGAACAGCAAAATCAATTTCTTTATCATATAATTCTTGTTCAATTTCTTTTACGAATAAGCCTTTCCCGCCAACTTTAGATAATTGAACATCAAGGATTTTATCACCTTTTGTAACTATTTCCTTCACTTCAAATTCAAATGGTGCCCCTGCTTTTTTCAATTGGTCAATGAACCAATTTGTTTGAGTTAAAGCAAGCTTACTTCTTCTTGAACCTACAATAATTTTACGCACTTACAATCCAACCTTTCTATTAATACCAAAAGTGAAAACTTGATAATCGACTTCCTAAAAAGAAGTTGATAATTACAATCAAGAACGCATAGACATGTGTCCAAGCATACATAGTAGTATGTAGTTTTCCTTTGCGATTTCCATATAAAATTAAACAATAGATTAATAAGGATACAAAAGAACCAATTATTTTCGCATCAAAGATTGTAAAGTGATCAAATGATGTAATTCCCCATTGTAATCCTAATATTAAACTAATAAGTAGAAACGGTATACCTGTTAATAATGCTGCTGACATACCTTTTTGGGCTTGGTCCAAAGATGGAAGCCGTGTCCATTGTTTTGTCCATTTCTTTTTCTTAAGTACATTATAAAGGATTAAATACAATGCAGAGAAAACAAATGACAAAGAAAATGCAACATATGACAAAATTGCGAACGTTACATGTATAAAGAGTAACTCAGAGATTAGCGTATGTCCTACAGGTGACTGAGCAATCTGACTGGGTGCAAATGTATGAATGGTCATAAATATAAACCCAAGCACATTTAAAAAGAATACCGGCAAATCCACACGGTATAAGCAATGCAATAATATGGAGATTGTCACTAATAACCAAGCATAAAAATAAATGCCTTCAAATAAGGACAAAATTGGGAAACGATGTGTTTCTATAATATAAAGACCTAAGAAGATTGACTGCATCACCCAAACAATAGATACTAACCAAAAAGCAATTCGGTGAGCCTTTGCATCCTTATTAAGGTAATCAATAAAATAAAAGACAAGACTGATCGCATATATGACGGTCATTGCTTCATGCAGCCTTGTCATTGTCAAATCAGTCATAACCGACTCCTTTGTACTTTTGTTACTTTATTCAACTTTATTCAATTAAAAAAGCGTCTTCGCACCTCTAAGTTTATCACATAGACACGAAAACGCCTTCTAAAAAGTTCTTTAATATGACAATTTAGCATCAGCCTTTTGGGTTTCTAACGCTAATTTTTGCATGCGTTCTTTTTGGTGAAGTTGTTGTTTTCGAGCTTCTTCTTCTACTTCTTCTTCAATCCCAAAAATTTGTTGGAATAGCGCTAGTTGCTCTTTCGACTTTTGAGAACCCGCCATTTCTTTTGCTTGCAAAATTGGTTCTTTTAACAATTGATTGATAATCGATTTCGTATGCTTATTTAATACCTTTTTCTCACGTTCCGTTAAGTTAGGCATTTTATTTTCAATACTTTGCATAGTATCATATTGAATTCGAGCTGCTTTTTGTCGAAGAGCTGCAATAACAGGTACTACGCCTAAAGTAGCCATCCAATCTTTGAATTCATCAATTTCTGTATCAATCATTGATGTAATTTGCTCAGCTGCACGTTGACGTTCTGCAAGATTTGCTTCAACAATGCCGTGCAAATCATCAATATCATATAGAAAGACATTTGGTAAATCTCCAATTCGTGGGTCAAGATCACGCGGAACTGCGATATCTACCATAAATAAAGGTTTTCCTTTACGTAAATGTTCAACGTATTGCATCATGTCAAAATCGATTACATAATCTGTTGCACCAGTTGAACTGATTAAAATATCAGCTTCTAAAAGTACACATTGAAGCTCTTGCATTGACTTAGCAGTACCATGGAATTTCTCAGCTAAAACTTCAGCCTTTGAGAACGTACGGTTAACGACTGTTACTTTTCCGACACCGCTTCCATATAAGTTTTCAGCAGCTAATTCGCCCATTTTACCGGCACCTAAAATAGCCACATGCTTATTTGATAAAGAGCCAAAGATTTTCTTTGCAAGTTCAACTGCGGCATATGAAACAGAAACTGCATTTTCACCGATTGCTGTTTCTCCGTGTGCACGTTTTGCAAAAGTAATCGCTTGTTTAAATAACTTATTGTATACAGTACCGGTTGCACCAAGTTCTTGAGCTTTTAAAAAGCTGCCTTTAACTTGTCCTAAAATTTGAGTTTCACCTAGCACCATAGAGTCAATCCCTGAAGATACTTTGAATAAATGCATCATCGAATTATCTTCTTCACGAATATAAAGATGCTGTTCAAAGGATTTCACAGGGACATGGAACCACTCTGCCAAAAATTGCTTAATATAATAACGTCCTGTATGCAATTGGTCAACAACTGCATAAATTTCAGTACGGTTACATGTTGAAACGATTACATTTTCTAATATACTTTTTTGACTTTGTAATGCTCTCATCGCTTCGGGAAGTTCTTCTTCAGTAAATGAGAATTTCTCACGAATTTCGACGGGCGCTGTTTTATAATTCAAGCCTACTACTATGGTATGCATGAAATTATACACCTCTCACGTTCTAATTAGCGATTTCAATTATAACATATATACAAATCAATTCTTGTCCTCAATTGTGAACATGATATGACATAAAATCGACATTAATTCATTTAAAGTTCTTTAGAATTATTATAATCTATATTTTATCAAATCATACACACGAGCACAATATTGTTGCTTTTAGATTAAATTTTCAGATATTTAATTGACAATGAATCGTTACTTTTGAACTCTAAATGAAGATTTCTAATACAATCAGATGTTATAAAAAACCTGAAGGATCATCCTCCAGGTTTTATGTAAGAATTACATTCTCTTTTCGATTTCAGCCCAAGCTTCTTCGATGCCCATTCCCTTTTCAGACGAGAACAGAATAAGGGGGTCGCTTGGATCCATATCAAGTACTTCTTTTACAATTTTTTTATGTTTGGCATAATTTCCTTTTTTAATCTTATCCGCTTTTGTTGCAATTACAATCGTTGGGATATTGTAATGTTTTAAGAAATCATACATCATACAATCATCGTCAGTAGGTTCATGACGTATATCTACAATTTGGACAACAGCTTTTAACACACTTCGTCCAGTTAAATATTGTTCTATCATTTTCCCCCATGCTTCACGCTCTGTTTTAGAGACTTTAGCATAGCCATAACCAGGTACGTCAACAAAGAATAATTGCTCTTCAATTTTATAGAAGTTTAATGTTTGTGTCTTTCCTGGTTTTGATGAAATACGAGCCATACTCTTTCTACCAATCATTCGATTGATAAAAGATGATTTCCCAACATTAGAACGACCTGCTAGAGCAAACTCTGGCAGACCGTCCTCTGGATATTGTGATGGTCGAACTGCACTGATGACCATCTCTACATTATTGACTTTCATGAAATCCCTCCGTCTAACGCTAATTCCAATACTTCATCTGCGTTTGACACGGGCTTAAATGTGAGCCCCTTTCGAACACTTTCTGGAATATCATCAATATCACGTTCATTGTCTTTCGGTAAAATAATTGTTGTTAAGCCTGCACGATGAGCACCAAGTGATTTTTCTTTTAAACCGCCAATCGGAAGAACACGACCTCTTAAAGTTACTTCACCTGTCATCCCAACCTCACGTCTTATTGGACGCTTGGTTATTGCAGAAGTTATTGCTGTTACCATTGTTACACCTGCAGAAGGACCGTCTTTTGGTACAGCACCTTCAGGGACATGTATATGAATATCATGCGTTTCAAAGAAATCTTCTTCAATACCCAATTGTTCTGATTTTGAGCGCACATAAGAAATGGCTGTTTGAGCAGACTCTTTCATAACATCCCCTAGCTTACCGGTTAATTGGATTTTACCTTTACCTGGAGTAAGGGATACTTCAATTTGAAGAGTGTCTCCTCCAACAACTGTATAGGCTAAGCCTGTTGCAACGCCGATTTGGTTTTCTTTTTCAGCTTGTCCATGATGGAATCGATGTTTTCCAAGTAGATCCTCTAAATTTTTTGAGGTAATAACCACTCGCTTTTTATCGCCCGACACAATTTGTTTTGCAGCTTTTCGACATAGTGAAGCCACTTGACGTTCTAAACCGCGTACACCCGCTTCTCGAGTATAATAACGTATTAAGTCAAGAACTGCATCATCACGTATTTGTAATTGAGTTTTTTGCAATCCGTTTTCTTCCATTTGTTTCGGGATTAAATGTTTTTTGGTTATTTCCTGCTTTTCAACTTCTGTGTATCCTGCTATCGAAATAATTTCCATTCGATCTCGTAAAGGACCAGGAATTGTACTTAAATCATTAGCCGTAGCGATAAACATAACATTCGATAAATCATAAGTTTCCTCTATATAATGATCGCTGAAAGTACTATTTTGGTTTGGATCTAATACTTCTAACATTGCTGCAGAAGGATCTCCGCGGAAATCATTTGACATCTTATCGATTTCATCAAGTAAGAAAACAGGATTGATAGTACCTGCTTTTTTCATCCCTTGAATAATACGCCCAGGCATAGCCCCAACATAGGTTCTTCTGTGCCCACGAATCTCAGATTCATCGCGCACTCCCCCAAGTGATATTCTAACAAATTTTCGATTTAAAGATTCAGCAATTGATTTGGCTAAAGAAGTTTTCCCAACCCCAGGTGGTCCTGCTAAACAAAGGATTGGGCCACGAAGTGAGTTCGTCAGCTGTTGTACAGAAAGGTACTCTAATATTCGTTCTTTTACTTCTTCTAATCCTTCATGATCTCGATTAAGAATCTTTTCTGCAACATGAATATCTCGACGATCTTTTGTCGTCGTACTCCATGGTATAGAAAGGAGCCAATCTAGATAATTTCGGATCACACCACTCTCTGCAGAAGCGACTGGTATTTTTTCATAACGTCCTAATTCCTTTAATGCAACATTGCGCGTTTGTTCTGGCATATCTGATGTCTCAATGCGCTTTTTAAGTTCTGTAACTTCTGCCTGTTTACCTTCACGGTCTCCAAGTTCCTCTTGTATTGCTTTCATCTGTTCACGTAGATAAAACTCTTTTTGTGTTTTTTCCATTGCGCGTTTTACTTTGGTATTAATCTTCTGTTCCAGATTTAATACCTCTTGTTCATCATGTAATCGTTGGATTAATAGTTTGATGCGCTCTTTTACATCTATTGTAGAAAGGATTTCTTGTTTTGCTTGCATTTTTAGTGGTAAATAAGAGGCAATCGTATCTGCAAAACGTCCAGGTTCTTCAAGATCTGCAACAGTTTCATAAGCTTCATTTGAAATTTTACTAGATGACTTTGAATATTTTCCAAAATAGGATAATAACGTACGCATCAATGCTTCTGTTTCAATGTCGACTTCTTTTGCGTCTTCTAAATTTTCTATCTTAGCAGACACGTAATCATCAGAAATTGTAACTTTTTTGATTTTGGCACGATTAAGACCTTCTACAAGGACACGTAATGTGCCATTTGGCAATTTCAACATTTGCTTGACATAAGCAACTGTCCCTACTTGGTACAAATCCTCTTCAGTAGGATTTTCCACACTCATGACCTTTTGTGTGACAAGAAAAATTAAATTATCATCAGCCATCGCTTTTTCCAATGCTACAATCGAGCGTTCACGACCTACATCAATATGTAATAATATCGTTGGATAAACGAGTAACCCTCTAAGTGGTAATAGTGGTATGTCCTTTTTTCTAGTTACCTCTGCCATACGGGTGAACACCTCCGAGTAATTTTAAAGATCACATATCTTATTGTATCTTTTGAATTTATTATTTACACATTAAGTATGTTACAGAATACTCTTTTCATGCACAATATTAAGTTTAATCTGCTCTTATGATTGATGTAGTTTCATCTTATATAAAAAAACTGGCAACGAACAGTGCTGATTGGCACTTGTTCGAAGCCAGTTCTTCAATCAGTTCTTATGCAGACGTTTTTTTGTTGTCTGACTCTAACTCTGTACCATCTTGTAATAGAAGTTTTGGTCGAGCTTTATCTGTAACAGTTTCCTTTGTAATAATACATTTTGTAATATCATCACGAGAAGGTAATTCGAACATGACATCTAACATAATATTTTCTATGATGGAACGTAAGCCACGTGCGCCTGTTTTACGTTCGATAGCTTCTTTTGCAATTTCATATAATGCACCCTTTTCAAACTCAAGTTCCACATTATCAAGTTCTAACATTTTTTCATATTGCTTAGTTAAAGCATTTTTTGGTTCTGTTAGAATTTGAACAAGCGCATCTTCATCTAATTGTTCTAAGCTTGCCAATACTGGTAATCGACCTATAAATTCAGGGATCAAACCAAATTTAAGCAAATCTTCAGGGATTAAATGCTTCATCAAATTTTTATCATCCATATGTTGCTTTGTATTATCAGAACCGAAACCAATTACTTTTTCACCCATACGGCGTTTAATAATTGACTCGATTCCATCAAATGCACCACCTACGATAAACAAAATATTAGTTGTATCGATTTGGATAAATTCTTGGTGTGGGTGTTTACGACCGCCTTGTGGTGGAACGCTTGCTGTTGTTCCTTCAAGGATTTTTAAAAGTGCTTGTTGAACACCTTCACCTGAGACATCACGAGTGATTGATGGATTTTCAGATTTACGTGCAACTTTATCGATTTCATCGATATAGATAATCCCTTTTTCAGCACGTTCGATATCATAATCAGCTGCTTGAATTAGTTTAAGTAAGATATTTTCAACATCTTCCCCAACGTAACCAGCTTCAGTTAAAGAAGTCGCATCTGCAATTGCAAATGGTACGTTAATAATACGCGCTAAAGTTTGTGCTAATAATGTTTTACCACTACCAGTTGGTCCGATTAGTACAATATTAGATTTTGATAACTCTACATCATCAACTTTACTGTTTGAATTTATACGTTTGTAGTGATTATATACAGCTACTGATAACGCTTTTTTTGCACGTTCTTGTCCGATGACATAATCATCCAAAGTATCTAGTATTTCTTTTGGCTTTGGAATGTCTTTTAGCTCAACTTCTTCTTCAGTACCAAGTTCTTCAACTACGATTTCAGAACAAAGATCGATACATTCATCACAAATATATACCCCAGGTCCTGCAACCAGTTTACGAACTTGTTCTTGTGGTTTACCACAGAATGAGCATTTTAAATTGCCTTTTTCATCATTAAATTTGAACAATTATTTCACCCCTATTCATGCAACAATGTTACAAGATTCATCCTAGATTATCAAATATTACGAACTCTATTACATATTTGTTCTTAATATGTATCATTAAGAATTTTCTAAATTTATATTAAGAAAACAAGGTACGGATTAAAAACCCGTACCTTGTTCAGGTTTACTTTATAACAAATTATTATTCAGTTACTTTAGCGTTTTCAACTAAGAATTCAACTGTTTTACGAATTTTCACATCGTGTTCAAGTACAGTTGTTCCACCTAGTACTGATTTGATTTGTTCAGCATCCATTTTGAATTGTTCAGACATTTTTTCTAATTCAGCGTTAATATCTTCTTCAGATGCTTCGATTTTTTCAGCTTCTGCAATTGCTTCAAGAACTAATGCAACGCGAACGCGTGATTGTGCATCTTCTTTCATTTGAGCGCGTAAAGCTGCTTCATCTTGACCAGAGAATTGGTAATATAGGTCAAGGTTCATACCTTGCATTTGTAAGCTTTGATCATATTCTTGTAGCATACGGTTGATTTCTGATTCAACCATTGCTTCTGGAATATCGATTGTTGCATTTTCAGCAGCTTTTTCAACTAAATCATCACGTAATGCTGTTTCTGAAGCACTTTCTTTTTCAGCAACAGTTTTTTCTTTTAGTTTAGTGCGAAGTTGGTCTAAAGATTCTACTTCTGCATCGATTTCTGATGCTAAATCATCATCTAATTCAGGAAGTTCTTTAGCTTTTACTTCTTTTACAGTTACTTTGAAAGTAGCTTCTTTACCAGCTAATTCTGCAGCATGATATTCTTCTGGGAATGTTACAACTACATCTTTAGATTCGCCAGCTTTTACGCCTACAAGTTGTTCTTCAAATCCTGGGATAAATGATCCAGAACCGATTTCTAATGAGTAGTTATCACCTTTACCGCCTTCGAATGCTACGCCATCTTGGAAGCCTTCGAAATCGATTACAGCTGTGTCGCCTTCTTCTACAGCGCCATCTTCTTTTACAACTAATTCAGCAAGACGAGCTTGTTGCTCTTTTAGTTGTTGTTCAATTTCTTCATCAGTTACTGTAGTATCTTGTTTAGTTACTTCTAAACCTTTGTAGTCACCAAGAGTAACTTCTGGTTTTACAGTTACTTTAGCAGTAAATTTGAAGTCTTTGTGTTTCCCTAGATCTTCCATTTCGAAATCGATTTCTGGTTGATCAACAGGTTCGATACCAGTTTCATCAATAGCTAAAGGATAATTTTCGTTTACTAGAAATTCTAATGCATCTTGGAATAATGATTCAACGCCAAATTTCTTTTCGAACAATTGACGAGGCATTTTACCTTTACGGAACCCTGGTACATTAATTTGTTTTACTACTTTTTTGAATGCTTTATCTAAAGCTTCATCAACTTTTTCAGCAGCAACTTCTACTGTAAGTAATCCAGTGTTGCCTTCTTGTTTTTCCCATTTTGCTGACATTTATAAATACCTCCAAAATTAAATTCAAATGTTGGACAATTCACTCGTTAATACGACTTTCACAACTGTTTTAGTATATCATAGATAGCTATAGTTTCAACTGATTTCACACATCAAACAGCTCAGACTGTTCTTCAAGTAGATTTATAAGGTCTAATAAATCATAATCTGTTTCTTTTACCTCTCCAAACATCGCATGTACGAAATCAATATAACCGTCTGCCACTTCCTCTGGTGAGTACTGAAACCATTCAAATGGATAAGTTACAAACATATGCCTTGTCAACAAATATTGTACCATTTCCAAAGTTGTTGGTTCTTGTTCTAATAATTCTTCTACAAGTTTCAATACTTTTTTAGCAACAGGCAATTCATCAGGGAAATCTAGATCTATAGGGTTTATAGTACATTCTTTATCAAATTTTCTCACTTGTACTTCTATATCAATTTCTTGTTGGACAAGTAAGTACAATACAAAACTTTGAATCATCGGATGTGCGCGATTATCTTCAATTATTGCAACTAATAAGTTTTTCAGTGGACGAAGGTTCAGTTCACGAATAGCTTGTAGATGTTTCATTTGTTGCAAATTTGTTTGAGCAAAAAAGGTATCTGCTTTAAGTTGTTCAGATGTCTTTTCTAATTCCATATCACCTGGTTGCTCATTACTTTGCGAATCAGCAATCATAGCATTAAGATTTTTTATACGAATGAATTTATCTTGGGACTCTGGTGGGATTACCTCTTCCTCAAGTAGAGAACTGATTAATGTCTCAACTTGATTGAATTCTTTTAACTCCATTAATACCGTCAAATAAAGTTCCATAGTTTCTATGTATAATTGTGGACCTATAGCTAATAATTTCTCGCAAACAGCTTTCGCTTCTTGGAAATTTCTTGTTTCATACAAAGAAAATGCGTAGATACTTAATAGTCCTTCATCATCATCTGTATACTGCAAAGCTTCACGCAATGATTCAACAGCTTTATCATATTGATAATTTTCGGCAAACTTTTGACCTTCAGTTATTAGCCTATCAACTGCCCCAGGGAACACAATAACATTTTCATGTTTTTGAAGTTTTCTTCTTTTATTACGCAATTGTGTTCACTCTCCCTGAAATCATCATAGCATATTTTTATTTTAAGCATAAACAATTTTATATGACAAAAAACAATGTTTTTTTATATTATTTCAAAATGGTGACGCTTAACCATTATGGGTGAAAATGATAACGTTTATGCCATCTGAAATAAGTTTTATTTTCTTTGTTTATCGTAATCTTCTTATTAGCTGTCAATTGAAATCTACTGTATTCTTCAGGTTGAATTTGTTGAGAAATGTGTAATTTCCCACTACCATCTAACGAGATAAGTCCTTCTTCATATAAGACTGCATGGTTTGCACAAAGAAAAACACCGTTATAAGGATCATTTCTTTCTTCTAATAGACTATCTTTAATAGGTTTAGCATGAGTTGCTCGCATCATTTTTGGTAGATTAATATGACATATTGGACATTGACCATCCCATAATGATCTTTGACGTTCTATAAATAATGATTGCTCTTGTAGAACCTGTTGTTTGACTTCTTTATCTATATAATCTAGTAATGTAAACAATGGATTCGTCATTTGAATAGCATCAATAGATAATGATAATTGTTCTTCCGTATTCTTTTTGTTTAAAGTTCGAATAATACTAGAAAAGGCTAATGTCATTTCCTCATGGCAAGGATATAAATAACCACCATTTCCACTACCATCCTCTTGAAAAGCCGAATATTTCGTTGGAAGTAAAGGATAAATTTCTTGCCAAAAGTCCCTTATGATTAAAGGGATATCTAATGTAAAGTATTTGGTATAAACAACATGTCCTTTTTCTTCAGTCTGTAAACGGAACAAAACAGGTTTTGCTTTTTCTACACAATCACTTTGAGCAACACTAATCGCAACAATTGACCCTTTGACATAATGGAAGAGAATATCACCCTTCTTCACTTGTTTCATCCGGGCCCAAAAGTGAGGTTCTAGCCCTGCCTTATCATAGATTGGTGACCAAATCACCCCCAAATCCTTGTCTTCCTCATAAGTTTCTCCTTGCATGACGATGAAGCTACGCATCTAAAAACACTCCTTACTTCCTGTTGCTTGTTACTTCTATTATAACCCTATTGAGTTATGATTGAGAAAGATCTCGCTCTCTGCTACCGAAAACAAAAACCGGAAAAGCCCTTGTTCCAAGAGATTCCGGTTTTATGAAATGTTATTTATTTTTTTGTTATTTATATATTTTATACTCGCGTTTATGCATACCTAATATATAAAACAGTACTGTCATCAGTGCTATGAAAATAATCCCTACAATTAATGAAATCCGTGTCTCATCATTCATCCACATGCCTACTAATACCATCAATAAGAATAGGATGGTTACATAGTTACTTACTGGTGCAAAAGGCATTTTAAATGGATGAGTTTTCATATCTTCTGCATGTACTTTTCTAAAACGAATTTGAGCGATTAATAAGGCAAACCAAGGAATCATACCTGGTAATACGCTAGCACTATAAACATAAACGAATAGTTTAGACGGGGCTACAAAATTTAAAACAATCCCAATCACTAAACCGATTAAAACAGCGATAGTTCCCCAATATGGAACACCATTTTTAGAAACTTTCAAGAAAATTTTAGGTGCCTGACCATTTTCAGCAAGTGTATATATCATACGCCCAGCACTGTAAATCCCACTATTACATCCAGACATCGCTGCAGTAATAACAACAAAGTTGATGAAACCAGCTGCTACTGTAATACCGATTTTTGCAAATGTTACAACAAATGGACTTCCAACTGCTTTTAGTTCATCCCAAGGATAAACTGTAACAATGACAAAAATTGCGCCAATATAGAATATTAAAATACGCCAAATAATTGACTTTGTAGCTTTTGTAATGGATTTTTGAGGATCTTTTGCTTCACCTGCTGTAATACCGATCAATTCCACACCTTGATATGCAGCAACCACTAGTGATAATGCAAAGAAGAAGCCTTTAATGCCACCTGTAAAGAATCCACCATTTGACCATAAATTTGAAAAGCCAATGGGATGTCCACCGTTTCCAAGACCAAAGAAGATCAATCCAACCCCTGCTATAATCATTAAAATAATAGTAACGATTTTAATCAATGCAAACCAAAATTCAAATTCACCAAATGATTTAACTGATACTAAGTTAGCAATACCTAAAATCACTATAACAACAATACCAGGTGCCCATGCAGGAAGATCTGGAAACCAATATTGCATGTAAGCACCAACTGCAATAACTTCTGACATTCCGACAATTATCCATTGGAACCAGTTACTCCAAGCTGTTAAGTAACCAGCTAATGGATGAATATATTCATGTGCAAATGTAGCAAAAGATCCCGTTTTTGGCTCAAGATAAAGCATTTCTCCCATTGCACGCATGATGAAATAAACGAAAACACCGGCAATTGCATAAGCAAGCATAACAGATGGCCCTGTCCAGCTAATTGTACTTGCCGAACCCATAAACAAGCCAACGCCAATTGTTCCACCAAGGGCAATCATTTGGATATGCCTTGCTTCCAATCCCCTTTTCAGTTCTTTATTTGTCATTTTTAATCCTCCTATGTATTAACACAGATGTATTTACTATTACTTTCACTTTATATATTGTTCAATTATTTCTTCAATCATATTCAAACCAAATTTATATAAAGCAATAAATTGTATTGTATAAAAATTTATTTACGTCTTTAAGTGTAAACATTTTCGTGGAAAAATACAATTGTCTTTCTGAAAAAAACACTTATTTATAGCAAAAAACATCTTGTATATAAAAAAAGAGGATTAAAAGAGTTATTTTTAATATAAAAAATATTTTATTTTGGGAAAAATGACACAAAAAAATGATTTATGAATAGCAATCTCATAAATCATTTCTTATATTAACCTTATTCGTTACTTTTCATCATTGTATGAATCACTCGCATTCAAAACATTCTTAACTGCATCTACTCGCACTTTACTATGACAATCTTCACAAAACATAAATTGGCTTTTTCTTCCTTTATACATACGGAAAGCCAAGCTTCCTTCAGCTAATTGGAAGTTTCTTCTGCAGCTATTACAAACAACAGAATAAAACAACATTCATTCCTCCTCATAAATATAGATTGATTTCGTTCTTCCGCTAAATCATTTAGCGAAAAAATAAAATACTTACACTACTATATTGCGCATAATACCTAACATTTTATGTATAAATTCTATGATTTGAGCTGATTTTACCATTTTATAACTTAATTCTGTATTTTTTATTTATCTTGCTGAACCATGAAGAATCAATATCATTGTAAAAATACTTCTTTCATTATGAAATCCTTTGATTTTACATTATATTTTTCTTAGTTTAATCTTTTAATGAGATATTAAGGAGGAACTTAAATGCACAACGTTCAAGATATTATTGAAGCAAAAGAATTTATATTAAGCAAGACAACTAAAAAACCTAAGATTGGTTTAATACTAGGTTCCGGACTCGGCAATCTTGCAGATGAAATTGAAAATCCCATCAGCATTCCCTACAGTGAAATTCCCCATTTTGCAAAGTCTAGTGCAGTTGGTCATGCCAATGAGCTTGTTATTGGTACATTGAACGGAAAAACAGTAGCTGCTATGAAAGGTCGCTTCCACTATTATGAAGGATTCACATTAGATGAAGTGACATTCCCTGTTCGCGTGATGAAAGCTCTTGAGATTGAAACACTAATCGTCACAAATGCATGTGGGGCTGTCAATACTAACTTTAAGCCAGGAGATTTAATGTTAATCACCGACCATATCAACTTAGTCGGTGCAAATCCTCTAATCGGCCCTAATAATGACGAGTTGGGAACACGATTCCCTGACTTATCACAAGTTTACAATCAAGATTTGCGCAATCTTGCATTGGATGTAGCAAAGAAACAAAATATCACATTACAACAAGGTGTTTACGCTTGGTGGAGCGGACCAACATACGAATCTCCAGCAGAAGTTCGCATGATCCGTGTACTTGGGGCTGATGCATGTGGAATGTCAACCGTACCTGAAGCTATCATAGCTACTCATGCAAGTATGAAAGTATTAGGCATATCTTGTCTAACAAATATGGCATGTGGAATCCTAGACCAGCCTTTAAATCACGAAGAAGTGATTGAAGTTGCAGGTCAAGTAAATACGAAATTTGTTGGTTTGATCAAAGGGATCTTAGAAGAAATATAGGCTACGAATGACTAGAGATTAAAAAAAGAAGTCTGATGATATTATTCAGGCTTCTTTTTATTATTTATCAGAAAATGCTACCAAC
This sequence comes from Rummeliibacillus sp. POC4, assembly GCF_003576525.1. Lineage (GTDB taxonomy): Bacteria > Bacillota > Bacilli > Bacillales_A > Planococcaceae > Rummeliibacillus. The sequence goes on along the minus strand of NZ_QWUA01000025.1, from coordinate 8,312 downwards.
TATTTCATCATTATCGTTCGTTTAAAATGAATAACTTTTTTCGTTGCATAAAAACTTTTGTACTGGAGCAAAATTATAGAATCAAATCTAATTGGAGAACAACATTTATGATTATTCTTTCACTTTTATTGATGTTAGGCGGATTATTTATTATAAATGCGATTTACGCTTACCAAAACAAGAATATTGATCCTGACTTTTTATCCACTTTGTGGTACTACATTAAAGTCCTCCCTTTTTTCCTGTCTGCGAGTATGATGATTGGATATGGAGTTAAATTTTTAACAAAAATTGTAGATAACTTAACCTTTTCGCTTATTGCATCTAAAGGAATAGAGATTTTCGTGAGCGTTGCCATTGGTTACCTATTTCTAAAAGAAGTTCCAAATTGGCGTACCGGGGTAGGTATTATCATTATCTTAATCGGCTTTTTAGTATTGAAAGGAAAATAGAGGATATATTAATGATTAAAAAAGTCAGATTGAATAGTCTCCTATTGCATCTGACTTTCTATTCTGCTCTCACATCGATACTGTATTCTTAGTAAGATTTAAATTTTTTATTAACTATCTCTTTCTCACAATATAGCTTCAATTGCTTGTTCAATATCTAAAAATGAACTATACGGCTCAAAACGTTGTAATACGCGACCATTTTGATCTACTAAAAATTTTGTGAAATTCCAACGAATATTACGACCTATTAAATAATCTGGATAATTCGTTTGAATAGCATTGTATAAAATCTTTTGTTGTAGTGTTTCACGGGTAAATGGTGGACAATCTACCTCGTGTTTCAAGTAATTGAATAATGGATGTGTTTTATCTCCATTGACATCGATTTTATCAAAAACCGGATATGTAACTCCAAATTGAAGTTTGCAGTGACTAGCAGTAGTTTGACCATCTTCAGGATTTTGTTCACCGAATTGATTGCATGGAAATGACAGTACACTAAAACCCTTTTCTGCATAGCGTTCATACATCTTTTGTAAATCCTCATATTGATATGTAAATTCGCAATGACTTGCTGTGTTGACTATTAATAGGACCTTATTTCGATAGGTTTCCATTGATAAAATTTCACCGTTAGGTTTTTTAACTAAATAATTATAAATACTCATCGTTTTGCTCCTTATTATGTTTGTTTGTGATTGAATTCATTTACTAACATTTTAATAGCTTAAGAGACTTCTACCTAAACGCAACTACCAATATTTTGCCAAATTAAATTGCACACAACTCATTCTGGTGAGTACATTGTACTAAATTTAAATTCACTTTACAAGTTTTATGTATTGTTATCTAACCGATTTTCCTCTTTAATTATCGTATTTGCTAAAGTAAGTAAGATTTATTTATTTTTAGCATAAGGCTTTTCTCTTTTACCAATAGTACTTTGTACATAAAAGAAGCTAAGCTACTAAGCATTAGCTTCTTTCATTTGTTTATATCAAATATAAACTAATTCCATGCCGTGCGTTCACTTACAGGCTTATCATCAGTGGAGAACTCCCTTTCTTTTTTGAAGTCATTGGCATCAAAGTTTGCTTCAGCGCCAAATTCTTCATTTAGATGGTTTGCCTTGGTCTGACGACTTTTTGCACGCGGTTGTTTCTTTACTTCTTGCTTATTGTTTATATTTGACATAGCCATCCTCCACTCTTTTTATAAAACGCATTAATTTATTTAACACGTTTCAATAGAAGTTTGACCACAATCGCTCATTTTATAACACCATGGATATATAAATTATTGTTAGATAAATTTCTAAATATATATTGATAGTGCCGGCTAAATTCACTAAAAATCACACCAGACATTGATGAACTGAAGGTCGGAGTCGTCTCTCTATTTAACCTTCTAGATGGGAGTCCTTAACCTTTTAATTATTAGTGCATATAATATTGGAGAGATTTACGAGTTATAGACTTCTTCAGACAAAATGTGCAAAGGAGTGATTCCAATAAAATTTAGTTTTTTAACACCTGCTTATAATTCTGAAAAATGGATTAAACGACTGTTAGACAGTATTCCTAAACAGTATGCATATGAAATTCTTATTTGTGATGATGCTTCAACAGATAATACGCTAAATATTTTATTAGACTATCAGAAAAAATGCCCTCAACTTAAAGTCTTAAAAAACGAACAAAATATTGGCGCTAGTGAAAGTTATAATCGTTTAATCGAAGAAGCAACAGGAGATTACGTAGCTATTATTGATAGCGACGACATCTATTTACCAACCATTGTTGATGTATTAGAACAAATCGATGGAGAGTATGATATCTACTATTACAATATGTTAACAAAAAATGGTCAAGCATTTATTAAACAGCCTACCGATGGATATATGTGGCCAGGTCAATTTAAAATCATTCGCCGCTCATTTATAGGAGATGCTAGATTCGTAACGAGAAGAGAATATGCCGGGGATACTGATTTTAATATGGCGTTACTCAATAAAGGTCCTAAATGTAAATATACTGGGATTTTCGCATATTGGTACAATTACCCTAGGGAAAATTCAGAATCAGATTTACATCTTAGAGGGTTAAAATAATGTTTTATAGCATTAAAATAGTATATTTGAAAAGAGGTTTACTATGAAGTTTAGCTTTGTAACGCCCGCTTATAATAGTGAAGGATATATTGAAATGATGCTAGATAGTATTCCAAAAGAATATGCTTACGAAATCATCGTTTGTGATGATGGCTCTACGGATCGAACATTAGAAATTTTGGAGAACTATCAAAAAACATGTCCTCAACTTCAAATTTTAAAGCATGAAGTAAATAAAGGGACAAGTGAATCTTATAATGACTGCTTAGCTGCAGTTACAGGAGATTATGTAGCAATTATCGATAGTGATGATATCTATCTACCAACGATTATTGACGTATTACAACAAATTGATGGGACATACGATATTTATTATTATAATATGTTAACAAAAGAAGGAAGTTATTATATTCATGGTCCAGTTGATTGGCCAGGAAACTTTAAAATCTTTCGAAGAAGCTTAATCGGGGATGCAAAATATACAAAAAAACCTACAGGTGCTGATTTAGATTTTTATAATTCTTTATTAGCAAAAAATCCAACTCGCAAACATTTAGATATCTTTGCTTATTGGTATAACTATCCTCGAGAAGGCTCAGAGTCGGATTTATACTTTAAAAGTTTAAAGGGATTTACAGGTTAATCCAATCCTATTAAAAAGCTCAAAATTTTTACACCATCGTAAAAATTTTGAGCTTTTTCGTTTTTATTACGTTGGACATACGCCATAGAAACGCATTCGTTCAACTACTTACTTTCGGACGTATCGTCCTATCTTCGAACTACTTTCATTAAGTCATGTTTTACCGCGGCGGCTGATTCTTACTCATGCCAAGATAATTGTTTTTTACGTTTTCTGCAAAGTGTTAAACCCGGGTTAACTGGTAATGTCATTAATTCATACTCTGTTGTGTCTTTTGACAATTCTTCAATTGCTTGATAGGCTGTATCGCAAAGAGCCCTTTGCATCATCCAATTATCCCTTGGGTGTGTATCATGGAACAAAATTAAACCATGTGGTGAGACGAAAGGAAAATAATCATAAAAATCCTGTAACACCGCTTCTTTTGCATGGTCTGCGTCTATAAATAAAAGATCAATTTGTAAAGGATTTTTTTGTAATTCTTGTGCAAATTCTTGCGTAGTACCGTTAAAAAAATGGACTTTTTCCGACTGTTGCATAAAATTTCCTGCTGCTGGATTCATGTCAACCCCAATTAGTTTTTCCGCATAAGGAATCATGCGATTAAATAAATCACAGTGATATAAACCAAGTTCTACATATACTTTTGGGCGAATAAGCCCCCCTAGGAAAGCAATTAAATCCTCATGCCAATTTTGATCCAACTCACCACAACCTCTCCGATATATTCCCAAAAATTATAAGTGGTTATCTTCTTTATCATATTTTGAAATCGGCGTATTGTTACAAATAGTTCCATTTCTTTTAAAACGGTATGGAACTTTTATAAATAGTACCCAAACCAAATTTTCACCCATTCATATACTAAATAGAGCTTCATTAATAAAACTATGAATATTTTACTGCTAGACTATTTTAGAGAAGAAATTCATTGGAATGGGGTGTTTATTTGAAATTCAGCTTTTTATCCCCTGCGTATAATAGCGAAGCTTGGATTAAGCGAATGCTAGATAGTATTCCAAAAGAATATGCCTATGAAATTATTGTATGTGATGATGGTTCTATAGATCGGACCGTTGAAATTTTAGAAAAGTATCAGCTAACATGCCCCCAACTCAAAATTTTAAAAAACTTCTCAAATAAAGGCGCAAGTTATTCCTACAATCGATGCATTGAAGAAGCAAGCGGAGATTATATCGCAATTATTGACAGTGACGATATTTATCTACCTCCAATACGAGAAGTTTTAGCTCAAGTAGATGGGACATACGACATTTACTATTACAATATGTTGACTAAAATTGGGCAACGTTTTGTGAAGAGTGAAACAGATGGATACAGTTGGTGTGGGCAATTTAAAATTATTCGTAGAAGTTTTATAGGGGATGCGAAATTTACTGATCGAAAAGATATCGCTGGAGATTACGATTTCAATAAAACATTAGTCGACCAGTCTCCAAAGTGCAAATATACAGGTATCTTCGCCTATTGGTACAACTACCCGAGGGAAAACTCAGAATTTTATCTATATCAAAGAGGATTAAAATCATAAATCACTAATCAAGCACGATTAATATTTTATACTACATTAAAGTTTGGAGAGAATACAACTTGTTTAAAGATAAAATATTATTGATAACTGGCGGCACTGGATCATTTGGAAATGCAGTATTAAAGCGTTTTTTAAATACAGATATTAAAGAAATCCGAATTTTTTCGCGGGATGAAAAGAAACAAGATGACATGCGGACTTTATATCAAAATGATAAATTAAAGTTCTTTATAGGGGATGTCAGGGACATTAATAGTATCAGTCATGCTATGTACAATGTGGATTTTGTATTTCATGCTGCAGCATTGAAACAAGTACCTTCTTGCGAGTTTTTCCCTTTAGAGGCTGTCAAAACAAATATTCTTGGAACAGATAATATGCTGACTTCAGCCATTCAAGCAGGTGTAAAAAAAGTCATCTGTCTATCTACCGACAAGGCCGCTTATCCTGTAAATGCCATGGGGATTTCTAAAGCAATGATGGAAAAAACGTTTATTGCAAAATCACGAATAGTTCCTGATGATACATTGATCTGTGGGACACGGTATGGGAATGTAATGGCATCAAGAGGTTCGGTCATTCCATTATTTATAGATCAAATTAAAAGCGGAAAACCACTGACAATTACTGATGACAAAATGACACGCTTTATGATGAGTTTAGAAGAAGCAGTAGACTTAGTTATCTATGCATTCCATCATGCATCCAATGGTGACATAATGGTGCAAAAAGCACCATCCTCTTATATTAAGGACTTAGCTCAAGCTTTAATCGAATTATTTGGTACAAATAACAAAATTCATACAATTGGCACTCGTCATGGGGAAAAAATCTATGAAGTACTATTAACGAAAGAAGAAGCAGCAAAGGCAATTGATATGGGCAATTTTTATCGAATCCCCGCTGACAACCGTGATTTAAATTATGCAAAATATCTCAATCAAGGCTCCCCTAAAATTACATTAAGTGATGAATATAACTCCAACAATACAAAAATCCTTACCATTGATGAAATAAAACAAAAACTACTCACTCTCCCATTGATTCAAGAAGAACTAAAATCATGGAAGGGAGAGTAGAATATTGAAATTCTTAGTACTTGGTGCTACTGGGATGGCAGGTCATACGATTGCTTTGTATTTAATTGAAAAAGGCCACGAGGTCATTACTTATTCAAGAAGTCCCTTTTCCTTTGGGCAAAATATTAATGGAGAGTTAACTAATGATACATTTTTACGTTCCCTTCTGATAGATACAGACTACGATATTGTTATTAATTGTATCGGAGTTTTAAATAACACTTGTGATCAGGCACCAGCTAATGCGGTCTTTTTCAATAGTTTTTTACCACATAAAATTGTTGAAATATTAGAAGTAGATGAAAATAAAAGATTGTTTCATATGAGTACAGATTGTGTGTTTTCAGGGAAAAAGGCACCTTATTATGAGGATAGTCTTCGAGATGGTGAAACCTTTTATGACCGCACAAAGGCTTTAGGAGAAATTGAAAATGAAAAACATTTAACCTTTAGAAATTCAATTATCGGACCTGATATGAAAGAAGATGGAATTGGATTATTTAATTGGTTTATGAAACAAGAGGGGACAATTTATGGATATAACCAGGCGATTTGGACGGGAGTAACGACATTAACATTAGCAAAAGCAATGGAGAAGGCTGGAACGGAAGGATTATCAGGATTATATAATTTAGTTAATAATGAAATTATCAATAAATTTGAGTTATTAAATTTATTTAATAAGCATTTTAAAGATGAAAGAGTCACCATTTTACCTGAATCCAAAGTAAAATTAGATAAAACCCTTATGAATCGACGTAAGGACTTTAGCTTTGAAGTACCTACTTATGAAAAAATGATTATAGAGATGAAAGAGTGGATTGAATCTCATCCAATATTGTACCCACATTATTTTAATAAATAAAAATACTATATATCTCTAGATATAATTCAAGATGAATTCAAATTGAACATAAGTATTTATCAGAAAAAACCCGAACTACTACGAAACTCAAATGAGCATTTCGTATAATAGTTCGGGTTTTTATTTGAATTTTTTTATTTTTAATATAATTCATTTATACATTTTTGAAAATCTTGAGGTGTTTCAATCAAACATGCATCCCCTTGAGTATAAGAGTATTTAGTATTTAGCTGTACTGATGAGTCGTCTTACGTTAAAAAAAGTTGAAATACATTGTAGAGTCATGGTATTCATTGAAGTAGTAAAAGGCTCCTAACTTAGTGAGGTAATTCACAGCGTTGTAAATAACGATTAAAATTGTATGTATAGGGACGGGATCCTTATTTTCAATACATCTATATTAAAAACACAAAAAACTCATTACAATTCAAGACTACAATTTATGTAAAAGAAAGTCATTTATACAATAAATTACGTTAAAAATTGAAAACGGGTGGAGTCTAAACAATCCATTTATACTCCACCCAAAGTTAACTCAAAACGATTTCTAACCTTTTTGAAAATAAAAAGATACAACTTGTAGGAGTACTCCTATAGGTCCAAGTACTTCTATACCATCAGATATCATCAATTTTAATAACTCGAATGGATGCATTATCAATAGCTACTGTCCCTATAGTTCCTGGTAATGTTTGAGTAGTAGTAGAAACGTTGCGTAATGTTAGGACAGCTGGAACAGTGCTTACAGTTATTATCCCACCAGCTGTTAAAGTCACATCACTAGCTGAAAAAGCTCCGAGGACACCAAAAGTAGTATTAGGTATCTCGACTCCATTTAAAAATAGTGCCCAAACTGATGGAGTATTTAATGTTGATGTCACTGTTACAGTCTCTATAACATCGTAAATACCTGATTCGTTTATTTGCACCGCGTTACTAGCTAGCTGTACCGATGGCGTTTGGATTCCAGCCACTGTAAGAGGAACATCTTCTCCACTATCAATAGTCGTTGCTCCGGTTCTAAAGAAGTCCCCATAAGCTGCAATATTTGCTACTCCCGTTGCTCCGGTTGCTCCTGCTGGTCCGGTTGGTCCGGTTGCTCCTGTTTCACCTGTTGCTCCCGTTGCTCCTGTTGCTCCCGTTGCTCCAGTTTTCCCGTTGCTCCGGTTGCTCCCGTTGCTCCCGTTGTTCCCGTTGCTCCGGTTGTTCCCGTTGCTCCGGTTGCTCCCGTTGCTCCCGTTGAACCTGTCGGAATTGTTGTTAGTTCTATTGTTACAATAGCAGAACCAGGTGTTACTATAATATCTAGTGTGTCAGAATTAAAGGATAAACTATCCCCTAACCCTAAAGGTACTGCACCTGTTGCTCCCGATACAAAGAATAATGTTTGACCTGTAGCAAAAGATCCTGTCGGACCGGTTGAGCCTGTAGCACCTCTAGGTCCAGTATCACCTTCCTCGCCCGTTGCTCCCCTAGGTCCGGTTGGGCCGGTTGGTCCTGTTGCTCCTGTTTCACCTGTTGCTCCCGTTGCTCCTGTTGCTCCTGTTGAACCTGTTGTTCCTGTTGCTCCGGTTGAACCTGTTGTTCCTGTTGCTCCTGTTGCGTCCG
>NZ_QWUA01000024.1 GCF_003576525.1 Rummeliibacillus sp. POC4 | reverse complement strand
ATTTTACTATCGAAACAGAGGAAAACAAAACAGATGACCTAAATCTTTTTAGATCATCTGTTTATAATATGAAATGGGTATAAATTTTTAGATTAAGTAGGATGGGATTAGTCGTTGATGGTAATTTTATGTTCATAAAGCTCTCCTGGGAATTCAATGGATAGGAACGATAACAATGATCGGCTTAAATCACGTGGAATGCAAAAGTGGACATTATTGATATGGATATGTCTTCCCAGCTTATAAATACTTTCATAAAGAGAATCTTTAGAATGATGGTCTACCTGTTGCCCCATCTTAGAAACAGACTCCACAACATAATGCATATTATCCTTATAGATGTTGAGTTTTAACAAAGAACCACTTCCTTTTCAAATTTTCTATTTAAATTAAATTAAATAGTAATTATATTATATCATAAAGCAGCATAATTATGACACAAATAAGATTTTTGCATTATAACGTTCAAAATTAATTTGAAAGTAATCCTACAACTTTTACTTATAGGTATATCCAAATAAAGCAGGGAATCCCACCTTTAGCTTTTTAAAACATAGTAAGAAAAATTAAATCTACAGATACAAAGAGTACAAATCCACCATACTGGTTTGTACTTTTACTTTTGGCTATAATCGCGCATATCGTTCATAGACATCCTGCAAATTTTCACAACCAATTTTTTTGGCCTTTTCAATATAGAGACTCCAAAGTTCAGCCGTTAAGCGAGCGTCACCTAATGCATGGTGACGATTCATGATTGGAATATCATTATATGCACAAAAATCTTCTAGTTTAATCATATTTAGGTCACGCTCCACTATTTTAAACAAAAATGCTGTATCAACAATTCTATATTTAAAAGGTGTTCTAAAATAATGATTGCTTGCATATTTCATAAAACTTCTTTCATGATTCGCATGGTGAGCAACTAGTGTAGAATCTTTTACAAATTCGAGGAATTCAAGTAATACATTAGAAGCTGGAGGAGCAGCTTTAATGGCTTCGTCTGTAATTCCCGTTAGTTTCACGATTTCAGGTGGAATTTCTTTTTCTGTATACATGAGTGAATAGTATGTTTCATCTAGGAGAATTTGCGATCCATTCATCTTTACTGCACCGATGGATAATATTTCATCTCCCTTTTCGGGATAAAAGCCTGTTGTTTCGATATCGAAAACAACTACCTTTAGTTCAGTTAAAGGGATTCCTAACGCTTCTTCTGGCTGTATTTCTTTTTGCAATCCTCTTAAAAAGGCAATTTGTTGAGCGTTTTGCACTTCCCCTAATCCACCTGTATTACGTTTTCCTTGTATAGATCTTAGCAATTGCTGAAATGGTTCAAAAACCATATTTAACACCCTTTTTCAATAAGTTCGATTACTTCATCATGAATTCGAATTCCCGTTTTAAGAATTTGTTTAATCTGTTTTTTCTCCGCTTTACTAAGTCCTGCAATTTTTAGATAGTGCGTATCAAAATAATCATCGACTTTAAATAGTGAGAGTCGATACTTTAAAAGAAGTTCAAAATTGTCATTGCAGTTTCTTAATAAATTAGTATACTTTTCTTTTTTTACTAGTTCGGAAATACGTGATAATGTTGAAGTTTCGTAAATGCCTTCTTTAATCGCCAATATTCGAATGGCATTAACGTATGGTACAAAGGCAGAGTACTTTAAATCTATGCACCCTTGATATGGACCGTAACGTTCTACTAATATTTGCCCCAAAGGTCCAATTGTATTTTTTAGATGCATAATATTTGCCATAAACCGTTTTAAAAGATTAGGTTGTTCTAATTGATATTTGTAAACAACATTTTTCAACTGATTAATATATAGTGTTTCACCTACAAGAACTCTTGCATCATAAAAAATTTGCAAATACCGGATAGCTTCCCAACTCTCTGATTCCATCCATGTTCGTAATTGTTCTTTCCAACTTTCCAAAGATTTACACCAAAGCGGATTTGAACTCATGATGTAGCCTTTACAATACGGATAGCCAACTAATGCAAGGCCATCTGAAAGTTCCTCCCCAAGAGCTTTAAAATAGCTACGGCATTCTTCAGTATCTTCCACATAAATCATTCCGTGATCTTGATCACTGATAAAACCTTGTTCGAATCTACCACCACTTCCAGTTATAAACCAGGAAAAAGCACAAGGCGGCAATCCTTTTTGTAATTGAACGATTGCCACCTCTAATACTTTTTTCATAACCTGATCATGAAAAGCGTTCAGACCAGCTAAATCTCCCTTGTATTTAGAAATATTTTGTTCTTTCCAAATCTTGATTGATTTGTATGTTAACACCCCAGTGTCCAACAATAGCACTTCCTTTTGGCGAGTAGCCTACCTATTAGGCTTTTTACTTATGAACTTACATGAGTTTTACTAGCAACAACATTTGCTTCTTTTGCTAATTTATCCATTTGTTCTGGATAGCCATAGCTACCATGTTCACTAATATCTAACCCCATGATTTCTTCTTCTTCAGATACACGAATTCCTCCCATAACTTTCTTCATAACCCAAAGAATTGCGAATGAAACGACAAATGCATAGATTCCAGAAACAGCTACACCCATAAATTGAACGCCTAGTTGATCGAAACCGCCACCGTAGAATAATCCAGGTTTACCAACTGAAGCAAGTTCTTTTGTTGCAAAGAATCCTGTTGATAATGTACCCCAAATACCAGGAATACCATGTACAGAAACTGCGAAGATTGGATCGTCGATTTTTCTTTTTTCTAAGAAACGTGCACCATAGAAAGTTAAAATACCAGCAACAAAACCAATTACGACTGAAGCCCATACATCAACAAATGCACATGACGCTGTAATCGCAACTAACCCTGCTAATGCACCATTTAAAATCGTTGGAATATCAGGTTTACCTAATACAAACCAAGAGATTAAAGTTGCTGCTACCGCACCTGCTCCTGCAGCTAAGTTCGTGTTAAGAGCTACAAATCCGAAGAATGCACCATCTACTGATACAGTACTACCAGCGTTAAATCCAAACCAACCAACCCAAAGGATTAGAACTGCTAATGCAGTATATACTTGGTTGTGACCCGCAATGTTATTAGATGAACCATCTTTGTTGAATTTACCAATACGTGGTTTTAATAGAATTGTTGCTGCAAGAGCTGCCATCGCACCTGTTAAGTGAACTACTGTAGAACCGGCAAAATCTTGTTTACCATGTTCTGCTAACCAACCGCCACCCCAGATCCAGTGAGCAATAACGGGATAAACTAAAATTCCAAAAAGAATGGTGAAGACTACATAAGCTGAAAACTTCGCACGTTCTGCGAAACCGCCAAGAGCAATTGTCACGGAAATTGCCGCAAATGCTAATTGGAATACAAAGAATACAGTTGTAGCAAGACCGCCTTCTTCAGGTTTAGCTAAATCACCTGAGTAGAAAAAGTCTGTCATACCTACTAAGAAGTTTGCGTTACCACCGAAGATCAATCCATAACTGAGTGTCCAAAATACTATTGATGCTAAACCAAATGTAAAAATTGTTTTACCAGCTACGTGCCCCGCATTTTTCATTCTTGTGGAACCGGCTTCTAATAATATAAATCCACCAATCATAAAAATAACTAAAATTGCCGCTACCATCGTCCACAAGCTATTCATCAGATACATTGCATCCATGAACATCAACTCCATTTCTTATGTTATTTTTCTAAACAAATTCATGTTAGTTTTTATAACATGTTTGCTATTAATCTTAATTTTACACATAAATGATTAATAGTCAATACAATTTTCTGAATTTTTTAAAATAACGTAATGTTTTCTAACGCAATATTGTATAAAACGCTTTCATTGCAAATTTTCAATATTTTGTATTTTATCTTTGCCATTCGCCTCAAATTTTGAATATATCTTTAAAGGTTTAGTGAATCGATAGTCATCTTATTATATATTTTAGAAGAAGACTAACTCTCTTTTTTCCTCATTAGAAGTCACATCTTTACGTTGGAATCAAAAGCACCTATTAGTTAAATAGGTGCTTTATAACATATTGCTGACAATCCGTACGCTTTTTTTATTTCACAATTACACTTTTTAAATCATCTGCTTCAGTAGGATGCGGCTTGTAATTTTCCACGTTACTTCTTGCACCTACTATAGGCGTTGAATGAACCAGCGGTAAAACAGGCACAATTTCACGTAAACGATTTTGTATTTCTCCATAAATTTCTTCTCGTTTCGTTTCATCTGTCGTAGAACGTGCTTCTGCTAACCAGTTTTGTATCTTCACATCATTTAGTTGGGAATTATTCAAAGATCCTGATTCATCAAAGAATAAGGATAGCAAATTATCCGGATCCCCATTATCACTTGTACCTCCAAGTAAAAATAACTGTGCTTCACCTTTTCTCGTTTTATCTAAATAAGTTGCCCATTCATACGTAACAATCTTTGTTTTCATCCCAATAGTTTCTAAATTCTTTTGGATTGCTTCTGCAACTTTTTGTCCATCAGGCATGTATGGACGTGGTACCGGCATTGCCCATAATTCTACTACTTTACCGTCATACGAAGATTCTTTTAATAATCCTTTTGCCTTCTCTACATCGAAAGTATATGGCTCTGTATTTTCGTTATAGCCAAGAGAAGTCGGTTGTAAGGGGTTTTTTGCTTCTGTCGCTAATCCCTCAAAAAAGCTACTTACAATTGCTTGACGATCAATTGCTAAACTAACAGCTTGCCTTATTTTTGAATCATTAAGCGGTTTTTGAGTCATCGTCATTCCTAAATACCCCACATTAAACGAAGGCCTTTTTAGTAATTGTAGATTTGAATCTTCTTCAATACGCTTATGATCACTTGGACTTAAGCCATCTGCAATATCAATTTCACCTGTTACCAAACTATTTAATCTAGCAGCGTTGTCTGGCAATGTACGGTAGATTAACTTTGTCACTTTTGGATATCCATTTTGCCAGTAATCTTCATTCTTTGTAAGTTCAATTGAATCATTTCGCTTCCAACTTTTAAATTTAAATGGTCCAGTTCCAACAGGATTTTCACCGAATTTATCTCCTTCTTTTTCAATAGCCGATGGACTTGCAATTGAAAATGCTGTCATTGCCAAATTATTTAATAATGCTGCAGAAGGTTTTTTTAACTTTATTTCGAAGGTATGTTCATCTAATGCTTTCACCGTATCAATAATATGGTTTTTATCATCTACAAAACCCCCAAACATATCACCGTAATATGGAAATTGATCAACAGTGCCATTCATCCAACGCTCAAAGTTTTTGACAACTGCTTCTGCATTAAAAACTGTTCCGTCGTGAAATTTAACACCTTCTTGCAGGGTGAATGTATAGGTCAACTGATCTTCAGATATTTCCCATTCTTTCGCTAAGCTTGGTTTAATCGATGTATCATCTTCCCCAAATTGTACGAGCGTTTCATAAATATTACGAGCTACCTTAAACGATTCACCGTCTGTAATCGTAATTGGATCAAGAGAAACTGAATCGGTGCCCCGGCCATAAACAAGAGAACTTTCTTTCGAATCTGCGCCTTTGTTTCCGGTATCTTTATTCCCACAAGCACTCAAAACAATAACCCCTAACACCATAAAAATGTACAATAACACTTTCTTCATACTATTCCCCCTTTTAAAATACTGAAATTTCAGAATATAATATCTATTATACATAATAGAATTATAGATAGAAATCTCTAAACCAAAAAAGCAGCTATTAGGCAGCTGCTTTTTGTCCTGTTTCTATTTGAATTTTATCTTTCTTCATTTTCCATAAATAATATAAAGTTATCAAAAGACTACAAGCTCCAAAACACATTACCATATTTTCAAGTCCTATGAGATCTAATAATGCACCTGTTGACAATAAAACGATTTGAAATGAAGTGCGATCTAACATATTGCGAAAAGAGAAGAAACGACCATGAAACTCTTTTGGCACTTGTTGTTGGAATATCGTCATGACAGTTGGGTAGAAACACCCTACTGAGAAACCTACTAAACCAAATGTTATAAGGGATAAAATAGGAAGATGCGCGAAATGCAGCAATAATTCAGCGGCTCCAACGATAAACAATGCAAAGAATAATATGTGATTTGTTTTCCACTTTAAACCGATATATTTAATAACAAACGATCCAATCATAAAACAAACCCCTTCGACTGTATAAATAAGCCCTTTAATCGAAGATGAATCTTGAATTTCACTAATAGAAATAACGAGTAAATTAAATGACCCTAAAAATAAAACAGGGATAAAAGACAAAATAAGTGTATATTTAATGCCCGGATCACGTTTTAATAATGGGAATACTTCTTTAAAATTACGTTTAGCATCCTTCTTAGCCGTTTTTTGAAGACTTTCTTGCGTGTTGGGTAGTTTCAGCATAAAAGTAAATAACAACATGACAGAATACGCTACCATCGATATTACGTACAGTGCACTAAGTGGTGCATATACAAGAACTAAGCCTGCAAGTGCAGTACCTGCTACCCTTGCAATTGTTGAGATATTCATATCCCAGCCGTTAAGTTGCAATAAATCTTTTTCCTCTACAATAAGCGGTAAACACGCTTGTAAGGCTGGAAAATAAAATGCAACTGCAATTTGTATAGTGATTAGAAAAATAACCATCCACATAATAGAATCTGTTGCTAACGCTATAAACATAAACACTATACTTACTATACGGGCAGCACTTGAATAAATCATTACTGTTTTTTTGTTAGATTGATCAATAATTCTTCCTGCCATTGGCCCTACTAAAATCCCTGCAAATAATCCACTTGCTAAAATAAGAGATTTCATAAAATCAGACGGTACTTTTTCCTGCATAAATTCTAAGTTTCCAATGATTCCTGCCCATAATCCTAAACCTGCAATCAACTCACCGCTCAAAATAATCCAAACATTGCGATTTTTCAGCATACTTTCACCTCCAAAAAAGAAAGGAACTGATACCAGTTCCTTTCATAACTCATAATGATATTGTAACTTAAATCGAATATTTAGACTACCTAATGTTTTTATGATTTTTTTGCATCAATCGCAGGAAGTTTTTGAACGTGAATAATTTCGCCGTCTGTATCAACATCCACTGCATAGGAACCATTTGAAAATCTGTCGGCCAATCGATAGTGACCTTCTCGAAGTTCTTCTTGAATTCCTTTTTCAGTAGTAAGTTGAATTCCTTCCCCTTCTTCAACATAAACAACAGCACAAACTCTATGTGGATTTTTCTTTAATTCACGTAAAGTAAGAACGCCTCGTAATGCGCGATTACCTGTTTCTACTTCATCTAATGCCATCTTCTTCACTGCTCCGCGTTGAGTCACAATCATTACTTTTCCTTTGTGATGTTCAGGGATAGCATTAGCCGCTTGAATATAATCATCATCTTTTAAATTCATCGCTTTAACACCAGCAGTTTTAATGCCAGTAACTTGTACTTCGTCTAATTTGAAACGAATAGCATAACTGCAATAAGTGGTTAAATAAACTTCAATTGTTGGTTCTACGATGTCAGCAAAAATAACTAAATCGTCTTTCTTAACCTTCATCATTTTCAATGGTTTTGTATATCTTTGGACAAAGAAATCAGCTAATGCTGTGCGCTTAATTTGCCCATTTTTTGTAATTGTTAGAACGTATTGATCTGCTTTAAAGTCTGTTACACCACATGCATTGATAATATTTTCATCTGCATCAAGTGGCACAATACTAGAAATATGCTGTCCTAGGTCTTTCCAACGAATGTCTGGTAACTCATGCACCGGTTGGAAAATATAATGCCCTTTATCAGTGAATAACAATATGTGTTGTTGTGTATTTAACGTAGATTCATATAATAAGTAATCTGATTCCTTCATGGCAATGTCCTTACCATTTGAAGCATTATACGAGCGAATACTTGTACGTTTGATATAACCATCTTGCGTAACTGTAACGACTACTTCTTCACTAGGAATAAGTGCTTCCATATCTAACTTAATATCTTCAATTTTCTCTTGAATCACTGAACGTCTAGGTTCAGCAAATCTTTTCTTAATATCTTGCAATTCTTTTTGAAGTACTTTTACTAATATTACATCACTATCTAAAATGCTTTGTAATTCAAGAACTTTCTTGTGTAGCTCATCTTGTTCTTCTTGCAATTCAGTAATATCAGTATTAGTTAAGCGATACAATTGTAACGAAACGATTGCTTCGGCTTGAACTTCCGTAAAGGCAAATTTTTGTATTAAATTGTTTTTTGCGTCTTTTTTATCTTTGGAAGAACGGATGGTGGCAATAACCTCATCCAAAATCGATAATGCTTTCATCAGACCTTCAACAATATGTAAACGATCTTTTGCCTTTTTTAAGTCGAATTTCGAACGTCTAATAACTACTTCTTTTTGATGATCGATATATGCATCTAAAAGAAGTGGTAAAGTCATCATCGTTGGACGACGATTGTAAATGGCAATCATGTTGAAGTTATAAGTTACTTGAAGATCTGTGTTTTTCAATAAATATTTTAGAATTGGTGCACCGCTAATATCCTTTTTCAGTTCAACAACGATACGTAATCCTGTACGGTCAGATTCATCACGAACTTCTGCAATTCCCTCTAAACGTTTATCAAGGCGCATTTCATCCATTTTCTTAACAAGGTTAGCCTTATTCACATCGTAAGGTATTTCAGTGATAACAATTTGTTCTTTCGATCCTTTTAATTGTTCAATTTCTGTTTTAGCTCGAACAATTATTTTTCCTCTACCTGTTTCGTATGCCTTTTTAATGCCCTCGATACCTTGAATAATAGCACCAGTAGGGAAATCTGGACCTTTAATCACAGTCATTAACTCATCAATTGTTACATTTGGGTTTTTCAAACGCATTAAGACTGCATCTAATACTTCAGCTAAGTTGTGTGGAGGAATATCGGTAGCATAACCAGCAGATATCCCCGTAGAACCATTTACTAATAGATTTGGGAAACGTGATGGTAATACAGTTGGTTCCATGTCTTGGTCATCGAAGTTAGGCACTAAGTCAACTGTTTCTTTTTGAATATCACGTAACATTTCAGCAGAAATAGTAGAAAGTCTTGCCTCTGTATAACGCATTGCTGCTGGTGGGTCACCATCTAAAGAACCATTATTACCATGCATTTCGATCAGTACATGGCGTGCTTTCCAATCTTGGCTCATACGAACCATGGCTTCGTATACGGAGCTATCACCATGTGGATGATAGTTACCAATTACATTACCTACTGTTTTAGCAGATTTACGGAATGGTTTTTCATGTGTATTTCCTTCCATGAACATCGCATATAAAATACGACGTTGCACGGGTTTAAGTCCATCTCTTGCATCTGGAAGAGCACGGTCTTGAATAATATATTTACTATATCGACCGAAACGATCACCGATGACTTCTTCTAAAGGCAAGTCTTGATATTTCTCTGACTGTGTCATTTAAGCTCTTCCTCCTCTTGTTGAATAAAATCACTTTCTAAAATGTTGTTATCTTCTTCTAAACCAAAATCTACATGTGATTCAATCCATTTACGACGAGGTTCAACCTTGTCCCCCATCAATGTCGCTACGCCTTTTTCTGCGCGTTCTACATCATTAATCTTAACACGTACTAATGTACGAGTTTCTGGATTCATCGTAGTTTCCCAAAGTTGGTCGGCATTCATCTCACCAAGACCTTTATAGCGTTGTAAGATATAACCTTTACCGATTTTTTTAATGGCTTTTTGTAAGTCTTTTTCTGTCCAAGCATATTCCACAACTTCTTTTCGTCCAGTACCTTTTGATACTTTATAAAGCGGTGGTAGTGCAATATACACTTTCCCTGCTTCTACAAGCGGTCTCATGTAACGGAAGAAGAATGTTAATAATAATACTTGGATATGCGCACCATCGGTATCAGCATCGGTCATGATAATGACTTTATCGTAAGCTGAGTCTTCTACATTAAAATCAGAACCAACACCCGCACCTATTGCATGTATAATCGTTGAAATTTCTTCGTTTTTCATAATGTCTTGCAATTTAGCTTTTTCCGTATTGATAACTTTACCTCGAAGCGGCAAGATTGCTTGGAACGTACGGTCGCGTCCTTGTTTTGCAGATCCACCGGCAGAGTCACCTTCGACAAGGTACAATTCGTTCTTCGCAGCATTTTTAGATTGTGCTGGTGTTAACTTTCCAGATAAAATTGTACTTTGTTTTTTTGACTTTTTACCGTTTCGGGCATCTTCTCTTGCTTTACGTGCTGCTTCACGAACTTGTTGTGCACGAATAGCTTTGCGGACAAGTGAAGCACTTAACTCAGCATTTTCCTCTAAAATGTACATTAACTTTTGAGAAATTACAGCATCAACTGCTCCACGTGCTTCTGAAGTACCTAGTTTTCCTTTTGTTTGACCTTCAAATTGTAATAGATTTTCAGGAATACGAACGGAAATTATGGCAGATAGGCCTTCTCGAATATCTGAACCGTCTAAGTTTTTATCTTTTTCTTTTAATAGACCAATTTTTCTTGCGTAATCATTGAATACTCGAGTCATTGCTGATTTTGTACCAGTTTCGTGTGTTCCGCCATCACGAGTTCGAACATTATTGACGAATGACAAAATGGTTTCAGAATAGCCATCGTTGAATTGGAATGCAAATTCTACTTCAATATCATCCTGTGTACCTTCTACGTATTTAACCGGATGAAGAACATCTTTTTCCTCATTCAAATATGCTACAAACGCTTCTATACCATTTTCGTAATGATATACTTCATGACGTTCTGTAGCTTCTTCGATTAACTCTATTTTTAAATTTTTCAATAAGAATGCGGATTCGCGTAGTCGTTCTGCTAATGTGTCAAAATTATAATTTGTTGTAGAAAATATCATAGCATCTGGTTTGAAATGTATAAATGTACCTGTTTCTATTGTAGAACCTATTTTCTCTAATGTTGTTACGGGCTTTCCACCATTTTCGAAACGCATACGATATTTACTTCCATCACGATGGATAATTACTTCTAACCATGATGATAATGCATTCACGACGGATGCACCTACACCATGTAATCCACCACTTGTTTTGTAGCCACCTTGTCCAAATTTCCCACCTGCATGTAATATGGTGAAAATTACTTCTGGAGTTGGTTTACCTGTTTTATGCATACCTGTTGGCATACCTCGTCCATAGTCACGTACACTAATGCTTTGATCAGCGTGTATTTTTACAATGATATGATTACCAAAACCAGCTAGTACTTCATCCACAGCATTATCGACGATTTCATACACTAGATGGTGTAAACCTCTACCATCTGTTGAACCGATATACATACCTGGACGTTTTCTAACTGCTTCTAATCCTTCTAGTACTTGAATATCATCTTCATTGTAAGACGTGATTGTCTGTTTACTTGTCAAAAAAATTCCCCCTAAATACAAACACCCGTTCTACTTCTATTCATATTAAACACAAACTTTAGAACTGTCAACTTCTTGCATTTTTATTTACATACAGCATTTATTGTATCAAACGTTGAAACGAAAAGAAAATAAGAATATTATTATAAAGAAGAAATAAAGTTGTTGTATTGTGTATTCTAGCGAATTCATGATAAACTATTAGTACATTATAATAGTACCAACTACTAAGTAAGAAGGAGTTTTTTATGATTATTTTTCTAGTTTTGGTTTTAGCCTATTTAATAGGATCTATTCCTTCTGCGCTATGGATCGGACAAATATTTTATAAAACAGATATTCGTAAACATGGCAGTGGCAATCTAGGTGCAACAAATACCTTCCGTGTGTTAGGAAAAAAAGCGGGTATTGTTGTAATGGTTATGGATATTTTAAAAGGAACAGTTGCTACCCTTTTACCAACATTAGCTATTTTCGCAGACAGTGGCTTGCATCCTCTTGTCGCTGGACTTGTAGCAGTATTCGGTCATATGTTTCCGATTTTCGCCGGTTTTAGAGGTGGTAAAGCAGTTGCAACTTCAGGCGGTATGCTATTAGGTTATCACTGGCCACTCTTTATTTTACTAGTCATTGCCTTTTTAATTTGTTTAAAATTATTTAAAATGGTTAGTCTTGCATCTATTTTTGCAGCTGTTGTTGCATTTATCTACGCACTTATCTTTGCTATTTTGGAAAAAGAATATTTGCTATTATTTATTGTTACAATACTAGCTGTCTTTATATTTTATCGTCATCGTTCCAATATTTCACGTATAAAAGATGGTACAGAACCAAAAGTAAATTGGTTATAACAAGTTTTCCAGAG
This sequence comes from Rummeliibacillus sp. POC4, assembly GCF_003576525.1. GTDB lineage: Bacteria > Bacillota > Bacilli > Bacillales_A > Planococcaceae > Rummeliibacillus. Next base: position 47,184 of record NZ_QWUA01000024.1, on the reverse strand, counting down.
GAGAGCTCACATGAAAATTGTCATTACAGAACAAGCTTTAAAGTGGTTTTATGATGAAATGAATGCGCAATCGGGTGATTACATTCGCTTTTACGCACGTTATGGGGGCTCTAATCCTTTTCATACAGGGTTTTCACTTGGTATGAGTAAAGATGATCCTCTTACCCCATCCATTGTTTTACAAAGAAATGGAATAACATTCTTTATCGAAAAAGATGATGAATGGTTTTTTAATGACCATGATTTGATCGTAGATTTTGATGAAGAGATCGATGAATTGAAGTACGAATATAAACAATAACAAACAAAAGCATGCTAATAGCATGCTTTTTGTTTTGGACAATATTATTGTTGGATTTCTGCAATTTCTTTATATTTATTAAACCATACTTCATCCACACGATTAAAAGGAACGGGTCGAAAACTTTCTTTTTTTACAACTATATGTTCAGAAGTTGCAGTTGCAGCAACAGTTCCATCAGTATGTAGGATTTCATAAGCATATACGGTACGTAAACGATCTTGTGATTTAACCCAAGTACGTATAATGGCTTTTTCTCCATATCGCATCGCTGCCTTATAACTAACATTGATATTCATAACTGGAGAAAGATAACCATCCTCTTCAAATTTTGTAACAGAAAATCCAAGATCGTGAATCAACTGTGTTCTTCCTAATTCCAACCAAATGACATAGTTCGCATGATATACTACCCCCATTTGGTCCGTTTCTGCATATCGAATTTCTATTTCTTTTTCACTTACAAACATTTCTTTCACCTCTTCTTCAGTATAGCGGACTTTCTATAAAAAATCTTATTGTTTACACTGATATGCCAGGAATCTCAAAGAGAATATTATCGGTAATTGTTAATTAAACTAAGTTAGTTTAATCGAAGAAGGTTTTAACAGATGATTTCTCGAAGTTAGTATTATGTTGTACACAGGAGGTTATATGATATGACAAATGCACTTTTAAAAGGTGTTGAGGGAGTTTTTATCCCCGTTAAAGATCCTGCAAATTCAGCAATATGGTATGAGGATATTCTTGGATTCAAACTAATTTATATAGAAGAAGAGGCTGCAGTAATGAGGATTGGCGAACACTCTCAGACGGTAGTATGCCTGGTTAGAACGCTAAATCACCAACCAATGAATTTTCCAGAAAATAAGTTTGGAGTAAGTAAATATTATAACTTTATTCCCGATGATGACATAGAAGAAATTCATAAACATTTAGTCTCAAAGAAAGTAAAAGTAAACCAAATAAGTGGAGACGAGAATACTAAATTTTTCACCTTTTACGACCCAGACGATAATCCTTTGGGCGTTTGTCAATAGTACGAGCCTTTCATTAATGGGATGATGTTAAATGACATGGGGTGGAACATCCTTTTTGTTGCCCTACCACATTTTTACTCCATACAAAAAACAAAGACAGGAATTTTTCTCCTGCCTTTGTTTTTAATCTAGCTTTTAACTACCTTGAGTTTTTCAATTCAATTTTATTTACTTGCCTCTTTCGCTCCAAATAGACCGATAGATTTGTTTTTGTTCCAAACACTAGTCCAGTAGCGATGCGGAACTGGTCCATTCCCTGCGTATGGTGCAATTTCGATTGTTAAACCTGGTTTCTTTTGATTTAAAATAAACCAATCGGCAGAAGAACCTGATCCTCGATAATACATTGGTGGAACTACTGAATATCCTGTTATTCTAGCTACATTTCTTGCTAATTTTAAATCTCGTTTGTAGTTAGAGCCTTTTTGGAAGTTAAACCAATAAACAATTTGTCCTGATGAATGGTATGATAAGTCCATTTTAAAATGATGACGTTGTACAAATGCTTTTAAAGCTTGTGCTTCGGGTTCTGAGAATGCACTTGGCCCTTTATAATTCATGAATGATTTCGGTGTGTATGCTAAGTATTTCCACAAACCATCGAAGTTGCGGTTCAAATCAACCCCACGGCCATTTGCTTTCCAGCGATTGAAATTATTGCTGCCATGATTATATTTTTTCAAAGTAGATTTATATTTCGAATCCATAGAATTGATGCCTTTTTGAACTAAGGTTACACCATCTGGGTTCATCATTGGCACAAACCAAATACTTGTCTTATTTAATGTACTTTTTACATTATACCCAGCGAAATGTGCTCCTTTACGGTACGCTACTGTATAATTATCTATCATTTCCATTAAAACGTTTGTTGTCATATGTTCTCTAGCATGTATGGCACCATCCATTAAAATTTCCTTTTTACCATTCCCAACTCGTAGTGCATAAATAGATCTACCTTGTACTGATTTTCCTATTTTTTCAATCTCAGTGAATTCGGGGTATAACTGTGCTATAACACGAAGGTAATAATTGTACCTACCATACGTAATACTTTTCTTAGGGTTTACCATATTTGAATGGTTATAGTACTTAAGATTTACATAACCTGATTTACCCATGAAATTGATAATACCCTTATTCTCTTTTAAGCCTTTAAGGGTAATTGATTGTCCTTTTAAAATAGTCCCGATTTTATTTCCCTTAGAAGAATAAACATAATTCGTTGAGCTTACCTTTAATGTGACTGGGTACACTTCTTTTACTAATTTACCTAGAGAAGCAGACTTTTCAGTAGGTATTGTTCCTTTTTTAGGTATTGCATATCTTTGTGAGCCAATTTGGATTTGATGGTAATTCGTTGTCGATTTAGTAACCTTTACAACCGCACCACTTTTTAGTGTACCAATTGTTTTGTATTTACCCTTGATGCTCTTATAGACTTTGATAGATTTAGTGGCAACTTCAACATTGCTATTTTTTTTATAATTGAGATTCACTTGACTGATTGGAATATATCCTTTTACACCAGCAACTTCAACTACATAATAGTCATTAACTATATCTAAAACATGGAATTTTGAAGCTGTTGTTCCTTCTAGTAGAACGTCTGATTGGTTATTATTTGATGCATAAACAGTAAATTTACTTTTTGTTTTAATCGTTAAATGACGCTTTTCTTCCAATTTTTTTGGTTGTTCTTCGGAAGCTGTTAAATTGTCGATTTTAACCCAATATGTATTCCCGCCAATCTGTACTTCAGCATAATCCTTGTTGCTCGATTGCTTTACATTGTATGTATATTGGCTTACAGGTAAAGATAGATGAGTGGATTCTAGTGTTTCTGGCGTGACAAGCTCAACAGATGATAATACTTTAGCAAATTGAAATTCTTGTTGCTGTTCGTTTGTTTCATCTGTAATGGTAGTATCATTTTCATTAATAGTATTTAATGATGTACTTGTTCCATCGTTATGATCCTCTGCGTTTGCATTAACAGAAAATAAAGTCATACCTAAAATGAAACTTGCAGAGTATAATACCTTTCGTTTGTTCAGTTTTATTTTTCTCATTTAAAATATCGCCTCATTTTTATTTATATAGTAATAATATATCATAAAAACATTACATTTTTACTAAAAAAATACACGTGCACAAAATTTTGTGCACGTGTAAGGAGTATTACCTATGATTAACTTATTTAGCTAATTTGTTACGTAATACCATTTGTAGGATACCGCCGTTACGGTAGTAATCTACTTCCACTTCTGAGTCGAAACGAGCAAGTGCTTTGAATTGTTTTGTAGAACCATCTTTAGCAGTTGCTGTTACAGTTAAGATATCACGAGGTTTAACACCTTCAGCGATGTTAACTGCAAATGTTTCTTCACCAGTAAGGCCTAGAGATTCAGCGTTTTGACCATCAACAAATTGTAATGGAAGAACACCCATCATTACTAGGTTAGAACGGTGGATACGTTCGTAAGATTCAGCGATAACTGTTTTAACACCTAGAAGGTTAGTACCTTTAGCTGCCCAGTCACGTGAAGAACCCATACCGTAATCTTTACCAGCAAGTACTACTAAACCTGTGTGGTTTTTAGCGTATTTCATTGCTGCATCATAGATGTATTCCACTTCGCCTGTTGGCCAGTAAGTAGTGAAGCCACCTTCTGTACCCGGAGCGATTTGGTTACGGATACGGATGTTTGCAAATGTACCACGCATCATTACTTCGTGGTTACCACGACGAGAACCGTAAGAGTTGAAGTTACGTGGTTCTACACCGTTTTCACGTAAGTATTTACCAGCAGGAGTATCTTTACCAATTGCACCTGCAGGAGAAATGTGGTCAGTTGTAATAGAATCACCAAATTTAGCTAACACACGTAAGCCAGAAAGTGTTTGGATATCTTCTGGTTTAGCAGATAAGTGTTGGAAGAATGGTGGGTTTTGGATGTAAGTTGATTTGTCATCAAATTCATATAATGAGTCAGATGAAATTTCAATTGCATTCCATTTTTCGTTTGCGTTGAATACTGTTTCATATTCTTTTTGGAATAATTCACGAGTAACAACTTTAGAAAGTACTGCGTTTACTTCGTCAGCTGATGGCCAGATATCATCGAAGAATACGTCTTTACCATCTTTGTCTTTACCGAATGAATCTTTACGTAGGTCAACATCTACAGTACCAGCTAATGCATAAGCAACAACCAATGGAGGTGAAGCTAAGTAGTTAGCTTTTACTAATGGGTGTACACGACCTTCGAAGTTACGGTTACCAGAAAGTACAGATGTTACGAATAAATCGTTAGATCTGATTGCATCTTCGATTTCAGGAAGTAATGGACCTGAGTTACCGATACATGTAGTACAACCGTAACCTACAATGTTGAAACCAAGTTGATCAAGGTATGGTTGTAAACCAGCGTCTTTTAAGTAACCAGTAACAACTTTTGAACCTGGTGCCAATGAAGTTTTAACCCATTTAGGAACTTCTAAGCCTTTTTCAACAGCTTTTTTCGCAACAAGACCTGCAGCGATTAAAACGTATGGGTTTGAAGTATTTGTACAAGAAGTGATTGCAGCAATACCAACAGCACCTGCTGGGATTTCTACATCGCCATCTGCAAATTTAGCAGTTGCAGTTTTAGTGAATTCTTCTTCAGTTAAACCGAAGCCTTGAACACCAGCTGGAGCAACTACTACTTCGTGGTAGCGTTTTTTCATTTCAGAAAGTGGAATCAAGTCTTGTGGACGTTTAGGACCTGAAAGGTTTGATTCGATATCTGCTAAGTTAATTTCTACAACGTCAGTGTAAGTTGGTTCTAATTCTGGGTCAAAGAACATGTTGTTTGCTTTTAAGTAAGCTTCAACAACTTGGATATGTTCTTCGTCACGACCAGTTAAACGCATGTAATCAAGTGATACGTTATCGATTGCGAAGTAACCACAAGTTGCACCATATTCAGGAGCCATATTAGAGATTGTTGCACGGTCAGCTAAAGGAAGTTCAGGTACGCCAGGTCCGAAGAACTCAACGAATTTACCTACAACACCTTTTTTACGTAGTTCTTGTGTAACTTTAAGAGCTAAGTCAGTAGCTGTAGAACCACTTGGAAGTTTACCAACTAGTTTTACACCGATAACTTCTGGAATTGGGAAGTATGAAGGTTGTCCAAGCATACCTGCTTCGGCTTCGATACCACCAACGCCCCAACCAAGAACGCCTAGACCGTTGATCATTGTAGTATGAGAGTCAGTACCTACAACTGAATCTGGGAAAGTTTCGAATGTCCCATCAGCATTTTCGTTTACGTGTACAACTGGAGCTAAATACTCTAAGTTTACTTGGTGAACGATACCAGTTGCTGGTGGAACAGCACGGAAATTATCATATGCAGTTTGAGCCCATTTAAGGAAGTTGTAACGTTCTGCATTACGTTCAAATTCAAGATCCATGTTAGCTTGTAAAGCTGAAGAGTTACCGTATTTATCAACTTGAACTGAGTGGTCGATAACTAAATCAACTGGAATTGCAGGGTTGATTTCGTTAGGGTCGCCGCCCATTTCTTTCATAGCTGTACGTAGTGATGTTAAGTCAACTACTACTGGTACACCAGTGAAATCTTGAAGTACAACACGAGATGGTTTGAAAGGTACTTCAGCATTTGCATCTGAATCTTTACCCCATTTAGCCAAATTGTCTACGTGTTCTTCTTTGATTACGTAACCATCATATTGACGTAATACTGATTCTAATAATACTTTGATTGAATAAGGAAGGCGTGATACTTTTGCAACGCCTGCTTCTTCGATTGCAGCTAAACGATAAAAGTTATAAGTTTTACCGTTAACTTCAAATGAAGAGCGACTGTTATGCAAGTTTTTGTTTGCCATTGTTCGGTTCCCCCTCTAATTAACTTATGAAAAGGCTTAAATAATTGAGCTACTTTTCTCCACACACAATAATAAGCGATTATTATACATAAGTAAATAACATTAAAATTATACTTTGTTATAAATTTTTTGAATGACCTCTAGTTAAGAAAACGTTTTCGTTGAATTTCATCAGGAATTTTACACATTTTACTTAATCCTGTAAATTTATAACGATTTCTAGCAACTAATTGGTAAAAATAATTGCGAATTGAAACCGGCACTAATTTAAAAATAAGAAGAATGATAAAAGGAAATTTTAATTTCCTTACTATTAAAAGTATTGCATCGGATTCAGTTAACACTTTTCCATTTTGATAAACAACGACAGAATCCAGATTTTGTGTTAAATCTTGTGGCAATAATTTTGCAGCTACTTCCCCTTGTAAGGAAGCGAAACTCAAAGAATGTTTCCGCTCATGTTTTAAAACAAATTGAACGGATTGTTGACAAAATCCACAGTCTCCATCATAGAAAAGAATTGAATTCATAACATCCTCCCTTCTTTCTATAGTAAAAACATTCCTTCTTTCTAATCGTGCATCTCTAGATGATTAGTGTGGATATAAAATTCCGTTTGGGTCATTCTAATGATTACACAGACAGAGATGCTTTAAACGTTTTAAAATATCCAACTTAGGCTTAGCAATTTCCGAGAATTTATTCACATTATTGGTCGGTTAAAACAATATATGTCGCGTGTATTGGTCCGTGAACACCGACAACTAATTTCATCTCTATATCAGCAGAATTACTTGGTCCTGAAACAAAATCAATTGCAGATGGTAAGACTTCTCCATTTTCTACACGCTTTGTTAAGGCTTCGGAAACTTGAGTCATGCGTGGAACGATTGTACTTTTTTTCACAATAGCTACAAAATTAGTCGGTAATAGCCCAACTGATTTACCATGATGTTGGTTAGAATATAATACAACTGTACCAGATTCAGCTAAAACGTTCTCTGCAAACGTAATACCGATATTCGCTTTCTCTGCATTTTGAATGTTTTGATCTGCTAACTCTTCTTTCCAAAGATGCACGTTGTAACCTTTTTCAATCCACTGATCATTATAAAGGTTTTGTAATTGGTATTGTTCAAATCGGGGATCTTGCCACATCGAAATGGAACCACCATTATAATTTTCAACTACTTGATCTAATATTTGTGGTAATTGACTAGCTGTTGTTTTGACAACATCCGTATGAATGTTCTTGCATTGTACTTCAAGAATTGCAAGTAGTTCATCATTTGTTAATCCTTCATATCCTTTTTTTTGAGGAGCATATTTCCAATTTCTTTCTGGCTTTTTGGTTGTATTAACAGGACGGCCAAGTGATTGCCCAATAGTTGTTAAAAATTCTTCACGGTTTTGAATCATTTTTTGTCACTTCCCTTTTCATGTTCTTTAAACCAGTCTCTTAATCGTTCTTTTTTAGGCGCTGGGAAGTCACGTATTTCGGTCCAAGCTTTTAACGGTCCTGGCCCTTTTGAAATTTTACCATTTTTTGCAATTGGCGAGATAACTCTAGAAGCGATTTTAGCACCCGTTGCGTATATAGAACTTGAAGAGCCGCCTAAACTAAATGCTTTCATCAACATCGCTTCTGAAATTGGTGCTTTCCCTTCAATTTCAACAATTCTTTCTCGATGTTTTAAAAGTAACTCGTGTAGTGGGATTTTAACAGGACACGCTTCCGAACAAGCTCCACAAAGAGATGATGCATATGGTAATTCTTTATGTTGATCATAACCGTCAAGTAACGGTGTTAGAACTGCTCCGATTGGTCCAGAATAGATTGAGTTATAGGAATGTCCGCCAATGTGTCGATAGACTGGGCATACATTAACACAAGCAGCACAGCGAATACATTGTAAAATGGATTGGAAGTCGGTTCCTAAAATATCTGAACGACCATTATCTACAATGACTAAATGAAAATCTTCTGGTCCATCCGTTTCACCTGATTTACGTGGACCAGTAATGACATTGACATAACTAGGTAATTTTTGACCTACTGCACTTCTAGTAAGCATATTGACTAAAACTTCTAATTCTTCAAATGTAGGTACGATTCTTTCCATACCCATAACTGTTATTTGCGTTTTTGGAATAGTCGTTACCATCCCTGCATTTCCTTCGTTTGTCACAAGACTAATCGAACCAGATTCTGCAACGGCAAAGTTACATCCTGTAATACCAACATCAGCTGTTAAAAAGTCGTTTCTTAGTATAGAACGAACGTGTCTTGCTAGATCTGCTGCTTCAGCAGGTTTTTCTGGATCGTACCCTAACTTGTCAACAAATACATCTTTTACTTGATGCGCATTTTTATGTAATGCTGGTGCTACAATATGTGAAGGCTTATCATGATTATCAGTTTGTAGAATATATTCGCCTAAATCCGTTTCAACAACATTACATCCTATATCTTCAAGTGCTTCGTTTAAGCTAATTTCTTCTGTTACCATCGACTTCGATTTAACAATTTTCTTAGCATTCTTTTCCTTCACCACTTGTTGAATATAATCTGTCGCATCTTTTGGTGTTTTTGCAAAAAATACATGACCACCAGCTTTTTCAACATTGTCAGCTAATTCGTTTAGATAATAATCTAGATTATTGAGAACATGTTGGCGAATTTCTTCTCCATGGTTTCGCCATTCTTCCCAATCGCCTAATTCTTCTGCTGCATTTAGACGACCTGTTCTTAAACGATTTTGAGCGGATACAACTGCACCTCTCATAAATGTATTTTTTAAGTTTTCTTCAACGTTATCTTTAAATTTTTGATCGTTATATTTGATAGACATGTAGTTTCCTCCCCTCTTTAATGATGATTAAGTACTTCTGCAATATGCATTACTTTTACATTTTCCTCGCGACGTTGCATACGACCTCCGATATTCATCAAACAACCACCGTCTGCACCGATTAAATAATCTGCACCAGTTTGTAAAGTACAATCTACCTTTTCATCAACCATTTGTTCGGATATATTGCCCATTTTCACTGAGAATGTTCCGCCAAAGCCACAACAGTTAAAACTATTTGGCAACTCGACCATTTCTAATCCATCTACGTGACTTAGTAGTTTTCTAGGAGATTCAGAAACGCCTAAAAGTCTTGTCATATGGCATGAAGGGTGATAGGTAGCTTTTCCTTCTAACTTTGCACCCACATCTTCTACTTTTAATACGTTCACGATAAAATCCGTTAATTCATATGTTTTTGCTGCGACTTTTTTTGCTTTTTCAAAATATATAGGATCATCTTTGAATACTTTTGGATACTCTTTGAACATGAATGCGCATGACCCAGATGGTGCTACAATCACTTCTGCATCTTCAAAAGCTTCAATCATTTTTTTCATTGGTTCTTTTGCGTTCTTTACATAGCCTGAGTTATAGGCAGGTTGCCCGCAACAAACCTGACCTTTAGGGAATACAACTTCACAGCCTAATCTCTCTAATAGTTCTACTGTTGCTTTCCCCACATCCGTTTGAAACATATCTACTATACATGTTGCAAATAATGAAACTTTCATTAATAATCCCCCTTCATTGGACATACAGTCATCAGATGACCTTATCCATGTATAATATAGTACACTTATAATTTAATATTTTCAAACTATTTCGGTAATAGAATCAATTCTATCAATTAGGTAGATTTAAGTGAATTATATACTTAATTTAGTAATTAAATCTCTTTTGAAATATTGTCATTTTAAGCTATTTGGTGAGTGTAAGAACATTACTCTATTTTGTGTTTATTTTTAGAATGATTTAGTTTTGAAGGACTGTGCTTGTTTTTGAAGTAGCTTTGAGAGCTAGCGGATGTTTTTCCATAACTCTTGGAATCTATCCAAATAATTTTATAGATAAAAAAAGAGCTACTCATTGATTAGAGTAGCCCCCATTTCTCTTAGATTGTCTATAAGAAAAATCCGCCAATTACTAATCCTACAACGATTACGAAAACAGGATGGATTTTAAATTTTTCAAGTGCTATATAACTTATAACGCCTAAGATGAGCGTCACTAGAATACCAATAGATTGTCTAGACGTATTAAAAAAATCAAATGTTAACTGTGCCATTAATACAGTTATTGCTGGTAATACAAAAGTAGACAAGCGTTTTACACGAGCGGAATCTCGGTATCGATTTAAAATATTTAATAGTAGAATCATGATAATAAGCGAAGGCGCAATGGTAGCAAATAAAGCAATAACCGCACCAATAATCCCTGCTTGTTCGTAGCCGATGTAGCCTGCCATTTTTGTAGCGATTGGACCAGGTAGAGAGTTTCCGAAAGCTAATGCATTACTAAATTCATGATTGGTCATCCAGCCATACTTATCTACGACATCATGTTGAATTAGTGGAATTGTTGCTGGGCCTCCGCCATATCCTAATATATTACAGATAAAAAATGATAAAAGTAATTGCCAATAGATCAAGATTCATGACCTCCTTTTACAGGAAGTACTAATGATAGTACGAGCAATATTCCAATAACAATGCCAGGATGTACTCCTAATAATAAAATACCAACTGCACTAGGGATTAAAATAATCAATGCAATCAGCCAGCCTAATTTCTTATATGACTTTTTAAGAAAATCAACTGTCATTCCTAACATCATCGCTGCTACGATTGGCACGACACCTTTTGTCATGCTTTCTACAAAGCTAAATTTTGAAAACTGTGTAAGTGATGCCAATAGGATAATCATTGCTAAAACAGTCGGTAACACGGATGCTATTAAAGCATTCAAGCATCCCCAAATTCCTCCCATCCGCTTTCCGATATATCCTGCTAATTTAGTGGCAATTGGACCCGGTAAAGTATTTGCGATTGAAACAACATTCGCAAATTCCTCACCATCCATCATTTTATATTTTTCTACTACTTCTTTTTGTATAAGCGGTATTACAGATGGTCCCCCACCAAACGCTAAAATACCAGAGCGGAAAAAGGCGATGAATATTTCTTGTTGTTTTCCCATATTGGCCTCCTTAATAACCTATTGCAATGCCGTCACCTCTAGGATCAGCCCCTCCATATTTCACTTCATTTTCTGCAATCCATATAGCACCTGCATGGCCCATAACTTCTGTAAATGGTTCAAGAATCTCGATTTCATGACCTTTTGATAGCAAATCATTGATGACATTTCCAGTTATACGGGATTCTAATTTTAAAGTGTTGGAAGCGGCTCCCCATGTCCTTCCGTACAAAAACCGTGGTGCTTCGATTGCTTGTTGAACATTCATCCCATAATCAATGATACGTGTTACAAGCATTGCTTGTGTCTGAGGTTGACCTTCGCCACCCATCGTACCGTAAATTAGTTTTGGCTTTCCATTATGTAATAACATAGCAGGATTTAATGTATGAAATGGTCGTTTTCGCGGTTTAAGTGCATTCAGATGATTATTGTCTAATGAAAAGAAGCTCCCACGATTTTGAAGCAACACTCCTGTTCCTTTTGGAATAATGCCTGAACCAAATTCATGATAAATACTTTGGATAAAGCTTACAGCATTTCCTTCATCATCAACAATCCCCATCCAAACAGTATCACCTTTTGGATCGAGTTTCACTAATGCTTGTGGCTTTTCGCTTGATTTAATCTGATCAGCATATAGCTTACCACGTTTTTTACTTAATAATTCATCAATTGGTATATTTGTGAAATCTGGATCGGTTATATAATCATCTCTGTCTCTAAATGCACACTTAATCGCTTCCACTAAGTAATGGTAGTATTCCCCACTCCCCTCTTCTACATTAGATAAGTCTATATTTTCAAGAATATTTAATATTGATAAAGATGCTAAACCTTGAGTATTTGGTGGTAAATTGTAAACTTGATACCTTCGATAATCAACTGATAATGGGTCTACAAAATCGGCACAGTGTGCATGAAAATCTGCCTCCGTTAAAATGCCACCTTGTTCTTTTAAATTTTTAACTAAATTCGCTGTAAAATCACTTTTGTAAAAATAGTCCGCACCAAATTGCGCTATATTTTCTAATGTATCTGCGAGATCACTTTGCTTCATAATTTGACCTGGCTCATACGCATTTCCATTGTTTAAAAATATTCTGCAAAATTCATCAAAGCGCCCTAATGCTCGAAACTCTTGATCACCTGGATCTAAATTGACTTTTGTCCAAGAACTTTGACTAGGAGTAACCGGAAAGCCATCTTTTGCATAATGTATGGCCTCACTTAATAATAGGTTAAACTGCAATTGTCCACCTATTTCTTCTTTGGAATAATCATACGCTTTTTGCCATCCAGCGATTGCTCCAGGTACTGTATTTGCTGCAAGAGGGCCTCGAGAAGGAATTTTCTCAAATCCTTTTTTCTTATAAAAATCAATAGAAGTATTTTCACTGGAGCGACCACTACTATTAATCGCCTTCAATTCACCTTTTTTTGCATTGTAGATTAACCAAAAGTTGTCTCCTCCAATACCATTCATATGAGGATAAACAACTCCGATTGTTGAAGCAGCAGCAATCATAGCTTCAACTGCATTTCCCCCTTGTTTTAAAATAGATAATGCAGCCTGAGAAGCTAAATAATGTGGCGTAGTCACCATTGCAGACTGTCCCATTGCCGTTGAACGGTATTGTAAAGTCATCTCCAAACACCCCTTAGTTAATTTATTTATTAGAAGTAAACTTACCTTCTTTCGCACCCAATAGATGTTGAGCGACGAATTGTAACAATGATCGATCAAAATGTTTTCCAGCTATTAGTGATAGTCCAATAGACAATCCATCATTTGTTTGAATTGGTATTGTGACTTGAGGTAATTCCGCTAGACCTGCTATGGAGTTGATCTTTAATGCTTGTGCTCTTGTTTTTTCGACAGATGAAGCATCTTCTCCTTTTAAAGGAGCGGCAGTAGCTGTAGTTGGTACGATTAAAATCGTATCATTACTTAAAATTCCACACATTTTGAGTATAATTTCATTTTGTTTTCTCTTTGCAGCTTCATAGTCCTCTTTCGTCACTTCACTTGCTTTCTTAAAACGATCAGCTATGGCTGGTGCAAACGGTGGATTGTATTTTTCAATCCATTCCCCATGAATATCCCAAGCTTCTTTTCCTTGAATGGTTTTAAACAAATTTGTCCATTCAGATAAGTCACCTTCTGTAACATTTATGTACGTTTTTTCAAATGGAAGATTTTCTACAACGTCTTTAAGGATTGTTTGATAAGGTTCTTGTACAAAACTCCAACATTGTTCCTCTAACAAAATTTTATCTATTTTAGGAGTTGTCGCCTTAGGTAAAAGAATGTCCCCCACTTTTATAAGTGTTTCTAAATCTCGTGCCATCCATCCCACCGTATCAAAACTTGGGGCAAGTGGTATGACTTGCTCAATTGGTACGTCATTGTGGGAAGGACGCATTCCGTATACCCCGCAATAAGATGAAGGTAATCGTACGGAACCACCTGTATCTGTCCCTATCGAGAAATCTACGAGACCTGCTGCCACAGCAACTGCAGAACCACTAGAAGAACCACCTGGAATCCGATTCATGTCAATAGGATTTACCGGTGTCCCATAATGTATATTTTCTCCATTTAGGCTGAACATCAATTCATCCGTAATCGTTATACCCGAAAGAGTTGCTCCCTCCTCTAATAACATGGTTAAAGCTCTAGCTGTTTTATTGGAAGGGGCATGAGTTTCAAACCATTTAGGATTACCTGCTGTATTCTTGTAGTCTTTTATGTTATAAACATCTTTCACTGCAAATGTTAAATTATCAAGTTTCCCACTAGAATGTGGTTTCAAAGTAAATTCTTCATTTATAAATGCACCATAATCCATACAGCCCAACTCCTATAATTCATTTTATAGCATTAATTGTAATAAATTCTAACATGAATAACATTAGAAAATGTGTAAATTTACAATATCTTAATTAGTTATTTTATACAATTTTCTGAATTTTATATAGAGCAAAAACAAGCCATGAAAATTTTAGAGATTGAGAAATTTTCATGGCTTTCATTTTTAAGATATTATTTGATTATATACTTTCATAATACTAGTTTATAAAGCTTTTCTAAAACGCAACTCGATTTGCTTCAAATTTTTCGATTGCATCTTCATATTTGAAAGTGAGTGCGATTTCATCCCAGCCGTTAAGTAACATTTCTTTATAATATGGATCGATATCAAAGTGATATTCTTTTCCGTCAGCTGTTAAGGTTTGCGCTTCTAGATTTACTTCAGCTTCTAGTGCGGATTGTTCACCTTTTGCTAATAGCTCTTCAATTTCTGGTACTTTTAATTCGATTGGTAAGATACCATTCTTGAAACAGTTATTATGGAAGATATCCGCGAAGCTTGGTGCTACGACTACATTAAATCCATAATCTAAAATTGCCCATGGTGCATGTTCACGAGATGAACCACAACCAAAGTTTTCATGTGCCACTAAGATTTTAGATCCTTTATATTGCGGTTGATTTAAAACAAAGTCTTCAATCGGGTTACCATTTTGGTCGAAGCGCCAATGGTAAAAGACATACTGTCCAAAACCTGTGCGTTCGATGCGTTTTAAAAATTCTTTTGAAATAATTTGATCGGTATCGACATTTTTTCGATTTAAAGGAGTGATTACACTCTTTACAACATTAATAGGTTCCATATTTTACGCCTCCATCACACAGGTACATTCATGATTTCACGAACATCTACAAAATGACCAGCAATTGCAGCTGCTGCAGCCATTGGTGGACTGACTAAATGGGTTCTTGAACCTGCACCTTGTCGTCCTTCGAAATTACGATTTGAAGTTGAAGCACATCTTTCACCTGCAGGAACTACATCCTCATTCATAGCTAGACACATACTACATCCTGATTCACGCCATTCGAAACCAGCTTCTATGAAAATCTTATCTAATCCTTCTTCTTCCGCTTGTTTTTTCACTGAATATGAGCCCGGAACAACGATTGCTCGAACATTTGGATGAACGTGTTTACCTTGAATCACTGCAGCTGCAGCGCGTAAATCGTGTAAACGGGAGTTGGTACAAGAACCGATAAACACGTGTTGAATTTCAATGTCTGTTAACGGTGTACCTTCTTGTAAATCCATATATGTTAGCGCTTTTTGTAATGATTGTTTATCTGATTCATCTTTAAAATCTGAAGCATACGGTACGGATTTTGATATCCCACTACCCATTGAAGGATTTGTCCCCCATGTTACGAACGGTTCAATTTCTGAAGTTTGAATAACTAGCGTTTTGTCATATGTTGCATCCGCATCAGATGCTAAAGATAACCAGTATTGTTTAGCTTCTTCAAATTTTTCACCTTGTGGGGCATAGCGACGTCCTTTAATATAGTCAACAGTTATATCATCAGGGCTGATCAAACCCGCTTTTGCTCCAGCTTCAATCGACATATTACAAATTGTCATACGTTCTTCCATTGACAACTTATGAATAGCGTCACCAGTAAACTCAACGATATGTC
Organism: Rummeliibacillus sp. POC4; assembly: GCF_003576525.1. Classification (GTDB taxonomy): domain Bacteria; phylum Bacillota; class Bacilli; order Bacillales_A; family Planococcaceae; genus Rummeliibacillus. The sequence continues at coordinate 31,377 of NZ_QWUA01000024.1, read as the reverse complement.
CAGTACCTACATCGATACCAAATTTAGCGATGATGGCAAGAATAATGTCTTTAGCTGTTACACCAAAGCCAAGTTCACCTTCTACATGTATTTGCATCGTTTTAGGTTTGCTTTGCCATAGTGTTTGAGTAGATAAGACATGTTCTACTTCACTCGTACCGATACCAAATGCTATAGCACCAAAAGCACCGTGAGTAGATGTATGTGAATCCCCACATACAATTGTTTTACCTGGTTGTGTTAAACCAAGTTGTGGTCCAATTACATGAACTATCCCTTGATCTGGGTGACCCATATCTGCTAATTGAATGCCGAATTCTTCACAGTTTTTAGCTAATGTGTTGATCTGTGTTTTCGCAATCGGATCATTGATAATAGGTAAATTACGCGTTGGTACGTTATGATCCATCGTTGCAAAGCAAAGATCTGGTCGACGTACTTTGCGATTATTTAGGCGAAGTCCTTCAAAAGCTTGAGGTGAGGTAACTTCGTGAATTAAATGAAGATCGATGTAGAGTAAATCTGGTTTACCATCCTCATGGTATACTACATGTTGGTCCCATACTTTTTCTATAATATTTTTCCCCATTATTCTTCACCTTTTTCCTATATATAAGTAGTCATAATACTATCTGAAACAAAACTAGTATCAAGCTCATTTAGTACTTTTTCTGTCCATTCATTGGTTGTAAGTGAACGGCTTCCTGGTGTTGCAAGATCAGCAGTATAGTAGCCATCACTGTATACTGCGTTTACTGCACGTTCTATTTCTGCAGCCTCTTCATGTAAACCAAATGAATAGCGAAGCATCATCGCAACAGATAAAATCGTTGCTGCTGGATTTGCAATTCCTTTTCCTGCAATTTCAGGTGCAGAACCGTGGACTGGTTCATATAAACCAAAATTATCAGAACGAATACTTGCAGAAGGAAGTACTCCAAGTGATCCAGTAATAACTGATGCTTCATCACTTAAAATATCGCCAAACATATTTTCTGTGACGATGACATCATATGCACCTGGGTTTGTAATAAGCTTCATAGCAGTTGAGTCGACTAAACTATGCTCAACTTCTACTTCTGGATATTTTTCTTTTTTCTCATCGACAATTTGTCTCCATAATCTAGAAGTATCAAGTACATTAGCTTTATCAACAGAAGTAAGCTTACCTTTTCTTACTTTTGCTAATTCAAATGCATTTTCAACTATTCGTTCAATTTCAGGACGGCTATATACTAGGGAATCTAACGCTTCATCGTTTGTGCGTTTTCGGGGTTCACCAAAATATAAACCTCCTGTTAACTCTCGAACAATTAGTAGATCTACTTTATTTACTAAATCATCTTTTAGAGGAGAAGATTTTATGAGAGATGGAATCGCCTGTACAGGACGAAGATTTGAAAATAGATCAAAATGCTTACGAATACGGAGCAAGCCTTTTTCAGGTCTTAGTTCAGCTGGGTTATGATCCCATTTTGGACCCCCAACTGCGCCTAAAAGTAGCGCGTCGCTTTGTTCGCATAACTCAATTGTTTCTTTTGGAAGTGGATCTTCATGTTGATCGATTGCTGCACCTCCAATCGTTGCGTAAGCGATATGAAATGTATGTTGAAATCTTTTTCCTACAGCTTTTAATACTTCTACAGCTGAAGCAACAACTTCAGGTCCAATACCATCACCGGGTAAAACCGTGATTTTCTTTTCCATAATATCTCCCCCTCAAATACTTAACCTTTTAACATAATAGATAAAGAAAATATTCTATTAAATTTACTTAAAGAAGCAAGAGACCTTGCTTCTTTAAGATTTGTTTTCTATTTATAAAGCTTTTTAGTTTAAAAGCAGCTTCTTACGCTTTTGTGCCAACTGTTTCTTTGTTTACTTTTTGGCCAACAAATGGCATCATGCCGCGTAGTTCTTCTCCAACTTTTTCGATTGGATGTTTTGCTTCAGATTCTTTAATAGCGTTATATTTTGGACGACCTGTTTCGTTTTCTTCAATCCATTCTTTCGCAAATTTACCGTTTTGGATATCTGTTAAAACAGCTTTCATATTCGCTTTTACATCTTCTGTAATTACGCGAGGACCTGATACATAATCTCCCCATTCAGCAGTATCTGAGATTGAGTAACGCATGTTAGAGAAGCCTCCTTCGTAGATTAGGTCTACGATTAACTTCATTTCGTGTAGACATTCGAAGTAAGCACTTTCTGGTTCATATCCAGCTTCAACTAATGTTTCGAAACCAGCTTTGATAAGATGTGTTACACCACCACATAAAACCGCTTGTTCACCGAATAGATCTGTTTCTGTTTCTTCTCTGAATGTTGTTTCAAGTACACCAGCACGAGCGCCGCCGATACCTTTTGCATAAGCAAGACCGATTTCTTTTGCTTGACCAGTTGCATCTTGGTATACACCTACTAAAGCGGGAACACCTGCTCCAGATACATATGTGCGACGTACTAGATGTCCTGGACCTTTAGGAGCTACTAAGAATACATCTACATCAGCTGGAGGTACGATTTGTTTGTAATGGATGTTGAAACCATGTGCGAATACTAAAGCATTACCTGCTTCAAGACCTGGTGCGATTTCTGCTTCGTAAACTGCTTTTTGTTTTTCATCTGGAAGTAAGATCATGATTACATCAGCTTCTTTAGCAGCTTCTGCAACTGATTTCACGTCAAGTCCATCATTTTTTGCTTTTTCAGCAGATTTCCCTGGACGGATACCTACACGAACGTCAAAACCTGATTCTTTAAGATTTTGTGCATGTGCGTGACCTTGAGAGCCGTAACCGATGATTGCGATTTTCTTTCCTTCTAGTACTTTCTCGTTGATGTCTTGGTTATAATACAATTTTGCCATTTTAAATTCCCCCTGAATTGTTTTTGTTTTTTTGATTTTTATATTTATTGTAAAATCGAAAGTTGCGGTAATGGTTTTACTTGAGCATCACGAACAAATGCTGTTGCACCAGTTCGTGTCAACTCTTTAACACCATATGGGCGAATCAATTCGATAAATGCATCAATCTTTTCTGGATTACCAACAATTTGATATGTGATGACATTTTTGCCCATATCAATGATGGATCCTCGGAAAGGTTCAACAATTGAATTGATTTCGGGACGCAAATTCGGTGGAGCAACAACTTTAATAAGTGCCAGTTCTCTCATAACGATTGCTTTTTCAGTAATGTCAGTGACTTTAATGACATCGATTTGTTTAGATACTTGTTTTACAAGTTGTTCAATTTTTGCTTGATCTTCCACATTGACGATAAACGTCATTTTGGAAATGCCTTGTTGTTCTGTATGACCTACAGTGATACTTTCAATATTAAATTGGCGTTTCATCAATAAGCCAGTAACCCGGTTTAAAACGCCGCTTTGGTTAATAACTGTAACAGTGATTACTCTTCTCATCCTTTTTTCACTCCAATCATTTCAGATAGTCCTTTACCTGGTGCTACCATTGGATTGACTAATGTCAATTCTTTTACGCGACAGTCTACCAATACAGGTTCATCTGATTCGATTGCTTTTTTAAATACAGATTCAACATCTTCCACTTTATCTACTTTGTATCCTTTAATACCATAAGCTTCAGCAAGTTTGACAAAGTCTGGCTGTACAGGCATTAAGGAAGAAGAATAACGTTCTTCGTAGAAAGTTTCTTGCCATTGACGTACCATACCTAAGCAACTGTTATTTAAGATGAATATTTTCACCGGTAATTTGAACTCTTTTAGCAATGCAAGTTCTTGTATTGTCATCTGGAACCCTGCATCACCAACGATGGAAATAACTGTTTGATCAGGATGAGCAAATTGAGCACCAATTGCTGCTGGGAAACCGAAGCCCATTGTTCCTAAACCACCTGATGTTACCCAATGATGGTCTTTTTTAAATTGATAATATTGAGCAGTCCACATTTGATGTTGACCTACATCGGTAGTAATAATAGCTTCACCATCAGTAAGGCGATGAATCGTTTCAACTGCATATTGTGGATAAATCGCTTCATCTCCATCTTCACCATACCAAAGTGGATATTGTTCTTGGCATTCGTGTAAATATTCATGCCAAAGAGTTAAATCTTGAGCTTCAAATGGTTGTTCCAACAATGACCGTAATGCTTCTTTAGCATCAGCTACAATTGGAATTTCAGTAGGTACATTCTTACCAATTTCAGCTGGATCAATATCGATATGAATAACTTTTGCATTTGGCGCAAATTTCTTAAGATTACCTGTTAAACGGTCATCAAAGCGAGAACCAATATTTAATAGTACGTCGCAATTATTGATAGCCATATTAGCTGTAAATGTTCCATGCATACCTGCCATTCCAAGGAAAAGTTCATGATCTCCATCAATGCTACCAAGGCCCAAAAGCGTATTAACTACTGGGAATTTATATTTTTCTACAAATTCAGTTAATTCTTTTGATGCATCAGCTGCTAACACACCCGCTCCAACTAATACGACTGGTTGTTTTGCTTGACTAAGCAATGTTACGGCTTTTTTAATTTGCAAATAGTTTGGATGTAAAGTTGGTTGATAGCCTGGCAAGTTGATTGTTGCTTCTTGTACTGCATCTACATCAAAAATGGCATTTGCAATATTCTTTGGAATATCAACGACTACAGGTCCTTTACGTCCAGTTGAAGCTATATGAAAAGCTTCTTTGACGATTCTTGGTAGGTCCTGAACATTTTTCACTTGATAATTGTGTTTTGTAATCGGTTGAGTAATTCCGATAATATCCGCTTCTTGGAAAGCATCCGTACCAACAACAGTTGTCGCAACTTGACCTGTAAATACAACGAGTGGTAAAGAATCCATCATCGCATCAGTGATACCCGTAACTAAGTTAGTAGCACCTGGTCCAGAAGTCGCAATGACTACCCCAGGTTTCCCTGATACTCTTGCATAACCTTCAGCTGCATGAATAGCACCTTGTTCATGGCGAGCAAGTATATGCTTAATCGGATTACGGTAAATTGCGTCATATAATGGTAAGACGGCTCCACCTGGATATCCGAATATTATTTCAACATCTTGGTTTTGCAACGATTCGACAAAAATCTCTGCACCCGTTTTACTGGCCTTACATTCTTGATCAACTTCTTGATCAGTTGCAGATTGTTGTTTCTTTAGTGGAACTTGTGCATTCATCATTGAACTCCTCCCTAGGAAATTGATTTTTTAAGAAATAAAAAAGCTTTTTCATCCACGCAAAAAAAGCCTGTTGCGTAGGGATGAAAAAAGCTTCCATGGTACCACCCTATTTTATAGTCATTTAAAGACTACCTCATGAATAGATCACTCTATTCTTTACTTAACGAGCACAAAAGAATGCGCCCGTAGCCACCTAATTGCAATGCGTTTAGTAGCTCACTCCGAGGGGATGTCAGTATTAGTTGTATCATCGGCTCTCAGCAACCCGACTCTCTGTAAATACAAGGTTCTAATACCTTTAACCTCATCAACGTTTTAACAATATTCAATTTTAGAAAGAATTATATTTTCATAACGCCGCCAGTAGAAGCGGAAGTAACGAGTTTTGAATAACGAGCTAGATAACCTTTTTTAATCTTTGGTTCAAATGGTTTTAATTTGGATTTTCTTTCAGCTAAAACTTCATCAGAAACATTTAACTCGATTGTTCTATTAATCAAATCGATTGAAATCGTGTCTCCATTTTCGACTAACGCAATTGGACCACCGTCTGCAGCTTCTGGTGAAATATGACCGATGGAAATACCACGAGATGCTCCTGAAAAACGTCCATCTGTAATAAGTGCAACATCTTTACCTAAGCCCCGACCCATAATGGCAGAAGTTGGTGCTAACATTTCTGGCATCCCTGGTCCACCTTTTGGACCTTCGTAACGGATGACGACAACATGACCTTTTTGCACCGTTCCATCATCGATTCTTGCTTGTGCTTCTTCTTGCGAATCAAATACGATTGCTTCACCAGTAAACTCTTTAATAGATGGGTCAACTGCACCTACTTTAATAACGGCGCCGTCTGGAGCGATATTACCAAATAGAACTGATAAGCCACCTACAGGACTATATGGATCATCTTTTGTACGAATTACTTTCGTATTTGTTATTTCATGTCCTTTTACCTGTTCTTCAATCGTTTTACCTGATACTGTAATCCGATCTTTATGAATAGCACCTGGAATCTTACATAACTCATTAATAATGGCACTTACGCCTCCAGCAAGATGAACGTCATGCATAGAGTAGTTTGATGCAGGCATTATTTTCGCTAAGTAAGGGACACGTTTTGCGACTTTATTGATATCTTCGATGTTGTAGTCGATTTCAGCCTCATGTGCAATAGCCAATGTATGTAAAACTGTATTTGTAGAACCACCCATGGCCATATCAAGTGCAAACGCATCATCAATTGTTTCTTTCGTAATGATGTCACGAGGTTTGATGTCCTCTTTAATCATTCTCACTAAATGTTTTGCCGCTTCTTTGATCAATTCATATCGTTCTTCCGAAGTAGCAACAATTGTACCATTGCCAGGTAATGCCATACCTAACATTTCCATTAATGAGTTCATAGAGTTCGCTGTGAACATCCCTGAACAAGAACCACAAGTTGGACATGCACTTTCTTCAATCTCTTTTAGCTTTTCTGCAGTCATTAAACCACTTTTATATGAACCTACACCTTCGAAAACGGAAGTTAATGATAACTGTTCACCAGTTGAAGAAACGCCTGCTTCCATTGGTCCTCCTGATACAAAAACAGATGGTACATTTGTACGAACAGCTGCCATTAACATGCCTGGTGTGATCTTATCGCAGTTTGGTATGTAAAACACACCGTCAAACCAATGGGCATTGATAACTGTTTCGGCTGAATCTGCGATTAACTCACGACTTGGCAATGAATACCGCATTCCGATATGACCCATTGCAATACCGTCATCCACACCAATCGTATTAAATTCAAATGGAATACCACCAGCTTCACGGATTGCTTGTTTGACAACTTCACCAAATTTTTGAAGATGAACGTGTCCTGGAATAATATCAATATATGAGTTACAAACTCCGATAAATGGTTTATCTAAATCTCTTGTTTTAACACCTGCAGCATATAGAAGACTGCGGTGAGGAGCACGATCGACTCCTTTTTTAATCATGTCACTTCTCATGTGAAACGCCCCTTATTTTACTGTAGCTTCTTCGTATACTTTGACGCCCTCTTTTTCAACGATATCACGGAAACCTTTTAAAATATCATTTGTTACTTTACCTGGTTTTCCATCGCGGATTATTCGACCATCAACATTTACGACTGCGATGACTTCAGCAGCTGTTCCTGTTAGAAAGACTTCATCAGCAACATATACATCATGTCTTGTAAATACGCCTTCTTCAGCGACATAACCTCTTTGTCTTGCAACTTCTAAGATGGCATTACGTGTAATACCTTCTAGAGCACCAATATAACCTGGCGGTGTCACCAACTTATTTCCTTTTACGATAAAGATGTTATCTCCAGAGCCTTCAGCAACATAACCTTCGTCATTCATCATCATTGCTTCGGAAACACCAGCTTGTGTCGCTTCTAGCTTTACAAGAATATTATTTAAGTAATTCAATGTTTTCGTTTTTGGACTTAAGACATCGGAACGATTCCGTCTACTTGATGCTGAAACAATTGAAATACCCGTTTCATATAAATGCGGTGGGAATAATGCAAGCGGCTCTGCTATAACGATTACACTTGCTACCTTACATGTAGATGGATCTATTCCTAAGTTTCCAACACCACGTGATACAATTAGGCGAATGTATGCACTTTGTAACTGATTCGCTTTTAAAGTATCTTTCACAATTTCTGTCATTTCTTCAATTGTGTAAGGTATATCTAATAAGATTGACTTTGCTGATTCATATAATCGAACTAAATGTTCATGTAAGCGAAAGACGTTACCATTGTAAGAGCGAATCCCTTCAAATACACCGTCTCCGTATAAAAAACCATGATCATAAACAGAAATTTTAGCATCTTCCTTTTTCACTAAATTTCCGTCAAGAAAAATAAATTGCTCCCCCACACTCTCACTTCTTTCTGTAATGTACAATAATCTGTTTTTCAGCTATTCGCTTAAAACATTTATTAAATTGTTGCTATCATAGTACGTATTCTGAATGAAGTCAACACTATTTTTTGAATTGTCAATTAATTTAGAATTTTTGTAACTGATTGAATGCGTTTTCATTCCCTACAAATAAATATATTTCTTACTTTTGCTCAAAAATAAATTTTTAGAAAAATTTATAAATTGACTTAATTTCGAATATTTTAGATGACATTGTTCCGGTAGTTTTCACACAATTGTGTCAGTTAGCCTTTAGATAAATGATTTAAAATAGTCAGTGACAAATACATTTTCAGGATCATATTTCTCTCTTATTTTTAAAAACAACGGGTATTCAGGATAAAGTTCTAGTAATCTATCTTTCGTTAAATCATTCAATTTCCCCCAATGAGGTCTGCCACCATACTTTTTCATCAAGGATTGAACCCATCTAAAATAATCTTTTTCATCCATGCCTTTATACATATGGAAGGCTAAATAAGCACTTTCTTTCCCTTGTGTTGGGCTTAAAATGCCAGATTCCCCCATCATTGTTCTACATTCTATTGGGAAATGGACTTTGAATGGATGGGATTTTAAAGTGAAATGAATTTCTTGCATACACTCTTGGAAATTTTCTAAAGGAATTGCATACTCCATCTCTAAAAACTTTACATTTCTAGCTGAAGGGAAGATTTCGTAACATAATCCTTCTTTAATACCGGTAGGAACTGTTTTTGAAGCGAGAAGACTAACCCATTTGGTCATTTTCGGTTGTCTTTTGCATAATTCTGATGCGATGAATAATAAACCATTTTCAACTATATTGGTTTTTAAATCTTCTATTTTTTTGGATGTTCTCGGTTGTTTGACGATAGGAATTTGATCCATAATCTTGACTTGTATCTGTTCTTCTCCGGGAAAGTAATACCACTCTACATGCCGATGTTCACGAATCATTGTGCTCCATAGCTGACTTCCTTCTGTAAATGGATAATGCATTGATTGGTATTTTAAACTATAAAGAGGAACTGTTTCGATTGTTACTTTTACAAGCACACCTAAAAGTCCAAGTGAAATGTGTAAAGCTCGAGATAAATCGTCATCACCTCATGTTCATGGTAATTACCTAGACCATCAACAAATCCCCATTTGACGATTTGGCTTGATAAAGAGCCTAAGGTAACACCCGTACCATGTGTTCCAGTTGAAATAGCCCCTGCAATTGTTTGTTGTTGAATATCCCCCATATTCTCAAGTGCTAATCCAAACTGCTCCAAAATCGGGCCAATCTCGTATAAGTATGTTCCGGCCCAAAAAGTGGCTTCGTTCGTTTCTTGGTCGATTTCTATTAATCCTCTCATATGATGAAGTGAAATGGCTACGTCATCAGGCTTGGCAACAGGGCTAAAAGAATGTGCAGCACCGGTTACACGGATTGTCTTATGTTGTTTTTGTGAATTCCATATGAGATTGGATAATTGTTTTACATCACGAGGAAGTAAAGTCTGTGATGGCTCTCCTTTCACATTTCCAGCCCAATTTTGCCATTTACTCGTACCTACCGAATCCTTTACAAAAAACATTGCCCATCCCCCCTATACGTTTTGAAACTATTGATATGCTGCCCATTTCTAACGGCCTCAAGTTTCGTAAATCTCTCGCATAATTCCCCGGCTTTGGCATGGCGGAAGTATAAGGTATCGCCTAATTTGAGCGTTTCTTTTGTAATCACTTTCAGCGGTGTTTGGACTTCCCCTGCACCTTCAAGTGAAAAATATTCGAACTTGCCTTTTTCATATAATACAGGTTGTTTATCAATGCTTATAGCTCCTGAAGCGATATAACCACCACCATGACAAACGACTACATTTTCTTCTGGATTTCTTGTAATACGCAAAGCAAAACCAGCAGCAGGACGCAAATTCAACGCACTATACTGGTCAAACAATGCCGGATTAAAAAAGGCGGAACCTACTGTAATTTCTGTTACCTCTGGACACTGCGAAGTAAAATCGATACTTCCTGATCCACCACCATTTACAAATTCTAGATCACCTGTTACCGATAAAATGGTATCTACTGCTTCATTTCTAAATTTGGCAACTTGCTTTCGTGACCTTTTTTGAAGTTGTTGAATAATTGGCCTTTTCCATTTTTGAATAGGTACATCACCTACACCAGCCAACTGGGCTTCATACCCCATGACACCATTAATCTGTAAATGTGATAGTTTTTGAAGTGAGTCTAGCAACTCTTTTAGAACCTTAATAGTTTTTATAGATGATCGCCTCGTACCAAAGTAGATAATCGATGATTCTATTGAAAGATTAATATCAATACAAATGCTAATCTCCAAATTCTCCCGCTTCGCTAACGCATTCAACCATTTTGCTTGCCGAACATCATCGATCATAAAACATACATCATAACCCTTTTTTATATAATCAAATATTGGCAATACGCTATTCTCTTCCCAAACAGGATAGCCAATAAGCAAATGATCAAAGCCGTTTTCTAATAAATAACAAGTTTCACTCGCTGTATAAGTCATAAATCCTGAAACATTTTCAAGCTTTTCGCTAATATAATTTAAAACCTGTACAGAGCGAATAGATTTTGTAGCGATACGGATTTTTTTATCTCGAACACGTTGATTGATAAACCCGATATTAGCATCAAGTGCATGCAGATCAAGCCAAGCGAATGGCCTTTCCAAATGTTGAAAGGCTTTGTCAAATAACTGCACAATAGTCACCCCTTTGGACATCAATAACAAAATGCCCCTTCTTAGGCGAAATGTGTTTTTCCGTCGAAGAAGGAGCATTTATATTCTTTATAATCATTGATTAGCTTACATGGATCTCCCAAAAGTCAAAAGCAATATTAAAAACAAAAAGTGTATGAAACGCAACAAAAAGAAGAGCCTGTTTGTTATATTTTTTCTTCAAAGATTGATCCATAAGCTACAACTCCCTTCAAATTTTTCTGAATTATAATACAATATTCTATAATTAATAAAATATTTCTTCTTTTTAATTTTTTTATTAATATTAGGTGAAATTCCTCAGCTATGTATGTCATGATATATGTAAAGACAATTATGAGGTGATAAAATGGAGAAAGCTTTACTTGTGATTGATTATACTGTGGACTTTGTTGCAGAAAATGGCGCATTAACTTGCGAGGAACCTGGGCAACAACTTGAAAGCAATTTATTGAAGCATATTATGCAATTTGCAGATCAGGAAGAACTAATTATTTTCGCTTGCGATTTACATGATGAGGAAGACCCTTATCATCCTGAAACTAAACTTTTCCCACCACATAATATACGCAACACAAAAGGAAGAGAACTGTATCATACTATTCAACAATGGTATGAAGAGAATAAGGAGTTGCCGAATGTCATTTGGATGGATAAAACAAGGTATAGCTCTTTTGCAGGAACGAATTTAGAGCAACTTTTACGAGAACGGAACATCAATGATATTTATCTAACAGGTGTGTGCACGGATATTTGTGTGTTACATACAGCAGTGGACGCTTATAACAAAGGATTCCATACTTTTATCTACGAGGATTCTGTTGCAAGTTTCAATCAAGCTGGTCATGATTGGGCAATAGGTCATTTTAAAAATACATTAGGAGCAACAATTCTATAAGATCAAGGCTGGTACAATAGAATTTTAGCTAATGAAAAATCCGAACTATAATGTGAAATTCTATTTAAAATTTCACATTTGTTCGGATTTTTTATACAGTTTTGTGTTCCGTTCCAGACGGCGCTTTCCGCGGGCTTGGCTTCAATCTCCTCGTCACTAAAAGATGTGCTCCTGCATCGCTTCGCTAGCTTCGTCGCAGGAGTCGCCATCCTCCACTTCACACCATTCTATATGATGTTCATCATCAAATATTCATATTTTCTCATGCTTTTTGAATTTGATTCTATTTAGTTCAATTATTCAGCTTTGGTAAAGACTAATTTTTATTTGTCCTAACCTCTTTTTATTAATTAGTCTTAGATGTTTTTTTAGAGATTAAAATAGCTAATACGAAACCGATGATGGCAAAAACAACTGAGCCAGTATAGACGGAACGTATCCCACTTGCTATGATCTCGATGATACGATTGATTTGTTCGGATGAAAAGATTGAATGGTCAAACGAGCCGTTTAAATTTATATGTTCTGCACCCATTTTCGCCAATCTACCACTTGTTGCAGTATTGAATAGTACACCAAAAATAGCTGCACCGATTGATTGGCTAAAGGTATTAATAAATGAATTTAAACCGATTGCTGTTCCTAATTGTTCTCTTGTTGTAGAGGCTTGTACAACTATGATTAGAAGTGGTGCTATAAAACCCATTCCTAGCCCAAGAATTCCAGTTGCTAGGTAAATATATATTGGGAGAGTAGTAGCCGACAAGAACATCAACATCGTTGTTGCAATTACTAAGAAAACAGTACCCAGTTGAATGATACTTTTGTTTGTAATTCTCCCTACTAAATTCCCTGATAATATAGCCCCGACGGTCCACATAACTGAAACGGGCGTTAACATCAACCCTGCTTGTGTTGCGTTTTTCCCTAAAACAGATTGTGCATAGATTGGTAAGTATGCAGAAACACCAATGACTATTGCCATACAAAAAAGTGTTAGGCCGTTTATAACATTTAACCGTTTATTTTTAAATAATGATAGCGGAATGATTGGCTCAACAGCTTTATTTTCAACAAAGATAAATAACCCTATAAATATAATTGCAATTACATAATAGATGATTTGAGAAGTTGTAAGCCACTGTTGTGTATTACTTCCAGCTATAAGTGCATACAGTAACGCCACCATACCAATTGAAAATACAAGCGCCCCTGCATAATCTATTTTACGTGATTGAATTTTTCTTTCTTCTTGATAATATTTTGCGATTAATAAAATAGCTCCTAAACCAAATGGAATGTTTAGCAAAAAGATAAAATGCCATGTCAATTGGTCAACGATAAATCCACCAATTAAAGGTCCTATAATGCCGGAAACTCCCCATACCATACTAATATATCCTTGACCCTTAGCTCGTGCTTTTTCTGTATCAAAAAGCTCTCCTACTATGGTCAATGTAATCGGAAGTATTGATCCTGCACCAATCCCTTGAATGGCTCTAAAAACGATTAATAGTTCCATAGAAGTCGCCATACCACAAAGTAGTGAACCGATTAAGAAAATACTAATACCCGTAATAACCATTTTCTTTCGGCCAAATAAATCTGCTAACTTACCAAAAATGATCGCTGAAATAGCCGAAGTTAATAGATATGCTGAATAGATCCAGCTGATTAACTCAACGCCAGAGAGATCTGAAGTAATACTTGGAATCGCTGTAGAAACGATTGTTCCCTCTATCGCTGCTAATGCTGTTGCCAGCAATACTGCTACAAAAACTTTATTCATTCAATAACCTCAATTCTATGATAATTCCATTATTAACGATAATTAATCATAATATAAAATATCAAAATAAAATTATAACATAATTTTGATGTATTTTGTCTAGTATCTAGTAATCATTAAAATTATTTGGTAATATAATAACCAGTTATTTCTAATAATACCTATGAAATTAGAATACAGTATTATTCTGAAATATTTGGTAGGTTTATTTTTAACCTATGCTATATAATTTATTGGAGGCATACATATGTGGGAAGATTTTAAGAAGTTTGCTTTAAAAGGAAATGTCCTTGATTTAGCAGTTGGGGTTATTATCGGTGGAGCTTTCGGTAAAATAGTTACTTCATTAGTTAATGATATTATTATGCCTATTGTAAGCCTATTAATAGGAAAAGTAGATTTTAATGAGTTACATTATCACCAAATTAAGTATGGGAGTTTCATCCAGAATATTGTGGACTTCTTTATTATTGCATTTTCAATTTTTATTTTTATCCGTGTTATTACAAAACTAAATTACAAGAAGAAACAAGAAGAAGTTGTAGAAGAATCAGTACCTGTTGAAACAACAGAAGATTTATTAAAAGATATCCGTGCTTTACTGCAAGAAAAGAAATAAATCGAAACTTCATCAACCTCGCTCATTAAAAGTCGAGATTTTAAGTAATATACTTAATTTATCAGTATTCTTTATACAATGTGTAATATTATAATTAAGTTTATTTTAAAGAGGCTGGGACAGAACAAAATTAGTGTTTTCCAAATCCGAACAATTGAATTTATAGAATCAATTTCATCAAGCGTCTTTCTTTGAGAAAATACGATTCTTTGTTGATGACCATTATATAGAATGGTATGTGGAGTGTAGGATGGCGACTCCTGCGGGAATAGCTTGAGCTGAAAGCCCCACAGGAACGTAGTGACGAGGAGATTGAAGCCAAGCCCGCGGAAAGCGCCGTCCGGAACGAAACACAAAACTGAATATACTGAAGAAATATATATTAAAAGTTCGCCCTTTGTACAAAATCCTGATTAGGCTTTAATAGATATGAATAAAAAGAAAATCCGAACAAATGTGAAACTTTAAATAGAATTTCACATTATTGTTCGGATTTTTCATTGGCTAAAACTCTTTTGTCCCAGCCCCCTTTATTTGTTTTTAAATATATACTTTATGTTTAACAATCGGTTTTGTTTGATATGAAGGGGTTTTGTCTATGTGGATGAACTAACACTTACATAAAGAACTAGAATCGCTGATGGAGTATACAGTTGGAAAGATATTATTTATAATGAAAAAGTTAAAATTCAGAGGTATTATCGAAATATAAATATGAAATGAGTTTATGAAGTGATGTACTTAAACTAACGCAGCAGTTAACTTTAACAAGCGTATGATTTTTACGATGAATTTAGATTGAGGGTGAGACTAATAAAAAATCTTATTTTCATTAATGGGACAATGGGCGTTGGAAAGACTACTACAAGTAAAGAATTGAAAAAAATTTTGCCTAGATGTGTTTTTCTTGACGGAGATTGGTGTTGGGATATGTCTCCATTTATTGTGACAGAGGAAACGATTAACATGGTAATTAATAATATTAGTTACCTCTTAAACAATTATATTTCATGCTCTGAATATGAGAATGTAGTTTTCTGTTGGGTAATGCACGAACAAAGCATTCTCGATGATGTGTTATCAAGACTTAATAAAAATGACTGTAACTTACACAAATTTTCTCTCGTATGCTCTGAGAAAGCATTAATTTCAAGAGTTACAAGAGATATACAGCAAGGGATAAGGAACAGTGAAGTTATTGAAAGAAGTGTTCCGAGATTAAAAAATTATACCAAAATGGATACGAAAAAAATTGATGTAAGTGAAATTTCTCCTAAAGAAGCAGCAGAAATAATATTTAGACATATCAGAGAACATTGAACTACTCCCACTTATAGAGGTGAAGTGGAGATTCATGCCAAAATAAAAAATGTACACTACTAAATTGATTTTAGTAATGTACATTTTTATTAATATGTGCAACATTATAAACAAGTTATGATCATGTACAATTACTTGTCTTAGTTGCTTTTTGTGTTATTTTCCATCCTCAATAAGTGTTTCCATATCAACTGCGATCGTATCGTATGGAACATCTTTATATCCGCTGTAATTTTTGACTACTACTCCATCTTGATTTACTAAGAAGAAGCTTGAGCCGTGAATAACTTGGTTTGAATTTGGATCATCTTTTACTAATGTTTTAAAAGATTTTAAGGCGAATGCAGAAATATCATCTTGAGAGTAGCCAGTAAGAAGATCCCATTTTGAATCATCCGCTACAGGGTATTGACCTAAATATTTTTTTAGCTTTGCAGGTGTGTCGGTATCAGGGTCTACACTAAACCCAACGATTCTGTAATCTTTTAACCCTTTTTTCTTAAATGATTCTTGGATTTCTGTCATATTACGGGTCATAGGTGGACAAACCGTTGTACAGTTCGTAAAGATAAACATAGCTAACCATGGTTTTCCTTTCAAACTGTCTTTTGATACTTTGTCACCATTTTGATTTGTATAAGAAAAATCTTGCACTTTCCAATCTGTTTCTGCTTTAAATTTCTCACTGCCTCCACAAGCAGATAACAGTACTGATAAAACTAATACTAAAGATGCTATGATCAATCTATTTTTCACTTTGTATGTCACTCCTCATCTGCATCCATCTTATCGAATTGTACCACATTTTACAAGCACACTGTGTGATAGCTTTAAGACAAATTTGTGAAACAGATGATTATGTTATTTTAAGTTCAGTAAAGCATCGTGAATTGCTTGGAGTTTGGTTTCAACTCGGTGCATTAAATAGAATGACACAAATATAGGAAATCCTATTTCTTGAATTAGAGTAACCCATTCTTCCATCACAATCCCTCCTTCCTATATCCCTCAAAAAGTTATTAATTCTAAAAAAACTGCCTAATCTATCCAACAGATAGAATAGGCAGCTTCTTCATTTACGCTTTTAATTCTGTAACATTACGTTCTACATATCGGGCACCAACAATTTCAGAAAGTGGTGACCCTTCAATTTCAAATACATTATTAGATAGAATTGTGTTCATCACTTGATAAACTTCTGCAGTTGTTAAATTGTCCTTTGGTGTATCAATACTCAAAGAACAATTTGCTCCTCCTGTCGTTTTAAATTGTAATTGTAAAACTTTTGCCATTTTGTTTCCTCCCTCCTATTCCTGATTTAGTTTTTAGTTTAGTTTTGAATGATTTCTTGGGTTGTTACACCAGAACCAATCCATTGAAGATCATAAAGACCAGCAAGTGCAGCCCCTACTGTAGCCAAGTTTTCAATTGAAGCTTGTTCAGAAACATTTTGATATGTTTTTGTTTTTTCCATCACTTGGCCTTTTTCATTTAACCCTAGCGAAAACTTTAAACGAAGAGTTGCTTTTTCAAATGTCTTTGACGCCATTTCTATCACCTCTCTTTCACCTATTACATAGATTTAAAATTTAAAAAGCGGACAAAGGGTGCAATTTTTTTCGTTACATTTTATAATGATAGAGAGGTGAATACTGTGTTAAATGGGCCATTTTTGTGGTTTATATTATTTTGGGTAGTTGTACTAATCGGTACAATGGCAATAGGCGGTTTCTTCATGTTCCGCAAATTTTTAAAATCTATGCCAAAAGATGACGGAAAGTCCACATTAGATTGGCAAGATTATTATGTAAATAAGACATTAGATTTATGGCATCAAGATGAAAAAGATCTATTAAACGAATTAGTAAGCCCAGTTCCAGAACTATTCCGTGATGTTGCAAAACAAAAAATCGCGGGTAAAATTGGCCAACTGGCATTAGAAGAAAAGGCAAAGAAGATTGATGTAGATTTAATCATTCGAGGATACATAATCGCTTCACCGAAACGCGATCATAAATTCTTACGTAAAAAGTTAAACCAGATGAAGATTGATGTTACGCCTTATGAAGATTTACTTGATTAGAACACAGAAAAACGGTACTTTTCCATTTGAAAAGCACCGTTTTTTCATTAGCTATGTTGTAATTTCTTTTCTAATTTCTTGTATTGTAATAACATCGCAATACGCCATGGTAAAATCATAGAGAATGCTAAGATCCAGAACATTCCACCAAGTTCCCCTAAATGGAAAGAACCACTTAAGTAAACTTTTGCAACTGTTCGGATGATTAATAATCCTATTAAAATAAAGAAAAATGCTTTAGAAGGCTTTAAGAATACATCATCATCAACAATCTCAAATTTAGATGTTGCTATGAGAACAGTCGAAAAGATTACACCTGCTAAAACCGCTTCCAAAACTTGTGGCCATGGTACTCTGAAATAATCAAAGCAAAACATTAATGCACCTGTTGACATAGCAATTGGGGGTATAATGATTTTCTTCGCATTTGCCGGTCTTTTCGCTGATTTCGAACGAATAATCATCATCATAATCCCCATGAATACAACAGCTACTGTAGAACCAACTAACATAAATTGAGAAGGAATTGAACTAAACATAAACAATCACCTGTCTTTGAAAAAAATTATTCTATCATTTGACGTATCGTCGTCTCTAAACGTTCCCTCTCAAAAGGTTTTGTGATAAAATCTTTTGCACCATTTTTCAATGCTTGTAAAATAACTTTTTGTTGCCCTAGTGCAGAGACAATACAGATCTTTGCATTTGGGTCATCTTTTATAATTTCTTTTGTTGCATCTAACCCGGACATTACTGGCATCGTAATATCCATCGTAACAACATCGGGATGCAATTTAAAATATTGTTCAATTGCTTGCTTACCATTTTCAGCTTCTCCAATTACGTCGAAGCCTGTTTCTTGCAGCATTGCTTTCATCGCATCACGCATAAACAATGTATCGTCTACTACTAAAACTGTTGGCAACATTTTCACCCCATAATTTTCTCTTTTTAAAAGCCTTGGAAACCACCAAAAATTGGTGTTAAGATTTGGTTAAGGTAAGTCATTCCATCAAAGAATAAAATAATCCCAACAGCAATCATTATATAGCCACCAACCTTAACAATTTTTTGGCTATTTTTTCGAATCCAGTTCATCCGAGAGATAAAGAATGAAAGGACAAAGAATGGGATAGAAAATCCAAGTACGTAGGCTAACATATACCAAATCGCAGAATCTGGATTAGTAGTACCTAGTGCAATAATTGCAGCTAAAATCGGCCCTGTACATGGTGTCCACCCTGCTGCAAAAACGAGTCCGATTAACATTGAACCCAGATAGCCTGAAGGTCGATTTTTAAATTCAAACTTACGATCCTTCATCAAAAACTCTGGTGTGAAAATTCCTGTAATAACCAGTCCAAATACTACTATTAAAATACCACCAATTTGGCGAATTAACTCGTCATATTGAACAAAGAAACCTTTCACAAAAGACGTACTAAAACCTAAGGCTATAAATATTACAGAAAAGCCCAGTAAAAAAAATAGTGTGTGCAATATTGCCCTTTTTTGCAACATTCCTTTTTCATTTTTTAACTGATTAAATGATACGCCAGTTATGTATGAAAGAAATGCTGGATAAAGAGGCAATGTACATGGTGAGATAAAGCTTAAAAAACCTGCACCAAAAGCAAAGAATAAATTTATATCCGTATTCATATGCAGATGTCTCCTTATAATTACTACTACCATGTTACCAAACTATGCATAATAATTCTCATTTTTTAACTGTGACAAATTCATGAACATTTATTGCACTAATAATTATAAATTTAAATGATATAAAAAGCGAAAAATTTTGTTATTGAAGGTTCCATTTTAAATGATGTATTCTTTCTAAGATAGTTTTTCATTGATACGCTCTATATGTTCATTTTTCACTTGATCAGAAACATTTGTATACTTTTGTAATTTTGTATAAATGGTATAGACAGGAAGACTATAAGATGAAGTACTATTCTTACACCTGCTTAATAGATTTTTTCTTTTCATTACTTGAACATTTTGTGAAGTGACTTCGATAGATTTTAAAGTACAACGGTCACTGAAAATGATTAGTGAAGAAAATATATCTGTTGGTAGATTTGAAAGAAGTTTTTGTAATGCATTTACATGGGTTCTATTTTGTTTTACTGGATTATAAAATTTGAACTTCTTCCCATTTTTGAACACTTGTGTCCATTTATAATCCTTTTCTCGCCCATAAATCCAACCGCTGTAGTTTTTAGATTCAATCACATAGAGTCCATTTTCATGTATAAATAGAATATCAATCTCCGTTAAGCCCTCCCCTTTTGCTTTTGGGATATACAAATTCACTAAGGTTTTATGTATACCAGGAATCTTTTGCAATTCATTTACAATCCTATATTCTCCGTAAAGTCCCGTATTAAAACGAACTTTCCAAAAAGATGCGTTGGTTATTTGCTTATAATAACTTTTTTCAAAACTGACATAAGAAATGAATAATAGAATTAAAATCGTAGTAATTATAAAAATCACCTCTTTGTATATAGTAAAAACATACCAATACTATATACTAATTTTTATGTAAAATAAAGGTTATTCATATTTATTTTTACACATTATGATTTATATATATAAAACAAAAAGCCAATCTCCCTCTGGAAATTGGCTTTTCTGTTAGCACACTATGTATGCTTTATTATGGAATTAGTCCCCCTCTGTGGACAGCCTTCCAAGTTAACTAATCTAATTTAGCGTCAATTTTTCTTTTGCATTTGCAATTTGGATTTTTACTTGATCGAAGCCTGTTCCACCAAGAGAATGACGACGTTTAACAGCTGCCTCCGGTGCTAATACATCGTACACATCCGCTTCGATTAGATTACTTGCCTCTTGCAAGTCCTCAAGAGAAAGATCTAATAAGTAAATACCTCGTTGAATACATAAGAAAACTAATTTACCTGTTACTGCATGTGCTTCACGGAATGGCATACCTTTAGTAGCTAAGTAATCCGCAAGCTCAGTGGCATTTGAAAAGTCTTGATGAACTGCTTTGTTTAACGTATCTTTTGAAACAGTCATCGTACGGACCATACCTTCGAAGATTTTAAGTGCTCCTACAATCGTATGAAGTGTATCGAACATACCCTCTTTGTCTTCTTGCATATCTTTGTTATAAGCAAGTGGGATACCTTTTAATACAGTTAATAAGCCCATTAAATTCCCGTATACACGCCCAGCTTTCCCGCGTATCAATTCTGCCATATCAGGATTTTTCTTTTGTGGCATAATACTTGAGCCAGTTGAGAAAGCATCGTCTAATTCGACAAATTTGAATTCTTCACTTGACCAAAGGATAATCTCTTCAGCAAATCTTGATAAATGCGCCATTAATAATGAACTGTTGCTTAAGAATTCAACGATAAAATCGCGATCACTTACTGCATCCATACTGTTTTGATACACATTAGAGAATCCCATTAGTTTTGCGCTTAACTCACGATCGATTGGGAATGTTGTTCCAGCAAGAGCCCCTGCTCCGAGTGGAGAGATATCTATACGTTTAACCGACTCGTTAAAACGTTCTTTATCTCGTTGCAACATCCAAAAGTAAGTCATCAAGTGATGCGCGAAAGAAATTGGTTGCGCTCTTTGTAAATGTGTATATCCAGGAGCTAATGTATCGATATTCGCCTCTGCTTTTTCGACAATTGTTTCTTGGAATTTTGCAATGAGTTCAACGACTTCTTTTACTCTCTTTTTCAAGAATAAATGCATATCTGTTGCAACTTGGTCATTTCGACTACGGCCTGTGTGAAGTTTTCCTCCCACAGGACCGACTAAATCGATGAGCATTTTTTCAAGATTCAAATGAATATCTTCATTTGCTACTGAAAATGTAAGTTCGTTATTATGTGCTTTTACTTTTAGTTGTTCTAGGCCATCTTTGATCGTGTTGACTTCTTCTTTACTAAGAATTCCGGTTTCGCCAAGCATTGTGACATGCGCAATGCTACCCTCTAAATCCTCTGTAACAAGCTGTTGGTCAAACCCGATGGATGCCCCAAATTCATCTACCCATTGTTCGGCAGATTTTTGGAAACGGCCTCCCCAAAGTTTACCACTCATGCTTGCACCTTCTTTACTCCTTTGTTATTAACCATTGCATTAACTTTTGTAGGAAGACCGAATAATTCGATAAAGCCTACTGCAGAAGCATGGTTGAACTCATCATCTTTTGTATAAGTAGCTAATTTTTCATCATATAATGAGTTTGGTGATTTACGTCCTTCTACAATTGCATGACCTTTGAATAATTTCACACGTACTGTACCATTAACGAATTTTTGTGTTTCTTTTAAGAATGCTTCGATTGCTACACGTAATGGTGAGAACCATAAACCATCATAGATGATTTCAGTAAGTTTTTTCTCAATGATTGGTTTGAAGTGAGCTAGTTCTTTTACAAGAGTGATATCTTCAAGTTCTTTATGTGCAACAAGTAATGTATGAGCACCTGGAACTTCGTAAACTTCACGAGATTTAATACCAACAAGTCTGTTTTCAACGTGGTCGATACGGCCAACACCATGTTTACCAGCTAGTTCATTTAATTTTAAGATTAAATCTGCTAATTTATATTGAACACCGTTAAGTGCTACTGGAACACCTTGTTCGAATTCGATTTCAACAACATCTGGTGTATCAGGAGTATCTTCAAGTGCTACTGTTAAATCGTAAGCATCTGCTGGTGGAGCAGCCCAAGGATCTTCTAAAATACCACATTCGTTTGCGCGACCCCATAAGTTTTGGTCAATTGAGAATGGGCTGTCTAAGTTGATAGGAATCGGAATATTTTTAGATTTTGCATATTCGATTTCTTCTTCACGGCTCCATGCCCATTCACGAACTGGTGCAAGAACTTCTAAATCTGGATTTAAAGATTTGATAGATACTTCGAAACGAACTTGGTCATTCCCTTTACCTGTGCAACCATGTGCAACTGCAACTGCTCCAGTTTTTTCTGCGATTTCTACTAATTTTTTAGAGATTAGTGGACGAGATAATGCAGAAACTAAAGGATATTTTTGTTCGTACCAAGTATGACCTTGAAGTGAGATTAATGCGTATTCTTCAGCGAATTCGTCTTTTGCATCTACGATATAAGATTCAACTGCACCAACTTCAAGTGCTTTCTTTTGAACGAATTCTAAGTCTTTACCTTCACCAACGTCTAAGCAACAAGCTACTACGTTGTAACCTTTGTCTTTCAACCATTGGATTGCAACAGATGTATCTAAGCCGCCTGAATAAGCTAACACTAATTTTTTTGCCATTTTGTATTCCTCCATGTTATTACTGTATGTTTATACGGTGTTTCTTAATATTTATGCATTTATCTTAACATGGAATAAAAATGAATACAAGTGTATTTTCTTGCATTTTTAAAAAACTTTTAAATTGGCAATAGATTTCTATATTTTTATAAATAAAGTGAAAATTCTTTCATTTTATTTCGTTCAAAAATCTCTATATATCAGCATTACCAGAACCTATCCCCTACTTTTCGACTCTTTCCATTTAGTCTTCTGTTATGTAACTTTTTATGAATAAAAATCTATAAAACGACTTTGCATACGATACAAAGTCGTTCATGTATTTACTTTACTTATTATAAAGCGATTATATAAATTTACTTTTGTTGATTTGTTCATAAAGACGCTCAATCATTTCATATGGAAATTACATTAGAGTTTAAGAGAATTAATTTTCATAAAAATTGTAATTAACATGCATAAATATGAATATCCTTTACTTCTTATTGAAGAACGGTTTGCCAAGTTTTTCTATAATGGTTGGAGCTAGTGCATATAATTTACTGGAAATCCCCATATAGCTCGGTAAGTTGACTTCTCTCGTTTTTTTCCCGATTGTATGAATGGTTGCACTTGCCACTTTTTCAGGATCTAACAATATATGTTTCATCGCTTGTCTATAAGATGCTGTTCGATCGGCATGGTCTATGAATGGTGTATCTATCGGACCAGGGTGTATAACCGTTACGCCAATATGATATGGAGCAAGTTCCATACGTAAAGCATTTGTGTAGCCTATGATTGCATGTTTTGTTGCTGCATAAACAGAAGCCTTTGGTGTAGCTACCTTTCCTGCTTGCGATCCTATGAAAATAAGTTGACCTCGGCCTTGTTCTTTCATTTTTTTAGCGATATATTTTGTAAGCAACATTGGGGCTTGAATATTGACATTTATCATTGCCAACAGGTCCTCATCATCCATATCTGTTGCGTATTCAAAAGTACCGATTCCTGCTGAAAAAATTGCAACATCTAGTTGTGGTAGTTGTTGCAACAGATTTTTTACGCCATCAACCGAATCTAAGTTACTTGGGATGACCATGATATTCTGTTTCGCCAATTCGCTTAATACGTTTTTATTTCTTCCGGTAGCAATGACTCGATGGCCTTTTTTAGCTAATTTCTGAGCAATTAGAAAACCAACACCTGATGTTGCACCCGTTACGAGTATACTTTTACTTTTTTGCATACCAAAACACACCATTCTCGTCTTGCTCTTCAGTCACTAAATCTACATCCATTAAATAATCCATTTGACCAATCGTTTGAGATAAAGTTAAGCCTAGTTGTCTTTCATAGACTGCTGGGAAAATTTCCATATTGATCTCAAAAATTGTTTTAGGTCTTTCATTAAGCAATTGCAATACATTCATAGCTCTTAAATTTTGTTTTTCAAGTCTTGCATGCACTAGCTCATTGACATTTGTGATTTCGTCTCCATGACCACTGTAGAGCTTTTCAATAGGCATCGTTAATAATTTTTTTAATGACGCGTTATATTGAAGTATTGATTTAGCTCTCTTCGCTTTAGGGTTAAGTGGCGGTTCAATAAGAGGATTAGAAGAGATATTCGCCAATAAAAGATCCCCGCCAATCATCACCTTCTTCTCTTCATGCCAAAAAGCAAGATGACTTTGGGCATGACCTAATGTTTCTACCGCAACGAGACCTTTATGGCCCGGAATCTCGTCACCATCATGAATAATCCCTGTTAGTGTTCGTTCACCAAGCATTTCCACCGAACGCGTCATTTTTTTTGCCCAAGTAAAATATTTCTCTGGTACGCCTTCTTCTTTCATCCGGTCAATGTAAAATTGATAATGTGACCCAATAAACAATGGGTCTCGACGAAGCCATGCATCCACATATACATGCCCTAAAACATCTGCATTTGGAAAAGCATCAATCCATCCGACATGGTCTGGGTGATGGTGCGTTAATATAACTTGCTCAATATCCTCCATCTGATAACCTGCATTTTTTACGCCTTCTTTTATAGCTTCTAAGGCTTCAGGTGTTTTTGTTCCTACATCAACTATTGATAATGCATCATCTTTTATAATAAATGAATTTACTGTTCCTTCTGGGAAAGGTACAGGTGAAATAATTTTATGTATCATCATTAGTCCCCTTTTAAATGAATATCGATTCATTATATTGTACAGTTTTTTTAAAAAAACGTCACCTTTTTGCATTGACAAATCTCATTAGATTTCATATACTCATTTTTACATATATCAAGCTAAGATGAAGACTAGTACAAAATAGACTGGTTTCTAGAGAGTGTGATCATTGGCTGTAAGTCACATAACTAGTTTTTTTGGAACCTACTTCGGAGCTACTGTGCAAACACAGTCGTATCTCTGCGATAAAGAGAAATGAAGTTGTGCTACTTTATGTAGCAAAACAAGGTGGTACCGCGGAATCAAGCATTTTCGTCCTTATTTAGGATGAAGATGCTTTTTATTTTACTTTAAAGAACATTTTTTAGAAGATGAGAAATCGTCAAACTAGCTTTTAAGAGCTAGAAAAAAATAGGAGGCGACCAAAGTGGAAACAATTGTATTTGCTGGTGCTGGCTCAATGGCTGAAGCATTAATTCATGGCTGGGTTAAAGAAGGTGTTGTTTTACCCAAAAGTATTTATGTTATGAATAAATCGGATCAACAAAAACTTCAACGATTAGCTGATACCTACGGCGTACAAATTGTTTGTGGAAGTCGCGAAATAGTGAAAAAAGCTGATTGCTTAATATTAGCAATGAAACCAAAAGATATTCAGCATGCAATGGAAGATTTAGTCCCATTCTTGCCAACTCATACAGCCATTTTATCCGTAGTAGCCGGTGTATCCATGAACACAATCGAAGAATCTTTAGGAAAAAGACCAATTGCACGAATTATGCCTAATACTTCTGCAACCATTGGAATGTCTGCAACGGGTGTTGCATTTAATACATCTGTTACATCTTCATTAAAAAATGAATTTATGCATATGCTTGAAGCAATTGGATTAGTCATTGAAGTTCAAGAAGATGAATTACATGCAGTAACTGCTTTATCAGGAAGTGGCCCTGCATATCTTTATTATTTAGTTGAAGCATTCGAGCAAGCAGGTATGAAATTCGGTTTAAATCAAGAAGTCGTGCGTAAATTAGCGGTACAAACGATTGCAGGAGCAGCTGAAATGTTAAAACAATCAAGCGAAGAGCCAACGGAACTACGCCGAAAAGTAACAAGTCCTGGTGGTACAACTGAAGCTGGTATTCAAGCTTTAGAAAAGTATCATTTTATAGATGCGATCAACGCGTGTATTCAAAATGCCGAAGCAAAATCCCGAGAACTTGCTTCTATTAAGACAAAATAAACTTCTAACGAATCTTCATCAACTAAAAAAGGCCTGTAAATTCACGAAGAATTTACAGGCCAAATTTTAAAAGTAAACAATTTAATTGTTTACTTTTTTTGTTTTAGTTGTCTAGATGATTTAGAACGACTAGTGAATACTGCTAGTAATAAGAAGAACCCTGCGATTGTGAAATACAATCCTGAATGATTCGCTTCAACACCAGTTTGTGGTAATGTATCTTGTACGAATTTTGCTTTATTTGTATCGGTAGAAATTTTTTGTTGCGCATCTGTTGAATTTGATGCTGTCGTATAAGTAGACGAATTTGTTTGCGTAATTGAAGTTTCAGCATTTGCAGTAATACTATGTGAAAAGTTAAAAGTAATTACAAAAACACTTAGCATTAAAACAAAAATATATTGTTTAATCATTTTGTTTCCCCTCGATTATAAAGATTAAATAATAGACTGGAATTTTTTTATCCCGTCGGTACATTATATACCTTTATCTTCATTTTAACTATAAATCTTTACGATTCTTTAACGAATTTTATTGAAATTAAGGCTTTTTTCTTATTAATGAGGGAGTATCATTAATCTTTTTATAGTAAAAAAACACAAATAGTTGGTTGTTTATGGAATCCAAATTTCTATATAAATATATTCCATCAAAATAGTTTTGTGAACCTTATAAATTTGAATCATACATATAAATCAATCTACTACATGTTTACTTTATAATAAATTTTGTATGACTATATCCTTCTTTGCTTTTTTTCACTTCTAATAACGCTGGCATAGCTTCTTTTAATTCTGAAACGTGTGAGATAATACCAACCATTCTGCCTGTATTTTGCAATTCGATTAGTGTATCAATTGCTTTATTTAACGCTTCTTCGTCAAGCGTGCCAAAACCTTCGTCGATAAACATCGTATCTATTTGTATATTTCCTTGGAAAGATTGGATGACATCTGACATTCCAAGTGCAAGTGACAAGGATGCATTAAACTTTTCTCCGCCTGATAATGTTTTAACATCACGGTTTTGTCCTGTATATGCATCATAGACATCCAAACCTAGACCACTTTGTTTCCCTCTCGCTTCTTGACGGTCGCTTCGGATTAAACGATATTGACCATTAGAGATTGGCTTTAGGCGTTCATTTGCTGCTTGAATAATTTGCTCTAAATACTCTATTTGTAAATAACGCTCAAATGAAATTTTCAACTGATTTTGTCCACGAAGTAGATCATATAGATCAATAATCCTAGAACATTTTCTTTCTAGTTCAATTATTTCAGTACTTATTTTTTCAATGTCTGTTGCTAGTTGTATAGCATTTGTAAGGTATTCTTTCGTCTTGTGAAGTTCATCACTAGCCTCAATCAGTTTTTGGCGAAGGAATTCTAATTGTTGTTCTAACACTACTTCGTCTTTTAAAGTCTTATCTGCGAAATCAGCTGCTCCCTCTTTTAGCTGTTCTTTTAAAGCATATTTTTGCTTCATATATTCTGTATACTTCATTTCAAGTCTTTCTATCTCTGGTTGTTGAAGACGAGCGGCTTGATAGTCACTACCTTTTGCAAAACCTGCAGATAATACGGCATCTTTAAAGCGATTTTGAGCTAATAGTAGAGCTTCTTCCGCTTCTTGTTGACGTTGTTTCGCACTATTAATAGAAGCTTCTAATGAAATGACTTCTCTTTGTTTCAGATTGACTTGTTGTTCAGCATACTCAAAGCGTGTTTTCAACTGATTTCGAGTAGTCGTTTTTGTATCGATTAACGCATGAAGTGCTTGCAATGATGAAATAGATTCTGGAATTTCTTTTTGAATACTTGTCAATTTCGCTTGAGCTTCATAGAATTTTTCTAAATGTGTATTCTTTTCAATAACAAATTGTTGTTGTTTTTGAGTTTGTACATCTAGTTGCGCTTCAACTTGTTGCTTTAAGTTTTCGATTTTTTCTAATTCACTTTTTAATTTTTTTAGTTCCATAATTTCTATTTGTAGTTGGTTGTATTGTTCGATGATTTTTTGACCATCTTTAGTCTCTACACCTAAAAGAACTAGTTTTTCTTCTAATTGACTAAGCTGTTGTCTACTTGCTTGAACTCTACCATGTAGTTCAAAGTATTGGTTTGTAGCTAGTTCTGCTTGTGATTTTAACTTAGATAATTGTTCTTCACTAATTTTTTCAATATGTTTTGTTTGAAGAGATTGGTGGTTCAGGCTACCGCAAACGGGACAAGGTTCTCCATCAACAAGTTGAGCGGCTAAAATACTTGCCTGGTTACTAATCCATTTTCCTTCTTCTTCTTTATAGCGAGCATTATATTCGTTATATAGGCGTTCTTTTTCAGACTCTTGCTCCTGAAGTTGTTTGAGTATGCCCATTTGTTGTTGCCAGTTTTGCCATGCAGTTGTTTTTTCTCTTAAAGATAGAAGTCGATCATTTTTTTCATCGAACTGATGCAACCGTTGTGATAAATTTGTACCTTTTTGCAGATATTGAGATTTTAAGTGATTTAACTTTTCAACTTCTTTGTTAAACGCCTCTAGTGACTTTTTATCTTGTTCGATAATTTTTTGATGTTGGTTTAACACATTTTCTGCATTTTGTAATTCTTTAAATTTATCCTCAAGTTTTTTCAATGAAGCAATTTCTATTGTTAGAGCTTCGATTTTAGGTTGCTCTATTTTTTCATGGTCAAATTGTTGTACGGCCTGTTCGAAAGCTTTTTTGGCTATTAGATAGGACTGTTGTAACTGTTCGAGTGCTTGTACTTTTTCTTTCTTTACTTGGACGTTCTCATAATAGCGCTCTTCTAATGGTATAATATGACTTGCTTTTTTAGCAGCCTCAATTTTTTGCTGTAGCTCATCAAACACTTTAGATTGCTGCTCCAACAAAGTAAGTTGTTGTTCTTTTTCTTGATAAGCTCGTAATCTTTTGTTAAATTCTTTCGTTTCTAATACGATTTTTTGTTGTCTTTCGACTTCAAGTGTACTATTTTGATAAATTCCTTCTTTTTGTTGAACTTCAGTGGAATAGAAGTGTTGTTCTTCTTTTAGCCCTTCTATTAATTGGTACATATTCACATGTTCTGAAGATAGTACTTGTTGTAATTGAGATTCACGCTTTGGAAGTGAGTTTCTAACACGTTCAATATAAAGTTGCTGTATAGAATTTGCACGAGTTAAAGCCTTTTCTGCTTCGTCTTTCTTAGCTTTTAAGCGATCTGCTAGATGACGATACGAATCTGTTTTGAAGATTTTACGTAGAATAGCTTCTTTGTTTTCCGTTTCTGAAGTAAGTAATTTTCGAAATTCTCCTTGTGGTAACATCACAATTTGTTTGAATTGATCTTTTGAAAGCCCAATGATTTCTTCCATTTTTCTATTAATTTCTGTAACTTTTTGTGATTCAACGACAGGTTTTTCTTCGTCTCCTAGAATTTCTACAAATTCCAACTTATCTCCTGTCGCACTTTTGTTGCCACTTTTCTTATGTGCAAGTTGACGTAAAATACGATACGTTTTACCTTTTATAGAAAAGATTAATTCGGCAGATGTATGGATATCTTCACTAGCAAAATCACTGCGTATTTCTTTAATCTCCGCACGGTCTTCCCCACTTGCAGCGCCATATAACGCAAAACAAATACCATCAAAAATCGTCGTTTTACCTGCTCCAGTTAAACCGGAAATCACGAAGATTTTATGTTCGCCTAGTTTTCGAAAATCAATGGTTTCTGTATCTTTATATGGACCAAAGGCGGTTAGTTTTAATTGTAATGGTTTCATGAATGTTTCACCTCAACTTCGCGTTTTGCTAATAATTCTTCTTGCAGTACTTCTTGGAAAAGATCCATTGTTTGATCGTCAGCATTTTTGCCTAATATTTCTTTATAAAATGACTTAAATAAGGTCATATCATCCATTTTTTGTCGAGATTCTACTTCTTGTTCCACATTGCTATAATCCTTTAATAATACGCGTTCTACATGCATAGCATTTGGATATACTGAACGGATTTTTTCCATTGGTGAAATAATTGGCGTATCATCTAACAGTTTTACAAAGACATAATCTTCACTTTTTGGTGATTTTAATATCTCATCCATTGTTTTTTCCACTGTTCTAAGTTCTCGTCTAGGTACTAAAGGCTTTTTGGTTACTTGTATAGAACCATCTGCTGCTAGATCAATGATTAGATAACCTTTTTTATGAGTTTCTTCAGAGATAGAGTACTTTAATGGCGAACCTGAATAGCGAATTTTTTCTTGATCTACAAAATGGGCTTGATGTAAATGACCAAGTGCAGTGTAATGGAATGGCTCAAAAAGCTTAGCATCCACACATTCTGAACCCCCAATTGATAATGGTCGCTCTGCATCGGTATTATTCTCTTCTTTTACTCCGTCCTTCGTCACAAAAGCATGTCCAACTAATACATGTCTCACATTTGGATCTAATGATTCGACAACATGTTCGAGAATTTTCGTCATAGCATCTTGTTGCGTTTTAACCGTATCATCGCCATAGATGTAACGGACATGAGACGGATCTGTATATGGTATTAAGTGAAAATGGACTTCACCAAATTCATCATTCAAAACAACCGGTTTTAATTCTTTTGATAGGTTTCCAATAATATGAAGACCTTTAGCATCCATAAATTGTGAACCGAAGTGAATACGTCCTGGGCTATCATGATTACCTGCAATCGCTACTACAGGAATTTCACGTTTAATGGCAATTTCAGAGAAAATATTATCCAGTAGCGAGACAGCTTCAGTCGGTGGAACTGAACGATCATATAAATCACCCGCAATAACGACTACATCGGGTTTTTCTTTGTCGATTTCTTGTAAAAATTGAGATAAAATATAGGCTTGGTCTTCAATCATCGATACACCTTGAACTAATTTTCCCAAATGCCAATCAGCTGTGTGAAAAATTTTCATATTATCACTCCATCCCTCTAAAATCTATTTTAATAATTTTATCATAAAACTCATAAAAGAACGAACGTTCGATAGATAACTTTTAAATTTTAGCTTAGTTCTTGGGC